>CAZKSY010000120.1:0-1857 GCA_964555605.1 uncultured Chitinophagaceae bacterium | reverse complement strand
AATATAAATTATACTCGTGTACAAATCACGATTCCGATACTATTCAGCAACCGTTTTCAGGCGGTATCCATTTGTAAAGCATCTGTTGATCCCGCTCTACATAATCACCGGTAATGATCGGGTAAGCGTACTTGGGGGCATAAGAGAGAAAATGACTTCTAATAATGATCTTGTCGTTCACCTGCAGACCCGACAATAACTTTAATTCCTCCGCATTTACAGCTCTGAAATTCAGAATGTATTCCACTGCATTGATACGAACCATCAACCCAAAACCCAATCTGGAACCGGCTGGAAGGGAAAGCGAGGTGATCACAGCTTCCATATCTGAGGATTCTCGGATCTGTTTAGCTATTTTGCTCATCCCGTCCAATACCTTTTGCCCTTCGGCAGAATCTTCCCATTTCTTAAACTTCACGCCATCAGCACTGGCCTCCCATTTTTGCCGCTCAGTCTGCGATGCAGCAGCCGTAAGAGGCCTGGGAACCGGCTTCGGATGAACATCTTTCTGGATGGCGCGATTGGCAAACAGCAGACCGCCCGCCACTACCAGCGGCAGGATCAGTACATAAATGATCTTCTTCGTGTTCTTCATGTTACTATTTTTTGATACTGCCAAACTAATGCGTTAATTCTTGAAAAATGGATTGGCTATGTAAATAAAATAGTAAAAGATGTAAATAAAGGGTAAATAATGCGAGACAGGGAATAAAAACCGGATGAACAGAAACGATCCGGAACAATTTCGGCCTCTTTACGAAACGTTGAGCAAAACAGCATTACTGCCGGAGAACATAAAATCTGGTAGTGTCTCCGATCAGGCACAAAGAATCGTTTCGCAGCAACCCTCGTTTTGCCAGGTGAAAATTCAACGGGATGTTTAATACGATCGTGTCGTGGAGTTGTGTATAACGGCCCCGGTAATAGGTCACCGAAAAACGATCCCGTTTCTCAGCCTTCAAATAACCATTCACTTTGAAGTCGAGCACGAAACCGCCATCGCTACCGATAGCATCGTTTGTGGCCGTAAATTGCGTGGGGGAATTGTCGAGTGCTTCCATCGTCTTTTGATGCCACATTACAATTGACACAAAAATCAGACAAAGGAAAAGAGGGGAAAAGGACAGCAGTTTTTTTGAAGACAGATAACGCCGAACATCAATGACCAAACAGACGATCGTCCAAATAAGAAGCATCCAAAAGGGGGCAGCATCATACCAATCGGTAAAGAAGGAAACATCTTTGATGGGCCTGTATTCCATCGCGATGGCAAGCCCACCGATCAGAAATGCCATTATAATTTGAACATATCGCATGCGAGGAATGAATGGATCGTTGATGCAACTTACAACAACGGATCGGAATGGTTTGAGAATAGCAACGCCAACCCTTACAATCGTTGCTGCCGGATCAACGCTTCCGGATCTTCACAAAGCCCTTATTCTGAAAAGAACTATTATCGGATTGCAATACTACTTTCAGGATAGAACTGGTGCCTTTGTCTATTTGCCCCGTCCGGTTGATATAAAATACATTTTCATTGGGTTTGCGCTGTATGAATTCCTGCAAGGTATTGGGGTCGTTATCAAAAATGATCTCGGCTTTTTCCACCCACATACCGGTTACGCTAACCGCATTGGTGAAACTTACCTCATACTGTCCCGGAGCGGTAATATAAGTACCCAGGTCGATGGTCATTTGACCTTTGCCGTTCACAAAATTCTTCGTATCCCATTCCTGTAATACCGTATACGATCTAGCCTCTTTCGCGGAAGGGGGAAGTTCAAAATTGCTGATGTAATAAGCTGCCATGCTACGAAGCAGCGGTGTGCCGACATGCTCGGTCACTTTTAATTT
>CAZKSY010000119.1:0-1978 GCA_964555605.1 uncultured Chitinophagaceae bacterium | reverse complement strand
TCAGGTTTACCGTATTCTGTGCAAAATTGAAACCGCCATCATCAAAATGCGTTTGCGTAGCCCCGCGGGAAGCGTTAAAGGTTTTATCGCCGAAGAAATGGAAATTATTGCTGCCATAGCTATTGCTGAAATCCCAGCTCCATTCGTTTACGGTGCCGCGGATGCCGGTGGTGAGCGACAGATCGCGGATCTTCGTTTGAATATGCGGGTTATAGAAGGTGTCGCCGTCGCCGGTCGTTTTCATGATGCCTGATACAAATGTGATATTACCGTTCGGAGCGGTAGGGAAGCGGTCGGGGCGGGCCGACCAGTTGCGCGTAAATGCATAGGCATCCGATTTCTTGCCATTATAACCACCAAAGGCATAAAAACTGGTTTTGCCACTGGTGAACGGAATCTCCATATTCAGGAAAGCACCTCCGCTGGTTACAGAACCATCGCCATGGGCCCGGCGGTAAATATTGGTGTACATGAATTCGTCGCTGTTGGCGGCTGTATCGAGTGCCTGACGATAGGTTTTACCCTGATTCAGGAAGTTGACCGTAAGGTTGAGGAAGCCTCCATTATTACCCAATTTCACGCCATAGTTCCCGTTGAAATTAACGGCTTTGCCATCGAAAGCACCATCGTATATGTATTGCTGATAGCCTTTTTCTGCATGCGGATTGTATTTCTTATCGTAGTGCGCCCCATAGCCGATATTTCCGGTGAATACGCCGGTGTTTTTCTTCAGTACGAGGTTGATCACACCGGCAATGGCGTCGGAACCGTATTGTGCAGAAGCACCATCACGCAGGATCTCTACCCGGTCAATGGCTCCCATCGGGATCGCACTCAGGTCGGTGCCACTGTTACCACGACCACGGGTGCCGAATACAGCTACAAAAGCTGTTTGATGTCTTCTCTTTCCATTGATCAAAACCAGGGTTTGATCGGGGCCTAAGCCACGGAGGGTGGCCAGATCAATATGGTCGGCGCCATCAGAACCACTTTGTTTGTTATAGTTAAAGGAAGGGGCTGCATAGTTGAGAATGGACGTGATATCAGTTCGGGCAGTGGAAGCCGAGATGGATCCGATATTCACTACATCCACCGGAACAGGGGTTTCAGTTTTCACGCGTCCATTCCGACGGGTACCTACCAGTACCACTTCATTCATTTCGGTAGACGAGCGCTCCATCACCACATTCAACAGTAATTGTTTGGCCATGCGGATGTTTTGCGTGGCATATCCAATGATCGATACTTCGATCATATCACCTGAAGTGGCAGCGATCTGAAAGGAGCCATCGTTTCCGGAAGTGGCCCCTCCACCACTCGTTTTATTCTTAATGGATACACCGGCCAAAGGAGTGCCGGTTTTAGCTTCCGTTACTTTTCCGGAAATAGTAGCACGCTGGGCTACCGTAAACAGGGAAATACATAATAAGCCAAGGAGGAGAGAGAGTCTCGCAAAATGCATAGCAGTGGTGGTTTGGTTTATTTAAAGTTAATATAATATGAATTATCTATGATCAATTATTAATGATCAACTATCAATGATTCACTGACAGGCAAAAACCCCGGACATTTACTTAGGTCATTTTCGTCACTATATACTCCAGACTGCTTTCCTCCAATACCAGTCTAGTAGCTTGCCCGCCTTCCTCCTGCCACTTCACCAAACGGATCATTCCTTCGCTGATCTCGATGGCCGTGATGTCTCCATCACTAAAGCAGCAGCAACCGGTATTGAAGTAGGAGGGTTGGGCCATTGTACGGTGCACCTGCTTGCCGGCATATTCTTTTTGTCTGAACTGCAGTTCTTTCTCCAGTTTTTCAATAGCCGAACGGTTGCCGGCGGAACGGGCTTTGGTTAGTTCGATCGTGATGCGGTCAATATGATCGAGGGAAGCAAAAACGGGCTTATGGGTGTGTCCGGAAATCAGGATCAGGTTTTGTTGCCGGGCACTCCATTCATACATGATTATATTATGGC
>CAZKSY010000118.1:0-2031 GCA_964555605.1 uncultured Chitinophagaceae bacterium | reverse complement strand
ATCCGATGCCTTTTTCCTTTGCCAGTTTATACATGGTCGCAAAAATGGCATGATCACTCACCACTTCGATATCGACTACAGAGGCTTTCAGGTAAGAAAGTTGAATGTCTCTGAATTCCTGCCAGTTAACTACCAGGGTATAAAGGTCAATCCCTAACTTACTGATGATATTCTCAATGTTATTAACAGCCAACTCCGAATTCCATCCGTTATCAAGATGAACAGCCAACGGACGTAAGCCATGATGTTTTACCAACCAGGCCACATAACTGCTGTCTACGCCACCACTTAACCCGATCAAACAATCATAGGGTTTACCCTTTCCATCGTTCTTTATCTTTTCCACAAGTTCATTTAACCGTGCTGCACCTTCTTCCCCGTTGAAAAGTCCGGTGCGGGCTGCCTCCTGATACTCATAGTAATAGTTACAAACACCCTTTGAATCAAAGCGAATATTTGCATCAGCAATATTATCCATTACTGTTAAGGAGCAGCGTTGGAAATCGGGATCTTTATCGGTCCAAACCATAATTATAGAGGAGTTACTTAATTTTTATAACTAAACGTGTATTCCATATAGCCGTTTTGTGTGGGCAGCAGATCCAGCCCCTTGCTTTTATATTCTATATTCAAGGTGCTTCCCTCATTCGTTTCCTGAATGAGAACGGCAGGGGCCGGTCCCTTAGGTTTTAGTCCACGGAGCGGGAGGCGGATCTGTCGTTTGCCCGTAGCGCCATGAACACGGATGCGCAGTAATCCGGACTCCCATTGAATCCAAACAGGTCCGCCCGAAAAAGCAACGGATGAATTTGCAACAGAAAAATTGTTACGCCAGATTATATATTTTCCATAATCAGGGCCGCTTTCCTGAAAATAGCCATTTTCAATACTGCTGCTTCTATTACCCGATGTATAGTTCAATTTTCCGGACAGATGGGTATTGATAGATTTGTTATACGGCGCTGTTCCTTTTAAAAAAGGCAAGAGAATATTCACGAAAGCATTCCCTCCTTTTATACGCAGATAATGCTGCGCTTCCTGGTATTTAACGCCATTGGATTTGAAAAATTCGCTGGTCTCTTCGGAATTCTGCCAGGTTGTGGCCCAATTGCTGATCGTGAATTGCGGACGGGACCGGTTATAACTATACAGATAACAATTTATGCCACCTGTTGGATGAAGTTTCCATGTTTGACCCGTGTACAAAAATGGGCTCCAGCCGATTTGTCCTTCCATAACGGGCGAAGCGGCTGGCAATTGTTTCCCTCCATTATGATCGTACACTTTAAGGGAGCTATTTACGGAACCTGCTACTGTTTGAATCGAACCTTCCGTCATGGTAGGAAGGGTCCATATAGCAGAAGGGCTGCCGATGAGGGTATCATAAATATAATAGACAGGCAGGTCTTTGCCCCAGGAAAAGGAAGTAAACTGTCTTATCCAAGTGACATTGTTTTTCCCTTCCATTCTTACTGTGGTAGTACTAAGATCTCCAAAATTGACAAAATCGGTATTGGCAGAAACAGGCCAGGTTCGATTGGTTAGGGAGCGTTCTGCAATGGGTTGATCTGTTGATTTCCATTCCGGAAACAATTGTTCCGGAACCACCACTGCACGAATTCGGGCATCTGAAGCAGAGGGGTAATAAAAGGAGCTGCTGCTAAGGGAAAGAGGCGCTCCCAGGGCATAGATGGCGAAGGCACCGGCATCGTCATGTCGGTGATCAAAAAGCGAATCGCCATTCAATACCCATGCGGCAGACTCGGTGTTGGTATTAACAGCATTTCTGAACACGGAAACAACTCCGCTAAAATTACCGTTACCAGCAGACAAAGACCTTGAACCTGACAAAGGGTTATTTGATGCAAGTGCCATAGGCCCGGCAAAACTAAAACGAGGCGGGCCAAAATTATAGATCGCATTCAATTCTGCGCTGAGCGCCGGATCGATATCCTTAAATCCGGTAGCCAGCAAGCCAAAGGTGGAAACACTTTCTTCAGAACCATCACCAAACGATATTATCTTTCGATT
>CAZKSY010000117.1:0-2195 GCA_964555605.1 uncultured Chitinophagaceae bacterium | reverse complement strand
CTTATTCTGCTTACAAGCTTCCTACGGCTATGTTTGACAATTCAAAGAGTTACAAGTATCACTAATGTTTAAGTTACTATACAAGACGTTTTACTATGAACAATTCAGCTATGTTCTTGATACCTCCAAAGAGAACATCATTGAGCGGCTCGATAACTTGTTTATGACGAAATCAGGGCTTTTTGCTTCACCCAACCTGACTGGTAAGTTTGTTGATTTTCCTGAAACATTTTATATGACGCAGAAATGGTCGTTTTTAAATATTCAAAACTTTGAACGTGAACCGGCCATTCTTAAAGGGGTGCTTTCTAAGATAAGTGATACGAAAACGCATATAGATATTTCGGTGCGACCTAACGCTGTTTTTCTGATACTCGCTGTTTTCTTTTCCTCTTACGGACTTTACAATCTTTATAAATCAGTTATTTTAGAAGACACTAATATGCCATTAGTAGGACTTTGGCTCACATTTTTTGCCTTGCCTGTATTAGTTCTGTTTGCCAGAAACGCTTCCGGCAAGTTGCGTAAAGCATTTGAAAAGTATATGGATGCCATGCCTGTCGAAAAAGACCAACCTCAATAACAGCTACCCACGAATGTTCTATTTTCAGATTTTGTGCTTATTTTGAACAGCGGTAAGTTTATCTAAAGTTGAATGGACTGATGAAATACAATAGATATTCCATTGCAAAACACCGGATGCTGACATATAAATTATTCCACTAACCTTTCAAAATTCCGAATCTCATTGCCCCCAACCATTCGCAGACAATTGACGCTCTTTGCAGATCCCCGGGAAGCGGCGGTTATTGAGCAGGTTAGAGAAACATTTAACCCGATACAGTTTGCATTAATAAGAGCGCATGTAACCCTTTGCAGGGAAGATGAAATAGAGGCGCTGGAGCAAGTAGTGGCCAATTTGCATTCTTTACATCGAAAGGAGATGGTCATTTCATTCGGGAAACCAAAACGATTTGATAACGGCAACGGGCTTTTGCTTCCCGCCGCTGCAGATAACAGGGATTTTCAGGATCTTCGAAAACAAGTGTTGAAGAACCTGGTCGATCATCCCAGAATACATGAAGCACATATTACCTTAATGCATCCCAGAAATTCGACCTGTACAGATGCTATATTTCATCAGATCGAAAAAGTCACTTTCCCCACGGCATTACGTTTCAATACCATCAGTGTAATTGAACAAGAAGATGGTGGACAGTGGAAAATACTGCAGGCGTTTACGCTTCGTGGCAATGTGGAAGATATATCTTTACAATATCCTTAATGGCTGGGAAAGACATCCCTTTTTCCTCATAAACTCCTTTACAAATTATCATGACTATTTTCTCCGGATCTGTAACGCCCATGGGTGATCAGTATAGCTTGAAAAAGATCCTGTTCATATGGGCATTGTCTGCCCTGCCCATGGGCCTTTTGGCAGCAGTGGTGGCGCCATGGGTTGCTTCTGTTACCCATTGGCCGGTGCTTCTCGTTTATTGGGGAGCGGTAATGGCGGGATTACTATGGCAATGTGTCCTTTCATTGATCATTCTTAAACGGGAAGGACATGCATTGAGCTGGCAAACGGTCAAGACACGAATGCGCTATCAAAAACCGGTGCATCCCCGCAGTGGCCGGTCGAGTTATTGGCTGCTGTTATGGACCATTCCGTTTATTGCCGTAAGTGCCCTGCTTCAGTCGGGTCTTATTCATTTACCCAATGTAGATGCTTTGATGAATCCGATTCTGCGCTATTTTCCTGTCTATGATCTATCATCGCTGGCTACCGCAGAATATAAAGGTGCCTGGTGGATACTCATAATGTTTATTATCACCAGCCTTTTCAATTATCTTTTGGGAGAGGAGTTTATTTACCGGGGAATCCTGCTGCCTAAAATGAATGGTGTATTCGGGAAATATGATTGGTTTTTTAATGGTGTTTTATTTGGACTTTATCATCTGCATAAGCCGCAGGTCATTGTATCTACGGCCTTGTATTTTGGTTTCGTTTTTGCCTTTCCCTCCAGATTATTTCAGTCCAGTTGGATGGCAGTCATTATTCATGGACTGGAAGGTGTACTGGGTATTGTAGTCATTTTGGGAATTGTATTGGGTGTTTCTAACTAAATCGTTCTTTGCGGAGACAGGGTTGAGTAAGGGAATGTGTATGATGAGCAGAGGTTGTGCACGGGTTG
>CAZKSY010000116.1:0-2569 GCA_964555605.1 uncultured Chitinophagaceae bacterium | reverse complement strand
TTTACGCTTTTGATCCCATTCCATTTACCATTTCAACGCCATTTTATGAGAGAAAAAAGTATTTCATTATATAAAAGAAGAGTAGCCTTACTGTTACTGCTGATTAGTTTACTTACCGTTCATGCGCAAACAGACGGTGCTGGCAACTGAGTTTTGTTTGGTTATATATATGGTTTCAATTTGGTTACCCATTCCATCACCTCTCCCTTTTCAGGGGGAGGTGAAGATGGGCAAAAGGACTGGCTCAACTGCACAAATAGAATAGGAAATGAAAAAAATGTCAAGGCTATTAAGTTTTGCAATTGTACTATTTGCTGTTTTTTCCGGATACGCCCAAATGCCAAAAGTTGATCCAGGAAAAAACAATTCGCGATCGCTGGATAGCGTATTCGTAGTGACCTCTCTGCATCTGGAGAAGTTAAAACCCTTGCCATCGGTGAAAGGCACCTACCTGTTTTCCGGCAAGAAATCAGAACAGCTCTATCTGTCTTATACCCCCGCAGATATTTCCAATAAAACAGGGCGACAGGTATTCGCCAAAATACCTGGCGTAATGGTTTATGATATGGATGGAAGTGGCAATCAGATCAATATTTCGGCCCGAGGACTGGATCCACATAGGGGATGGGAATTCAATATCCGTAAAGATGGTATTCTTACGAACTCCGATATGTATGGCTATCCGGCCAGTCATTTCAGTATGCCACTCGAATCGGTAGAACGGATCGAATTGGTGAGAGGCACCGGATCATTACAATATGGAGCACAGTTTGGCGGCATGCTGCACTATATTACCAAAACCGGAGATACCAGCAAAGTATTCGGCTTCGAAAACACGACAACAGTGGGTTCCTATCAGTTACGCAGCAACTTTACCGCAGTGGGCGGGAAAAAAAGTGGATTCAGCTACTATGCGTACTACCAGAAAAAAGCACGTAATGGTTATCGTGACAATGAAGAAACAACCGCCGAAGCACAGGCCATTATTCTAAAATATGAGCCTTCCGCAACATTCTCCATTCGTTTGGAATGGGCCCGTTCGCAATACCGTTACCGATTGCCAGGGGCACTTACGGATAGTATGTTTCTCTCTAACCCCCGTACCGCCACAAGAAGCCGGAATTATTACAGTCCAGACATTCATATTCCTTCACTCACACTGAACTGGCAACTCAGTCCGCAAACGAAAATGCAACTCACCCAATCTGCCGTGCTCGGTAATAGAAGCAGTGTGCTTTTCGATAAACCTACGAACGTAAAAGATACTATCAATGCGCTCACCAATAGGTACAACAATCGACAGGTTGATATAGACTACTATCATAGCTTTACAACCGAATGGCGTTTACTACAGTGTTATACCATCTATAAAAAAACACATCAATTGGCTGCCGGCATTCAGTTTATGAAAAATGATCTGCATCGCTTGCAGTTGGGAAAAGGCAGTACCGGATCTGATTATGATCTGTCACTTGCTACACCAGGCTGGGGCCGCGATGTGCACCTGAAAACCCATAACTGGGCATTCTTTGCGGAAAATAAATTCCAACTAACAGACAAGCTATCACTCAATGCTGGCTTCAGAGTGGAAATGGGAAGTACAGCGATGAGTGGCAAAATAATTTATTATCCCGATGCACAGTTACCAGTTAAAATCGATCATAAATTTCCCTTATTCGGAGCCGGTTTTTCTTATAAAGCAAATGAAAGCGTGGAATTTTATGGCGGTTGGGCTCAAGCCTATCATCCCATGTATTTCAAAGACCTGATCCCCTCTTCTCTCTATGAAAAAGTTGATCCTGCCATTAAAGATGCCAACGGATACAATCTGGAAGGGGGCGCCAGGGGCAGTTGGAAAAATCTACGGTGGGATATCAGTTTGTTCCGGTTGGTTTATAGAAATAGATTCGGTACGCTCGCCCAAACGGATGCCCCGGGCAATTTTATTACCTGGAGAACCAATATTGGCGATGCGGTTACCAACGGACTGGAATCCTATATTCAGGCCGATTGGTACCTCGGCAACCGTAGCAGTATCAGCATATTTAATTCTTCTGCCCTCTTTCATGCCACGTATACATCCGGGGTCTTGAAATCCGGCAATTCGAATATCAATATCAAAGGAAATAAGGTAGAAGGGGTGGCTCCGGTGATCACCCGCACCGGAATCAGCTTCCGTTATCACGGATTAGGTATTGGTCTGTTATACAGCTATACCGCAGCTTCCTTTGCAGATGCCCTCAACACAGTTGAACCCCTCAAAACGACCGGCGCAGTGGGTAAAGTGCCCTCCTATGGTCTGTTGGATATTAACACCTCCTTTCGCTTCAACAAGAACTTTGAATTAAAATTTAACGTGAACAATCTTTTGGATAAACAATACTTTACCAAAAGACCTGCTTTTTATCCCGGACCGGGTGTATGGCCATCTGATGGCATTAATCTGAGTAGCAGTTTAACGGTCAGGATTTGAGTGAAAAATAGCAATATCTGCAAAAGAGCAGGAGAGCGATATTTTCTACGTAAATTAGAAGTACTGAACCAACTTCATTTCCATGAAAAAAATCCT
>CAZKSY010000115.1:0-2872 GCA_964555605.1 uncultured Chitinophagaceae bacterium | reverse complement strand
TTCTGTAAGTCGAAATGTGCACTCATCAAATTGTGCATCCCCTTGATGTAATGGCCGGTCTCTACTTCGATCATGGATGGGTACTGTTCAAAAAGATCGACCCATTTTTGGGTATACCGATAATATTGCAGAAAATCCTGTTTGATAAAAGCCAGCCAGCAATAACTCTGATACAAATACAGTTGTTCATAGAATCCCTGAACCTGCATGCCCTTGTCGGGGAAATGTTTCTCAAAAAAGGCGTTGATAATCTTCACGTCCTTTTCATTGCGGGCATGTCCGTTTCGGATATACCAGCCGTATAGTTCCAGTGATAAATTTGAAAGTTGCGAGATCAGTGAAAGTTTGCCTGATACATCGTCGGCCTCCCGAACCAGTTGATCGGCCCGGTCCTGCATGCTTCGGGTAATGTATAGGGCTTCGATCTTCTTCTCAAAAAATAATACCTGCTGCAAATAAGTGAACTGATTATGTACTTTGGCCAGTTCCTTCATTTTTTCCAGGATCTTCAAACTTTGAAGATATAGACCACGGTTATAAAGGATCCGGGCAAAATCCATTTGTTCATGCAACTGAAGATCGATATTGTTTTCGTTTTTGATGAGGCGTAGGCTGGACAGGAGCTGGCGGTATAAATGCGCTTTCAAATTGGAAAGCTGGAGTTTCCGGATGGCTTTGTTTTTACGCAGCAACTGATCCTCGTCGTACTCCTCCATTTTATCAAGTGCATCAAACAGTTGCACCATTTTCAGGTCTTCACCACCTGAATGGCGCTTCATATACAGCTTGAAATTGCGCTTTTCAGCTTTTTCAAGTGATTTAATGAGTAAAAACAGGGGGTCTGAGGATCTGTTGGGCATCGTAGTCAAATATCGTTAAAATCCTTGACTGTCTTGCATTTAAGTGAATTTTCGTGCCCGTAAACACTGTAAAATCGGCCCTATTTTGATTTCCCTGCGCTGGGGTAGTAGTATAACTTCGAAAATAGCAGGTTGTTTTATGGATCATAGCAAGCAAGAAAAAATAAGACAGCCTGCTTTTTTAATTTCTTTCCGGCTCAAAATTGCTTTATGTCAGAGAAAAAAATCCACATTTTTGATACCACCCTGCGCGATGGCGAGCAGGTGCCTGGTTGTAAATTAAACACAAAGGAAAAGATCGAACTGGCGCTTGAAATTGAAGCACTCGGTGCTGATATTATCGAAGCGGGATTCCCTATTTCCAGTCCGGGCGATTTCGATAGTGTGAACCAAATTGCCAAAACCATTAAAAATGCCACGGTATGTGGTCTCAGTCGTGCGGTGCAAAAGGATATTGAAGTGGCCGGAGAGGCGCTCAAGCCTGCAGCACGCAAACGGATTCATACCGGTATCGGCACATCCGATTTTCATATCAAATCAAAATTCAATTCCAATCGGGAAGAGATCCTGCAACGTGCCATCCAGTGCGTGAAATGGGCCCGTAACTATACCGACGATATTGAATTTTATGCTGAAGATGCCGGTCGTACCGATAATGATTATCTGGCTCGTGTAGTGGAAGCAGTGATTGCCGCCGGTGCAACTACCGTAAACATCCCCGATACAACGGGTTATTGTTTGCCGTATCAGTACGGTGATAAAATTGCCTATCTCATTAATAACGTACCCAATATTGATAAAGCGGTACTCAGTTGTCATTGTCATAATGATCTGGGTCTCGCTACCGCTAACTCCATTGCGGGTATTATTGCCGGGGCCCGTCAGATCGAGTGTACGATCAATGGGTTGGGAGAACGTGCCGGCAATACATCGCTCGAAGAAGTGGTGATGATCATCAAGCAGCATAAACATTTAGGATTTTATACCAGTATCAAATCTGGGATGCTGAATCCGCTCAGCAGATTGGTGAGTGATATTATGCGGATGCCCGTACAGCCAAACAAGGCTATCGTGGGAAGCAATGCTTTCTCTCATTCCTCCGGTATTCACCAGGATGGATTCCTGAAAGATGCTTCCACCTATGAGATCATTAATCCGGAAGAAGTGGGAGCGGCCGGTTCAAAAATTGTTTTGACTGCCCGCAGTGGTCGCAGTGCCCTCGCCCATCGTTTTCAAAAACTGGGCTATCAGTTCAACCGTAATGATGTAGATGTACTCTATGAACAGTTTCTTAAGGTAGCCGATTCCAAGAAAGAAGTGCAGGATGAGGATCTGAAGGAAATGGCTGCTGCTTATCAGCCGGAAGCCATCACAGCTTCATAGTTCATTTCTCATGAGCGTAGTTTTTTGTTTGGCGTGGCGCTTCGGCGCCACGCACTTTATGCAGCAAGTCTGAAACGAACAATTGGTAGTTCGAAACTTAAATGAATCATGATTTAATTCACTATGGCAAAAACATTATTTGAAAAGATCTGGGAGAAACACGTGGTGAAGACCATTGAAGATGGTCCCTCTGTTTTATATATCGACAAACACTTTATTCACGAAGTAACCAGCCCGCAAGCATTTAATGGTCTCAATAAACGGGGCATAAAGGTTTTTCGTCCAGCCCAAACGATCGCTACTGCCGATCATAACGTTCCTACTGTAGATCAACATCTCCCTATTAAGGAAGAATTGAGTCGTTTGCAGGTAGAAGCACTGAAGAAGAATTGTGCCGAACACGGCGTAGAGTTATACGGATTGGGTCATCCCTTCCAGGGAATCGTGCATGTGATCGGTCCGGAACTGGGCGTTACCCAACCGGGCATGACGATCGTGTGCGGTGATAGCCATACCTCTACGCACGGTGCTTTTGGTTCCATCGCTTTTGGTATTGGTACCAGCGAAGTGGAAATGGTATTGTCCACGCAATGTTTATTGCAAAGCAAACCCAGGTTGATGCGCATAAA
>CAZKSY010000114.1:0-3017 GCA_964555605.1 uncultured Chitinophagaceae bacterium | reverse complement strand
AAAAAAGGAGCCCGTTTCCGCAGCTCCTTTCCGTACCAATCAGAATATCATATGGCATGTTTCTGATAGCCTGTTTTTTGTGTAAACATTTCCGGAATACCCGAGCAATTATTAATTATCTATTATTAATTATAACTAATAATTGATAATTAATAATTACTCAGCAACTCCGAGAATCAACCTATTTCTTCTTCTCCAACTCCGCCTGCGCAGCCGCCAATCGTGCAATCGGCACGCGGAACGGTGAACAGCTCACATAGTTCATACCTACTTTCTGGAAGAATTTCACACTATCCGGATCACCACCGTGCTCACCGCAGATACCCACTTTTAATTTGGGTTTGGTTTTGCGGCCACGCTCGGTACCGAAGCGAACCAACTCGCCCACACCATCCTGATCGATGGTTTGGAACGGATCCTCTTTCAGTATCTTTTGATCCAGGTAGTTTGGTAAGAATCCACCGATATCGTCGCGGCTGAAACCAAAGCTCATCTGGGTGAGGTCGTTGGTACCAAAGCTGAAGAAATCGGCTACTTCGGCCATCTGTTGTGCTTTCAAGGCTGCACGTGGTATCTCGATCATCGTACCATAGAGGTATGGGATCTTCTTCATCTTGAACTGTGCTAACACTTCTGCATATACGCGGTCAACGATCTTTTTCTGGTGCGACAATTCATTCACCGAGCAGGTTACAGGGATCATGATCTCAGGGAAAGGCTTCTTACCTTTCTTGATCAGTTCCGCAGCACCTTCCAGGATCGCGCGTACCTGCATCTCGGTGATCTCAGGATAGCTCACACCCAAACGCACCCCGCGGTGACCCAGCATCGGGTTATTCTCGTGCAGCGCCAGTACACGACGACGCAATACACTCATACTGATACCAAGCGCTTTGCTCAGCTCATGTAATTTCTCTGTATCGTGTGGAACGAATTCGTGCAGTGGGGGATCGAGCAAACGGATCGTTACAGGGAATCCGTTCATCACTTCCATAGTGGCTTTGATATCTTTCTTCACAAACTCAAACAATTCATTCAAGGCCGCACGACGCTCAGGCTCTGTTTTACTCATGATCATCTTGCGGAGCAGGAACAACGGACGGTCACTGCCCTCACCATAAAACATGTGCTCGGTACGGAACAGTCCGATACCTTCAGCACCAAATTTCATGGCCTGTGCCGCATCCTTCGGTGTATCGGCATTGGTACGTACGCCCATTACCTTGGTCTTATCCACCAGTTTCATCAGATTCTTATACGATACGTTCTTATCCAGATCAATATCAGTCAGCGCCATACTGCCTTCATATACCAATCCGCGGGTACCGTTCAAACTGATCCAGTCACCTTCATGTATAACCGTACCATTCTTGGCTTTGAAGGTTTTGCTTTCACTGTGAATTTCGATATCACTGCAACCTACGATACAGCATTTACCCCAACCACGGGCTACGAGTGCGGCGTGAGAAGTCATACCACCCTTTGTCGTAAGGATCGCTTGTGACTTGTGCATACCATCCACATCTTCGGGAGAGGTTTCTTCACGCACCAGGATCACCTGTTCGCCTTTAGAAGCCCATTCCACCGCTTCCAGTGAAGAGAATACGACACGACCTTTGGCACCACCCGGACCGGCGGGCAAGCCTTTCGCGATCGGTGTCGTTACCTGCTCTACTTTAGGATCGAGCATCGGCAACAGTAGTTCTACCAGTTGATTCGGTGCTACACGCTGAATTGCGGTCTTGGCATCGATCATTTTAGAGGCATACATTTCAGTAGCCATACGAACGGCCGCTACACCATTACGTTTACCCACGCGGCACTGCAACATATAAAGCGTTCCCTTTTCAATGGTGAACTCAATATCCTGCATGTCTTTATAGTGTAACTCCAAACGCTTTTGAATCGCATCGAGTTCCTTGTATGCCTTAGGCATATATTTTTGTAACGTAGTAAGGTCTTTACTCTGATCATTCTTGGAATAATCGTTGATCGGACCCGGTGTGCGGATACCGGCAACTACGTCTTCACCCTGTGCATTCACGAGATACTCACCATAAAAATGATTCTCGCCATTACCCGGGTTACGGGTGAACGCCACACCGGTAGCACTATCATTTCCGAGGTTACCGAATACCATGGCCTGTACGTTTACCGCTGTTCCCCACTCATCAGGAATTTTTTCAATACGACGGTATTCGATCGCACGCTTACCGTTCCAGCTGGCGAAAACCGCACCAATACCACCCCAGAGTTGCTCCATGGGATCGTCGGGGAATTCTTTGCCCAATACTTTTTTAACAGTGGCTTTATAATCTTTTACCAGGGCTTTCAGTTCGTCTACGGTCAGATCCGTATCACTCGTATAGCCTTGTTTTGTTTTAATATGTTCCAGTTTCTCATCCAGTTGCTTGCGGATGCCTTTTCCTTTGGGTTCAATACCGGCCGCTTTTTCCATTACCACATCGGCATACATCATGATCAAACGACGATAGGCATCATACGCAAAACGCGCATCGCCCGACTGTGCGATCAATCCTTCAATTGTTTTTTCATTTAAGCCTACATTCAATACGGTTTCCATCATACCCGGCATGGAGCGACGGGCACCGGAGCGTACCGATACAAGAAGTGGATTCTTCACATCACCGAATTTCTTACCCATCACTTTCTCCATCTTACCCAATGCTTCGAGTACTTGAGATTTCAATACAGAGGGATATGATTTTTTATGATCATAATAATAGGTACATACTTCTGTTGTAACTGTAAAACCAGGTGGAACCGGAAGTTTCAGTTTCGGATGCCCGGCCATCTCCGCCAGATTCGCACCCTTACCACCTAATAAATTTTTCATTGATTCGTTTCCATCGGCCTTGCCGCCACCAAAGAAGTATACATACTTTGGTTTTTTAATTGTCTTTGCCATATGATTTAATTTCAGGGTACAAAGGTTACCGTTTGCACATCAATTATTTAATGGAGTAGGTCAATGGAGGGGCTGATTGTTGTCAGGG
>CAZKSY010000113.1:0-3079 GCA_964555605.1 uncultured Chitinophagaceae bacterium | reverse complement strand
TTACTTAATAAAAAGTGAATATCTCCCCAATGAAAAAGGGTCATTTTCCCAATGACGTACAGGGCAACAGCCCTGAAGCAGTCATTTACACCCCGGTTTTCTCATTGGGGAAACGCCCTTTTTTTGTCCTTTTTCATTGGGGAAATGCCCATTTGCCCACCCGGATCGGGGCATTTCCTGCTATTTAGTAACATTGCATCTTGTACATAGATATTCATACACATCATCCCGGTCCTCAGGGTATTTCCATTCGGAATATCTCGGAAAATTTCGCATCCGCCATTGGGGAACAGCCCGTATCCATGGGTATTCACCCCTGGAAAATCGATGTTTCCCATTGGGAAACGCAACTCTCCATCCTGAAGGAATACAGTACTGTTTCAGGGGTGAAGGCTATTGGTGAATGTGGGTTAGACAAGAATATTCCCATTGACCTTTCCCTTCAATCCTCCATTTTCCGGGAACAGGTGCGCTGGGCGGCGTTATTACAAAAGCCCCTGATCATTCACTGCGTTCGTGCCTGGGAAGAGGTTTTTTCATTGTTGCGGGAGGAGCAATTCGACTGTCCCGTGGTATTCCACGGCTTTAATAAAAGTGCTGCCTTGGCAAATCGGATCAGTACACTCGGGTATTATCTTTCCTTTGGAAATGCCCTTCAAAAAGAATCGATCGCTGCCATCCTGCAACACACAGCAGCCGATCGCTTTTTATTGGAAACCGACGACGGCCCGCTTTCCATTGGTGAAATCTATGCATTGGCGGCAAAGGCTCGTGGAATTGATATGAATTCACTTAGTTTGCAAATCCAAAAAAACGCCAACGCAGTATTCGGCGCCCTACTTTAATTTATGACGAAAGATATTTCATGGCTCTCCCGCACCCAGCTTCTCATTGGAGAAACCGCCCTTCGCCAACTGATCTCAAAACATGTTATGGTCGTAGGGATGGGGGGTGTTGGTTCCTTTGCCGCCGAATTTATAGCCCGCAGCGGGGTTGGAAAAATGACCATTATAGATGGTGATGTGGTGGATCCTACCAATAGAAACCGGCAGTTGCCGGCGCTGGCTACCAATCATGGCGAACCTAAAGTGCAGATCATGGCGGAACGGTTAAAAGCCATCAACCCCGAACTCGACCTTTTTCCCATTGGGAATTTTATCAATCCTGATGCCGTGTTTGATCAGCTCGCCGACCGACCCGATTATATCATTGATGCCATTGATTCGATTACACCCAAGATCACCTTCATTCGTGCGGCCTATGAAACCGGCATCCCCATTGTGAGTAGTATGGGCGCCGGTGCCAAGCTCGACCCTACACAATTACAGGTAGTGGATATTGCTAAAACCTATAATTGTCCTTTTGCCCAACAGGTGCGTAAACAATTAAAGCAGTTCAACATCCGCAAGGGAATAAAAACGGTTTTCTCTCCAGAGAAGATCATCAAAGAAAGCCTGATGCTCACCGACGGACGGAATTATAAAAAATCGGCCTATGGCACGATCTCCTATTTGCCGGCCGTATTTGGAGCGGTAGCCGCCTCAGTAGTAATCCGGGATCTGATAGAAGAAATTCCCGACTGATCATCTTATATTGGATACGGAATTTTTAGCTGTATCGTGTTTGGTTTTCAGTACCCTTACGGTATTGCCGTTGCAAACAACCAGAATGTCTTCATCACCTGCTACCATCGCATTAACATACATCGTATGATCTGTTCCCGGAGGCAGGCCATTGAGATGGATCACACCTTGCTCATTCGTGGTAAAACGGGTAATCGTACAATTTTCGGAGGCAAATACCAGTGTGGCATTTTTCATTGGGCTTCCGGTTATCTGCTGAATCGATCGGGTGGCGTTTGACGGGTAGTCGCCGGGTTTGGCACTGATCACAAAACACTGGCCATCTTTCAAGCCAATTTTTCGGATACCCAGCTCCGTGGATCTCCAATGTCCTTTCCCGGCTAAAACGGTTACCTCATCTTCCAGATACAAAATACCATGGTCTAAATTTTCATGCGGATCGCCCGACCACCCCACTTTGCTGGCCAGTTCCGGCGCGGTCCATTTTATAGGGGTATCGTTATTCGATCCGGCCATACGCACCTGCGTTTTCAAACAATCCTTTAAACCGCTGGTCGCTTTTTCCACCACTTTCGTTTGTACGCTGCCATTGCCGTTCACAGACCAAATCAACAACTGATCATTGAAATTATTGAAACTGGTTTCCATGCTGCCGTCGCCATCAAGGTCGGCATCAATATGCGCGCGGAATCCACCTCGATTGCTGCGAACGGTATTATTATTCTGTGCTCTGTTGGTCGTTTCGGGTGTTGCATTCATATCAGGATCTGCATCCGGTCTGTTGATCCTGTCGCTTGATTCCGCCACTACGTTTCCACCTTTAACTGTGCCATCCCATCCTTTGCGCGAGGCTGTTGCATTGGCATTACCCAAGGATACGAATGCCTGATGATCGATCACCAGCGGCCACTCTGCCGTTATCGTATATTCCCCGGCATTCAATCCTGTCCATTCAAATTCGCCGTATTCGTTGGTATTACTGTTAAACAAACGTTGTCCGCTTTTTCCGCCCTTTACCACAATTCCTCCAATAGGATTTCCCGGTGCCAGTGAAACAGATGATACCGCTGCTGAAATGATGGCCCCGCCAGGTAATGCACCGCCCAATAATGCGGCACCCTGTCCCAGACCCGTTCCTTTGCGCGACATGCCGAGATCGGAAATTTTCCCTCCGGCAACAACGGCTTTGTTGTCTTCTCCTTCCATCGCCTGCAGAGAAACCGGCAATATATTATAGATTCCTCCTGTATTTTTAGTGGCAGGGTCGTTGATATTCGAACGGGGACTCCAGATCAAATCTGTTTTTCCATCTCCATCAGTATCGGCCTTGATCTCTGTTCTTCCTTTTATGTTGGAGCGCGAGGTGTTGATTACCCGCTTGTTTCCTTCCATGGCCTGTTGGTGTAATTCCAATACCCACTGATCGTTGCCCATGGTAAAGGCACCTGCCATATCAATGGTTTCTTTTGCGGTTATATTTACATTGTATTGTTGCT
>CAZKSY010000112.1:0-3682 GCA_964555605.1 uncultured Chitinophagaceae bacterium | reverse complement strand
TCCGGGAATGTTAATCAATTGCGAAACTGATCAAAGTCTGCACGTTGGTGGGAAAAGGGGTCGTATTTTTGTACGGTAATCAATGGAAATTAATTCTTTAGAATTTTTTGACAGCGATTAAACCTATTTTAACGTAAATAGTCACACTAACGGCACAGGATTTGCGTTATATAGTTCAAGAAAGCGATCTATTATAATTTAATATAAACGATTTCAATTTTCTCATAAGCAGTTAGTTTTGGTTACAGCCCCTGTTTCTACAGGGGCTTTCTTTTTTAACTGAATGAGAATCATCATTTTAGAGCAATTGCCAGGATTTCCCCCGGTAGATCAATACCACCGCCGCCGTCAGCGACCCGATCGCATCCCATACAATGTCCCAATTATCGAAACTGCGGTTAGGGATGTAGTTTACCTGTATAAATTCCATGGCCACGCCCAACCCGATACTAAAGAGGAGGATCGGAATTAATTTTTTTTGCCATGTATCGGTCCCTGCGGGACGGGTGGCATTCCAGATAGTCCAGAACAGTACGATGCCGCCAAATAAAATGAAATGGGCGATTTTATCTATGTGTTTGATTCCGAAAATGCCCGAGCCGGGAAGGGCGTTGCCGGGCAAACAGAGCAATCCGATCGTGAGCAGGGTCCAGCCCAACGGCCAGTATAAGTACCGGGAAAGTTTATGTATAAAGCGACCAAGCGCGCGTATTACCTGCACAGAATACGATATTGATATAAAAAAAGAGTGGCCGGGGCCACTCTGGAACTATTTAAAAGGCGAAGCATTATTCTCCTACGAGGTTCTGATAGGCGGCTGCATCCATCAGGGCCGCTACTGCAGCGGGATCGTTCACCGTCATCTTCACCATCCAGCCTTCTCCGTACGGATCGTTATTCACCAGCTCGGGAGCGCCAGCCAGTGCAGGGTTTACCTCGTTGATGGTGCCGGCTACGGGCAGGAAGAGGTCAGACACGGTTTTCACGGCTTCTACGGTACCAAAGATGGCTTCAGCGTCAAAAGACTTGCCGACAGATTCAATTTCTACATACACAATATCGCCCAGTTCGCGCTGAGCAAAATCGGTAATACCTACGGTAGCTGTATTGCCTTCCAGAAGGATCCATTCATGATCTTTGGTGTAACGGAGATGGGCGGGAAAATTCATGATAGTAGTTTTTGTGCTGCAAATATGAAGAAAATTGTTTGAACCTGTGGTAACCGTTTTTACCGATCAGTAAGATTTGCGCCGGATCATTTTCATTTTGATGATCCGCACATCTTTCAAAGGCCGGTCTCTATCCACGCCCTTACTCGTCGGCGTGGCGGCAATGGCATCCAACACCTCCATCCCCTTCACCAGCTCACCGAAAATGGTATAGCTCTGATCGAGATGCGGGGCGCCTCCGATCGTTTTATATACCTCGCGATGGGCGGCCGGTATCTTGCGGCCTTTGAGGCGGTAGGTCTCTACCGAATCCAGACTCAGATCCGTAAACACCCGTCCTTGTACAATATAAAACTGACTGCCACTGCTGCGGCGCTCCGGGTTTACATTATCACCCGTCCGGGCCGCGGCCAGCATGCCTTTGCGGTGGAATAAAGTCGTGCGTATCTCTGCGGGAATGGTGTATTTCGGTCCGCCGCTGCCGAGGGCCTTGCCCGAATCGGCGCGTTTACTATCGGGGTCACCGGCCTGTATCATGAAGCGCTGGATCACGCGGTGAAAAAGTACGCTGTCGTAAAAGTGCTTGCGCACGAGGCGGATGAAATTATCGCGGTGCAGGGGCGTGGAATCGTTCAGTCGTAAGACCATATCACCCATACTGGTTTGCACCAGCACATCACGCTTGCGGTCGCGCTTGCGTACGCGGCTGCTGTCCTGTGCCCATACACTACCCACGAGTAATAATCCTGCAAGCAGAAAAAAGGCTTTTTTCATTACGATCAGTTTTGGTTTTCTTCCCGGCCGTCGAGAAATCCGTTATTCGAAAAATAGAGCAATACATGATCTTTCAGGAACTGCTCCTGTTGTATCGCATCCATCACGGGCAGGGCTTTGAGCTGTTTGAAATGGGGCCAGTTATCATCATCCAATCCTTCCAGTTCATAATACCCGCTGGGTGCCAGCAGGGAACATACGGCCACATGCATGAGGTCTTGCTTCTGTTCTTTGGTGAATTTTTCCTGTGAACCACCAAACTCCTGGATTCCGATGAGGAAGAGAATGGTTTCCATATCGGGTTTCTTGCCAAATCGCTCTATCAGTTTCGCCTCGAGGGCCCACCAGCGGGCCTGCAGATCATCATTCATTTGCATGGCGCAAAGATAACAGCGTTCGGGCATTCTCCTCCATTTTAGCCCTGTTTACCGATTGGGCATCTGCCCCCGAAGCTTTACCTTTGCCGCAAACAGGAATACGATGTTATTAGTGCCTTTTATCCGTGCAAATACGGACCTCGTTAAAGAAAGACTGGCGGTGAAGCATTTCAAGCAACCCGAACTGGTGGATGAGCTGATTTTATGGGATGATAAAAGAAAGCAGTACCAGTTTGAGCTGGATGAGATGCAGGCGAAGATCAACGCGGCCTCGAAAGAGATCGGTCAGTTGATGGCCAAAGGCGAAAAAGACAAGGCCGAAGCGCTCAAAGCCGAAGTGGCCTCGCTGAAGCAGAAGATGAACAGCGAGAAACTCACCGAAGCGGAGAAGAATATCGAAGCCATCCTTTACCTGTTGCCCAACCTGCCGTCGGCACAAGTGCCCAAGGGTCGTACCCCTGAAGACAATGAAGTGGTGCGCACGGGCGGACCGGAAGCGCATCTCAGCGCCGATGCGGTACCGCATTGGGATCTGACCAAGAAATACAATCTGATCGATTTTGAACTGGGGAATAAGATCACCGGCAGCGGCTTTCCCGTATATACCGGTCGTGGTGCCAAATTACAACGTGCACTGATCGCTTATTTCCTCGATTACAATACCGCAGCGGGCTACTATGAATACATGCCCCCGCTGATGGTGAATGAAGCCTCCGCCTATGGCACCGGTCAGCTGCCCGATAAAGAAGGACAGATGTATCATGCCACGGAGGATAATTTTTATCTGATCCCTACGGCGGAAGTACCGGTGACGAATATTTACCGCGATACCATTTCGAAAGAAGCGGATCTGCCGATCAAGATGACGGCATATACGCCTTGTTTCAGAAGAGAAGCGGGCAGTTATGGAAAAGATGTGCGCGGATTGAACCGCTTGCATCAGTTCGATAAAGTGGAGATCGTGCAGTTGGTGAAGCCGGAGACCAGCTATGCTGTTTTGGAAGATATGGTGACGCATGTAGAGAATCTGCTCTTGTCGCTGGAGCTGCCTTATCGCATTCTGCGGTTATGCGGCGGCGATATGGGGTTTGCGTCGGCACAGACCTATGATTTTGAGGTGTACAGTGCGGCGCAGCAGAAATGGCTGGAGGTGAGTTCGGTGAGTAACTTCGAAAGTTTTCAAACCAACCGGATGAAAGCCCGGTATAAAGATGCGAATGGTAAAACACAATTACTGCATTCCTTAAATGGCAGCTCACTGGCCCTGCCGCGCATCGTGGCTTGTTTATTGGAAAATCATCAAACGGCTGAGGGGATTACCATTCCTAAAGCTCTGCAGCCGTACTTCGGGGCGGAGAAGAT
>CAZKSY010000111.1:0-3720 GCA_964555605.1 uncultured Chitinophagaceae bacterium | reverse complement strand
GCATCTTTGGTGGCATTGGCTTCCACTCCATCATAATGGGTGCCAATGATATTTGTAATGGGGATATTAAAATGTTTCGCGAATTTATGATCGCGCTCATCGCCGCAAGGCACCGCCATGATGGCACCTGTGCCGTATCCGGCCAGTACATACTCACTGATCCAGATGGGTATTTGTTTGCCGTTGAACGGATTCAGTGCATAGGCTCCGCTGAATACTCCCGTGATCTTTTTCTCCGCCATGCGTTCGCGTTCACTCCGGCTTTTTACATAAGCCAGATATTCGTCTACGGCAGCAGCCTGCGCCGCTGATTTCAGGTCTTCAATAATATCCAGTTCCGGAGCGATCACCATAAAGTCGACACCAAAAATGGTATCGGGCCTTGTGGTATATACCCGCAGGTTGTTGACAGCAGCTTTTTCACTCTTCACGTTGAAATCGATCTCGGCCCCATATGATTTTCCGATCCAGTTGGTTTGCATTTCCTTCATGGCATCGGAGAATTCGATACGATCAAGACCTTCGAGTAAACGATCGGCATACTCTGTAATTCGAAGATACCACTGACGTAATTTTTTCTTTACAACAGGATGACCGCCGCGTTCACTAACACCATTCACTACTTCATCGTTAGCGAGTACGGTGCCAAGGGCTTCGCACCAGTTCACTTCTCCATAACCACAAAAAGCCAACCGATGATCCATCAGAATATTCATCCGGCCAGCTTCATCAAAAGCCTTCCATTCGTCAGACGTAAAATTATATGCGGTGGGTCGCACGCCTGGTGCAGCAGAACCGTGCTGTTCAAACAGGCGCACCAGGGATTCAATCGGTTGGGCCTTTTGTTCGGTGCGATTGAACCAGCTATTAAACAATTGCAGAAAGATCCATTGGGTCCATTTGTAATAGCCGGGCTCGCAGGTACGCACTTCTCTTTCCCAGTCGTAGCAGAAACCGATATTATCCAACTGCTTTCTGAAATTTTCAATATTCTGTTTGGTAGAAACAGCCGGATGTACACCATGCTCAATGGCATATTGTTCGGCGGGTAAACCAAAAGCGTCGTACCCCATGGGGTGTAAAACGTTAAAGCCTTTCAGTCTTTTGAACCGACTGTAAATATCTGAGGCAATATACCCGAGGGGGTGGCCCACATGCAAACCGGCCCCGCTGGGATACGGAAACATGTCCAGCACATAGCATTTGGGTTTTTCAGATATACTTGGTACCCGGTAGGCATTGGTATCCTTCCATTGCTGCTGCCATTTCTTTTCGATCGATCTGAACGCGTATTCCATGCCGCTTGCTGTTTATTAGTGAATGATCGGGGCGTTGGTAATGTGAAATAAAACTTAATCCATCCCCCCTGGCACAATGCCTTCTTTTTTCCTTCGTTTCTGGGTTGCAAAAGTACGATTTGGAGCGCTAAAACCGCTATTTTTGCGCTGGAATACAGGTAATAAACCCATTAAAAAACAGGTACATGTCGCAACCGGGAAAATCTGCCGCCAAAAGATCAACGCCATCCTATTTTATGTCCATTCTTGGAGTTACCCTGGTGCTCTTCATTGTAGGCATCCTTGGCTGGGTGGTCCTCAATTCCAGAAAGCTGGAAGATGTATTGCGCGAGAGTGCCACGCTGAATGTGTTTATTAACCAGACTACGACAGATAAAGACAAGGATTCGCTGGTGGTTTTCATCCAGAATCATGCGTATGTAAAGAGCTATAAATACATTGACAAAGAGGAGGCTAAAAAAGAGTGGCTGAAACAGGGGAATGAGGACTTTAATGAGTTCATCGACAATATGGTATTACCCCGTAGTGTAGACGTTAATTTCAAGAGTGCTTTTGCCGATTCGGCACATATGGCTTCTTTCCGGGAGGAGTTGAAAAGGTATCCCTACGTAACCGAAGTGAAATTCCCTAAAGAAGTGGTAGCAAAGTTCAGTCTGTTACGGAAAGTATCTCTTGGACTCGGCATTATGGCTCTGGTCTTGCTGGCCTTAACGGTGATCCTGATCGATAATACCATTCGTTTGGCCATGTTCAGCAACCGGTTCCTGATCAAAACCATGCAAATGGTAGGCGCTACCCGCTGGTTTATCGCCAAACCCATGAATATACGAGCCATTATAAACGGGGCGATATCAGCCATTCTGGCGATTGTGGCCATAGTGATCATCGTGTTTTCGTTGGAAAACTGGGTTCCGGAGTTGCGCGGGCTTCGAGACAATCAAACCCTCCTGCTGTTATGTACAGTGATCCTGCTGGTGGGCATTTCCATCACCCTGATCAGCACACACCGGTCGATAATTAAGTATTTGAAGATGAAGTTGGATGACCTTTATTGAGTATTGAGTATTGAGTTTTAAGTGGTAAGTGGTATGAGCTGTGAGACTTGAGTTTGTTGGCGATTATATTATACCTCCCTTACCCCAAACCTCACGCCACAAACCACTCACCACTTAAAACTCAAAACTAAAATCTTCTCCCTATATTGCAACCCTAATTAATCGCACATGTCTGAGAAAAAAGCATCTGGCACCAGCACACCACTTTTTGGTAAAGAAAATTACAAGTGGATGATCATTGGTCTGGCGATCATGGCCTTGGGATTTTTCCTGATGTCTGGCGGCAAAGCTGAAAATGCCAATATTTTCAAGAAAGAAGAGGTTTATAGCTTTACCCGCATTACAGTGGCCCCCATTCTGATTTTATTAGGTTTGGGTGTGGAAGTATTTGCGATCTTCAGAAAACCGAAAGACTAATTTGAGAATTTGAAAATTTGAAAATGCCATAAGATAGCATTTTCGAGAAGTCAAATTTTCAAATCCTCCAATTTTCAAATTTTCAAATTAACCCATGTCGCTGCTACAGGCTATTATCATTGCTATTGTTGAGGGCCTGACCGAATTTCTTCCTATTTCCAGTACCGGTCATATGGTGGTTACCAGCTCTCTGTTTGGCATCCAAAACGAATCTTTCACCAAGGTTTTTGAGATTTCCATTCAACTAGGAGCTATAATGGCGGTAGTGGTTTTATACTGGCGCAAATTCTTCGATTTTAAAAAGTGGCAGTTCTATGCCAAACTATTGGTAGCGGTTATTCCTGCATTGATATTTGGCAAACTATTCGACGACATCATTGATGAAAAATTGGGCAATCCGTCTTTCATTGCCTGGATGTTTATAGCCGGGGGCATTGTATTGTTGTTCATCGACAGACTGTTTACAAAAAATAATATCGACAAGGAATCGGAAGTAGGTTATGGGAAAGCCTTTTTTACCGGACTTTTTCAGGTACTGGCAGTAGCCTTGCCGGGTCTTAGCCGAAGTGCTGCCACGATCATCGGCGGCATGACTACCGGAATGAGTCGACGACTGGCTGCGGAATTCTCCTTTTTTCTCGCCGTGCCTACCATGGCAGCAGCAACCTTGTACTCGCTGTTTCTGAAAGACTGGAAAATGGGGGCGACCGAACAAAAGGGCTATGAGATCATCACCTCTTCTTCAGATAACATAACAGCCTTTATCACGGGAAATGCAGTGGCTTTTATCGTAGCCATGCTCGCCATCAAATTCTTCATCGGTTTTTTGCAAAAGCACGGCTTCCGCCTCTTCGGCTGGTACCGTATTGTTACCGGCATTGTGCTTTTGGTGCTGATATATCGGGGCGTGATTGGGGGGTGAGAGATAAGAGGTGAGAGGTGAGAGGTGA
>CAZKSY010000110.1:0-3924 GCA_964555605.1 uncultured Chitinophagaceae bacterium | reverse complement strand
CGGATATCAGCATTACCCTTCCTGTAAACAACAGTACCCTGAACGGATCTGCATCAAGTGATCCCGATGGTACGATTGCATCTTATAGCTGGACACGCATCAGCGGACCGACACAAGTGACCATTACCAATGCAGCGGCGGCTACTACAGCCATCAGCAATATGGTACAGGGAACTTATGGATTCCGATTGGTCGTAACCGATAATAACGGTGCTACCGATAGTGATACGGTTTTAGTGACCGTTAATCCTGCACCCAACCAGGCACCGGTAGCAAGAGCGGGGGCAGACATTACAGTTACCTTACCAGTTAACAATGTTAGTCTTGATGGCACCTCCTCATACGACCCGGATGGAACAATTACATTGTTCAACTGGACACGTATCAGCGGACCGGGCGCTTTAACCATTACCAACTCTACCACTGCTACACCAGGAGTAGTAGGGCTGCAGGCGGGACAGCATATTTTCGAATTGATGATTACCGATGATAAAGGAGCCACCGCAACTGATCAGGTTATTGTAACGGTGAATAACGCACCGGTTGTAAACAAAGCCCCCATTGCGAAAGCCGGAAACGATAGTTCAATATCAGTACCCGCTACTACAGCGCTACTGAATGGCAGTGCGTCCTATGATACCGATGGTACTATTGCCTCTTACAGATGGAAGCAATTGAACGGACCGGCAACGGCCAGTATTCAATCACCAAACAGCGCAATTTCAACTATAGCTAATCTTCAAACCGGTGAATACCAATTTGAACTTACAGCAACAGATAATAATGGTGCCAGCAGCAGTGATACGGTACTGATCTCAGTGATCAATACCATGAACTCGAAAGAAGGATTGGTCGTGTATCCAAACCCGGTTAAAGATCAGTTCAATCTCCGTTGTGTTACCGACAGTTTAGGAAATGCCCGTTATACCATTTACACATCCAGTGGTAATATGGTACGCTCCGGACAGTTTGTAAAAGGTCAGTCTTACCAGGAAATCGGCGCCATTTATGTTGGAAACCTGAAAACCGGCATGTATTACATTGAGGTTCTGATCGGCGATAGAAAACGTATGATCACTAAATTCATCAAGCAATAGATAAATTATGCGATATTTAAAAGAGGTGATGTTATACATCACCTCTTTTTTTCACTCATCCCCTTTTTGTAGTCATTGCACTACAACTAATTAAAAATACTTATCCGAACCACATAAACTGTATACCCTGTTTTATACGATTTCACTTCATTTCCCAAATTGAGTGAATTCTTAAATCAGGAAACATACTACCCCCCGTTATAAAAGGGTACAATCCAATAATATGAAAACGACCCTGATCTATCTGCTACAACCAAATTCAAATTACGCTACCATTTTAAGTCCGGTTTACCAGCGGGAATAGTTTACGCTTTTACCCTTGCGCGATCCCTTATCCATTTTCCAATACCCGATTCCACGTTCCACTATCCAATAATCCGATCGCTATGAAACGCCTGGCTCTATCTGGCCTTTTTCTAATACTGCTGCAATTGAGCAACGCGCAGCAGATTACAAAAGCAGCCGACCAAAACATACTGAAAACTAAACAAGGCTCCGCCACTATTGAAAATGTAGCTGGCAGTACGGCCCTTCTTCCTTATAAAATTGTCATTAAAAAAGAAAAGCCGTTCAATGCTACCGGTGGTTCTATCACCAGAAATCCCGAACGCCTGATCGATGGCAATACCAGCACCTCCTACTACACCGGAAACGGTCAGTTTGACGGCCTATATTTTCCTACTAAAAACATATTTATTCTGGATTCAAACTATTCGAATTTCAGGATACGTGCTTTCACCACAACCGGCGGTCCTGGTGTTTATCTAAAATTATTCTCCCAAAATTTTCAGGACAGTGCTGTCATTTCCAAAGCACAGGGCACCACCGGATATTTGAGCTGGAACTGGATCGATACAGTTAGCTCCAAAGCAATCAGCTTCCCGATACGTGTTATTGAGATGACCATTCCCGAAAACCAATTCAACATAACCGAGTTGGAATTTTACGGAAATGCAGAAACCGGTATCGCTTCCATACCCTACTTCCCAGAATTTCAATACAACTATAACACAAGTTTCAGAGACTTTTTTGGCGCCAACATCAATGGCGATGAGCCCGACAGTCTATTTACAACCAAACTGATCAATATAAATTCTGCAACCTTTTATAATGATACGGCGATCTCGAATGTTTCATTGGGCAAGCACCGCTTCTTGCTTAATATTTTCGGGGATAATCTCACCGCCCATTTCCGTGAATTGCGCGATAGCGGCATTAAAGTATACACCTATCTGAATGGCACATCAGCCGCCAACAGACCTGTTCCCTTACCACCCTATTCCGGACAAGCGGGTGGCATATATAATTACTACGCAGACGGAGCCTTCCACTATAAAAATATCCCTTATGGAAGTGATTCCACTAATCCGGCCAACTGGGCCGACCATGCAAGATTAGCAGCCGTTTTTGCAGGATATTTCGGCAAGAACCCATCTGCTAACCTTAATGGCTACTCTATTCAATTTACCGGAGAAACACCTGCAAAAGGGTTAGATATATTGAATGGTATAGAAATAGATAATGAAGATGAAGCCTGGTGGCATGGCCGGGGACGGTACACAGCTCCTCAGGTGAAGATCGCAAAACTTACTGCAGCCTATGATACAGTGAAAAGTAAAGACAGCAATTTCGAGGTGATCGACGGTGCCATGTCAACACCCGACTCACAATTCATTAAAGGCAAAGCATATTATTCTTTCCGCTATAGAGGATTCAATAAATATCCTGCAGATGGATTGGCTTTAAACTACTATATCACCAGCATTGGTGGTCAGGGTATCAACAGCAGAGGGATCAGTCCCGAACAAGGTCGTATTTACGAGATCATGACTGGCTATTACAACGTGATCCATCGCTATGCAGGGAACAAAAAACTGATCTATCGTGAATTGGGATGGGATGCCTCCAGTGGCTCTACCAATTATTCAGCACCCGATGTGCCCGGGAAAACAAGACGTAAAACCGCAGCAGATTTTTTCCTGAGAGCCATGCATATTTCACGTTTGGCAGGCGTTGATCAGATCTTTCAATACCGGTCAAGAGACGAAACCAATGACCTTTCTTCCAATGCCGATTTTGCCACTATGGGACAGCATACCGGATGGTATCTCAACAGAGACAGTTCCTTCAAGCGCTGGCCATTAAGCTATGGCATGTCAACTACTTTTGATCTTTATAACAAATATTCCGGCAGACCCGATCTGATCAAAAATGGCGATAGCACCAGTGTTTGGGTATTAAGAGATAATGCTGTTGCCGGATATGATACCATTACCTATACATTATGGAAGGGCACTGTAAATGGAACAAGTTCTACTTACACCATTACAGCCCCTGCTGGAAAAACCTTTGCCTTTATTCAAAAGGTGGAAATGGTATATGATAACGGCGTTAAAGAACTGGGAACCGGCAAAAAAAATGGCCTTCGCAATTTGCTGACTGCAGATATCAGTTTTACCATTACGGTTACAGAAACCCCCGTAGCCGTAAGAGTGGTTCTTGCCGATCGGAACACTTCACCCAACGCCAATGCCGGAACCGATATCAGCATCACCCTTCCTGTAAACAACAGTACCCTGAACGGATCTGCTTCCAGCGATCCCGATGGTACCATTGCTTCTTATAGCTGGACACGCATCAGCGGACCAACACAGGTAACCATCACCAATGCTGCGGCGGCTACTACAGCCATCAGCAATATGGTACAGGGAACTTATGGATTCCGATTGGTGGTAACAGACAACAACGGCGCTACCGATAGTGATACCGTTTTAGTAACGGTTAATCCGGCTCCCAACGTGGCACCCAACGCCAATGCCGGAACCGA
>CAZKSY010000109.1:0-3948 GCA_964555605.1 uncultured Chitinophagaceae bacterium | reverse complement strand
GTTCTGTTCCAACAGTCATGCCACAAACAGGATCTTTATCGGAAACCAGTTGCACAGTGAGCGCTTTTTTTTCTTCCTTTACTTCTTCCTTTACCGCTTCGTTCACGTCGGATTTGGGTGCTTCTGTGTTGCAGGATACAGCAGCAAAAAGGACGGCGATGAACAGGAAATCTTGTTTTTTCATATTTTTTATTTTTTATATGTCTGATATTTGGGGGGGTCTGCGGATCTTTTTTTTCTACTTACAAAGAAAAGAGCAAATCCCGATAAAACTGTCAACAACCCAAGAATGGAAAACACCCGTAAAACCCAATTGTTAAAATTATCTCTTTCTGCGTAGTCCATGGTGTGCAACATCCACAGAAAGTCAAAGATACGCCAGCTATTATTACGGAAATTTTGTACCGTGCCCCATTCGGCAGAAACATACACTGTACTATTAATATCGCCCCCAAATTCTATTGCCCAGGCAGGCAGAGGCTTGTTTCGGTATTCGTGATGTTTTCCGGTTTGGTTGAGGTAGTTTACCTGAATTACAGGGGCTTGCATGCTGGTTGTTCCAAAAGCCAGTGCTATAGCCTCCTCCCGGGAAACGGCAGGGCGTTTCAATCCTGTTTTGGCATCCACTAAAAAGATCTGCTGTTCTTTTTTCCGTCTGGTGGCGATCTGATAAGCCAATCCCTGCGGCAGTTGAATGAGTTCGCAATGCCAAACAAAACTGGACAATGATTCCGGCAAGGCCGATAAAGCCACCGCCGGAGAAACAATTGTGCTGTCAAACTGCAGGGACAAGGGGGGGTGTTTAAGATCGTCCCCCCTTATCTGTTCAATTTTTGTCCAACTGAAATAAAGACCACCTAAAGTCCAGAGTAAAAATTGAATACCTATGAACAGCCCCAGATATCTGTGCCATTTTCGAACACTTCTCTTAAAGGTTGAATGATTCATATGTCCTGCAGTTGAAAAAGAAATATAAGTAGAGATTACTCCTTACATTTTTCGGTTAATTCATGAAAAACATCATGGGCCTTCGTGATCGCTTTCTTCAGTTCCTCATCAGATTTCTTCGCCTCAACAGCTTTTTGCAATTCTTCGCAAACTGTTACCAGCTTTGTCAGGAGTGGTTTGGCCACTTCTGCCTTATACCCGGCAGGCACTGCTGAAGCTTGCCAGGTGCGTGCCCGCTTCAGCAACTCTGTTGCATTGTCTCGGGTTGGTTGCAACTTGTTTTCTTCTGCAGGATGAAAGGTTTTACTCATTACACTGTGAAATGCATGCATCTCATGCCAGTCTTTCTTTTGTGCAAAGCCAAAAAATACTGCACACAAAAGGGGGATGATTACAAAAATTTTCTTCGTCATTTTTTTTTGTTTTATTGTTCAGAAAATAATGGATCTCTGATGAATTTTTCATCAGAGAGTGTTTTTAAAAAGCTGATTAAAAGATCACGTTCTGTCCGGCTAAGCCTGATACCAAGGCCATCCCTCCGTTTCATGATTGAATCAAGAGATGGCATGGGTTGAATGCCATGATCATAATGATCGAATACCTGCTCCAGTGTTTCGAAGCGACCATCATGCATATAGGGTGCTGTATGCATAACATTACGGAGAGATGGTGTTTTAAAAGCATACCAGTCTGCTGTATCGAGGCTGATCCGGTATCGTCCACTATCATTGTAGAAGTTGGGCTGCAAACCAACATTGTGAAATAGCTGATCGGTAAACAGGTCGGTACTATGACAGGAGCTGCATTTAGTGCGGAAAATTTCCCGCCCCTGTTGCTCTTCGCCTGTAAAAGAAGGTCCTTCACCACGAACGATACTATCGTATCGGGAACCAGCACTTATACAAGAAAGCATGAACTGACTGAGCGCTTTCAAAAACCGATCGGAACTGACAGGTCCGGGACCAAAGGCCTTCTCAAAAAGTGCCGGATACTTTTTATGTCTCTGCAGTTTTTGCAATACATTCTTCATTTGATCACCCATTTCATCGGGGTTTTCAATAGGACCAACAGGTTGAAGATCCAGGTGAAAAACGCCTCCATCCCAGAAAAAGAACCGACTCCAGGCCAAATTCATTACCGGCGGTGAGTTTCGAAAACCCAAACGATCGTCGATACCATGACTCACATCATGTTGATGATGGGTAAACGCACTCGACTGAATATGGCAGGAACCACAACTGATGGTTCCATCTCTCGAAAGTAGTGGCTCGTAAAATAATTTTCTACCTAATTCAAACCCTTCCCGCGTAATGGGGTTGGATGCCAGATCGTAAACCGGAGGAGGAAAATTAGACGGTAGCTTCAATGGCATAGGTTCCGGATCGTATCCCACCGAGACTGCTGCACTGGTTATGCCGAATAACAACAGGACCAGGATCCAATGTAGTAGCTTCATAGTGTACCGGTTTAATTATTCAACAGCGCGTGTACGCTGAACATAGAGGCATAATTATTAGCGATATTAACAGAAAATGGATGCACCATTACCGTTGTTTTCGCAGCAATACTGATATTCATGGGACCATCCATTACTTTGGACGCATCGGCATAGATTTCTATCCGTGGACGCTTCTTTGGAGAGGACCCAACATGGAGTTTTGTGCCGGTCGGGAATGGCATTTCAATCTTCTTGATATTATTAAACATCGGCTTTGCATAACCGCCAAATCCACCAATATGATAGCGGTATTTCTTATCCGAACTTGTCGCCACATTACTCACCCCTTCCATCTTAACAAAAATATATCCCGAATGCCAGGACCAATACATACCAGAGCCTGCTCCCGCAGGATCGAGCACACCGGTACGCTCGGCCACCGGAGACGCAGATTTCAGGCTGTCAACACCCAGCGTAAAACGAATGCTGGTATAATCCCCTGCCGGTATATCCTGCAGCAAGATGTTGTGGAGAGAATCTTCGCCCCGAATGAGAAAATAACTACTGTCCCGCGGAACAATGTATACCTGCCCATTGGATTGTTGTAATTCAATATTGCTTATATAGTAATTAAATAGCGTGACAGTAAAACTTTCCCCTGTGGCATTTTTGTATTGACCCGTGGCCATTTCCAAGGGCTGCTCCCCTATTCTGTTATTGAATGAAATTTCAACATTGCCCTTTTTATCATTGGCAACAAGTTGCTTCTTGCAGGAAGCATATATAAATAAACTGGTAAAGAAAATTAATATAATGGATCGAATCATTGGTTTGGTTGTTTAATGGAAATGATAGATGTATGCGATACAGCGACAGTTCCGGTCAATTCTTCTTACTGGAAGACTTCGATTGTTTGAAGCCTACAGTAATCCTGACAGGAATCATTCCGTACAGCAATAATCACGACAGCCGGGTCGTAACACCAGTGAAACAACTAAAAGATGGGGGGATGAAAGATGCGGTCATTAAATCCGGCCGCCAATGGTCCCTTACGATAGGAGGGAAAGGTTAAAGATGATGATAACTGAACGGGGGGCAATATGAAAGCAAAGCCAGACTGGGTTACCAGTTCAGATTTAAGATCCAGTTTCACTCCGGGATTCTTCTGGTCTTTCTGCTCTTCGGCCTGAATCTTTTTAGACATCTGGCACTTACCATTACACTTTAATTGAGGCTTGGACTTGTTTACACAGTTCTTATAATACCGATCGGTATTTACATAATAATCGGCCACCACAAAAAGTCGTGAAAACGTACTGGTAAAAAATGCCAGCAGTAATAAAAAGGCTATGGTCCGTTGCAGCCACATGAATCTGCAAGTTACTACTAAAAATAAAATGCATTTAATTTTAACCTGAATGTCAACGTGACAACAATAAGTTAATACAAAGAATTCCGTCGCCGCAGGCAGTTTTTGAAACTAACAATCGTTATTATATCTTTACCTTCCACTCAATGCTTACTTATGTATTCACTGGAAAACTATGTGCACGGGAAATGGC
>CAZKSY010000108.1:0-4228 GCA_964555605.1 uncultured Chitinophagaceae bacterium | reverse complement strand
GGGCGGGGACGGTTAACTGTATTTCCCCTCAGCACCCTACCTCCTCAGCAACCGCACCGCAAACAACATATCTTCTGCCAGTAATTTCTCAAAACCCATCTCCCCATCTGAAAAAATCGAAATGATCACCGAATAACCATCCTCTCCCTTCTCCAACGTCCAGTAACAGCCTTTTTCGTCTATGCCATCGAAGCCATCACCATGAAAATAACCGCCCAAGGCACCGGGCACTTTTAACAAATGGGCGGCCGTAAGTTCTTCCAACGCTTCTTCAGACAATTCCGCATAGGCCTTGCCTGTTTGCAGTAGCTTGAAATAATCCGCCGCTTCACTCATGCGCCATCCGGCAGGTGGATTGGCAGCAATCAACTTCAGGGCATAGATATTGTAGAGTTTGCCATAGGCTTCCCCGTTATTCTCATCATAATCATAGTAGGCAAAGGCCGGTACCTTTTCGGCATTCAACTGTTTCATCTCTTTTTCGGTTCGGGCCTGACGGAACTCTACCCCCTTACTATCTTTCACCAGACCGAGATTTTTCGACCATTCCATCCCATTCTTCGAAAAGGCCGCATCCAATTCTACCGCCGTAGTCCCACGCCGTATCGGGACCTTGTAATTCTTCACCTCCTCCCATACCTGTAAAGGAATGCGCTCTTCGGTCAGGGCCCGCGTGATCTTCTCCGCTAAAGCCTTGTTGAATTTTTCACTGGATAATTCACTGCGACTCTCAAAATCCTTCGTCACTTTCCGTAGTTGCAACAGGATGTCCCAATAATAGTTATAGAAGAAGGAGTTCCTGTTGGTCACCGTTACCGTTAAGAAGGAATTGTATAAGCGCGCGGCGGCTTCTATGTCTTTCTGCTGCATGTGCAGGATCAATTGACGAAAAACGAATTCACCATACACCAGATTGAACCCCTCATAAAAATCCTGCAGGGAATTGCTCAGCCCCAATTGATACAGACTCTTGGTAACACTGTCGTACCGGGCTTTTACCTCTTTGTCGGCACTAAAACTCAACACCTCTCTCTTATTGGCCGTATTGCATTTGGTGCAGGGATTTCCGAAATCATCCATTCGTTTGATTTCTTTGGCCAGATGTGCTTTGTATTCCGGGTATTTTTTCTGCGCCCATAGATCGTCTGCATACTGCAGCGAAAGCCGGAAATAATTCACCATCTGATCCGAAGCAAATATATCCGGATTGGCCAGGGCCAGTAAGGCTTTCTCCAGTTTTTGGAACTGCCGCATGGCAGGTGGAATGGCACTGTAATCAATACCACGGGTTTTGAATAACTGGATCAGCTTGATCTCGTTGATTATGGGATTTCGATAACCGGCTCCCACCATATCGGGATGGAACATTTCCTCTTCTTCGCCGTCGCGCTTTTTCAGTCCTTTGCTGTACGGACCGGTATTCTCCCAGCGCAACAAGGGGTTGCGCTCCTTTTTCTGGAAATCATATTCATTTTGAAAATTCAGGGAGTCGAGCAGGTATTGAAACTTGGCATTGGTTTTTGTGCTGTTGCCCAGTTTCATCAGACTCATCAATTCTACTTCATTCGCCTCGGGATAGTAGGGGTAGATCGCTTGTGCTTTCTGCGCATATAACAGGGCGTTGGCATGATCCCCCATTTTAAAATAGGTCTGTGCCATCTTGCCTAAGGCATAGAGCTTCTTGTTTTCCGCATATTCATCATTGCCGGGATTGGCTAAGAATTTTTCAAAATACCGGATGGCATTGGTATGATCGCTTTTCTCCTGCGCTTTGTCGCCCAATTCAAAGGCATTCGTAATGATCTTATTGATATTCTCCAGCTCCGAAACACGTTGCTTGATCTTTTCGATGTCGGCCTGGATGTCTTTGAAATAAGGGAATTCGCTGTTGGTTTCTTCAAACAGACTGCTCAGTTGCGCGGCTTTATCAATATCTCCTTCGTCCAGTGTATTCAGGATCTTGCCGTACTGATTCAGGGTGGCCGTGGTCACCGGCTGCTTTTTATACTTGTCTGCTAAGGGCAGGGGTTGGTTTAACTGCATCGCAATATCTTCCGCCAGTTTAGTCTTGAGTTGTAGCCAGTTTTCCAAACGACCACTGGCTTCTTTGGCGATAATTATTTTGGAGGTCTGCACCTGTACCATTCGGGAGCTGATGGTGCAATTCCCGTCCAGTACGAATACCGTTCCGGTGAGTACATAATTGACACCGCTGATCTTGCCAAAAGCCACCGCAGTGGCGGGATCAAAATTTTTGCTTTTTTGCAGACGCTGTTCTTCCAGCAGTTTTAGTAATTGCGACCGTTCAAAGAAGAGGACTTTATTCGGGTGAATATTATTTTTAAGATCGGAGATCAGCATGTTGCTGAGGGCCTTGCCAAACGCATCGTATTCTTTTTTACCCGAGCTGTTTTCAAAATCGAGTATGGCCATCCGTAAGGTCTGCGCGTTTGCTCCCATTAACAGGCAACAGAACAGGGCGGTGCTAAGGAATTGTTTCATGCGATGATTACTTGAGTTTTTCTACTATTTTATTGGCCAGTCTGTTTTTCAAATCGAAGAACTGCTCTCTGGAACCTTCCACGCCTACGGCAAAAACGATCTTCCCTGTTTCCACATCTATGAATTTGGCATCGATGCGCAAGCTGCCATACATCTCAAAATAGGTGCCGGTGATGATCACTTCCGCCCCCACCAGTTTACCGATACGCGTAGCCGTGGTAACATCGAATGCTTTGCTGTTATTGCGTTTTTGTTCCTCCAGGATCTTATCCAGGGCCTGGCGGTCTACCAAACGCAGGTTTTCTACATCACTGAGATCTGAGGTAAGCATATCCCGTAAAGGCCCGCCGATATCGCCCATCTCCGGGGCTTTGCCTGTGCTGTTATCGAAGGCAAGGATGGCCGTGCGTTTGGGTTTATCCAGTTTTTTATTTTCTTCTGTCAGCACCGGTTGGGGGGCTTGCTTATTGGTTGAACGGATCTGGTTGGCCAGTTCGGTAGTTTCAGCAGGAGCATTTCCCTCCAGGGCTTTTTCGTTGAAGAAGGTGAATTCGCCCCCTTCATCACCGGTGCCATACACCACGCCGTATAGGGGTTCGGTACGACTGTTATTCAGGATCGCCGGGCGAATGCCGGAGAAGAGCTGATCGGTGGAGAGGAAGGGTTGGGTATTTTCTTCAAGCGATTTGATAAAAAATTTCATGAAGACACTCTGGTCGGGCACTTCTTTGAGATTGCCGCTGGTAAGGGCTTTGCGACTCTTCAAACTATACAGACGTTTCATGCCCTGGTCCATGCCGCTCACGCTACGGGTTTTAAAGATCCCGCCGCTGAAGCAGGCATCGGAGATCAGGAGAATATGATTGGATTGGATGGCCGACAGGTAAACGGTGAGGTCGGAGTTGGGAATCCAGTTGCTTTTGCTTTCTTTTTGGGCATCTGCCGGCAACCAGTAGCCCATTTTCAGGTTCTCGTCCCAGTACCCGTGGCCTGCATAAAAGAGGAGGAGGTTATCGTCGGGAGAAAGTGTTTTGGTTTTCTTTTCAATGGCTTTGTAGATATCGGCCCGTTTGGCATTTTTCAACCGGATGACCGCATCGGGCAGGAAGCCGTATTTAAGCTGGAGGATACGCTGGAGCTGGTCGCCGTCTTTTTCCGGTTCCGAGAGGTCGCTGATCCCGGGATCTTCATAATCATTCTCCGAGATGATGATCGCGTGAAACTTTCCCTTGCTTTCTGTCTCTGTTGTTTTCGCCATCACGGCCCCCCGGTTTTCCTGGGCCTGGAGCTGGGCGCATGCGAAGAGCAAAAGAACGATCCATGTCTGTTTCAGTAAGGTATTTTTCATAGCGGGCGTGGGTTATTATACTTGATTCGGATTCCGGAGCAGAACTACGGCCTACAGTGTGGCAGCTTATCCTTCATGTCTGCCGGAGGGGCTATAGCCACAACTACCGATAAAGCCGCTGCTGCCGCAATAGCTGCATTTCCCTCTGCCAGATTCGTGTTTATGCCGGCCGGTAGGACTGTTTCCGCAGGAACCATAGGCGCTGGAGCCGCAGTAGATGCACCGATCGCCCACGCCATAATGTTCATGACGGCCGTGCGGACTATTGGAGCAGGACCCTGTCATGCTGGTGGAGTTACAAAATTTACAATGACTCATATATCAGTTTTAGCCTTTACATCAATATACGCAATATACCAGGGGATAAAAATGACCTTG
>CAZKSY010000107.1:0-4377 GCA_964555605.1 uncultured Chitinophagaceae bacterium | reverse complement strand
AAAACGGCCTGTCCATCATGAACAGGCCGCCCTCTTATAACTTAAAACTTAAATCCTATCACCTTACTTCACTTCCTCAAACTCTGCATCGGTCACATTCTCACCACCAGCATTAGCCGATTGTGCATTGCCATTGGCGCCCGGTTGTTCCTGACCCTGCGTGGCTTTGTACATCTCTTCGCTGGCTGCTGTCCAGGCGGTATTCATTTCAGCGACTGCAGCATCTATAGAAGCCAAATCCTGTGATTTATGAGCTTCTTTCAGTTTATTGAGTGCTGTTTCGATCGGTGCTTTTTTATCAGCAGGGATCTTATCGCCATATTCTTTGAGTTGCTTTTCACTTTGGAAAATCAAACTATCCGCCTGATTGATCTTATCCACCCGCTCACGTGCTTCTTTATCAGTTGCTTCATTAGCCCGTGCTTCGGCTTTCATTTTTTCTACTTCTTCTTTACTCAATCCACTTCCAGCTTCGATGCGGATCTTTTGTTCTTTTCCGGTTCCCTTATCCTTTGCCGTTACATGGAGGATACCGTTGGCATCAATATCGAAGATCACTTCAATCTGAGGAACACCACGGGGAGCCGGAGGAATACCATCCAGATTAAACATACCCAAGCTCTTATTCTGAGAAGCCATGGGGCGCTCGCCCTGTAATACATGGATCTGCACACCCGGTTGATTATCGCTGGCCGTAGAGAAAACTTCTGATTTCTTGGAAGGGATCGTTGTATTGCTATCGATCAGTCGGGTCATCACTCCTCCCATGGTTTCGATACCCAGAGAAAGCGGAGTAACGTCAAGCAGCAGTACATCTTTAACCTCACCTGTAAGTACAGCCCCTTGAATACCGGCACCAACAGCCACTACTTCATCGGGATTCACACTGCGGTTCGGTTTCTTTCCAAAAAATTTCTCCACGATCTCCTGCACCTTTGGAATACGGGTACTACCTCCAACCAGGATCACTTCGTCAATTTGGGAAGCATTCATACCTGCATCTTTCAAGGCTTGCTCGCAGGGCTTTAAACAACGGGCAAAAAGATTATCGGCAATCTGCTCGAATTTAGCACGGGTGAGCTTTTTCACGAGGTGCTTAGGCACTCCGTCAATAGCGGTAATATAAGGCAGATTGATTTCTGTTTCGGAAGAAGAACTTAATTCGATCTTGGCTTTTTCAGCAGCTTCTTTCAAACGCTGTAAGGCCATGGGGTCTTTGCGCAGATCTACATTCTCGTCGTTACGGAATTCTTCGGCCAACCAATCCATGATCACTTTATCAAAATCGTCACCACCCAGGTGTGTATCACCGTTGGTGCTTTTTACTTCAAACACACCATCGCCTAATTCCAGAACGGAAATATCGAAGGTACCACCACCCAGGTCGAATACAGCGATCTTCTGGTCGTGCTTGCCCTTGTCAAGTCCATAGGCCAGTGCGGCTGCAGTAGGCTCGTTTACGATACGACGAACGGTCAATCCGGCGATCTCTCCGGCTTCCTTGGTTGCCTGACGCTGGGCATCGTTGAAATAGGCCGGAACGGTAATAACCGCTTCCGTTACTTCCTGTCCCAGGTAATCTTCAGCTGTTTTCTTCATTTTCTGCAGGATCATCGCGCTGATCTCCTGCGGTGTATATAAACGACCGTCGATATCAATCCGAACGGTATTATTATCGCCTTTGGCAACTTTATAGCTCCAGTGACTGATCTCTTCAGAAACCTCATCATAACGACGGCCCATGAACCTTTTCACACTCATGATGGTGTTTATAGGGTTGGTAATGGCCTGACGCTTGGCAGGATCGCCCACCTTACGTTCACCATTTTTCAAGAATGCCACAACAGAGGGGGTGGTACGACGGCCCTCATCATTGGCAATAACCACCGGTTCATTTCCTTCCATTACCGAAACGCAACTGTTTGTGGTTCCGAGGTCAATTCCAATTATCTTTCCCATGATTGCTGATTTTATTGTTCACCATAGCTTATCAATACCTGTGCCTACTGACAAAAAGTGCAAAAATGTCAGTCTGCCCCACAAAACCACCTTTTTTACCTGACATTCAACGAGGTAAGTCTCTCTGAAAGGAACAAATTGGCAACATTTCTGCCATTTAACTGAACCCTGTTCCGATTAAAAGGGGAAATCCTCGTCTTTGCGCTCCACTTTAAAAGTGAAATGCTTTTGAGTAATGTAGCTTACGCAAACCACAACTACCGTCGTGATGATTTGAGAAAGGATCGCATTCCAGTGGAGTATTTCCACCAAAAGCTTGAGCAGAACATAGTTGAGAAATAAACAGAATATGAAGAAGATGAAATATCGAAATAACTGAATACGTCCTTTTATGTTAGACTCCTCAAAAACCAGAAATTTCATCAGGAGAAACCCAACGGGGAAATTGACACTAAACGAGATGAACAAGGCGGCAATATGGGGTTTAAAGGCATAAAAACCCAGATCAAGGTCCTGCCCCTTGAACAGGTAGGTATAACTCAATGAATAGATCACCAGGCCTAAAACCGTGTTACTACCACCACAGGCTGCATACCGAAAGGTTTGCAGCGGCATCAGCTTACGGAAAGGCGGATAAAAGAAATCAATAACTTTTGTCAGGAGGTGTTTGGGCATTTGACGCGATCCGGTTTTACGGCCTAAAATTATTAATTATCAACTATTAATTATCAATTATGGGCACTTTAATAATTGATAATTAATAATTGATAATTACAGATCAGTCGCCTTGATTTATATCAAATAATACCGGCACTTCATTGCTGGGATCAAAAATTCCCTCAAATTCATAACAGTTTTAACCCCTAAGCCAAACTGTACAAAGAGCTGTTTCTAAATGAAGCGGCTCTTTGATTTTAAGGAGCTCTCGGTTCATTGTATTATTTTTGCCGCTCAAATGAAGGATATGGGCATAGTTCAGGCAATACAGTCAGCAGTCAGCACAGCACTCAATAAGGAATTCGGATTAAACACCCAATCGCAGGATGTTTTGGTAAACGAAACCAAGCCTGAGTTTACAGGTGATTATACCGTTGTGTTGTTTTCCTTCATCAAGAGTCTTAAAAAATCGCCCGAACAATTGGGCAATGAGTTGGGAACTGCCTTAGTAGCTGCCGAACCAGCCCTGTTTACGGGTTTTAATATCATCAAAGGCTTCCTCAACCTGGAGATCGCGGATGCTTACTGGACCCAATTTCTTCAGGATTGGCATAACCGCAACGACCTGGGGCAATATCCCTCGAACGACAAAAGGGTAATGGTGGAATACTCCTCCCCTAACACCAACAAACCGCTTCACCTCGGCCATTTGCGTAATAACTTCCTGGGATGGAGCATGGCAGAGATCTTTAAGAAGAATGGTTTTGAGGTGGTAAAAACATCGATCCTGAACGACAGGGGTATCCACATTTGCAAGAGCATGATCGCCTGGCAACTTTTTGGAAATGGGGCCACTCCGGAATCAACCGGCAGCAAAGGCGACCATTTGGTGGGTGATTATTATGTATTGTTTGGAGAAGAATGGAAAAAGCAGATCCAGGAATTAATAGAAAAAGGGCTTACCAAAGAAGAGGCCGAAAAAGAAGCTCCCATTATGAAAGCCGCCCAGCAGATGCTGGTGGATTGGGAAGCAGGCAAACCAGAGGTAATCGAGATCTGGAAAATGATGAATAGCTGGGTGTACAAGGGATTTCAGGTAACCTATGAGCGTATCGGCTGCGATTTTGATAAAACCTATTTTGAAAGCGATACCTATCTGCTGGGCAAAGACATGGTGCAGAAAGGTTTGGAAAAAGGTGTTTTTGAACAAGAAGCCGATGGCAGTGTTTGGATCGATCTGACAGCGGATGGGCTGGACCGTAAGATCGTGCGGAGAAGAGACGGCACAGCTGTTTACATAACACAGGATATTGGACTGGCGGAGTTGAAGCAAAAAGAATTCAATTGCGACCAAAGCATTTATGTGGTAGGTGACGAACAGAACTATCATTTCAAAGTATTAAAACTGATCTGTCAGAAATTAGGATTGCCCTCTGCCGATGGCATTTACCATTTGAGTTATGGCATGGTGGAATTGCCGACCGGTCGTATGAAGACAAGAGAGGGTACCGTGGTTGATGCCGATGATATGGTAGATGAAATGGAACAAGTGGCGGCACAGAAGACCGAGGAATTGGGAAAAGTAAAAGACTTCAACACCGAGGAGTTGAAAACATTATATCACACCCTTGGCATGGGCGCTTTGAAGTTTTTCCTGATGCGCGTGGACCCCAAAAAGCGTATGATCTTTAATCCCGAAGAATCGGTGGATTTCCATGGTTTCACCGGACCATTCGTTCAATATACGCATGCCCGTATCCG
>CAZKSY010000106.1:0-4617 GCA_964555605.1 uncultured Chitinophagaceae bacterium | reverse complement strand
AACTGCAGCCCCAGCTTCTCCTGCATCAAATACTTCTCCAACCGCATATTCATAATAAAATAATCGCCCGACACATCCGCATTGATGCTATTCGCCCGCTGCGGCTCCCGCTTTTTATACAATGTACTGAAGGATATCACCCCCGATTTCCCACTCAGGATAACGGAACTGTTCCAAACCCATTTGGCATGACTCGCCAGATAAAACGAAGCGGGCGTATTATTCGATCGCTGCGATTCCAGCCACAGTATTCCCGTATTCCAACGCACCGACCCCTTGGCACTCCAGGCATGTCGGCCCCCCAGATCCAGCTCCCAGCCCCGCGTGGTCACTTCTGCCAGGTTCCGCGCCAACGCGTATACACCTGAGGGTGATAAATTCACCTGTCGCGGCATTTGGGCATAGGATGTCGTTACCCAATCGATCAGGTCCCGCTGGTCCCGCTGGAAATAGGTGGTGCGCAACTGCAGCCCTTTTGGTAAGAAAAGATCCACTCCCAGTTCCCAGTTAAAACTCTTCTCCGCTGTCAGTGCCGGATTGCCAATGCTTCCCCCTGTTACGAGTGTTTTATTATAATTATTATACCGCTCAGTAAAATCCGCATCACGTATGCCCTTTCCCGCACTGCCCCGGAACGATAACAGCTTGCCCACCCAGGCAATATTCACCTGCGGTAATAATTGCCACTGATACGATTCGTCCCAATCGCCCCGCAAACTCTCCGTAAAAAACCAACGGTCTCCAATAGAATGCTGCATCATGCCATAGATGCCCACATGATCCAGTTGATGATCGCCCCTGTCGTTCGAGCGGATCTCTTTCCGGAAATACTGTACCCCCGAGGTAAAACGGGCACTGCTGTTTTTGATCTTCAGGGTATGACGTATATCGGCGTTGTATAAACGTGAATAGTTGATGTTCGGACTGCTGCCGGGGCGGAAATAATAAACATCTTTCAGGTTCTTGGCGCCAAGCAGGATGGAGAAATGGCCTTTCTCACCGGCCCGACTGATATTCGACTGCCACCAGGTGGCGCCTACTTTTTCATTGGCCGTATCACTTAAAAAGGTAGTGTAATAATTCTGTGCATTAAAAGAACGGCTATCACGCGCCAATTGCATGCCCCAGGTCCATTTGTTAGTAAGACGGGTTTTTAACTGTAAACTAAGGAGGTCGTTGTTAAAATAGCCGGTGGTTCCTCTAAGCGTTGGACCGTCCGCTTTGTTTCGCTGGTAACCGGCCGATATCAATCCGTCTTTGCCCTCCATCGATACCCAGGCATTATAATTAAATAAACCGTAGGAACCGGCTTTTAACCCGGCACTGGCTTGTGCCTTCATCGTGGCATTGTTATCGGGGATGCGTTTGGTGATCACATGGATCACACCGCCCACCGCATCCGGACCAAACACCGCTGCGGCCGCTCCTTTGATCACTTCGATCCGTTCAATATCATTCGGCTGCACAGGTATATAAGCGCTGAAATGACCCGTGAGCGGGTCATTCAACCGCACCCCATCTACTACCACCAAAACCTGCTGAAACGTGCCGCCTCGAATGATCAGATCGCTTTGGGACCCCTGCGGTCCGCGTTGCTGTACTTCGATCCCGGGTACAAAGCGGAGTAGTTCATCGAGTGTTTGGGCGGGAATTTTTCGTATATCCTCTTTGGTGAGTATGCTGATGTTTCGACCGGTTTGACGCAGCACCTGTTTTTGGAGGGTTTCGGTTACATATACCGGATCCAATTGCTGGGCTTCGGCAGATATAAATAAACCTACCACGGCCAGGGCCGATAATAATTTTTTGAGTTGCATGCAAGTTTTTTCAGCGTTCAACAAATAGTCCGTCTTCGCGGAGTTCTACAGGGTAGGTCTTCAGAAAATAGCCCTCTCCACTAACATTGCGGCCATTCTGAATATTGAAGCGGTACCGATGCAGGGGGCAAACCACATTTCCCATCATATCAATAAATCCATCCGCCATGATACCACTGGCATGAGGACATTTATAAGCAAAAGCCGCATAGGTTTCTTTGAATCGTGCTATGCATAATTTATGACCTCCGGCTTCCACTACGGCAATATTATTGGGCCCGAAATTAAGCTCATTGGGGTGTTCTGCGATCTTATGCCAGGTCATCTTTTTGTCAAACATCAGTAGAAAAATTCTGACTTATACGGATACCGGATACGGTAAAGTTCCCGCACTTTATTCAGGATCGTAGACCGTAAAACATCTATATTACGTTTTTCAGTAGCCGAAATAAACACGCAATTTCCCTGTAATTCGTTTTCCCAGCGCTGCTTTAACTCTTCCAGGATATGTTGCTTTACATCCTCTTCCAGCCATTCGTCAAAGGTGTTCTTCTCGTACTGATCCATTTTATTGAAAATGGTGATCACTGGTTTATCATGAGCTTTGAGGTCCTGAAGTGTTTTATTCACTACAGCGATCTGGTCTTCATAACCCGGGTGACTGATATCGACCACATGCATTAATATATCTGCTTCGCGTACTTCATCCAGTGTGCTTTTGAAACTTTCTACCAGATGGTGGGGTAGTTTACGAATGAATCCTACCGTATCACTGAGCAGGAAGGGGGTGGTTTCGAAAACCACTTTGCGGGTGGTGGTATCCAGGGTAGCGAATAATTTGTTTTCGGCAAACACTTCACTCTTGCTGATCACATTCATGATCGTACTCTTGCCCACGTTGGTATAGCCTACTAAGGCCACACGAATAAATTCGCCACGGTCTTTACGCTGGGTGAAGGATTGCTTATCGATCTCAGCGAGTTTTCTTCGTAATAATGAGATCTTTTCCCGAACGATACGACGGTCGGTTTCGATCTCTGATTCTCCCGGACCTCTGGTACCAATACCACCCCCCAGTCGTTCGAGGTGTTTCCACATACCACGCAAGCGGGGGAGGATGTATTGGTATTGTGCCAATTCCACCTGGGCCTTGGCCTGTGCCGTTTTGGCGCGGTGGGCAAAAATATCCAGGATCAGGTCGGAACGATCAATGGTTTTTACATTCAGTACCTTCTCAATATTATTGATCTGCGCCCCACTGAGTTCGTCATCGAAAATGGCTACACTGATATCCTTTCCGGCAATATACTGTGCGATCTCTTCCAGCTTTCCCTTTCCTACAAATGTTTTACTGTCGGGGTGGGGGAGTTTCTGCATATACCGTTTCATGGTAATGGCACCGGCAGTCTCGGCCAGAAAGGCCAACTCTTCCAGGTATTCTTTTACCTGCACTTCCGTTTGTTCCTTGTGGATCAAACCCACCAGTACAGCCTTCTCCTCTTTCTGGATCGTATTTCTATTGTCTAACAAATGAAAATTTTTGTAAAGGTACGTTGGTAAAAAAGAAACCCAATGAACGTTTTGTCATTGGGCTGCTTTATAATTTGAAGATTGGAGGATTTGAAAATTTGAAAATGTGAAGAGGGCGTTTATGTTCCATATTTTCCGGGACATCTATTCCATTTTCAAATCTTCAAATTTTCAAATTGACTAATTCTTTAAAGTCCACTAATAGTAATCCCCACCTGGAACGGTCTGATATCCGGACCATAGCCTTCTTTGATAAAGGCATTGAGCTGGTAGCTGGCATACAAACTGAAAATGCCATAACCAACACGACCTACGGCTGTAAAGCGCGTACCGTTGAAATATCTTTTGGCTTTCTCTTTTTCCGTAAAACCGTTAACGGTGTTGCCGTTTTTGTTCAGCAGGTTTTTACCCTTGGTGGTTGCACTCAGCAAGGTTCCTACCTTGATACCAATAGCCCCTTTGAAACTCTTGTTGGGTGTTTCAGGGTTTTTGGTAAAACGTAACTCCAGAGGAGCTTCGAGGTAAGTAGTGTTGAGTTTGTATTTTTTAAAATAGTTCGTATCGGATTTATTGATAAAACCCAATTTATCGGCCTTACTTCCAGAAATGTCTATATAGGTCTTGTTGAAATACTGATTGTCGCTTCCGATACCGGCACCCAGGGCAACGCTGATACGTGGGTCGGTTTTGAAAGGAAAATCGAGCATAAAATACATATTGAAACTGCGGGCGATACCTTTTGTTGCAATGGAGTCGGGCGTCTTGGTCCAATTCATATAGCCTAACTGGATCAGGAAATGGTCTTTGGGGCGATTGGCCACAGAGATCTTACTCCAGTCTTTTTTTGCATTTTTTTTCGCTGCTGAAGTATCCTGTTGGGCTTGAGATAACTGGAAGGTCAGGATCAACGCAAATAAACTAACTACGTACTTCATAATTTAATATAATGAGTGTCAAAAGTATCGGCTATACCTTTAATAAAAGGTTAAGGTTAAAAAAAAGCCCATGGGCTACATGGGCTTAGGTGTTCTGGCCCAGGCCAGAAAAGTGGACCCTGCTGGGATCGAACCAGCGACCACCTGATTATGAGTCAGATGCTCTAACCGTCTGAGCTAAGGGTCCTTTCCGTATTACCGGAACAAAAATATAAAGAGCGAATGCGTTTTTTAATTAGTCTGTTTGCAATAGGCTATGTGGTTTGTGCTATGAGGTCCTCTCACCTCTCACCTCTCACCTCTCACCTCTCACCTCTCACCTCTCACCTCTCACC
>CAZKSY010000105.1:0-4772 GCA_964555605.1 uncultured Chitinophagaceae bacterium | reverse complement strand
GCTTTACAAGTTGCTTCCGGATTTTTAACCGGATCAAACGATATTAAAAACTATCACCTATTATTTAATTGAGATGTATTTATTAGGACTTAACGCGTACCACGCCGATTCATCAGCCGCCATTTTTAAAGACGGCGTTATGATAGCTGCCACCGAAGAAGAACGTTTCCGTCGGGTAAAACACTGGGCAGGCTTTCCTTCCATGGCGGTACAATTCTGTTTGCGCGAAGCCGGGATCACCCTGGCCGAAGTAGATCATATTGCGATCGGCCGCGACCCCATGGCCAAACTGCAAAAGAAGATGCTGTTCCTGCTCAAAAATCCGGGTGGTGGATGGAGTGCCGTTCTCGACCGGGTGAAAAATGCCCGCAAGGTTTCCTCCCTCGAAGACGAACTCGCCGCACTCGATATCAATATCTATAAAAGCGATCTGAAGAAAAAGATCCATCAGGTGGAACACCACCGTGCCCACCTGGCTTCTGCTTTCTTCGCTTCTCCATTCGAAGAAGCGGCCCTGCTTTCCATCGATGGCTCAGGCGATTTCAGCACCACCATGATCGGTGTGGGCAGGGGCAATCAGATCGAAGTGCTCGACTCGGTTGACTTCCCGCATTCAGCCGGATTATTTTACACCGCCTTTACCCAATGGCTGGGCTTTCCGCATTATGGTGATGAATACAAAGTAATGGGTCTGGCTCCCTACGGCTCACCGAAATACGTCGATAAACTACGCGATGTGATCCTCTTTGGTAAAGACGGTCTCTTCTCGCTGAACATGAAATATTTCCGTTCGGCTAAACACGGGATCGTTTCCTATGGGGAAGATCATATTCCTAAAGTAGCGCCCCTGTTCTCTGACTATATGGTGGAGCAGTTCGGGCCGGTACGGAAGAAAACAGAGGAGTTGACGCAGTTCCATAAAGACATGGCTTCTTCTATCCAGCGGATCACCGAAGAATTGATTTTTCATATTCTCAATCATCTGCAAAAGCGTACCGGCTTAAAGCAGGTATGCATTGCCGGTGGAGTGGCGCAGAATTCTGTAGCAAATGGAAAGATCACGCGCAATACCGGATTCGAGCAGGTGTATATCCCCTCAGCCGGTCATGATGCCGGTATTTCAATGGGATCAGCACTTTATGTATATAATCATGTGTTGAAACAGCCCCGCGCAGCAGCCGTTTGGTCGGCCTATACCGGCAGTCGTTTCACTAATGAAGAAATCGAAAAATACCTGCAGTCACGAAATATTGATTATACCCGTTTGCCGGATGAGGCCTTGTATGATAAAGTGAGCGACCAGCTCATCAACTCCGGTGTGGTGGGATGGTTCAATGGTCGCGCGGAGTTTGGTCCTCGTGCCCTGGGCGGTCGTTCCATTCTGGCCGATCCCCGTCGTAATGATGCGAAAGACCTGCTCAATGCCAAGATCAAACGCCGCGAGAGTTTCCGACCCTTCGCGCCCTCTATCTTAAAGGAATATGTAACCGAATATTTCGAAGTGACCGATGAAGTGCCTTTCATGGAAAAGGTATTCCCGATACGTGAGGAGAAAAGAGCGGTACTGCCGGCTGTTACCCATGCCGATGGCACCGGCCGATTGCAATCGGTCGATAAGAACGTTACGCCGCGTTACTATAATCTTATTGAAGCCTTCCGGCAGAAAACCGGTGTGCCGGTGCTGCTCAATACCTCTTTTAATGAGAACGAACCGATCGTAAACTCACCGGAAGATGCCCTGGAGTGTTATCTCCGTACCAATATGGATATGCTGGTTTTAGAGAATTGTGTGATCACCCGGAAATAATACCATGAAGATCTCGATCATTACCGCTACCTATAACAGTGCTGCTACTGTAAATGATACCCTCAAAAGTATCGCCGGACAAACCTATCCGGATATTGAGCATATTATCGTGGATGGATTGTCGAAAGACCATACACTCGATCTGGTTCGACAATACCCGCATGTGGCGAAAATCGTTTCCGAGAAAGACAAGGGGATCTATGATGCCATGAACAAAGGAGTGCAAATGGCAGGCGGTGACATTGTGGGTATTCTGAATTCAGATGATCTGTATGCCCATGAACAGGTATTGGAAAAAGTAATGCAGGCTTTTGCCGATCCAACAGTGGAGGCCGTTTATGGCGATCTGCAATATGTTGCTCCTGATAATATTCAAAAAGTAGTCCGGCATTGGCAAGCCGGCAATTATAGTCTGCGTAGTTTTTATTTTGGATGGATGCCGCCCCATCCGGCTTTTTTTGTACGACGGGAAGTATATGAAAAGCACGGACATTTTTTGCTCGAACTCCGCACGGCTGCCGATTATGAGATCATGCTGCGCTTTTTATTAAAGCACCGGATCAAAGCGGCTTACCTGCCCGAATTATTGGTGAAAATGCGCGCCGGTGGTGCCAGTAATGCTTCCATGAAACACCGGATCAATGCCAATAAAGAAGATCGTAGGGCCTGGGCATTGAATGGACTGAAACCGTATTTTTTTACGCTCTGGTTGAAACCGTTGCGAAAGCTGGGTCAATTTTTACGCCATTAATGATCAATTATTAATTATCAATTATCAGTAAACAATGATGGATAATTAATAATTAATAATTGATCATTAGCTTTAAAAAATAAACGCTTCAAAATAATGTCAAAAATCGCTCTAATCACCGGTGTTACCGGTCAGGATGGTGCTTACTTAAGTGATCTGTTGCTGAAGAAGGGATATGAAGTGCACGGTATCAAACGGCGGAGTTCGCTGTTCAATACCGATCGTATTGATCCGCTCTATCATGATCCGCATGAGAAGGGTGTTCCGTTCAAGTTGCATTATGGCGATTTGACAGATAGCACCAACCTGATCCGCATTATTCAGGAAGTGCAGCCCGATGAAATTTATAACCTGGCGGCCATGAGCCATGTGCATGTGAGTTTTGAAACGCCGGAGTATACGGCCAATGCCGATGGTATCGGCACGCTTCGTATACTGGAAGCCGTACGTTTGCTGGGGTTGACAAAGAAGACGAAAGTATATCAGGCTTCAACCTCAGAGCTTTATGGATTGGTGCAGGCGGTTCCCCAAAGTGAGACCACGCCTTTCTATCCCAGAAGCCCCTATGCCGTGGCCAAATTATATGCTTATTGGATCACCGTGAACTACCGTGAAGCGTACGGAATGTTCGCTGCGAATGGTATCCTGTTCAATCACGAGTCGCCGCTTCGCGGAGAAACATTTGTAACGCGTAAAATCACCCGCGGGGTGGCGAAGATCGCCCTGGGCATGCAGGATAAGATCTATCTGGGGAATCTGGATGCGCAGCGCGACTGGGGTCATGCCAAGGATTATGTGGAAGCCATGTGGCTGATCATGCAGCAGGAAGTGGCGGAGGATTATGTGATCGCTACCGGCATTACCACACGCGTACGCGATTTTATCCGGATGGCTTTTGGCGAACTGGGTATTGAATTGGAGTTTAAGGGCAAGGATGAGAAGGAAGTGGGCGTGGTGGTTGCCAGTAACAATCCGGAGTACCAATTGCCGATCGGGAAGGAAGTGATCGCAGTGGATCCGCGGTATTACAGACCTACGGAAGTGGATCTGTTGATCGGTGATCCTACCAAGGCGATGACGAAATTGAATTGGAAACCCAAATACGACCTGCCGATGCTGGTGCAGGATATGGTGCAGTCGGATGTGGAATTGTTCAAGAGAGAAAAGCTGTTGCAGGATTCAGGGTATAGAATTAAGAATCAGTTTGAATAGGATAAGAATTTGAAAATACACTTAACCGCCAAGGCGCGAAGACGCAAAGAAGCGCGGTGGAGTTATTTTCATCGCGAAACATAGCGCCTTTGCGTCTTTGCGCCTGCGCCGTAGCTTCAGCGCAGGGGCAGCGGTTAAATTTTAATATAACAAGAACGACCAAATGCAGAAAGAAAGTAAGATATACATTGCCGGGCATCGTGGCATGGTGGGCTCGGCATTGCATCGTAGATTATTACAGGAGGGGCATACCAATTTTGTATTCCGTACTTCCGCCGAATTGGATCTTCGGAACCAACAGGCGGTGAACGATTTTTTCGCCGCTGAGCAACCGGAATATGTATTTCTGGCAGCCGCCAAAGTGGGGGGTATCATTGCCAATAATACCTATCGTGCTGAATTCATTTACGATAACCTCATGATGGAGGCCAATATCATTCACGCGGCCTATCTGTCGAAGGTGACCAAGCTGATGTTCCTCGGATCTTCCTGTATCTATCCCAAACTGGCCCCGCAACCATTAAAGGAAGATTACCTTCTTACCGGATTGCTGGAAGAAACCAATGAGCCCTATGCGATTGCCAAGATCGCCGGGATCAAAATGTGTGATGCCTACAGGAGTCAGTATGGCTGTAATTTTATTTCGGTGATGCCTACGAACCTGTATGGCCCGAATGATAATTATGATCTGCAGAATTCCCATGTACTGCCGGCCTTGATCCGTCGATTTCATGAAGCGAAAATAACTGCCGCCCCTTCGGTAACACTTTGGGGTACGGGTACCCCTTACCGGGAGTTTTTGCATACGGATGACCTGGCAGAAGCCTGTATTTATCTGATGAAAGAGTATAATGAACCCGGACTGGTGAATATCGGATGCGGATCAGATGTGTCGATACGTGAACTGGCGGAATTGATCAAGGACATTGTGGGGTACACCGGCGCGATTGAATTCGATACCAGCAAGCCTGATGGTACACCTCGTAAATTGATGGATGTTTC
>CAZKSY010000104.1:0-5199 GCA_964555605.1 uncultured Chitinophagaceae bacterium | reverse complement strand
CGAATGCCCGAGCCCAAAAAACAAGGAGCGATATGTATCTGAAACTCGTCGATCAGGCCGGCATTGAGGAATTGCTGAATGGTGTGCGCACCACCCTGGATCCTGATGTCTTTTCCATTGGCTGATCTCCTCGCTTTTTCCAGAGCACTTTCAATTCCATCATTGATAAAATGAAAGGTCGTTTTACCTTTCTGTACCCAGGGCTCCCGTTTCTCATGGGTGAGCACGTACACATCAGCCTCGAAAAGATCTTCCGCCCAGGCCACTTCCCCTTCTTCAAACATTCGTTTGCCCATGATATAGGCCCCCGTACGCGCAAATACTTCTTCAATGATCTTGCTGTCATTTCCATACTCCTCTCCACCATCCATTTTAATATGCTTCCAAAAGGCCTGTTGCTTGAACATCCACTGGTGAATCTTTCCAGACACTCCTCCCATCGGGTTTTGCGGACTTCTGTTATTGCCCGCAAAAAAACCATCAAGAGAAATACCGCTGTCGAATATAATTTTGCTCATATTTTTATAATGATAATAAGGGAAAGATATCCTCGCTGCATGTTCACCCTGTATTGATAGCCTGCAGCGCTATCACAATGCTACCATAAAATAGTTCAGGCCCCCATACCTTTCATCCTTTTGATGCAGCAAATCGAAATGCAGTGCCTTCAGCAAGCTGGCAGAGGGCAAATTATCCGGATGAACAAATGCCTTTATGTTTCTCAGCCGAAGATCAGTGGAAACAAAATGCAATACTGATTCGATGGCTTCTTTCATGATCCCCTGCCCCTGATACTGCGGCAGGAGTTCAAATCCGATCTCACAGGAACTCTCCTCTGCAGAAAAATCGAACAAACAGATGGTGCCGGCAAATGTGTGGGTATCAGAAATAATTATGGCCCAATAAAGCGCGACCTGATTCAAAATATTTGCATTGACCTTTTGAATAAATGCTAACGCTTCTTCCATATCATGACAGACAGGTCTGTCGAGATATTTGTTTACCTCCGGATGCGAGCGTAAAGCGAAAATAAACTCTTTATCTTCCACAACAAGTTGCCGGAGTGTCAGTCGCTTTGATTTCAATATGGGAAAGGGAGAAAATGGCACAAACGTGGCGGGTTAAAATGATTTATTCAAAACTATGTACTGCCAGCATCCCCAAAAAATCAGAAAGGGGATGCTCATTTTAATTCATCAAGAATGATCTTTTTTTGTTTAAGGGTATTTTTCATTGCCTTGTCTCTCACCTTGGGGTCAGGGCTATTGATCAGTTCAAAGTACTCAACGGGAACTACCTGCCACGACAAACCGTATTTGTCTTTACACCAACCACAGGCGCTCTCTGCTCCCCCATTAGCGGTTAAAGCTTCCCAGTAATAATCCACTTCAGCCTGATCTTTGCAATTGATCACAAAAGAGATGGATTCATTGTATTTGAAATAAGGACCTGCGGCCAGAATACTGAATTCCAGTCCACCAATATCAAGAATAGCCGTTTCGAAACTATCCGGACCCTGTTGTCCGTTTTCCAATGGCGGGTTTTTATACCTATGCAGTTCTTTTAATTTACCATCTTTAAAGATAGAGAGGTAATAATCCACTACGGTTTGCGCGTCTTTTTCTACCCAAAGACAGGGTGTAATTTTGGGTGTTATAGTAGCAGCAGATACTGTTTTTTTGGGGGCAATGGAGTCTTTCATGACATTATTATTTTCAATATTGGAGGAAGAGTTATTACAAGCCAGTAATAGGGCGAACGATATTGCAGGCAATTGCTTAGGGAAGAAATTAATCATTGATTTCTGTTTTAAGATATCGCAATAGGCGTTGAAATTTTTACGCCAAATCATGCTGCTGGAAAATATCAACTTCCAACATTCTTCCTTTTACCTTTAACGACCCAGTAATGTTTTAATTCAACCATTTGAATATCCGAAGCAATAAGTGACATTTTTTCCGTTAAAAAAGCCTTGTCGGGAAAGTTCTTCAACACTTCATGTGTGCTGCCATTTTCAAGAGTCCGGTGTTGAAATGTATTACCAAATCCATCCGTCCTGTAGATCCGTCTTTTATCATGGTTGGTACCGGTAACGGGATTACTATCTATAAAGACAATTTCGGCATTTTCTGTCAACATCGATCCTAATCGCACTAAAATTCCTTCAAGATCCTGCAATAGAATATGGCTCCATATAAATCCTCCAAAGAGTCCTTCAAACGGTTGATCAAAGGATAAATTATAAATATCTGCTATTTGAAAGTGGACGTTTTGAGCGCAGGACCTTGTTTTGGCAATGTCGATTACTGCTGTATTTATGTCAGTGGCTACAAGGGAACGGGCAACTTTTGCGATCTGCTCCGTCCAATAACCGGTGCCGCAAGCAATTTCCAGAACCGATCTGTTCAAAAAAATCTGCTGGAATATTTCTGTAGCCCGAAGCAAGTCGGCCTGTTCGGCAGGGTTTTGATAAACCTTATCGTATTCGGCAGCTCTGTCATTATAATAGCTTGTCAAATCGGTATTCATGTCTGATATTTTAAAAACCAAGGGTGTTTGGTTGTATACGGTAGTCAACTGTATACAGTTGACTACCGTATACAACCAACTCTTTTATTTAACTTCCAGACCAGTGCAAAATTTCATAACAAATTAATAATCAATTACAGAAGCTTCAATCAGAAATTAATATGTTTGAATTTATTGTTGTATGAAGTAATAGCGATGAAGAAGGTAATGAAAGAGAGTAGTCAACTGTATACAGTTGACTACCGTATTTAACTTTTAATCAGTGATCCTATCTCCATTGGCTTCAATTTCTTCAACCGTCTCGACTCCTCAATAAATTTTATCACCTCTGCGCGAAACAGTTCATAATTGGGTGCAATTTCTTTTAAACGGATCGTAGTAGACTTAAGATCATTTGCCCACCCGACATTATGATCTACCTGAAGCAACGCTTCAAAATATTTATTCAGTCCCGCCAGATCTTGGGTTAAGCCACAAATAATCCCTTTATGATAATTACCCCACAATACATCGCCGCCAAAGTCGTGGGCTAATATATTCTTTTTGGCCAATGACAGATCACTGAAACGCTCCCGAAATAACAGCGCTTTGTCTTTGGCTAAGTTGACCATTTCCTCAATCTTAGCGGTGAATTGGTCGGCCGTTTTAAATTTCTCGAATTTTGATTCCCTGTAGCCGATGTCAAATGAAATATACTCCTTAACATACCAATGGAAATTCACTCCAATATTCAAAAAGGCTCCGGGTTCAATTTTATGTGGCTGAAACTCTATAACAGTCATATAAAAACCCTGATCATCGTACCAGGTGCGTGATTGTCCCTTCTGCACTATGCCCTGAGGCTTTAAAAATTGTTTGGCCAGGTTGGTTATGATTTTTTCATGTTCAGCCATACTGATTGTGTTCATTTTAGATTCCAGCAAAATTATCCGATCCAACTAAAACGAAACAAATAATAGTTCAGTGATCAGCCGGCTGTTTTATTCCATTTCCAGGCTTTTACCACAATGACCATTGTGATTATACTCTCGAGCATAGAAAGAAAGACAAAAAACATCCGCCACTCTGAAATAGACGAAATGCCGACCAGCAAGGTAAACAAAGTGAAAAATAATCCGACGCCAATATTCAACCATCGGGTCCATCGGGGAGTCAAGATCAATGATAAAAAGATCATCAATGCCGGAATGGCCAAAATCACAGTGGCTGTCAAGAGCTTCACCGGTGTGTCCAGCATGTTTTGGCCATTCAAAAGGCCCGCTGTTTTTTCCGGAACATACAGTTCAAAATAGTCGCCATAAATATAGCAAAACATGACGCTCGTCCATAAAGCGGTTAGCTGTAAACGTAAAGGAACTTTGTAGTCTTCCATTATCATTTTTTATTTGATGATTGATTTTTCCTTTGCTCCAACCAGTATGAGCCATAAACAGGTGCCTATTTCTCCCATACTGGCCGGCAAACTGATATAAGAAGCGATGCCGAGTGCTGCATATTCCGGAACCAGGAGCCGTCCGAAAAAATTGAATAAATAGCCAAAGCAGCCGAGCATTAATAAGAGGCCGAGGGCTTTAGGGAGAAAGTTGGATGTAAATACAAGATATCCGAAGGGGAATAACCAGAGTCCGGAGAAAATATGGATCAGGCGCATGCCATCGTCGTACCGACGTATAGCAGCCAGGAATTGATCCGGCAATGATGCCGTAGCAAGTTCCTTTAAAGGATATGGTTGATGAATGAGGGAAAGCGCAGTAAACTGATGTTGGACATTTATGAAATACATCGGCACGCTGATGATGGCCAATAAAACCATTAGGGCCGCCATGTTTTCATTTACCGGCTTGAATAATTTATATAATACTAAGGGCAGGAAGAGAAAGAATCCATAGCAAAGTAATCCCGCAGCTATCCCCGACCGAAATAAAAATTCCGAGGCGGTTACGCGCTGGAAGGTTCCGGCAGGGTCATTATAGTCCAGGAGTTTGGAAGGCACGTACATCAGGCTGAACAGCCCTGTGAGAACCACTCCTAAATAGACCCATCCGGCCCATCGGGACAGGCGGTTTGTATTCATTATAAGTCATTTTGCCCACTAAGACGAACGAAAGGCTGTTTTGTTACAGCATCTTAAAAAAAGAATTGGTTGTACAGGGTAGTCAACTGTATACAGTTGACTACCCTGTACAACCAGAGCGGTCGGATCCCGTTTTGTTACATAAGCAGAAAAAAGAATGGGAGAATAAAGCGGGAATGATGGACCTATCAGATATCAACCATTAAAACTGTTTATTCAACTCATGGTACTGAATGCTGGACATATAGGGGAAATAGGGAAGAATCTCGATCAGTTCCTTTGTTCGGGCCAGGTCTACCTCTTGAAAAATCAAAACAGCTTCTTTTTTAGACACAGAAATAAAAAAACTCTCTAATATATTCTCCGCCTTCCATTGATTCACAAACTCCATTTCCTTTTTGGGAATTTCGGGGTTAGACCTGATCGTTTCGATACCACTATCTGATAAGCTTATTAAAACCATTACTCTAAGCATAGGAAAAGTCATTTTATATTTTAGAATTTATCAAAGATAGGCGGGAATATTATATAGAAAAAGGGAGAAAGTTGCTGTTGAGGTTGTATACGGTAGTCAACTGTATACAGTTGACTACCGT
>CAZKSY010000103.1:0-5327 GCA_964555605.1 uncultured Chitinophagaceae bacterium | reverse complement strand
AAAGTTGTGCGGTACGGCGAAAAGGTTGCAAACTCTATAGAGTTTGCAACCTTTTATATTACTGGATTATAAACTGCTGGGCCTGTAAGCCGGATTTTATAGAATAAACACCTTTCTTAAATCTGGAAACATCAATCAACTGCGTGCCAGACAGTAAGGGAATAGTTTGAACCAGATTACCGGAGCTATTGCTGATGGCGACTGTTGCTTCTCTACTTAACTGAATTTTTAATTGGCCGTTTGTAACCGGATTATTGATGATACGAAGGGTGATAGTAGCTGCTTCTGACACTTGCTTGATAATACCAGACATCCCTACTCTTCCATCCTTATCAATCTGCTTGAGTCGATAATAGTTAAACCCAGTGTAAGGCTGCGCATCTAAAAAGGAATATTGTTGTTTGCCGGTGGAAGTCCCCTTACTATTCACTGTTACCATTCGACTAAAGGATATACCATCCGCACTACGCTCTACCTCAAAGTGATCATTATTCAATTCGCCCTGCGTAGTCCAGGACAACAGGATACCCGAATTTTGCAACTGACTGGTAAAGGATAAAAAGGAAAGTGGTAAAGTGCTCTGCATTTCCCAGCTCACATGGAATTTCAATTCACCCTCATAACTGCCGAGTGTGGTATTGTCTGATAAAACGGGTCCTGTGCCGTTACTCATTCTATAATATGAAACCAACCCGGTTTCATTCCCAACAAATGAAGTATAACGATTGCTGCTTAACTCTGTTTGGGTTCTTGTAATGCTCCAGAGCCTTATCTCATCGATCTTTCCTTTGAACTGTCCCCAGGTGCCTCCGTCAGCGCCTCCCATACTGGTATTGGAACCAGAGTACAAATAGGAACCGGCACCGGCAGTACTACTGGAACCTATGAGCTGACCATTAATATAGGAGGAAACATCACCATCTTTCTCCCAGGTCATCGCCAGATGTATCCAGGTACTTGTAGGAATATAATGCGATTTGGGAGTGAAAAAGGTTTGTCCGTTGATATAAATAGAGGGGCAATAATAATAGCCATCACCATCATAAAAGACGGTCATGGCGAACCCCTTTACATTTCCGATATTTGATTGGTTAAACAGAATCTTTTGCTCGGCGCCGCCACCAGGGCTAAGATAAACCCATGCTTCAGCGGTAAAATTGGTTTCGGAAGGTTGAATAGCGATGGGCAGATCTACGTAATCATCTTCCCCATCAAAAACCAGAACGTAATTCTGGGCATTGCTTGTTCCAATGGAGACCAGTAGCTGGAACATTAAAAGTAGAAGTATGTGTTTCATACGTTAGGGATTAGGTTCAGTTTAGAATACAGACAAGTTTTTCTATCCCAGCCGTTTGAACTCCGGTCGGAATAGATCATTTCGCCACGACAAACCACTCTATGAAGCAGTTATATTGCCGCTAAAGAACCACCCAATACGTCCTTAGCATAGACTTTACCTATTTAGAACGCTCACATGTTCAAATTAGTATATAACATTGAACCGGAGTGGGTTTGTCACTCCGGTTGATTGGTTTAAAATCAAGTTCATACCAGCAATTTCCTCTCTTGATTGCTGTTTATTGTACGACAAAAGGCAAGGCCCCCCGGTTGCTTCGTAAAATATAGGTGCCTTTGGTCAACGCACTGATATCTATATTTCTACATCCTTCCATTATTGGATAATAATGAACCAGGCCACCTGTATTCGAGAAAATATAAAGCGGTGTAGCGGTTGAAATAACCAATTGCAACTGTCCATTAGTTACCGGATTAGAAATGATTCTGACCCCTGCTGGTTGTTTGGCTGAAGGCATACAAATAATCTTAGAATAGGAATAGGATCCATTCAGGCCATTCTCCTGTATCCTGTAGAATACTGTGGCGCCCGTAGCTTTTGTATCTAAAAAACGGAATTGTTTCGTAACAGATAGATGTTCAAAACCACTGATTGTTCCAATAGTGGTGAATTGCGTTCCATCATCACTCCGTTGCACCTGATAATTGGCGGAAGAAGCCGTTTGAGGCACAGACCAAAATAGTTCATTTCCAGTCGGGGCAGTACGGATAGAGAAATCATTAAAATATATAGGCAGGATGCTGTTCAGATCCCATAACACACCATTATATAATGTACCATTGAGTGAGGCGCCCGATTTATTGTCATTAATAGTGGTACCTGTACCAGCACTCATTTTATAATAGGAGGTTAAACCTGCTTCATCACCATTTAATTGTACATACATATTATTACTGAGCTCTGATTGAGTACGAGCGGTAGACCAAAGACGGACTTCATCAATTTTACCTTTGAAAGGAGCCCAGGACACAGCATCACCCATACCCATATAGGTATATACCCCTGAATTCACATAAGCATTACTGGTAGCCGTTGATCCAACTAGCTGTCCGTTTACATAAGAGGTTATATTTCCACCCTGTGTCCACGTCATGGCCACATGCGTCCAGGTGCTGGTAGCAATAGGATCGCTGTCGGGGGCAAAATAACTATTGCCCGCTATATAGATCGAAGGAGTAAAATGATATCCAAAAGCGTTGTGATATATTGTAAGACCGAATCCCTTGGCTCCACCACTCCAGGTAAGATTCATCAGAATTTTCTGATCTTCTCCGCCAGTAGGATCGATATACACCCAAGCTTCAGCTGTAAAGGAAGTTCCTGAAGGCTGTAACGAACTCGGAAATCTTCCATAATCATTTACACCGTCGAAACTGAGAGCGTAGTTCTGCGCGAAGCTGTATTCACTGAATAAGAAGAAAAGGATTAGGGGTAAAACGAGCTTTTTCATATATTCGGATTTATATCTACAAGATCAATATTTTTTATATATATACTTATGACCTATGTCAGTAGAATGATGTCTAAACGACTTATTTTCAATTATTTGTAGACATATAACGGAAAAGCATAAAGGCATTTTGAAAAATGCATAAATAAAACATGTAGGACAATTAATGGAGGCAATATGGTCGAATAAGGTATCAATGCCAGAAGTTTAAATAAACTCTTTACCATTAAAAATATTTTCGGTTGCATATTAAAGATATATTTAGCATTAGTCTATTATTCTTTTTCCCTACGGTACTTTATGGACAGATCATACATGTGTCGAAGGATGGAAAGGATACCAATATTGGCACGGCCGCACATCCTGTTGCCAGCCTGGAAAAAGCCAGACAAATGATACGAGAAAGAAAATCGTATTATACAAGCGTATGGATACATCAAGGAACGTATGATTTATCCAGAACTTTTTCTTTTGGGCCGGAAGATGGCGGCACTACAAAAAATCCGATCATCTGGCAGGCAGCACCCGGGGAAAAAGTCAGTATTACGGGAGCCCTAACGGTGGAGGGGCGAAAAATTCAGAAAGTTACCAATGATGCCATATTAAATCGACTGCCGAAAGAAGCCAGAACGCATGTATATCAAATTGACCTTTTCAAAGAAGGTATAAAAGATTTTGGCACCTTTCAACAATATGGCCATGGGTTACCTGTAGTGCCTGCTCCATTGGAATTATTGTTCAATGAAGCTCCCATGACCCTGGCTCGCTACCCCAATCAGGGAGCCCTGAAGATCGGAAAAGTGATCGATAAAGGTTCGGTTCCCCGTACAGGTGATAAATCGAATAGAGGGGCACAGTTTCAGTACACCAATGATCGTCATAAAAGATGGGTGGGTTTAACAGACGTTTGGATACAGGGGACCTTGAATTATGGTTTCGCCGACGACTGTAACCCTGTGGCATCAATCGACTCTGTGCGTGGTTTGGTAACATTGGCGAAGCCACATCTTTATGGAGTAGCGTCTGGAAGAGATTTTCAGGAATATGTGGCGCTGAATATACTGGAGGAATTAGATGAAGCCGGGGAATGGTATTTAGATAGAAGAACCGGACTTCTGTATTTTTGGCCCCCCGCGAATTTGATAGGTGCACGTATTCAATTAACCATGTTGGAAGATCCCATTATTGCCTTTGAAGGTATCCAACATTTACAATTCAAGAATATTACGATCGAAGCAGGACGAGGCATCGGAATTTATATTGAAAAAAGCGCATATATCCTTATTGCTGGATGCACCGTCCGCAATCTGGGTACTTCTGGAATATTTATGGGGCAGGGGGCCATTTCATCTGATGCGAATAGTTCTATCGATGATTATTCCGGAACCCCTCAATCCCGGCAAATAGGAAGTTATCAAAACCAGATGTATGCCAATACAACCTGGAACCGACAGGCAGGTCATCATATCGGCATTCTAAGCTGTGATGTATACAATACCGGAAGTGGAGGTATTTGTTTAAGTGGTGGTGATAAAAAGACCTTACAAGCAGGAAATAATTATGTGGAGAACTGCAAGATCTTTAATTATACCCGTCGGAATAAATTCACCTGGGCAGGCATCCGGGTAGATGGATGCGGAAATACAGTGCGGCACAATGAAATATCACAATCAGACTGGCATGGTATTTTTGTAATGGGTAATGATCATGTATTTGAATACAATTACATACATGATGTTACACTAAATTCAGACGACACTTCTCCATGGTATATAGGTCGCAATCCCAGCGATAGGGGAAATATCGTCCGATTTAATTTCTTCGATCGATGCGGCAACAGGAATCGTATGAATATGGGCATTTACTGCGATGATTCGTCGGGAGATGTATTTGTATTTGGAAATGTATTTAATGATATGCGAACAGAGCATGGCGTGCTATTCAGTAATACGGGATGGCATTTGGTGATGAAGAATAATATTATCATCAACCCCATGTCACATACTGCGGTTAATTCAGCACACTATTATACCTGGGCAGCAGGTATCGCCAAAGACATGTTTGGCGAGAAGGGGTTGATACGAAAACGACTGGAAAAAGAGATTGATTTTCGTTCCAGTCCCTACGCAGAGCGATATCCTTCTTTATTACCGTATTTAGATGTAATAGTAGAAAATAAAGAATGGGAGGGCATGCGTTCCAGAGGAAATATCGTGGAGCAAAATTTGATCGTAGGCGGGCCGGAAGAGCCGGTAAAGCTGATGGGCGGGATGTATGCCCAAACGGATGTACGCAATAACTGGGTGACCCGGGAGGATCCAGGATTTATTGACAGCGCCCATAAAAACTTTGGGTTGAGAAGAGATGCGAAAGTGTTTGAAAAGATCCCGGGGTTTCAGCCGATACCATTTGATAAAATGGGATTGTATAAAGACGGGTATCGGAAATAGGTTGCAAACTCTAATGGGTTGGCAACCTTTTAGCCCGAAAATGCCATTTAAAAAGTCATTTTCTTCAAAA
>CAZKSY010000102.1:0-5328 GCA_964555605.1 uncultured Chitinophagaceae bacterium | reverse complement strand
ATTTCATATTAGCTCAATTCAACTACTGGAAGCGTTTTTATTTTCATTTTACGCAATATCTATATAAAACCAGAGGATGCTACGATAACTATGTAGGATCGGTAATCAAATCAATTAGAGCATTTTTTAAATACCTGCGTAAAGAGAAATACCCCGGCATGGGTGCCTACCATGAAGCTTTCTATGTACCCCATGAAGAAGTGCCTATTATTGTTTTATCGGCAGACCGGTTACGATTCCTTATCCACGACAGTGCATTCAAAACTAAACTCAGCAGTACCGAAGCCAGCGCCAAAGACTTTCTCGTTTTCGGATGTGCCGTAGGTTTGCGATTTTCCGATCTGGTAAATATCAGGGGAAAGGATATTCTCGAGCTAACAGGTGAAAAATACCTGAAATGCACCTCCATTAAAACAGAAACCGAATCATTAGTGCTGTTACCGGAATTTGCTATAAAAATAGCCGCAAAATATTCAGGGATTCGCCCGCCAGATAAACGGCTATTCCCTATTAAAAGTCTCCACCAGTTTAATGCTCAGCTTCGCTCCATTGCGTTTAAAGCAGGTTGGATAGAACTCATTCCTAAAATCAGACATCAAAGAGGTCTTCGCTGTGTACTGACACATAAAACCTCCAAAAAGGAATTGCGATTCTGCGATTTGATCAGTTCACATATCATGCGAAGAACCGCCATAACGACCATGCTTTTGGCCGGCATTCCGGAACAGGTGGTCAGAAAAATTTCAGGCCATTCTGCCACAAGTGGATCCTTTTACCGATATGTTAAATACACACAGCAATTCCTCGATGCCAGCCTGGTGAAGATGCACAAGATCTTTGAGTGACCCCCCCTCCCGGCCAAGCATACCCAAAGCGTTAAGTCAACCTGATAAAAAATACACAACTCCCTTTGAACCGGCTTCTGCCTGAATTTGCTCTTGTGGACTTTATTTCCCCCTCTTTTCCCTAAATTACGTTTAGGGATCGCTGATCCCCACCCCCATGCTCGGCAAACTGAAAAAAATACTACTCGGCTTCCTGCTCTTTTTGATATTGGGCATCACCGGCTTTGCCGTTTGGATGCACAACCATGCCGAGGAATTTATCCGGCAACTCGTTCGGATGGAATCCAACGGAAAACTGGATGCGCAAATGGAGGATATTGATTTCAATTTCTCCGATGACAGGCTCCTGCTGGAAGACTTTACCCTCTTTACCGTTGATTCCAGCCAGGACCCCATCGCCCACCAGGTGGCCATCCCCCACCTCACCCTCAAAGTAAACTCCCTCTGGGACCTGGCCTGGAACAATACTTTGCAGGTAGATACCCTCTATATCGAAAGACCCAGCGTACGTGTGCATATCCTGCGTAATAAACCGCAAACCCATAAAAACATCCCCGTTTCCGAAACAGTGGGTAATATTTACAAGGCCATTCAGAAAGCCCTGCTCTCCCTGAAGATCAAACGCTTCGATTTTATCAATGGCAGCTTCGAATTGTATAACAGTGCCAAACCCCATCAAACCCCGCTCCGGATTAGCCAACTCCAGTTTGTAGTGGATAACCTGAATGTGCAACGTGAAAACAAAGGGCAGGACCATAAATTCCTGCATTCCGACAGTGTGATCCTGCGCAGTTTTAACCAGAATATCGTGCTGCCCGATGGCAAACATAAAATCGCTTATAGCCGGTTGCGCCTCAACTCCGGTTTGGAACTCATCGAAATGGACTCCTGCACCGTTTCCACCCTGGAACAGGATCCGGATAAGAAACATTTTCAAATGTTCTTTGATACGTTAAAGATCACCCACCTGAATCTGCTTAAACTTTATCAGGAGGATATACTGGAGGCAGACTCCGCATATGTGATCAATCCTATATTTAAGGCTATGATGGTAAAAAAGACGGATCAGGAAAAATATAAAACAACGGATACTGTCTCAAAAGGAACATCTCTTGCAGCAATCAGCACCCGTTTGAATATCCGGTATATTGGCGTACTCAATTCAAGTGTACAATTAACCAACCAGAAAGAAGATAAGAGATCGAGTATCAAAACAGAGAAGAACAATTTCAGATTATTTGGATTAAAAACCGGCCCTGAATTCAATAATGGCTATGCCTTTGACAGCATCGATCTTTCCCTTAAGAACAATGAATTTTACACCTCCGATAGTGTGTACGCTATTCGATTCCAATCGATCAATATTCACAATGACGCGCTTCGTTTAGATGGATTGCGTTTAAGCACCAACCCCACGGCCCCGGCCCGGATCCGTCGTGATCATCACATGAAACATTTTGAATTACAAGCTGTGGATTGGGCGGAACTACTCTTCGAAAAAAAGATCCGTGCCAAAAAGGCTGTACTGCTGGAACCCATCATCATCCGAAAAGATATGGCCGCCCATACTAAAAAACCAGCGAAAGACCTTTTTGCCACCATGGCCGGCTTATCAAATCAGGTAGAGATCGATCAGATCGAGATCCGTAACGGAACCCTCGACATAGAATTTAAAAACCACGCTTCCATTGCATTAAAACAGGCAGATCTATTATTGGATAGCCGTAAGGCATTACAGGCAAATAACTATCAGGAACTGGCACAATCCATTCAATTATTAAGATTCCGCTCCGGAACATTTCATTCCGGCCAGCAACATTTTCATCTTCAACAGGCCTCCCTCGGTCCTGCTGCGGGATCGCTTCAAACCGAAAAATTGCAATTGAAGGCACCGGATAAAACGATCAATATGGATGATGTGCATATCAGTGGCATTCATTTTTCGATCCTGAATAAACAATATGCTGCGGATAAACTCGAATGGTCGCAAGCTTCGATCGAGATAAAGATCGGGCCAAAGAACCCCTCTAAAAAAGCTGCAGGACCGCAGCTTGAACTGCATGAATTAAGTGGAAAGAATACAAAAATTGCCCTGCATTTATCCAAAGGACAGGAGGCAAAAGCGATGCTTTCGCAATTGAATATAAATGCTATTAAAGTACTACCCGGACATCCGTTACACCTTGGTTTGGTGCAACTGAATGCCGATAAAATTTCGTTTGCCGATGATCATTCTTCGATCCGGGCAAATGCCTTCCAATATCACTCGGAAAAAACATCCAGGATCCGGGGTTTTGATCTCCTGAAATTATCATCTACCGATACCATTAAAATCAAAAGTCCGGAAATAACCTTTCAGGCCGATCTGTCGAAACTTCTACAGAAAAATAATTCGCTGGGTGCTATCGAGATCAGCCAACCTGAGGTATATATCAGAAAAAGAAAACAGGTGCAGCCGATTCCTTCTACAGAGGCGTCCAAAAAGAAACTTCCGTTGGGCGATCTTGAATCGCTCCTGTTAAAAGACCTTACCCTAAATGCGGTTCTATTCGGGGCTGACAAAAACGATAGCATTTTATTGCGAGGCACCGCTTCGTTGCAAAAGTTTGCACACGGATCGAACGGACTCCTGCTTGGCAAGGAAGCGAGTTTCCAAACAGAAGGCATGCAACTGAATCAAAAGAAAATTCAATTGCGTATTTCAGAAACGGCTCTATTCAAATTTGAAACTATTTCGATCGATCCTGCCAATATAAAACAGCACTGGTCGGGTCAGCTTCAAACGTTACAGATCGGCCACACCCATCTCGGAATGATCGATCCTAAAAACGACAGTTCGGAGTTCCGACTGAAAAAACTGGACCTACGTTCTGTTCAGCTAAGTGCCCATTTAATAAAGGATCTCAGCTCCTTACTTCGTGAAAACAGGAATACAAATTTCAGCGGACTTGAACTTTACCGAAAAACAAAAAGCGGACTGCTGTCCATGCATAACTTTCATTACAGCGCCGCAGATTCTACGGCAGGCATCGATTCCATTAGTTTTGTACCCAATCAAACACGTGAAGCATTTGCCGCTTCTTTTCCCTTTCAATCAACCTATATGAAAGGACGTACCGGTCGTGTCGAATTGGGACATATCGACTTTCGATCCTTACTAAAAGACAGCAGCTTCAAAGCCCGTTGGATCGAAATACATGAACCGGAACTGTTTGTTTACCGGGACAAGACCAAACCCTTTGAAGGAGGAAAGATCAAACCACTTCCTACCACCATGCTGAAAGAAAGCAAGGCGCATTTCTATATTGATTCCGTACACATCCATAATGGCAGAGTTACTTATACAGAACGATCAGAAAAAACAAAAGACACCGGTACTATTCACCTGGGAAAATTAGAGGCCAGTATCAGTAACCTCGGGAAATTTGATCACAGCAGTACAGACAGTCTTACCATCCGTGCCCGTTTCCTCTTGATGGATAGTTTGCCGGTTTATCTAAAAGTCAAAGAATCCTATGCTGATAGTTTAGGCGGTTTCACCATGACAGCCCGCGCTGGTGCCGCCGAACTGAGTCCCTTAAATAAATTCCTGATCCCGGTGCTGAGTGTAAAACTCCGATCGGGCAGACTTGATACGCTATCTCTTACGGCTATTGGACGGGAATACCTCTCCCTGGGCAAAATGAATTTCTTCTACCATAAACTGAATGTGGAATTCCTGAAGAATGGCGCTCAGGAGCAAAAGACCCTGCTCACGTCACTGATCACTTTTGCAGCGAACCGATTCGTGGTGAAAACCAATAACAGAAAAAGAACCGGTCAGATCTATTTCCCCCGCAACAGGGAAAAAGCCGTTTTCAATTACTGGACCAAGATCGCCCTGAGCGGACTGGCCAGCAGCGTGGGCGCCAAAAAGAATAAAAAATACCTCAAATTGTACCGCAGGGCCCTCAAAGAAAAATCCCTGCCGCCGATCCATATTGATTAGTTCCTATTTCCTGGTTTTCTCTCTTGGAACTTTCCCCGTAATTATCTTATCTTCGAATTCAAATTAGTTGCATAACTAACTAATTTTATTCATACGTCAACTACATCCAATGAAACGTTCTATCAAAAAAGTAGCCGTACTGGGCTCGGGTGTCATGGGCTCCCGTATCGCTTGTCATTTTGCCGGTGTGGGTCTTCAGGTATTATTGCTCGACATGGTACCGAAAGAAGCCGTGGAAAGCACCAAACCTGCTGAGAGAAATAAACTCGTGAACGATGCCTTGCAAGCTGCGTTGAAATCGAACCCCTCTCCCGTGTATTCAAAGGAAGTGACCCGACGCATTAAAACGGGAAACTTCACCGATCACCTGAAAGAGATCGCCACCTATGATTGGGTGATCGAAGTAGTGGTGGAACGACTGGATATCAAACAACAGATCTTTACCGAAGTAGAAAAATACCGGAAACCCGGAACGCTTATCACTTCCAATACATC
>CAZKSY010000101.1:0-5677 GCA_964555605.1 uncultured Chitinophagaceae bacterium | reverse complement strand
CTCTCCCCTCTCACCTCTCACCTCTACCCCCCTCTCCCCCCATCTCCCGCAACCTGTTCTCCGCAAAAGGCACCACCTCTTTAATAAATTCCCGATATAACTGCTCCAGTTCCTTCTCATTTTCCTGAAAGATCCTGATCGCAGAGTGGGTTTCTTTAATATATAAAGAGCGCCGGGCCAGGCCGCCAAAGCTGTTTTCCAGCCCTTCCCGGTGCCGGTAATTATAAAGCCAGTCCTGCGCTTTCATGTAAGGCAGCATCCGGGCAAAGGGAGCCGGCAGGTGCCCTGTATGGTCGTCCAGTGTATGATACACGTCTGCTGAGAAAAGTTTTAGTTGATCCCCGGAAAAATGCAAGGGGTCGCGGGCCAGAAAATGATCATATACAATATCTACAAAAGCACCACTGTAAAGGCGGTAAACCGGTGCAAAAAAGGCTTTAGCTTCTTTTGTCAGGGGATGATCATCCGTAAACTGATCAATAGCACGATGCAATTCAATGCCTTTCCGGATCGAATCCGGAAAATCGAATTTCTTTCGACCCTTTACAAAATCACTGATCATATTCCCAACCAGAACAGGTGGTTGTTGAAACGACAGGTATGCATGCGCCAGAAAATTCATGTATTAAATTTACAGCAATTCAATTCAAAACCCGTTCCACCAACCGCTCCTCACGTAAAAGCCCACCATTGATTTCATATTAACGGAGCCTTAACAAGTGTACGGAACCGAACAATCTGTCGGTAAAAGCCCTGAAAAAAGAGACGAAAACGGCGTTATAGCGGTGAAGAAGTTAATAACCTCAGATGTAATCATTAACCTGCATTAACCATGCTTTCCACTTGTCACGAATCGCTTGACCTCCGCCGATAGTCGATATATCTTTGTGTTATAGATGCGGTGAATGGAGCGATTGAAAAGTTCTTTATATAACGGGTCGGGTGATTGAATTGATTTGTTAATGAAATTTTAAGAGACGATTTCCGCAAAGTGTACGAAAACGTACAGCGAAATGATCGCAACTTTTTCAAAAAAGATTTTTCGAAAAATAAATTCAGCACTGTAACAAAATGGCCCGCGCAGCGTCTGATAGAATGAAACCAGTAAATAAGAAATTAAAAACATAAATAGTATAGTCATGAAAAAGAGAATTTTAAGTTTGGCCCTGTTGCTGATGGTAGGTTTTACCAGCACATTTGCCAACAATGTGGAAGAAGTGAATACAAAGGCCCTGCAATCATTCAAACGTGATTTCACTGAAGCGAAGGACGTGAAATGGGAGAACAGCAAAACATTTGCTAAAGCAACTTTCCAGATGAATGGTCAGGTGATGTTCGCCTACTATAATAATAGTGGAGAAATGCTGGCGATCACCCGCAACATTGTAAGCTCACAGTTACCCATAAGCTTGTTCAGCGAGCTGAAACAGGATTATGCACAATACTGGATCACCGACCTTTTTGAAATGGTAAACGGAAATGAAACCTCCTATTATGTAACCGTTGAAAATGCGGATGCTGTAGTAGTATTGAAATCTGTGGATGGTTTACATTGGGACCTGTTCCGCAAAGAGAAGAAATCCTAAGGGATCGTATAGCCGTGAGATAGTTTTTTCTATGTTGGTTTTAGTTGGACCCCCACAGTACTGTGGGGGTATTTTTTTCAACTATCTTGATGCATTATCGGCAATCGAAACGCTTGAACCGCTCGAAACAGGCCTGCTCCAGCATCTCCCGATCGTCGGGGTGGGCAATTTCGATCAGTGATTTAGCACGCTGACGCAGGTTTTTTCCATATAAGTAAGCACTGCCATATTCGGTTACCACATAATGGATATGCCCGCGGGTGGTTACCACACCGGCACCTGTCTTCAGGAATGGAACAATCCGACTCACCCCTTTGTTGGTTCGGGAAGTGAGTGCGATAATGGGCTTTCCCCCCTCACTTAAGGCAGCTCCCCGCATGAAGTCCATCTGACCTCCAATACCGGAATATTGTCTGGTGCCAATAGAATCAGCACAAACCTGACCGGTGATATCCACTTCTATGGCAGAATTTATGGCGATCACCTTATTATTCCGGCGAATTACATGCGGATCATTCACATAATCAATATCGAGGAAGGCAAAAGCGGGATTGTCATTGATATAATCGTAAAGCCTGCTGGTACCAACGGCAAAACTCGTTACGGTTTTATTGGGGTGAATACGCTTGCGTCGGTTATTGATCACCCCTGATTCCATCAGGGGAATAATACCATCGCTGCACATTTCGGTGTGCGCGCCCAGATCTTTATGGTTGGTCAGTGCCTTCAGCACCGCATCTGGAATGGTGCCGATACCCATCTGCAAACAACTGCCGTCGTCGATCATACCGGCAATGATCTCACCGATCTTCAATTCATCCTTACCCGTTTTTGCCCCATAATCTTCAGTGGGAAGGTCGGTTTCATGAAATACCAGTTTGTGAAAACGGCTGACATGGATCAACCCATCGCCATGCGTACGGGGAACTTTAGGATTCACCTGAGCAATAATACAGGGAGCTGTATTTACAGCTGCGCGGGCAATATCAACCGAAGCACCTAAACTGCAATACCCATGCTGATCGGGAGGCGATACTTGTACGATGGCCACATCTACCGGCATATTATTACGGAACAGGTCGGGGATATCGCTCAGGAAAACCGGAATAAAATCAGCCCGGCCTTCATTCACCGCCTGACGTACCGATTCGGAAACGAACATACAGTTGATATGAAAATGTTCTTCATATTCAGGCTTATCAATTTCAATATCACCTTTAATGGTGATGAATACCAACTCCACATCACGCAAACGGTCTTTCTGACGAGCCAGGGCATGCATTAGATAGGTGGGGGTTTGGGCACTACCTTGTACAAATACGCGGTGACCCGATTGGATCACGGATAAGGCTTCTTCAGGGGATACATATTTTACATCGGAAGACATAATGAAAATTTTTACAAAATTATTATTTAAGCGGTTGATCCTGCTTGATTAATCTCATGTTATGGCAGGAATTTTGTTGTTCTAAAATTCAATTATTTTTGTCCCTAAACCCTTTTTGAATGAAAAAAATGATTTTGGCCCTGTCGCTCCTGATTTTCGTCGGTTCGTTTGGATTTTCGCAGTCTACCCGTTTTACGCCGATCGATAAATCGCCAATGGACATGTGCTATTTCCCTATCAATTATCCTGTACTCAAGATACAAAACAAAGCTACAGAGCCCCTGATTGCCCGGGTCATTTTCAGCCGTCCCATGAAAAACGGGCGGACCGTTTTCGGTGAACTGGTGGAATATGGAAAAGTGTGGCGTTTGGGTGCCAACGAAGCCACAGAAATTGAGTTTTACCGCGATATTAAAATTGGACTTAACAAGATCAAAAAGGGACGCTATACGCTTTACGCCATTCCTCAAATGGATAAATGGACCATTATCCTGAACAAGGAACTGGATATCTGGGGCGCTTTTCAATACGATGCTAAAAAAGACGTTTTGCGTATTGACGTTAAAGTGGATAAACTAACCGAGCCTACCGATGCCTTCACCATGCAGTTTGAAAAACAAGGAGGAAAAAATGGCGCCAACCTGATCATTGCCTGGGATGATGTTACGGCGAAACTTCCGATCAATTGGTAATTCTCGCAAACTATTTTAAAAGACCCCTGCGTTCAGGGGTCTTTTTTATTTCAGCCCTACGCAAACAAAAACGATATTTACAGCATGTGCGGTATCTCCGGTATAATCAGCAGGATCTCTTCTCCCGACGCTCCATCGCGGGTTCGGAAAATGACTGCTGCCCTGGCCCACAGGGGCCCCGATGGAGAGGGGCACTGGAGCAATCTAAACGGCACGGTTCATCTTGGCCATAGGCGTCTGGCTATTTTAGACACCAGCGAAAAAGGGCAGCAACCTTTCTCTTACCTGAACCGCTACCAAATTGTACATAATGGCGAGATCTACAACTATATTGAACTGCGTGATCAATTGATCAAACAGGGCTATAACTTTCAAACCGGCACAGATACCGAAGTAATCATAGCCGCCTACGACAAATATGGATCAGCCTGTTTACAGCAATTCGATGGCATGTTTGCCTTTGCGATCTGGGATGAACAGGAAGGCAACTTATTTGCCGCCCGCGACCGGATGGGCGAAAAACCCTTTTATTATTACTGGGACGAAAATTCCGTTGAACTGCTCTTTGGCAGTGAACCCAAGGCCATCAAGGCCGCCGGCATAGCCCTTGAAAAGGATCCGGCCCGCGAATTGCTTTTTCTGGGAACCGGTCTTACTGATCCTGCTCATAAGGGAAACACCTACTACCGGAAATTGATGCAATTGCCGGCAGGTCATTTCCTGACCTACCTCCCGTTTGAAAAAAGCGAAGGACTGCGCCTGCACCAATGGTGGTCGCTGGAGAAGGAGCCCGAAAGGCAAGAATCGCCTGAACAACTGATAAAGACTCTTGACCAACTGTTAGGAGACGCCATTCAAAAACGTATGCGAAGCGATGTGCCGGTAGGCACCAGTTTAAGTGGCGGTATCGACAGCAGTACCATTGCGGCTATGCTGCACCGGTTGTTACCAACGCACACCGCCTCTCATTTCAAAACATTTACGGCTGGTTTTACCGGTTTTGAAAAAGACGAATCCAAAAAAGCCGCAGATCTGGCAGCTACCCTGGGTTGGGCGCATTATATATGGGAGGGAACCACGGGACCAACGGCCGATGAACTGAAACAATTATTGGGACAACACGAAGAGCCGATCGGATCGGCGAGTGTATGGGTACAGTATAAATTATACGAACTGGCGCGCGCCAATGGTGTATCCGTACTGCTCGATGGACAGGGTGCCGATGAGTTATTCGGCGGTTATACGCGTTACCTGCATTGGTATTTGCAGGAATTGCTCGATTCCTTTCGCTGGCGTTTGTTTTTCAGAGAGAAAAACTTACTCGCCAAAAATTATCCATCCTTGCAATGGGGTTGGAAAAATATTCCGGCTGCCTTTCTGTCTGAATTAACCGCGCAACAGCTGCAAGAGAAGGCCCGAAAGAAAATTGAACAGCATCCATATTTATCCACAGAATTTATAGCGTCCTATCTGAACGATACCATTATTGAAAAGCCCATTGTACATACACTTAACGACCTGCTCAGTTATGATTGCACCAGTAATGGATTGCCTGAATTATTGCGCTATGCCGATCGTAACAGTATGGCGCATGGGGTAGAAGTACGATTGCCCTTTTTGCAGCATGAATTGGTGGAGTGGAGCTTTCAGTTGCCCGCGACAATGAAAATAAAAGAGGGTTTTACCAAATGGGTGTTGCGGAAACAAGCCAGTAATTTTCTGCCCGCCTCTATTGCCTGGCAAAAAGATAAAACAGGGATGGAGCCGCCGCAAAAAAAATGGATGCAGGAAGCTTCGATCCAGGAAAGCATACGCCACGCAAGAGAGCAACTGATCCAGAAAGGGTATGCGAAAAAATCGCTGCGCGAAGCACCGTTGGTTCCTGCTGATGCGTATGATAGAAATAATTTTGACTGGAGAAGTTTGGTGGTAGCGGGATTGTGAGGGATGGGGTGCGGGGTGAGAGGGGAGAGATGAGAGGTGAGAGGTGAGAGGTGAGAGGTGAGAGGTGA
>CAZKSY010000100.1:0-5719 GCA_964555605.1 uncultured Chitinophagaceae bacterium | reverse complement strand
AAGTCTACTTTGGAGAGGATGCCGTTTACCCTTCCCGTTTCACTATGCTGCCAGAAATGCCAGGGACGCGCAATGCGTGGCCTTTCTTTCTGCAGATAATGTGCCACCCAGAGAGGGTAGTCTTCACATTCTTCTTTCAAATATTGATTATAGAAATCGACGTTGGTATAAATGATCGGCTTCACCCCATAATGCCCTTCTACCGTATTCAGGAATTCTTTCACCCGCTCCACCAATCGCGACGCCGGCACCCCGTACGCCTGCTCCACATCTATTACCGGTGGCAGATCGCCCGGCTCGAGGGTCACATTCTCAATAAAATTCTCTGCCTGTGTTTTGCCGCTTTTCGTAGCCAGAAAGAAATGATAAGCTCCTCTCGTAACACCCGCTTCTTTAATGCGACGCCAGTTGCGTGCGAACTGCGCATCGCGGTTGCCATTGCCTTCAGTGGCTTTGATAAAGGCGAAGCCAATACGGATATCTTCCACCTTCATGGCTTTCACACTTTCCCAATCGATCGCTTGTTGGTATTTGGATACATCAATGCCGTGGATCTCATATTGCGTGGGCAGTTCGATGCCGAACGCTTCATAGCGCGCAAAATGCGCCTGCCGTTCGATCCACCATTCCTTGATCTGAAGACCCAGTAAAACAACCAGGCTCAGGAGCATTGCACCGATCAATAATTTCCAGATGATATTTTTCTTCTTCTTGCCAGCCATACCGGGCTGCAAATATAACAGGGTTCTGCCCGATTCAACGAATGCGCTTTTGTTAAATATGCGGGAATATTAACGAACGATCTTCTTCACCAACTTAATATCCTTGTCGTTCCGCACCTGTAACAGATAGGTGCCGCGGGCAAAGACCGTTGACGGAATGGTGATCAGTTCATCACGACCGGGTGTATCCAGATCGCGCTGATAGATCAGTTGTCCGATCGAGTTATATAAACGCAGGTAAAGTTTGGCACCGGTCGGGTTACTGATCGATACATTCACCGGTCCGGTAGACGGATTCGGATAGATCTTGATATCATCGATCGTTGTGGTTGCAGCAACCTTTACTGAATTCCGCACTTTCGACAATATCCAATAGTCGGGGTCGATCATCACCGTATCTACGGCGAAGCCGGCATCGATCCAGAACTCTTCCCCACTGTAGGTATGTCGCACCACTTTTTTGAGTTCCTGTGTACCGTTGGCGAGCACCAGGGTAACCGGCATTTCAAAAAAGGGAACCGAGTTATGGGTGGTGGTCTGTTTCAATTTTACTTTCACCCAGTTATTTTTATTCTGATTCCATTCGGCATAATATCTCGGGTATCCCCCACCGTAAATCCATTCGCGGAAGAACCAGTTCAGGTCTTGTCCGCTCTCCGCTTCCATATTGCGTTGGAAGTCGGCCGTAAACGCAAATCCATTCCGCACTTTCGGATCGTTGAGGTAACGGCGGATGCCGCGGAAGAAAGTAGAATCACCGAGGGCGCCGCGCAACATGTGCAGCACATAGCCCCCTTTATTATAACTGAGGGCAGCACTGAAGATGCGGCTCTCACTGGTGGTATCGGTACAGAAAACAGATCCGGTGGAATCGCTGATCGCACTTACATAGATAGAGCCGAGGGTAGACCAGTAGTTGTGATTATAGCTGTCTTCAACCATTAATAGAGTGAGATAGGTGGCGAAGCCTTCATTCAGCCAGATGTCCTGCCAGGAACCACAGGTGATCAGGTCACCGAACCATTGGTGTGCCAATTCGTGGGTGGCGAGATTGGGAGAAGGCATGTTCACAAAACTATTGGTTTGGTGTTCCATGCCACCGCCCCAGCCCCATTGGGTATGTCCGTATTTTTCATCGATGTACGGATAAGCTCCAAAGAGTCGGGTAAAGGTTTTGAATGCATTGCGATGATAGCTCTTGAAACCATTAAAGGTTCCGTTGGAAGTTGGGTAAGCAAAATTCTGATAGGGCACCACACCGGCAGTCGTTTGAATGGTATCGTTGGTGATGGTATAGTTGGTAACAGCGATCGCAACCAGATAACTGCTGATAAGGTGTCGGTGTTTGAAATGGGTGGTGCGTGTACCACTGCTTACCGTATTCGATTGTATGACACCGTTAGAAGACGGTTGGAATTGCTGCGGACAGGAAATGAAAATATCGAGCGAATCGGTTTTGTCGATCAGGTTGTTCTTGCAAGGCCACCAGTCGCGGGCGCCATAAGGTTCCGACAGCGTCCAGATCACCGGAATACTGCTTTGGGTACCCTGATAAAAAGTACCGAAGCCACTGCCGCCGGGGACGCCCTGGTAGGAAATGGAAACAGAATCTTTGGTGCCGGCCGGAATGGTGGAAGGGAAGTTGAGGACCACGCCATCCTCAGCGAGTCGTTGGGTGCTGATCGTGGTGCCGTGCCATTTCACGCTATCGACCTGTAAAGCGTTGAGGAGGTCGAATGTAATATTGTTGGTGGCCTGGGTAATGGTATAGCTGAAGGTAACGGTACCGCGGATATAGCGGATCGCGGGATCGATGAACCAGTTGAAGCGGATATGGTGTACATCGAAATTGTTCGACGCTACGGTATAGCCGGAGAGGCCTTCGGCGGTGGCGCCGCTGAGGCGTTGATGCGAGCGTTGTTCCCGTTGGCGGATCTCTTCAAACTCCTTGATAAAACTCTTGCTGTCCAGGGCTTGCTGGGCGAAGCTGGTAAATGAAATGAAAAGAGATATGAAAATTATAAATGACTTTTGCATAGATAGAATTACTTTTTTCCGGGAGTTTTTTTACCGCAGAGAAAGGAGAAAAAGAGTTTTCGCAGAGTTATTCGGAAACTCAAATGAACTCTGCGTAACCTCTGCGCTCTCTGCTTCTCTGCGGTGAAAAAATCTACCTAAATAAACGCTTCCGGATACAAAAGATTGCATCTTAAGCTGCTATCCCTAATTTTGATCCCGGATGCCACAATTCAACCTTTCCGACAGTCTCAACCTGCTCTCCAAATGGACCCCCCGAAGGGTATGGAACGCTGCATTGGTATTCCTCAGTTATTATCTCAGTCGCTGGACCAACCGCCCAATTCATTGGGGCTTACCGGTTTCGGTGGCCATCGAACCCACCACTTCCTGCAATTTGCGCTGTCCGGAGTGCCCCAGCGGTCTCAGGGCTTTTACCCGCCCCACGGGCATGCTGCAACAGGATTTCTTCCGCCAAACGGTAGACCAACTCCATAAAGACGTTTTCTACCTGATCTTCTATTTTCAAGGCGAACCCTACCTGAATCCCGGTTTTCTGGACATGGTAAAATACGCCTCGGAGAAAAAACTCTATACCGCCACTTCTACCAATGCCCATTATCTGAATGACGAGAATGCCCGCCGCACGGTGGAAAGCGGTCTCGACCGGCTGATCATTTCCATCGACGGCACCACCCAGGATGTATACCAGCAGTACCGGGTGGGTGGTAATCTGGAAAAGGTGCTGGAAGGCGCCCGGAATATCGTAAAATGGAAGAAGGAGCTGAAAAGCAGCAAACCCTTTGTATTTTTCCAGTTTTTAGTGGTGAAACCCAATGAGCATCAAATAGATACGATCAAAAAACTGGCGGAAGAAGTGGGGGTGGATGAAGTTCGGTTCAAAACCGCACAAGTGTATGATTATCAGAATGATCCGCATAATTTGATACCCACGCAGGTAAAATACAGCCGGTATAAGAAAGACCGGAACGGCGTGATGCAGCTAAAGGGTAAACTGGCCAACCACTGCTGGCGGCTCTGGCATGCGCCGGTGATCACCTGGGATGGGCTGGTGGTGCCCTGTTGTTTTGATAAGGATGCCGACCACCGGATGGGCGACTTGAAATCCACCGGTTTCAAGGAGGTCTGGAAGAATGCCCGCTACCAGCAATTCCGGCAGAACCTCCTGCGGGGCCGCAAGGAAATTGATATTTGTGCTAACTGCAGTGAGGGGACGAAAATCTGGAGCGAATAAGACGTAAATCAGGTTTTTTACTTAGGTCTTTTTCTACATTTACGCCGGACCTAACCTAATAGCATGAGTATCGATAAAGACATTTCTACCTCGAAATTCAGGAATGAATACCATAAGGCTGTGGTTAATCTGATCTTCACGCACAACTGGTTAATGGATAATGTCAAAAAGATTTTTGACAAAGGAGATATCACACCCCAGCAATATAATATTCTGCGAATTTTAAGAGGCGCAAAACAACCCCTCAGCACCTTGCAGATCCGTCAGCGTATGCTCGATAAAATGAGTGATACCAGCCGGATCGTCGATCGTTTGATCAAGAAAGAACTGGTACAGAAAATGGTTTGTTCGGCCGATAAACGGCTGGTGGATGTTACCATTACCGACAAGGGACTGGAACTGCTCGAGGATCTGGATAAATACAATATCGAAATGGACGGTATTTTGAAAGAACTGTCTACTGATGAAGTAATTATCCTGAATGGTTTGCTCGATAAGTTACGAAAGTCGAATTGACCCTGTATTTTTGGGAAATTTTTGAAATGCAGCGACTGACAGTACTTTTTTGTGTCCTTTTTTTCTCCCTTATTAGTAATGCCCAACCCAAACCCGAATTCAGGGGTGTATGGGTAGCAACAGTTGACAATATTGACTGGCCTACCAAGGGTAATTACAATAGTGATAGTCAGAAAGTGGAGTTTATCCGTTTGCTGGATATGCACCAGCGTAATGGACTGAATGCTATTGTGGCGCAGATCCGTCCGGCCACGGATGCTTTTTATCCTTCTCCCTATGAGCCCTGGAGTGAATGGCTTACCGGTAAGCAAGGTGTTCCGCCCAATCCCTATTACGATCCATTACAATTCATGATCGAGGAAACGCATAAGCGTGGGATGCAGTTTCACGCCTGGTGTAATCCGTACAGAGCTGTATTTAATATTACAAAGTCGAGCATTGCGCCAACGCACGTAACCAAAGTGCATCCTGAATGGTTTCTTACCTATGGCGATAAAAAATATTTTGATCCGGGCAACAAAGAGGCGCAGCAGTTTGTGGTGAATGTGATCCGTGATGTGGTGAGTCGTTATGACGTGGATGCGATCCACTTCGATGATTATTTCTATCCTTACCGTATTGAAGGGAAAGAGTTTCCGGATGAAGCCAGTTATTCAAAGTATGGAAATGGTTTATCGAAAGATGATTGGAGAAGAAGTAATGTGGATTCGGTGATCTTATTCCTGAGCAAAGCGATCAAGGAAGAAAAGAAAGAGGTGCAGTTTGGTATTTCTCCGTTTGGTGTTTGGCGTAATAAGGATAAGGATCCTGAGGGAAGTGCCACACAGGCGGGACAAACCAATTATGATGATCTGTATGCAGATATTTTATTGTGGTTGAAAGAGGGATGGATCGATTATGTGGCGCCGCAATTGTATTGGGAATTTGGCCATCCGCGCGCGGCTTATGAAGTGTTGCTCGATTGGTGGAGCAAGCATACCTATGGCAAGAAGTGCTATATCGGTTTGGGTATCTACCGGGCCAACAGCAACAAGGATTGGAAGGATAAAACCTTAATTCCCCGACAGATCGAAGCACTGCGGGCTACACCGAATATTCACGGCATGATCTTCTTCAGTAGTAAATCGTTTAATAATAATCCAAATGGTTGGAGTGATTCGCTGCGGTTGAAGTATTTTAAAGAGGTGGTGCCTGTTGAGTAGTAAGTGGA
>CAZKSY010000099.1:1571-6032 GCA_964555605.1 uncultured Chitinophagaceae bacterium | reverse complement strand
TGTTCAAAAGGAATCAGGAAAGCTGCGTTTAAATGAGTTTTCCTTTGAACCGGCTGTTTTATACCCCACATCATCACACTTTACAGCTCTTCACCAACCGCTCCAAAAACTGCAGCAACTGCCGCATGTTTTTGATGTCATCCACTACTAAAAGGAAAAGTTTACCCACTTGTTTCAAACGGGCTTTGTTGGTTTGCTTTTGCAGAAAGTCTAACAGGTTCTTAAACAAGTCCGATTCAAAATAAGGCGAATCGGGTTTATTGATAAAATAACATTTCAGCGTATCATCTTTCAGCAACATCTTCTCAAATCCAAGCTGCACCGCCAGCTTGCGGCTGCGCACCGTATCAAACAGATCCTCCACCTGATGGGGCACCGGCCCGAAACGATCGGCCAGCTCCAGATGGAATTGCGCCAGCTCTTCTTCCGTATCACAATTATCCAATCGGGTATATAAAGAAAGCCGCTCGGTGATGCTTTCTACATAATGATCGGGGATCAGAATTTCCAGATCGGTGTCGATGGTACAATCCTGTACAAAATCTTCCTGCTTCGAGATCTCTTCCTTGAATAAGGATCGGAACTCGGTGCGCTTCAATTCTTTGATGGCTTCATCCAATATCTTCTGATACATTTCAAATCCGATCTCGGCCATGAAACCACTTTGCTCCCCGCCCAGCATGTTTCCGGCCCCGCGTATATCCAGGTCGCGCATGGCGATCTGAAAACCGCTTCCCAATTCGCTATGTTGCTCCAATGTTTGTAAGCGCTTACGCGAGTCCGTTGGCAAGGTACTCATCGGTGGCGCGAGCAAATAACAGAAGGCTTTCTTATTGCTGCGCCCTACCCTTCCGCGTAACTGATGCAGATCGCTCAGTCCGAACTGATGGGCATTGTTGACAATAATGGTATTCACATTCGGAATATCCACCCCGCTCTCCACAATATTGGTACAAACCAATACATCATATTTCTTATCGATGAAATCAAGAATACGTTCTTCCAATTCATGCCCTTCCAATTGGCCGTGCGCAAAACCGATACTCAGGTCGGGACAAAGCCCCCGAATCAGATTGGCCATTTCCGGCAAACCCTGCACGCGGTTATGGATGAAGAAAACCTGTCCGCCCCGCTCGGTTTCAAAATAGATCGCATCGCGGATAAAATCCTCCTGGAATACCTGCACCTCCGTTTGTATCGGTTGCCGGTTCGGTGGCGGTGTATTGATAATACTAAGGTCCCTCGCCCCCATCAAACTGAACTGAAGGGTACGGGGAATGGGCGTTGCCGTGAGTGTGAGACAATCGACATTGGTCCGCAAGGTCTTGATCTTCTCTTTATGGGCTACCCCGAATTTTTGTTCTTCATCGATCACCAGCAATCCCAGGTCCTTGAATTTGACATCCTTACCCAACAATGCATGGGTACCGATGATGATATCGATCTTCCCTTCTTCCAAACGCTGATAGGTCTCTTTCTTTTCTTTGGCCGATTTGAATCGATTCGAATAATCCACCGTCACCGGAAAATCTTTCAGCCGCTCTTTAAATGTTTTATAGTGCTGGAAGGCCAGGATGGTGGTGGGCACCAATACAGCGGCCTGCTTGCCATCCACACAGGCTTTGAAAGCTGCCCGCACGGCAATTTCTGTTTTACCAAAACCAACATCACCGCATACCAATCGGTCCATGGGTGAACCGGCTTCCATATCTTTCTTCACATCGGCCGTCGCCTTGCTTTGATCTGGAGTATCCTCATAAATAAAAGAGGCTTCCAGCTCGGTTTGCATATAATTATCCGGCGTGAAGGCAAACCCTTCCTGCGCTTTTCGTTGCGCATATAGTTTGATGAGATCGAAGGCGATCTCTTTTACTTTGGTTTTGGTCTTTTCCTTCAACTTCGCCCAGGCATCACTTCCCAATTTATTTACCTTGGGCACCGTACCTTCTTTGCCGGTGTACTTCGAGATCTTATGAAGCGAGTTGATATTTACATACAGGATATCGCTGTCTTTATAGATGATCCGCACGGCTTCCTGTAAACGTCCATTGGCTTCTATTTTCTGCAGGCCGCTGTACACTCCTACGCCATGATCAATATGGGTTACATAATCGCCGGGCTGTAATTCACGGAGGGTGCGTAAGGTGAGGGCTTTGTTCTTATTATAGGCCTGCTTGACTTTATACTTATGATAGCGTTGAAAGATCTGGTGGTCGGTATAGCAAACCGCCTTGATATCTTCATCGATAAATCCTTCATGAATGGAAACCGGCACCGGAATGAACTGCAGTTCGGCTTTCAGGTCTTCGAAAATACTGTGCAGCCGCTCGAGTTGTCGTGGGTTCTCCGCAAAAAGATAAAGGGTAAAACCACGCAGCGACCAGGTCTTCAGGTCGCGGATCAACAGATCGAACTGCCGGTTAAACGCGGGTTGCGATTTCGTTGTATATTTTATGGCCCAGCTACCTGCTTCACTAACGGAAGCACCTGTACGCAACCACTCCACCGTATTGAAACGGGTAAGCGCTTCTTTGGCAAAAGCAGCGGTGATAAAATCGGCTGCCTGCAATTGTGCATGTGTGGTATTCTCTTCCTCTTCTTTGCTGCGCTCCGGCCGCTGTTCTTTCATCTCAAAAAACAGCTGCAGATCTTCCTCCTGTTGCTCCAGTTTCTCCAATACAAAACCACGGTCCTGTAACCAGAACACGGTATTGGATGGAAGAAATTCAAAGAGGGAGGTCTTTTCGCCGGTATCGAAACGGGTTTCTACATTCGGGATGATGGTGACCTGTAACAGTCTCCGCTCACTCAACTGCGTTTCGGGATCAACGATACGGATCGAATCCACATCATTACCAAACAGTTCCACCCGATACGGCTTTTCATTTCCGTAGGAGTAAATATCAAGAATACCGCCGCGCAAGGCAAACTGGCCGGGTTCATAAACGAAATCGGTTCGCTCAAATCCATAGTCCACCATCCGTTGCATCAAAGCATCCACTTCTAAGGTATCGCCGGTTTTAATATGGATCATGGAAGAAGAAAGCGAGGTAGGGATCACCACTTTCTCAAAAAGTGCTTCCGGATAGGTCACCAGCACTCCGGTACGCTGACCGGCCGCTGCCGCAAAACGGGTCAGGGCCTCGGTACGGAGCATGACATGCGAGGGGTTCAGCAGACTGAAATTCTTTCTGTTCTTGAAAGAAGACGGGAAGTAGAAAATATTCAGGGCCTGTGTTAGATTCTCCACAGTATTCTGAAAATAGGCTGCTGCTTCGGCATCTTCACATACCACCACATGATTCATTTGAGAGCAGGAATCATGATGGAAAATAGACGTGAAAATAAATTCAGGGGAACTGCCATTCAGGTCTTCCAGTACGAGCTGCTGGGGTGGGGCAAAAGAAAGCCTGTCCGCCAATTGAAAAAGGCGGGGGGATTGTTTATACTGATCCAGCAACGACTGCAAATTCATAACGCGGGGCAAAGATAGTGCAGGGGGCACATTATTTTACATGAAAAGGCAAACCGATATCGAAATATTATCGTATTTTCTTAACAACCAGCCTGCTGCGACAAATGCACGTTTTGGATATAAATTGTTTAATTTGCCTGAACAGCTTGCTGATCTGATTGTTTGAAAGATGGGCGGCCTGATACAGGAGCTGTTGAATCAATAACTCATTCTGATACCAAGAAATTATACATGATGAAGTACACTATACTGGGAACGGCTGTATTACTGATCGGCGTAGCAGTGATCACGTCCCGTCTGCACCCTTCCTCAAACGGCACGATGGTGCGTAATACCCTGGAAAAAGGCTATGAAGAAAATGAAGCGGAGAAAGAAGAGCAGCGGGCTTTCTTTACCAAACAGCGCTGGTTGCATGAGTTCAATATGCTGAAAGAACCCGGTACCGGACGAATTCCGGTGAATATCCGCATGGAGGAAATGAAAATGGCGCTGGGCATTCCGGTGCGGGGAGAAAGTGGTGTGAACGGACCACAGGGAGCAGACAATTTAAATACTTATTTAGAAGCCGGACCGAATAATATCGGTGGCCGTACCCGTGCGGTGGCTTTTGATAAAAGATATAATGGTACCTCGAACCGCGTGATCATTGCCGGTTCCGTAAGTGGTGGCATCATGCGTTCGATAGATGGCGGTGCCAACTGGACCCGCGTAAGTCCGGATAACGATATTCATAACCTCTCTGCGCTGGCCCAGGATCCCCGCACCGGATTTGAAAATACCTGGTATGCAGGCGGTGGCGAACCCATTGCCAACTCCGCCAGTGGAGCAGCCGCTTTTTATCTGGGTTTCGGTATCTGGAAATCGACTGACAATGGAGCGACCTGGACGAAGCTCACCCGTCAGGTGACCGATATTGATGGCACGAGCATTTTAGGAGGTGGTAGTTTGGAAGCGTTTGATAATCCGCTGGACATTGCCCATAAAAT
>CAZKSY010000099.1:0-1471 GCA_964555605.1 uncultured Chitinophagaceae bacterium | reverse complement strand
TGGACCAACTTATCGGCCAACGTGCCCGATTTCAGCGGACAATTGGATGGGGTGGATCCATTTCACGTGCAAGGAGGTTATGATTTGATGGTAGCGGTAAAACCCGATGATCCGAATGTGGTATTTCTGGGAGGCGTCAATCTGTTCCGCTCCACCAATGGATTCAGCAACGCTTCAGCTACCAGTTGGATCGGTGGTTATGGTTCCAATTTCCCTTCAGGTTTGAATATTTACGGCAGTCAATCAAATCCTAATGATATTTCCAAATGGAGTCACCCTGATATGCATGCGTTGGCTTTCGATCCCACCAATCCGAACCGTGCCATTTGTGGCAATGATGGCGGCTTGCAGATCACGTCGAATATCATGGGCAATACCGGTATAGAACCGGTGACCTGGGATGTAGTGGGCAATTATCAAACATTGCAATATTATCATGTGGCGATGGATCCCGGTGCCGGACGATTCAATTTTGTAGGAGGAGCGCAGGATAACGGCACCCGTTTCAGAGATGCGAGTGGTATTTTAGGCCCTGCTACCAATAATGCCCAATACCGTGTATTGAGTGGTGATGGAGCCGGTTGTGCGATCGCAAAAGCCGGTCCCACCTCACAGATCATGTTCGGTTCTTCTCAATTCGGCAATATTGTACGCGCCACACTGTCATCAGGAAGTATTTCGGGTGGATCCATTCGTCCGACCGGATTGACCGCCACGCCTGGCGCCGGAAGCAATGCTTTTGGTGATTTCGTCACCTATTTTGAACTCGACTTCGACAATACCGATGATCTTTATTATGTAAACTTCAACCGCTTATTCCGCACTACGGCGTCGTCTACCGTTACCAGTTCGGGCTGGACCGAATTAACCGGTGTGGGTGCAGCCGTGAATCCGGGTGCTCCTACCAGTGGTACGAATATCATCATCACTACGATGGAGTTGAGTCGGGGCGATTATGCCAGCAGCCATGTAATGTATATCGGTACCAGCAATGGAAAATTATTCCGCCTCGATAATCCACGTAACGCCACCGCAGGTGCCAGTCCGGTAAATATTACCCCACCCCTGCTGAATGGTTATATCAATGATATTGCGGTGAATCCCAATAATGATGAAGAAGTGATGGTAGTGGTATCCAACTATGGTACTACCAGTGTATGGTGGACGAATAATGCAAAAAGTGCCACGCCCACCTGGAGCAATGCAGAAGGAAACTTAACCCTTCCTTCCTATAGAAGCTGCGCGATCGTGGTGAAAAAGGACGGCTCGAATAATCCCGTGACAGAATATTATGTGGGTACTTCAGTGGGTTTGTATAGTGCGATCGGAATTGGCACTACCCTTCAGGGCGGTGGCAGTGTAAGCTGGGTAAGAGAAGGCGGTTCGGTACTGAACTTTGCTGTGGTTTCCTCGCTCGATTACCGTCCGCAAGACAACTACCTGCTGGTCGGCACCCATGGTAACGGTATGT
>CAZKSY010000098.1:0-6293 GCA_964555605.1 uncultured Chitinophagaceae bacterium | reverse complement strand
TGAGAGGTGAGAGGTGAGAGGTGAGAGGTGAGAGGTGAATCGTGAATCGTCAATCGTGAGTGGTGATTGGGGGCTATTAATAAAAAACCGCAGAGGCGCGGAGGACGCGGAGTCACGCAAAGTCAATTTAAACCTTCTTTGAAGCTTCAGCCTACGGGCACCACACACAATTCACCATTCCCGATTCACAATTCACCATTCACCATTCACCATTCCCGATTCCCCTACCCCTTCCTGAACTTCTCCACTACTTCCTCATTCCCCTGCACATCTACCTTATACGTATACCAGTTTTTAGCATCCTGCATCCGTACAAAGTACACTACATCTTCTCCTACCGACAATTCGGTCACACCAAAAAAAGTTTTTGACTGATGCGATTTTTTTAATTTGGTGAGCAGGTTCAAGGGAAGATTACTGGCTTCATAATACCGGATCGAACCGGTGATATTGCCATCCATATCATACTTCACGCGCGAAATGATCCCGGAATAATTAAAACTCACCGTGTAATGATCCGGAAACTCATCCCAACGTACATCTTTGGCATTGGCAAAAGTGGTTTTGAAAGATTGTAACACTTTGTCGTTGGGGTCATACGCATAAGCAGATAATACCAGCACGCTGAGACCCAGCAAGGCAAACATTTTTTTCATGGCTAAAAATTTAATGATAAATAAAGGGCTATACCACACAAACCTAGTACAACAAACAAGCGAAGTCAAGCAAATTGGGAGGAGGAAAAGACATACTATAAAATCTACGAATATCTTCGGAGATTTAACATTTATTAACCCGACTCAAAACAGCTGAAACCTGCTCCCGGAAAGGATTTCAGGCATGTTACAGGTTATTATTCAAACTTGGTTAAGTTGGTGTTAAACTAAGGGAACGGCTTTAACAATTGTCTGTTGGAAGGAAAAAGTAAAACAGTGCTGTTTTATTTACCGGATAGCCTTTGGGGAATAATGGAAGACCACACCCTATCTTTTTATAACCTATTTTTGTGCTCCAATACTTAATTTATGAAATCATCGACCAAATTCATACATGCCGGTGCGCATCCCGATCCATCCACCGGAGCGATCATGACACCTATATTTCAAACCTCTACCTATGTGCAGGAAGCGCCGGGTGTGAATCAGGGTTTTGAATATGCACGCAGTCAAAATCCCACGCGCAAAGCACTGGAAGAAGCTTTTGCGGTTATTGAGAATGGAAAATTCGGATTGGCCTTCAGCAGTGGTGTGGCCGCTACCGATGCAGTGATCAAATTGTTATCGCCCGGCGACGAAGTGATCTGCGCTAATGATATGTACGGAGGCACCTATCGCTTGTTCACCAAGGTGTTTGAGAAATTCGGGATCCGTTTCGTTTATGTTGACACCACGAATGCGGACAATGTAGCAAAAGCGATCACAGCACAAACCAAGCTGGTATGGATCGAAACACCTACCAACCCCTTGATGAATATTACTGATATTGCCGCCGTTGCAGCGATCGTTAAGGGAAAAAATATTCTGCTGGCAGTAGATAATACTTTTGCTTCCCCTGCCTTGCAAAATCCCATGGACCTCGGCGCCGATATTGTGATGCACAGTGCCACCAAATATCTCGGCGGTCACAGTGATGTGATACAAGGCTGTTTGATCATGAATGACCCCGAATTAAGAGAGCGTTTATACTTTATACAGAAGAGTTGCGGTGCCGTACCCGGACCGATGGATTGTTTTCTGGTACTCCGTGGTATTAAAACCCTGGGCGTGCGCATGAAACAGCATTGTGAAAACGGACGCATCATTGCGCATTGGCTGAAAGCCCATCCGAAAGTAAAAAAAGTATACTGGCCCGGGTTTGAAGAACATCCCAATCATGCCATTGCAAAAAAACAAATGAAGGATTTTGGTGGCATGCTTAGCTTTGAATTGAAAGATGATAGTGAGGCAGAAGCCCGCCGCGTACTTTCTTCCACGCATCTCTTTTCATTAGCAGAGAGTTTAGGTGGGGTGGAGTCACTGATCAATCATCCGGCATCCATGACCCATGCATCGATCCCCCGAGAAGAACGTATTAAAAATGGTTTGAGCGATTCACTGATCCGTTTGAGCATTGGTATCGAAGATGCGGAAGACCTGATCGAAGACTTAAAAAAGGCCATTGGCTGATGAAAAATGAATTGAAAGATTTTCTGGAGGCGAAGGTTGATTTATATAATCAACCTTCGTTCATTAAGGATGATCCCATTTCGGTGCCGCATCTGTTTTCAAAAAAACAAGACATCGAGATTGCGGGTTTATTTGCTGCGATATTCGCCTGGGGCAACCGTACCACGATCATTCAAAAGAGTCGGGAACTGATGCAGCGAATGGATGGAGCGCCACACGATTTCATTGTTCATCATGAAGAAACAGAACGACGAAAACTACTCGGCTTCAAACACCGCACTTTTAATGATACCGACCTGCTGTATTTCACCGAATTCCTGCAGCAACATTACCGGAAACATACCAGTCTGGAACAGGCATTCACAAAAACCTTAGGAGCAAAAGACAAAACCATTGAAAACGCCCTGATCGGTTTTCATGATTATTTCAGGGCCTCTCCCGATTGCCCGGGCCGAACCTTGAAACATGTGGCTACACCGGCCCGCAAGTCTGCTTGTAAACGGCTCAACATGTATTTACGCTGGATGGTGCGTCGCGACAATAAAGGCGTTGATTTTGGTATCTGGAAAAAGATCAAACCTTCTCAATTGGTTTGTCCCGTTGATGTACACGTTGGCCGTGTTGCCAAACGTTTCCAGTTATTAGATCGTCCCAATGCCGATTGGGAGGCAGCGCTGCAGTTAACGGAATATCTTCGAACGCTGGATCCAGTTGATCCGGTGAAGTATGATTTTGCGCTGTTTGCGTTGGGGGTGGTGGAGAAGCTTTGAAGAATCATTCTAAAACAAGAGCATCGACTTTACTTTCCAGCCTTTCTACTCTTAAAATCGCGAATACTGTAAGTGAAAGTGACCATAAAATATTGCGTAATTGAATTAGAGGTTATATCCTGAATAGAATTTTCTCTGATTGACCTATACGAATTAACATTCTGCTTCAGGATATCAAATATGATAAACTTCAATTGACCTTTCTGATCTTTTAGGAATAAATAATTGATTGCAGCATTCCATTTAAAGATATTCCTTGGCAGTGAGGGAGAAACTTGTGGGTTATATATATAATCTAATGAAGTTTCCAGGACCAGTTTATTAATGGTACGGAACATTACTTCCGAATGAGCATAATGTGTCATGACCCTAAGATCCCTAAAAGCATCACTCTCATAATAAGTATTGGTTTTATTCACCCTGTAGTTTTGTGAGAATTCAAATTTGTCATCCCAATTAAATCCAAGATTAATGGAGCCACCCTTGCTATTTTGAGTGACTTTACTTTTATTGCCATTAACAATAACATAATTATTGATTACGCCAAAATTAATTCCAGGCCGAATATTTATTTTCCATTTACCTGAAAATTTATACTGTTTTCCAATGCTTCCGCTTATTGAATAAGTGGTCAAATTATTTATATTAACCGGTTTACTTACTTGAATACCATTGCTAGTAACAGATCTTTCCCGAATTACTGCATCCAATGAATTACTATAATTAATGTTCAGATTGTAATTAAGTAGTCTTTTCGTATCATACTTATTAAAATTTGAATTAACGACATGTCTCTTTAAAGGCTTAAGGGCAGGATTGCCTAAATTTTGATAAAGTGGATTTGTATTATTTACTACGGGACTCACATCGTTTGAACTGGGAGCTTGCACAAGTACCTGATAGTATAAAGAGAACCCTTTCCAATTAAGGTTTAAGCCGGGAAACAGAAAACTATATTGCTGCCGGTTTGGGGGCTCTTTCTGATAATTGTTCTCTAACCCAATATATTGCCATTGAATAGCAGGGCGTATAAAAAACTTCTTATTTCTCCAGATCAGCCCCAAAGAAGCAATATTTGTAATTCCCTTCCTTAGCAGGGTATTACTGAGCCCAGCATTGGGTATTTCATATAGACCAGTCAAGGGATTCAGATCAATTGTGCTGATTTCGTCTTTATCCCTATAAATTGTAAAATTATTAGTAGCAGAGAGCGTAAATGAGTTTTTGAAATTTCGCCCAACGGAAACATAGTTTCTGTGATACTGATTGCTTTTGTCCTGGTTTCGAATTTGGTTTAATTCAGAAACCTGAGGTAATGGCCTAAAAAAATTACTGATAACATCATTCTGAAGTTCATTTATGGCACTGTTATACCTAATAAGATTTATGTAGTTAAGATATCCTTTCTCCTGCTTAAAACGACGATTCAAATTCAATTCAAAAACATACTCTTTCTCTATAGCATTACGAATTTCATTATTGACGCTATTATGCAGCAAAGAATCAATATTGGAAGAAGATTCAGCGTAAAAATCTTTCTTACCCCTTCTATTTATCAATCTTACTGATGGCGCAATTTCAATGGATGTAAGTGTGTCTATCTCCCATTTAAACCTAACACTGAAACCATGGCCAAATTCATCTCCTTTTTCAATTGTCTTATTGGAAGTAGTTAGAATGGTATCATTGAAAAATTGCTTACTTAATGAGCTTGTAATTAAGTTACTGTTTACATGACCATAGAAATACTGAAAATTAAGTTGGACCTTTTTTGAAGGATCATGATTTATATTAATTCCGGCACCAGACGATTTTTGTATACCCGAACCAGTACCACCAAACGATATCCCATTAATTTCTAATCCACCGCTTGCCCATTCGGTCATGCCATTTACACCACTACGATCGAAGCCACCTAGATTCTGGAGATCACTATAACCAAAACCAGCTCTGTTAACATTATTGGCATATGCTAATACACTTACCTGAAGCGTGTCTCTGAAAGTATTGATGATTGCCCCTGTTTCATAATGTCCAATAGACCCTTTACCAGCTCCTGCATACGCTTTTCCAAACCAGCCACGCTTTATGGCCTTCTTTAACTTTAAGTTCATAACCTGACCTAATTCAGCCTTATTGGCTTCCGGGTTTCTTGTCAATTCTTTCTTATCGTCAGTAACCTGTACCTTATCAATGATATTTGCTGGAAGGTTTCTTGTTGCGATAGTGGGATCTCCTCCGAAAAAATCCTTTCCTTCCACAAGGATCCTGTTAACTGGACGGCCATTTACCTTGATTGAACCATCAGCTGCCACTTCCACCCCTGGAAATTTCTTCAAGAGATCTTCTACTAATGCAGATGGCAAAGTCTTAAAAGCGGCTGCATTGAATTCAATCGTATCTTTTCTAATAGTTACGGGCGGGCGTTCTGCAATAACCAAAAAATCCTCAAGAGTAGTGGTATCTGTATAGCCGCCAATGGTACCAAAATCTAATAATGCATTTTCTGCGGTCAAGGTGAAAGAACGCCTTATCACTTTATATCCACTTGAAGTAATAACAGTCCGAAGAGGTGTATTGAAGGGAAGTCCGGGAACTTTAAAGTTACCCTGGGGATCGCTGAGCCGATATGTTACTATACTAGTATCTTTAGCCCTGAATACCGTAATAGTTGCTAATGACATTGGTTGTTTAGCTATGGAGTCAATTAGCTTTCCTTTGATAGTGCCTTGAGAAAAAGAACATATGGAAACACCCAGCAATAACACTGTTATGATCCATTTTCTTCTCATAGCAAAGGTTTAATACGCTACAAGGTTACGAAATCTATGTAGCTTTGATATGACTTTAACGGTTATTTCTTGAATTTATCGCTAATAATCGGTTATCCATCATATTAACTACATCAATATGGACTCACTTAAGGATCTATTAGCCGTTCAACAACCTGATAAAGCTCAGGCAGAACAGATGATAGCGTTGATTAATGAGCTGATAGTAAACGATTTTGACAAATTAGTGCAGATCCTCTATCGCCTCGATATAGACGAAATAAAACTAAAGACCATACTAAGGAATAACCCTGATACTGATGCTGGCAAAATAATTACAGCCCTCATTATTGAAAGACAAATACAGAAAAGGAAATCGAGGGAGGAGTTTAGGGCGAAAGAAGGGGGGATTAGTGAGGAAGAGAAGTGGTAGAGTTAGAGTCGGGGGAGTCCATGGGAACAGTTTAATTGATTGAGGGAAAGATAATCCTGGGAGAAAAACAAGTCGGGATTCAGGAGTTAAGGTCGAGAAGTCCGAAAGAAATACATCCTTTTGCAAAATAGTGTTACCCTGTATTAGTATTAGC
>CAZKSY010000097.1:0-6376 GCA_964555605.1 uncultured Chitinophagaceae bacterium | reverse complement strand
CCAAGCAGTGCGGTGGATCCAAGGAAAACCAACCACCAGATTCCTGTATACTTCTTGTTATTCTCCATTTGAAATAATTTTTGCAAAAATAAGGGAACAGGTTCAAAATCCATCAGTTCCGGGTCATTTAATTGATTTTTTTTGCCGCTTCCGCAGTACCATCCACCAGCGAATTTATATGTTGAATTTCAATGATCTGTTTTTTTGACAACTTTGCGTAATTTGTACACTTTGTGTTACTTTCGTTATCCCTGCAAATTACTGACGATGAAGATCCGTTTCTTTTTACGCTTCCATACAAATTATGGCCAGTCACTTTTTGTGATGGGTAATCATGCCCTTTTAGGTCAAAATCAGGAAACCAACGCTTTTCCCCTAACATACTTTAATAGTGAATTCTGGACCGGAATCATCGAAATAGACCCAACAGATCCGTTGCCTGTATTACAATATAAATATCTGCTTAAAAATGCAGATGGATTTACGGTGCAGGAATGGGGAGACGATCGCAAATGTGATCTGAAAAAAGCCGCATGTGATGACCTGCAGTTTGTGGATGTTTGGAATCATGCCGGTGAATTCGAAAATGCGTTTTATAGCAATCCTTTTCAGGAAGTATTACTGAAAGAAAATGAAACAAGGCAAAAGATCAAATCGCCCAAGGCGTATAATTTTATTTTCAAGGCGAAAGCACCCTTATTAAGTAAGAATGAGGTTTTATGTGTGTCGGGAAGTGGCCCCTTATTGGGCGATTGGGATACGTTGAATCCAATTCTTTTACAGCGTGAAAACGGCTGGTGGAGTGCAAAATTGCAGTTGCCCAGAGAGTCTTTCCCCTTGCAATACAAATATGGCATTTACAATATTAAGAACGATTCCTTTGTGAAATTTGAAGAGGGTCCTAACCGTCAGTTGCTCAGTGTTAGCGAGGCGGGTTTGGTAACCCTGCATGATGGATTTGTTCGGTTGCCTAATACTACCTGGAAAGGCGCAGGATTGGCCATTCCGGTTTTCAGTTTACGGTCTAAAGATTCATTTGGAGTAGGAGAGTTCAACGACCTGAAATTACTTACGGATTGGGCTGTTAAAACGGGTTTGCGCATGCTGCAGATTTTACCGGTAAACGATACGACAGCCACCCATACCTGGAAAGATTCTTACCCTTATGCCGCTATTTCAGCATTTGCCCTACATCCCTTGTTCATAAATCTGGAAAGTGTGGCCGGTAAAGAACATGCCGCACTTATCAAGCCTTTGCGCAAAAAGCAGAAAGAACTGAATGCGGCCAGTGAAGTGGATTATGAAGAAGTGATGCGCTTTAAGCTGGCGGTGTTAAAGGAATTGTTTCAGGTGAAGAAAGACAGTTTGCAGAGTGATCCTGCTTATAATGCGTTCTTTGACAAGAACAGGTATTGGCTGGTACCCTATGCTGCTTTCTGCTATCTCCGTGATCGTAATGGAACACCCGATTTTAATCAGTGGAAATTATATGGAACCTACAATAAAGCTTCCATTGAAAAATATGTAGCGCCCAAGGCCCGGCATTATGAAGAAATATTGTTTCATTATTTTGTTCAATATCACTTGCATCTGCAGTTAAAGGAAGCGGCCGACTACGCCCATGAAAAGGGTATTATATTAAAAGGAGATATTCCCATTGGCATCTATCGTTACAGCGTTGATGCGTGGATGAATCCTGCCTTGTATCATATGGACATGCAGGCCGGGGCTCCGCCAGATGATTTTGCGATCCATGGACAAAACTGGGGTTTCCCAACCTACAATTGGGAACAGATGGAGCGTGACCAGTTTGAATGGTGGCATGAGCGTTTTGTGCAAATGGGAGATTATTTTGATGCTTTCCGTATTGATCACATCCTCGGCTTCTTCCGAATCTGGAGTATCCCCGTTACGGCTGTGGAAGGCATTATGGGGCGTTTCGTTCCGGCCATTCCGGTACATATTAATGAACTGAGTGCGGCCGGAATCAGTTTCGATCATTACCGGTTTTGCTCACCCTATATCAGCGATGCTGTTTTATGGGACTTTTTTGGCCCCAATCAATCTAAATTCAAAGAATTCCTTGACTCTATTGGAGATGGATTTTATGCATTGAAAGATGCTTTTGCAACGCAGCAACGTATTGATGCTTATTTTAAGGCACTGGAAGAAAGCGAGGAGAATAAAAATATACGTCAGGGCCTAATGGACCTGGCTTCCAATGTCATTCTTTTTGAAGAAGAGGGGTCGCATCATCAGCAATTCCATTTCCGTTTCAATATGGAACAAACCGCTTCTTTCCGATATCTGGAGGAGCGCTATAAGCAACCGCTAAAAGACCTATATGTAGATTATTATTTCAAACGTCAGGATGCCTTCTGGATGAAAGAAGCCATGAAGAAATTACCGGCCTTGAAACGATCCACGAATATGCTTATTTGCGGCGAAGATCTGGGATTGGTGCCCGAGTGTGTACCCGATGTGATGAAGCAATTGGGTATTTTAAGCCTCGAGATCCAGCGCATGCCCAAAGCATTGGGAAAAGAGTTCTTCCATCCAACGGATGCCCCATATATGAGTGTGGTTACACCTTCTACCCACGATATGAGTACGATTCGTGGCTGGTGGGAAGAAGACCGGGAAAAAACGCAGCGTTTTTATAATCAGGAATTAGGTCAGTGGGGCGATGCACCGGCTTTCTGTGAACCCTGGATCAGCCGCGCTATCATTTTGCAGCATTTATATTCCCCTGCAATGTGGAGCGTATTTCAGTTGCAGGACCTCATGGGAATGAGTGCCAGCATCCGTCGGGAAGATCCGCATGGCGAAAGAGTGAACATTCCCGCCAATCCCAATCATTATTGGCGTTATCGTATGCATCTGTCACTGGAAGAACTCTTAAAGGAAAAAGAATTCAATAACGAATTAAGCGGCTATCTGGAAGCTTCCGGACGAGCCCAGTAAAAAAGAAAGTGTCGCTTAAGCGACACTTTCTTTTTTAACAACCCTTACTTTACTTTCTTACTGTACCTTAATAAATGAAGTAGTTTGATTGATGTTGCCGTTGGCATCACGAACCAGCAGATAATAATTTCCTTTGCTGAAGTTTTCAATTGAAACAGATTGCTGATTGCTTCCTGCTGTTAAAAGGCGGGTTGATTGATGCATAACACGGCCGGCGGCGTCCGCAATGATCACCTGTACACTGGTCGCTTTTTCAACAGTTGTGCTATAATTGATCTGTGTAGTGGCTGCCGTAGGGAAAACCTTAAATCCTTCAGCAGCATTCATATTTTTTACAGTGATTACTTTAGAATACGTTGTGGCACCATCCAGGTCAATTTGACGGATGCGATACATATTGTTGCCATTCAGCAATTGCTTGTCGGTGAATGTATAAGTGAAGGCACTTGTATTGTTACGACCCATTACCATTCCGATAGAATCAAAGCGGCTACCATTAGAAGAACGTTCAACAACGTAATAATGATTTCTGATTTCGTTTTCAGTAGTCCAGCTCAGTACAGCAACTTTATTACTGATCTCAGCATTGAAGGCAGTCATTTTTACCGGCAGGGCACTCATGGCACTTACATTATACATTTCAACATCATCAATAATTACACCCAGTGTGCTGTTATTATTGTTACGAGAAATTTCAACAATAACATAGCTGTCCGTACTGTTAGAAGGAACGGTGTAGGTAAACACCTCTTCAGAGAAAGCAAACGAAGTATTCGTATATGCTTTATTGGTATTGATATAATTGTTATTGCTGGTAGATCCATAAATCTTAAGATTGATGCCAGGGTTGGCCATGGTACCACCTGAGGTACGACGGGTAGCTTTTAATTTGAACTGGTATGTAATACCTTTTGTGATAGCCACACGCTGACGCAAGCCCACTTCTTTATCGATCTCTGCTACTTTATTATTTCTGTTGGATCCACCATAGTTGGTTTCATCTTCCACTTCAACGCTCATGCTGTTGAAGTTCCAGTTGTTTTTACCGGCACTGAAATTAGCGTTCTTGATCAGGTTCTGTGCGCTCATTAAACCGGGAACCAGGAGCAGCACAAAGAAAAGGATAGTCTTAATGTTTTTGTTTGTAAGTGTAAGGGTAGTGATCGTTTTCATTTTATTTTGTTTTCGGGTACGTCATATTACTTACTATTCTGGTGCCAAATGCTTATTGATTGATTAACAGATATATAGAGCGTGCCAATTACAGGAAAGATTCCCAAAACGGGAATGCAATTCCAGAAAAGGGCTAAATTGCCGCCAAATTGAGATATGAATTGCGCGCACTACACATTTAATCTACCCTTCAGGCACCCGTTTACCATTAGTAAGGGCACCAAAACACATCAACCATCGATTGTAGTGGCATTGGAAAACCGGGGAGAGATCGGTTATGGAGAAGCTCCGGCAATTGCCTATTATAATATACCGGTTGAAAAGATGGTCGCCGACCTCCAGCATAAAAAGTTATTTGTCGAGAAATTCGCTTTCACCGAACCCGAACGTTATTGGCATTACCTGCATCATTTGTTTCCTCAAAACAATTTTTTGGTTTGTGCCCTTGATATGGCGGCATGGGATATGATTGGAAAGCTGAGGGGATTGCCCTTATATAAGATATGGGACCTGGAAATGGGCAAATCGCCTATGACTGATTATACCATTGGTATAGATCGTATAGAAAAGATGGTGGAAAAGATGCAGGAAAAGCCCTGGCCCATCTATAAGATCAAAGTGGGGGTTGACGGTGATATTGAAATGGTGAAGGAACTGCGCAAACATACAAATGCCATTTTCAGGGTAGATGCCAATGCCGGCTGGACCCTTGAGCAAGCCCTGGAGAAGATTCCTGTACTGAAAGATCTGGGTGTGGAATTCGTGGAACAACCGCTGGCAAAAGATAATTGGGAGGGGATGAAGAAGCTATACGCTGTTTCACCGCTTCCGCTGATCGCGGATGAAAGTTGTGTGGTGCGGGAAGATGTAGAAAAATGTGCCGGTCATTTTCATGGCATAAACATTAAACTTACCAAATGCAGTGGTATTACGCCAGCCCTTCAAATGATCCAAAATGCCCGCTCACTGGGCTTGCAGGTAATGGTGGGTTGTATGAATGAAAGTACTATTGGATCGGCTGCCATCGCCCACCTTTCACCCTTATTGGATTATGTGGATATGGATGGCCCATTGTTACTGGCTGAAGACATTGCTGCTGGTTTGACCTACGATCAGGGCCGCTTTGCCGTAAGTGATCAACCCGGGTTAGGGATAGATTTTTTCAAAAAGCCCTAAAGTGTTATTTTTACCCAATAGCGGGTTTTGTATAGTTTCGGGATGTAGCGCAGCCCGGTAGCGCACTACGTTCGGGACGTAGGGGTCGCTGGTTCGAATCCAGTCATCCCGACTGATTTTTCGAGGGGACTGAATCCACCAGTCCCTTTCCTGTTTAATCAATGATGCCTGTAAAAACTATCGAAAGCCGTTCTTTTGTTCATCATGTAAAACAGTCATATGAAAAAATTACTCCTTCTTTGCTTCGGTTTACCATTAATGTTACAAGCGCAGAAAAAATGGGAAGAAACCTCAATGACCGAAGGGGTAAATAAAATTCGCGTTAATGCACAACTCACGCTGGCTTATTCTACCCAGAGTGGGGTTAAAATAATTGTAGTAGATGGTTTCCCCTTTAAAGACCTCAACAAAAACGGACGTCTGGATAAATATGAAGATTGGCGTTTGAATGTTAATGAACGCGCCCGGGATCTGGCATCCAAACTAACCGTTGAACAGATCGCCGGATTAATGTTATACAGTGGTCATCAGGCCGTACCGGCCGGCAGTGCAGGCTTTTTCCGGGGAACTTATGGTGGGAAAACCTATAAAGAAAGTGGGGCAAAGCCTTATGACCTTACCGATCAGCAACTGGCTTTTTTAAAAAATGACAATCTTCGACACGTATTACTTACTACTGTAGAGAATCCTGAAGTAGCTGCCCGCTGGAATAATAATGTGCAGGCATTGGTAGAGGGAATTGGCATGGGTATTCCTTCAAATAATAGTTCCGATCCTCGTCATGGCGCCAATAAAGATGCAGAATATAATGCCGGCTCAGGAGGCACCATTTCTCAATGGCCGGAAGAATTAGGCTTATCTGCTACTTTCGATCCCGCCATCACGCGTCAGTTCGGGTCCATTGCTTCCAAAGAATACCGGGCACTGGGTATAACCACCGCCTTATCTCCTCAGATAGACCTGGCTACCGAACCCCGCTGGAATCGTTTTATCGGCACATTCGGAGAAGATCCCAAACTGGCTACGGATATGTCTCGTGCCTATGTAGATGGCTTCCAAACGT
>CAZKSY010000096.1:0-6804 GCA_964555605.1 uncultured Chitinophagaceae bacterium | reverse complement strand
TAAATAATTGATAATTACCTTAAAAATTTCCGAAACCATGTCATCTGCCGCTTTGCGTAGTGCCGGGTGTTTTGCTTGATCTTTTCCACAGCTTCATCCAGGCTATATTTCCCTTCGAAATGTTCGAACAGTTCCTGATAGCCCACTGTTTGCAAGGCATTCAGATGCTTCCAGCGATAAAGATGACGGGCTTCATCGAGTAATCCCTGCTGCATCATTTGATCTACGCGGCGATTGATACGATCGTATAGAATTTCGCGGGGTTTTTCCAACACTATAGATTTTATCTCAAAGGGACGCTGCACTTTTTCTTTGCGCTGAAAATTCCGGATCGATTGTCCGGTAGCCCGTAATACTTCCAGTGCACGCATCATGCGTTGGGGGTTTTGCATTTCCCCTTCGCGGGCAAAGAGAATATCCTGCTTTTCCAGCGTATCGGTCAACCATCCCAGGCCTTTTTCTTCATATTCCCGAATCACTTCGTCCCGAATGGATTCCGGAACCGGCGGAATGGCATCCAATCCTTCCATAAATGCCCGGAGATACAAACCAGTGCCTCCGCATACGATGACCGTATCGTGTGATTTAAAAAGATCGTCTACCACCTGAAGAGCGTAGGCTTCAAAACCGGCCGCATTTACTTCTTCATGAATGGAATGAGAATTAATAAAATAATGAGGCACCTGGGCCAATTGGGTGGCATCAGGCTTAGCCACACCGATACCTAATTCTTTATAACACTGGCGGCTATCCGCAGAAAGGATGGCGGTTTGATGTTTTAAAGCCAGGTCGATAGCAAAATCGGTTTTACCTACGGCTGTAGGTCCGGCTACAATAAGGCAGGTTTTCTGTTCCATGGTATCGGGCTTATGCAGAGCCCTCACTGGTTTTAGAAGTTGATCAGATCTCTTCGGTACTTTCGTCGCCTTCGGCCTCCAGATCCATATCGTCGCTGTCAGACTCTTCTCCTTCCTCTCCAAATCCATCTCCCACTGCAGACAGATCATATTTCTCTTCCATTTCGGTAAGTTTATCGCCGACCAATCCTTTGGTTCCATATTGGGAAGGGCCGATGCCTTCCGCACGGATCATGGCGGGATAAACGAGTTTTGGATTTTCTTCCTTCAACACATTGATCAATTCCACCAGAAAGGTCCAGTTCTTTGCGAAATCGTACACAAAGATGAATTTCTGATTAGGGATCTTGATCTCGGAGGCAATGGATGTTTCTTCCATTAATAAAGGCGGTGCCTTGTATTCCTTATCATATTTCTCGAGGGTTATTTCCCTACCCCGCTGCCAGTGATCGTTACTGCGATAGAACGTAGCCTGGTGTTTGGAATCGAATTCGTACGCTTTCAGAATTACCTGATGCAATTGCAGAAAACTCTGTGTGGGTTTGATGGCAACATCTCTGTAAACGCTGTCATCTTCTTCAAAATAGATACGAAACTTAAGTAAAGGCATTCCTTACTGATGATTGATAATGAATAATGGACCCTTTTGGATCAGGACAAAAATAAGGAGAAAAGATCATACCTGCGGGGGCTGAACCGGGCGCAGACCCATGGCAGCAGCGGTTTCGAGCAGAAAAGCATAGGCCGCATCATAGCTGTTTTCTATAACCCCATCCAGAATGGCTTCGCGAATGGCATTTTTGAGATCTCCTACCTGGCGGCAGGGTGCCAAACCAAAAGTAGCCATGATCATTTCGCCCGTTACAGGCGGTTGCCAGTTGCGTACCTTATCTTTTTCCTCCACTTCTTTTAATCGCTGACGTACCAGTTCAAAATTATCGAGATAACGCCTAACCTTTTGTTTATTCTTTGAGGTGATATCCGCTTCACAAAGCATCATCAAACTTTCGATATCATCTCCTGCATCGAAGAGTAAACGCCGGATAGCGCTATCGGTAATATTTTCTTTGGTTAAACTGATGGGACGTAAATGCAATTCAACCATCTTACGAACGAATTTCATTTTCTCATTCTGCGGCAATTTGAGTTTAGTGAAGATCTTGCCGATCATTCTTCCGCCCACCACTTCATGCCCATGAAAGGTCCATCCATGTCCCGGCTCAAAACGTTTGGTAGCGGGCTTGGCGATATCGTGTAATAAGGCGGCCCAACGCAACCAGAGATCATTCGTATTTCGGGAAATATTATCGACCACCTGAAGGGTATGATAGAAATTATCTTTATGCCCCACCCCATCAATATATTCCGCTCCGGCCAGATCGACCAGTAAGGGAAAGATCACATGCAGGAGCCCTGTTTGATATAAGAGATCAAAACCTACAGAAGGCTGCGGACTCAATAGAATTTTATTTAATTCTTCTGTGATACGCTCCTGGGTTATGATACGGATGCGCTCTACATTGTCTTTAATAGCCTGTAAGGTTTTCTCTTCGATGGTAAAACCCAACTGTGAAGCAAACCGTATAGCCCGCATCATACGCAGCGGATCATCGCTGAACGTTTGCAGCGGATCGAGTGGGGTTTGAATGATCTTTTTTTGTAAGTCGGCCTGCCCTTCAAAGGGATCCACCAACAAACCAAAATCGGCTTCATTCAAACTAACGGCCATGGCATTGATCGTAAAATCGCGACGCAGTTGGTCATCTTCCAGCGTACCGGGCTTCACCAGTGGGTTGCGGCTATGGTACTGATAACTTTCTTTACGCGCTCCAACGAATTCGATTTCCCAATCGCCCAGTTTTATCTGTGCGGTCCCAAAGGTTTTGAAGAAGGAAACGTACGGTACGGGGTGAAATCGTTCGGCTACTTTATGGGCAAGCTGAATTCCATCACCCACGCAAACAATATCTGCATCTTTGGTTTGGCGCCCCAATATCTTATCACGTACAAATCCACCGATCACATAACAAGGCACACCGAGTTCAGCGGCCGCATGTGCGATCTTGTTAAACACAAAAAGTTCCTTATCGGTGCAAGGGATTTGCATGGGGCAAAAATAAGAAATAAGAGGGAAGGTTTGAGGCGTGAATCGCCAATCGTGAATCGCCAATCGTGAATGGAGGCCGAAAGGGCGAAAGGATGCATAATAGCAGGAAGGTCCTTCGTGTCTTTGTGTCTTTGTGGTATAAATCATTTCAACACATCCAGCATACGATCGGTATTGATGCTGAGGGCGCAGCGGAAATGTCCTTTGGGGCAGGAGGCTTGTCCGTGCAAACCACAGGGGCGGCAATCGAGCGCATCCGTTGTTTCGATGATGAATTTTTTAGCTGACAAGGGCCCAAATCCAAATGAGGGAAGAGTGGAGCAGTAAATAGCGGTTACGGGGGCATTAACCGAAGAAGCAAAGTGCATCGGGGCAGAATCGTTCACATAATTCATGTGCGCATCTCGTTGGAGCGATACTGATTGCAGCATACTGTGTTGGCCACATATATTCTCCACCGCTTTCCTTGCAACACCCTGGAGAATTCGATCCGCCAAGGCTTTATCACCTGGTCCGCCAATAATGTACACTTTAAATGTGGCCGGTACTTTATTAATGAATTCGATCCATTTCTCTACGGGGAATTGCTTGGTAAACCAAACCGATGCCGGTGCCACTACAATATAGGGTTGCTGTTTGAGTGTTGCTACAGCAGCATCATCTGCAGCACCGGGATACAATCTCGGAAAAGCTGGTTTATTATCGGTAAGGGACTGTATCAATGCCTGATTCCGGTCTACTTCATGCAAGGGGGCCGATGCTGTACTGATGATATGCGGCACAGTAGTGGTGAAAAAATAATGCAATGGATTTTTATTGAATCCGATCCGCACGGGTGCGCCGGAAAAAGCGGTGAGCAATCCGGTAGCCGCAAAACGCTGCACATTGATGACCGTATCATATTTTTCATTACGCACCTCACGTATCAGTTGCCAGAGATGCCGGAACTTCTGCTGCTGCTTGTTCCAAATGATCACCCGATTTAAATAAGGATGGCCCTTAAGAAGTCCCTCATTCCCCTTACGCAGTAGAAAATCTATGGCCGCCTCAGGATAAAACTGATGCAGTTTCTCAATCAGGGCGGTGGCCAGTACCACGTCACCAATAAATGCTGTTTGTATGACCAGGATTTTGCGCATGCGGGGCAAAGCTACGTATTGTTATTCACGAATCACCAATGGTTGTTCACCGGCGCGCCACTGTACCAGTGCAGAAGGTTTCTGAAAAGCCCCTTCATTCTGGCGGTATTTTACCGTATAATCAACCCCTTCTCTAATGACCGTTTCCACTGCCGGAAAATTTACCGGAAAAGGATAACCGGATAGATTAGCCGAAGTTGACACCACCGGATGTCCCAGTCTTTTGATGAGGTGTTTGCAAAAAGGGTCTTTCACCAGTCTGATGGCCACACTGCCGTTTTCAGCGATCAGATTATCGGGCAAGCCCAGGGCGCCTTCAAAAATGATGGTGGTGGGTTTTTTCAATTGATCTAAATAATCGAAAATTTCAGGATCCGGGGCAGCAATCCATTGCATGATATCCCGTTCATCGGCCAATAATATGATCATGGCTTTTTTATCGCTGCGCTTTTTGATCGCATAGATCTTTTCTACGGCTTGTTCATTGGTAGCATCGCAACCAATACCCCATATAGTGTCAGTGGGATACAATATGGTTCCGCCGGAGCGAAGCGCCTGCAAGGCTTGCACCATATCTTGTTCCTGCCAACTCATGCCTTGATAATTTTTTGATATACCCGAAAACGTTTATACACTTTACCACCGATGTTTTCTGCCTCGGCACGCATTACCATATTATTTTCCAGAATGAGATGGGAATCAATTTCTGTCATGCCTCTTTTACGGGCGGTGGTGAGAAGGGATTCGGCCAGTAAAGCAGTAACACCCTTGCCCTTATGACCAGGCTTTACCGCACCCAGCAATAATACCAGTTGTTTGGATTGATGCAATGCTTTCAGCAAATGAATGAATCCAAAGGGAAAGAGTTTCCCCCCGGAACGCTGCAATCCTTCCGTAATACCCGGCATAGATACCACGAAGCCGATGGGTTCGTCGGCCGACGTCTCCACCAGTTTTACCAATGTTGGATCGAGTATGGGCAGGTACTGAGCGGCCAGTTTCTGGATCTCGGCTGGTGAAAGGGGCACGAAACCGAATATATCGGCATAACACAGGTTCACCATTTCCAGTACCGGAATGATAAAGGGTTTGAGTTCTTTACGTGTTTCAAATTCCCTCAACTTATAGGCGCCTCGATGGCGAATACGGTCACAAACCATCTTATACAACAGCGGCATTTTTTCCGGAATCGGAATGCGGTAGGATACGCAATCAATTTCTTTTTTATATCCGTTTTCTTCAATGAGCGCTTCGAGGTAGGCGGGATTAGACGGAGTTAAGAGGACCGCCGGGAACTCATGTCCCTCGATCTTGATACCCTGAGGATCTTTATCAGAGAACCCAAAGGGTCCGATGATGCGATCCATACCCTGTTCGATCGCCCATTCTTCTGCAGTACTAATAAGTGCCTGCGCCACTTTTTTATCGTTGATACAGTCGAGCTGGTAAAACCGTCCGGTCCGTTCCCCATGCATTTTATTATGCTGGTGATTGATGATCCCCATGATACGCCCTACGGGCGTTTCCCCGTCCCAGGCGATCCAGCGGGCCGTACTGCTGTATTGCAGGGCTTCATTATGTTTGGGGGAATGAAATTTGCGTTCATCGGCCAGTAACGGCGGTACCCATTGGGGGTGATTTGTATATAAACGGGCAGGCAAACGGAGATAACATTCCAGATCTTTTTTATGCTGCACCGGTTGTACCCTAACCATAACCTCTTGCTTTATTCAAACTTATTGGTTTTCGGAGGAAGAAAAAAATTATCACCATTTAATGTGGAAGGAACGCCTATTGCGCCGGGAGGGTTATTTTTGCCAAAATTTTAGAAAATGGAATTAAAAGGACTGATTCTGGAGGCCTGGGGCAACCGCGAATTACTGAAAGACACCCGTTACAGCGATGCCGTACGTGCCGTTATTGAAGAAGTGGATAAAGGTCGTTTACGCACGGCTGCTCCCACGGAGAATGGCTGGCAGGTGAATGAATGGGTAAAGCAGGCGATCCTGATGTATTTCGGCATTCAGCAGATGCAAACCTGGGAATTAGCCCCTTTTGAATTTTATGATAAGATGTTATTGAAGAAAGATTATGCCAGTCTGGGTGTGCGTGCCGTACCTCATGCCGTGGCCCGTTATGGTGCGTATCTGGCGAAAAATGTGGTTTTGATGCCCAGTTATGTGAATATCGGCGCTTATGTAGATGAAGGCACGATGGTGGATACCTGGGCAACGGTGGGAAGTTGTGCCCAGATCGGAAAAGGCGTACACCTCAGTGGTGGCGTTGGTATCGGGGGGGTGCTGGAACCCTTACAAGCCAGTCCGGTTATTATTGAAGACGGTTGTTTTATCGGTAGTCGCTGTATTGTAGTGGAAGGGGTTATTGTAGAGAAAGAAGCGGTATTGGGGGCAAACGTTGTATTAACCCAAAGTACTAAGATCATTGATGTAAGTGGTGCGGAGCCTGTTGAGATGAAGGGACGTGTACCGGCAAGAAGTGTGGTGATCCCCGGAAGCTATACCAGGAAATTCCCTGCGGGAGAATTTGGGGTAGGCTGTGCGTTGATCATTGGACAGCGTAAGCCCAGCACGGATCTAAAGACAAGTTTGAATGATGCGTTGAGGGATTTTAATGTGAGTGTGTAGGGAGAGGTGAGAGGTGAGAGGTGAGAGGTGAGAGATGAGAGGTGAGAGGTGAGAGG
>CAZKSY010000095.1:2618-7008 GCA_964555605.1 uncultured Chitinophagaceae bacterium | reverse complement strand
CCCCCCCCAACTCAGATTCCATGCAAAAACTGCCCATGTATATAATCCACCACTGAGCCGAGGTTGCCGGTTTCTTCATATACTTTTAACTGCCGGTCGGCGCCGGTGCCGTTTTCGAGCATGGTGTTTACATAATTAACGGCATGGCGGCTGCCCAGCGGATCCACCACATCATCTATAAAGTCGAGTAGTTCATAGATCAATACGCGGGTATTGGCTTCCTCTTCCTTGCCGAAATCGATCAGGCGGCCATCAATACCATAGCGACTGGCCCGCCATTTATTCTCGTTGATCAGTGCTCTGGAATACTGAATGAAGTTCAGGTTCTTCGAACGCAGTTTATAGATCTTGGCGCAGATGCCCTGGAACAAGGCAGCGATCGCAATCGTTTCCTGAACGGTCATGGGAACATCGCAGATGCGAAACTCTACCGTATTAAAGAAGGGGTGAACGCGCAGGTCCCACCAGATCTTCTTGGCATTATCAATACAATTTGTTTTGACCAGCAGTTTCACGTAGTTGTCGTAGGCTTCAATACTGTCGAACATTTCGGGTATGCCTGTACGGGGAAATTTGTCGAATACTTTTGTTCTAAATGATTTGTATCCTGTTTTTCTTCCTTCCCAGAAGGGAGAATTGGTACTAAGGGCATAAATATGGGGCAGGAAATAGCGGGTGCTATTGGCAATATGATTGGCCATTTCACGGCTTTCCATTCCCACGTGCACATGTAAGCCAAAGATCAGATTGCTTCGGGCAGCTTCCTGTAATTCGTTAACAATTTCGTTGTAACGAACATGCTCGGTGATAAGTTGACTTTCCCAATGACTGAACGGATGCGTGCCGGAAGCGCCTACCCACAAGCCCAGATCACCTGCGATATGCGAAATGGTTTTGCGCAGGGTAGAAACATCCTGAAATGCTTCGTCAATGTTCTGGCAGATATCGGTACCTACTTCCACTACGGCCTGATGCATTTCCGCTTTTACTTTATCGCGGATCACTTTTTGTCCTTCCGAAACGATCTTCTGCTCATGGCTTTTCAATTCCCGCGTAGCCGGATCGATCACCATATATTCTTCTTCCACACCCAGCGTGAAATGCTTATAATTTATGTTTCCCATACAATGGCAAGGTTTATTAGGGTAATCAGATCAGCGGTAATTTATTCGCACTGCGTTTAATGTATTCGCCCCAGGTTAAATTGTCTTTACCCGGTTGGTGATTCATGGCTCTTTCAATGGCGTAATCAGCGGCCGTATCTACCACCCAATTGAAATTGTCTTCTCCCACACTATTTCTGTCGGCATCCGGAGCAGGGTTGCAGAAATCGATCGCATAAGGAACGCCATCCCGCAGGGCCAGTTCAACGGTATTGAAATCGTATCCCAGATACTGGTTGATGCGCAGTACGATATCTTCCATTAATTTCAGTCGCTCGGGCGATGGATTGAAATCGCTTACATAACGGAGGTGGTGCGGGTTGCGCGGCTCATAAGGCATGATACGTACATGCTTGCCACCGATGCAATAGCAACGGTAATATTCTTCAAAAACGATCTCTTCCTGTAACAGCATCACCAACTGACCTGTTTCGGAATGCTTCTGGAAGAAATCTTCAAGGTTATTCAATTTGTACACGTTCTTCCATCCGCCACCCGCAAAGGGTTTCATGTATGCAGGGAAACCAACATAATCAAAAATGCCATCCCAGTCGAGAGGATACGCGAGGTTGCTGAACGACTGGTCAGAAGTGTCATCCGGCAGGTCACGGGAAGGAAGGATCACGGTTTTAGGAACCGGAACACCGATCTTTACCGCTAAACAGTTATTGAAGAATTTTTCATCTGCACTCCACCAAAAGGGGTTGTTGATCACAGCCGTTCCGCAAATAGCGGCATCTTTCAAAAAAGCCCGGTAGAAGGGAACATCCTGAGAAATACGATCGATGATCACGGCGTAGTCGGAACAATCACCCTGTATCACCCGATCGATCCGCACCGGTTCTGCAACGATACCCTCAATGCCTTTACTGTTCACTTTTTCAATAAAAGCCATTGGGAATGAACGCTCCTTTCCAAACAGCACGCCTATTTTTTTCATAGCAGATGTTTTAGTTTTTTAATATGTAGTGGTAGTTACCAAATTTATCGGTTCAGGAGGGAAAAAACAAAAGATATTAAGGCGCTTTGCCCTAACCGGAATCTGGCTGAATAAGGGCATTTTAGCCTGATTTGATACAGAATGATCTGGTCTCTGACAATTTTAATATTTACAGGATATTTCAGGGTGGATGTTTAACCGTTTCTTTATTTTTGACGCTATGCAATTGGAGAAAAGTACAGGGCTGCATGTGGAAACCGTGACATTGAATGCCGTTTCGCTCGATCGAGAGGTTCGGGTCGATTTTTATCTGCCGGTGCCGGTAAGGAATGGTGATGAGCTGAATCTTTTATTGATCAACGATGGACAGGACCTGGTTTCAATGGGTTTTGAGCGTATTCTTGCGACGGTGACCGAAAGACAACAGCTCCGCCCCTTGTTATGTGTCGGGATCCATTGCGGGGAAGATCGTAAAAATGAATATGGCATGCTTGCTTCCCCCGATTACCTGGGCAGGGGAGCCCGTGCAGCGGCCTACCGTGACTTTGTGCTCATGGAATTATTGCCGTTTATTCACCGCCATTTTAATATCAGTCATTTTCAAACGAAAGCCTATGCAGGGTTCTCCCTGGGAGGGTTAAATGCACTGGACCTGGTGTGGAACTACCCCCAGATATTCGAAAGAGCCGGGGTGTTTTCAGGTTCCTTATGGTGGCGATCAAAAGATAAGAACGACCGGGATTATAACGAACACCTGCACCGGCTGATGCACCATCAGGTGCGCAAGGGTAACCATCTGGCAGGATTGAAATTTTATTTTCAGTGTGGAGAATTAGATGAGAGAGAAGATCGTAATAAGAATGGGGTGATCGATTCCATTGATGACACCATCGATCTGATGCGCGAATTGCAATCGAAAGGTTATAAAGAAGGACGTGATATGAAGTATATCCAAATGCCCGATGGCAAGCATGATGTGCCCACCTGGGCCAAAGCCTGGCCTGATTTTCTGCAATGGGGTTGGGGTATCGGAAGCTAAATATTCCTTTCAGACAGATGATATAAAAAAGAGCCGGACATTGTCCGGCTCTTTCTATTATACAGGTATGTACGATTAATTGAAGATATAACGTACACCGATCTGACCCTGCCAGCGTGAACCCAAACCGGTACTGTTCTGGAACGTACTGGTTAAAGGAACGCTGTTGGTGGCATCCAGGTAAGGGAAACTATAAACTGGTTTGCCGGCATTCACACCAGTGGTTTCAACACGCTTATAAGTAAGCAATGCGGTACGGTTGGTGATGCGGGTGATACCCCAGTTTTTGTTCAACAGGTTTCCGAAATTGTAGATGTCGAAAGTGAAACGTAAGGTATTACGTTTGCCACCCACATTTACATAGAAATCCTGTGTGAAGTTCAGGTCCAGACGACGGTAGAAAGGCAGGAGCAAACCATTGCGCTCTGCATACTGTCCGCGACGGGTGCTGAGATAAGGATCCTGATTGATATAGGCATTCAACTGATTCCAGATAACAGTAGTACTGCGTGTATCGGCAGCATTAGCTGTTTCCAGCACAATGTCAGATTGATCCTTTGGAATGTAAACGAGGTCGTTTGTATTCAAGCCATCGTTGTTGATATCTCCGTTGATGGTATAGCTCGCTGTACCGGCATTAGCTGCTTCAAAAGTGAAACCAAATGAAGTGGCCATATGCTTCAGGTATTCGAAGCGGTAGAACGCTGCAGCGATCACACGGTGTGGCTGATAGAAGTTAGAGAAAGAAAGCGCTTCATCATTGGGGTCGCCGCTCACCTGACGATCTCTCCAGATAGACTGGGCGATAGAACCACCATCGTTCACACTCTTCGATTTACCATACGTGTAAGCGATCATGGTGTACAGGTTGTTCACGTTACGCTGCAATTGCAGGGTAAGGTTGTAGCTGTATCCTTTCTTGGTATTGGTCATCAGGATGGCGTCGCTGATATTCGGATTGGCAGCAGTTTCACCACCGGCTCCGCTATAGATCTTGGTAGCAGAGTAACGTAAACGTTTATCAGATCCGGCCAACGCTGTTCCCGTAGAAGGCAGGTTGATGTTTTGATGATATACGGCATTCACGTCTTTGGTATAGATGGCCTCCAGGGTAGCAGTGATATCGCCGGGCAATTTCTTGTCGATAGCGAGGTTGCTGCGGAAGATCTGCGGGAATTTGAAATTCTTTGCTGTGATCGCCAGGTTATACGCCGTATTGGCGGCACCGTTAGCAGGGCGGTAAGCATT
>CAZKSY010000095.1:0-2518 GCA_964555605.1 uncultured Chitinophagaceae bacterium | reverse complement strand
CTGCCAGGTATCGGTATTCAGTTGGTTGAAAGCGGTGAACGGCTCGTAACCAAAAGAGGTAAAGGATAAACCGGCTCCATTCTCGATATCAACCAGGGGGAATAAACCACCGGGGCTGCTGCGGAAATCGCGCAGTTGGTTGTAACCAAACTGTAATTTATTAGAGATCGTATTGCTGAAGCGGCTGTTCAACTCGGCAATAATAATATTGAAATTGTTATTGATCACGTAGCTGGAAGCGAAGAAAGGCATGGCGGTCAGGCTGGGCTGACGGCTACCGCCGGGTGCACCACTATTACTCGGTGGTACGTTTCTGTTGGACTTCAGATAGTAATAGTTGATGTTCAGGGTGTGCTTACGACTGATGTTGAAGTCGAGACGTGCCGTGATCTTATCACTATAGGTATCCAGAGTGTAATTTTCAAATGCTCCCGGATTATAATTGTATTTAGAGATCAGGAAGGTACGGAGCGCTTCCAGATCTTCTGCTTTTGCCTGGGAGATACCAACACCGGAAGAACCGTTACGGCTGGCCACCAGACTGGTGGCAGGAGAACTTACGCGCTCTTGTTCGGCACTCAGGAAGAAGAATAATTTATTCTTGATGATGGGACCACCGAAAGAAATACCACGGTTATTGAAATCGAATTCCTGCTTGGCTAATTTTGTAGGACCCACTTTCAGACCCGTTAAGCCGGGGCTTTTCCAGAAGCTGTAAACAGTTCCCTTGAATTCGTTGGTACCACTCTTGGTAACAGAGTTGATCCCTGCACCTGTAAACGAACCCAGTGTTACATCATACGGTGCGATGTTTACCTGGATCTGCTCAAGGGCATCGATACTGATCGGTTGTGAGTTGGTTTGACCACCCAGACCTGCTGCCAGTCCGAACGTGTTATTGAACGACGCACCGTTCACTGTAAGGTTGTTATAGGAGTTGGCGCGTCCGGCAAAACTGCTGGTACCATACGTCGCGTTACTGTTGGCAGTAGGCGTTAAGCGGGTCAGATCGTTGATGCTACGGTTAACGGTAGGTAAACGATCGATCTGCTGACGGTTGATGAATTCGGCAGAACCGGTGCGGCCTTTGTTGAATACCTTATCTGATTTCTTGGCTGAAACAGTCACTTCTTTCAAGTCGGTAGAAGCGGCGGCCAGTTTGAAATCGGCACGGTATACCTGACCAAGGGTAAGGTAAATGTCGTTTTGAACATCTTCTTTGAAACCAACGAAAGTGATCTTGATGGAATACGGACCACCAACACGTACGTTGTTCAGGTTATACCGGCCATCCTTACGGGATGTGGTATAATAAACAGTTCCGGTAGGGGTGTGGGTTGCTGCGATAGTGGCGCCGTTCAAGACGGTTCCCTTGTCGTCGCTAACCAATCCCTGAATTTCTGCTGTCGTTTCCTGGGCCATCAGGCTGTTACTGCCTAACAGGAGGATTAAAAGCGAGAGGATCGATGCGATTTTTCTCATTCTCATTTAATTTTTAGGTGTGCAAAGAACGTAATGTATCCTGTACACAAGACACATTTTGGTATTACCAAATAATTAAGTTTAAGCAAGCAATCGTTGAAGGAGGCAACTGAAAATCCCCCGTTGGGGCAGCCGAACGTTAGAGGTTCCGATTTTCAAGGCGCAAATGTAGCAGAAAGCAGGATCATTTTTAAAGATTTTGATCTGGGTCACTTCACCACTTATACACAGGGCAAAAAAAAACTCCGCCGAAGTGGCGGAGTTTTTATAATGAAGGTGTTGCTTCTTAGAAGGATACACGCAATCCCAATTGGCTTACCCAACGGGCACTGAGGCTTGGTGCCAGAGAAGTGCTCACGCTGTAAGGTTTACCCACAATCGGAGAATAACGGTACTGTGGTGTAAGGTTGGTAGAGCTTACGTAGCTGGCAAACTGCATTAAAGAGAAGTTGTCGTTCGCCAGGAACCACTGACGTCCCCAATCCTTATTCAACATATTGGTGAAGTTGAATACATCATAAGTAAGAGAGAATGTATATCTGCGACCACTCAGCTTCACATGGAATTTCTGCTCCAGTTTCAGGTCGAGCAGGTTGGTGAATGGTAAACGGGCAGCATTTCTGTCAGCAAATTTACCACGGTTCTTGCTCAGGTATTTATCCTTCAGGATATACGCCTCCAACATGTCTTTTTGCTGTTGTGGAGTGTACGTAACACCGTTAACGGTATTGGCAAGGAAGGTCATGCTCGCCAGATCTGCCGTCGTTGGAATATAGATCAGGTCGTTGCTTTCGCCGGAGGCCTGGTCGTTAACAGGGCTTCCACGGTAAACATAGCTGTAAGGGTTTCCAGACTGGCCATTATATACCAATGAAATGGTTGTAGACATGCTCTTCTTCGCATAGGTGAATTCCTTGCTGATGAAGGCGTTGATACGATGTCCCAGATCAAAGTCGGACTGTGACAATTGCATATAGTTACGACCATTCACGGTTTCGATAAAGCGCCACTGTGAGTTGTTCTGTGAGCTGGTACC
>CAZKSY010000094.1:1466-7020 GCA_964555605.1 uncultured Chitinophagaceae bacterium | reverse complement strand
CCGATCTTACCTTTCTTGAATACGAAGCCGGGCATGATACCCACTTTGCATTCTTCAGCGGTGATCACACCGGGGCAGTTCGGACCGATAACGCGGGTGCTTTTGCCCAGGAGGTAATTCTTGGCGCGAACCATATCCTGCACGGGGATACCTTCAGTGATACAAACCACCAGACCAATACCCGCATCGGCGGCTTCCATGATCGCATCCGCGGCGAAAGCCGGTGGTACGAAAATGATGGAAACATTGGCGCCGGTTTCTTTTACGGCATCGGCAACGGTATTGAACACGGGTTTATCGAGATGGGTGGTACCCCCTTTGCCGGGTGTAACACCGCCCACCACCTGTGTGCCGTACTCAATCATTTGCGTAGCGTGAAAAGTACCTTCTGTACCGGTAAATCCCTGAACCAGGATCTTCGAATTTTTATTTACTAAAATGCTCATAAATGGAGTTATAAAAGTGGGGCAAAGGTAGGGAGTTTTGGGGAGGAGTGGAAGGTTTTAGGTGATAAGTTTTAAGTGGGGTGTGGGGTATGAGGGGTGAGGAATGTGGTCTTAGCGTATCATGGCGCCCTGGCGTCTTGGCGGTTAGGACGGAAAATACATTTTACCGCTGCCCCTGCGCTGAAGCTATGGCGCAGGCGCAAAGGCGCGAAGGCGCAATGTTACGCGGGGCCCCCACACCACATAACCCATACCTCACACCCCACTTAAAACTTACGACTTAAATCTTACAACTCACCACTCACCACTCACCTCAGCATCTCCCCCATATCCCGGTCATTATCGATCTTTCCCTTTACCTCCAGCATCCGCATATCTTTAGCGTCTTTGAGGAATTCGGAGGCGAAGATGAACTCATTCAGGCGTTCATTTTTACTGAAGATGATCTCTTTATTGGAGCCTTCCCATTCTTTGAGGCCCTGATACATGTAAATGATATGGTCGCCGATCTCCATCACACTGTTCATGTCGTGGGTATTCACGATGGTAGTGATGTTGAACTCTTTGGTGATCTCCTGAATCAGTTTATCAATCACCAGGGAAGTTTGGGGGTCTAATCCTGAGTTGGGCTCGTCGCAGAATAGATATTTGGGGTTGAGTACGATGGCCCGGGCAATACCTACCCGTTTTTTCATTCCCCCACTCAGTTCTGCCGGGAATTTTTTATTGACCCCATTCAGGTTAACCCGATCCAGTACTTCATCCACCCGTTTCTGTTTTTCGGCAAGGGTACTGCGGGTGAACATATCAAGGGGGAACATGATATTTTGTTCAACGGTCAAACTGTCGAACAGGGCGGAACCCTGAAACAACATCCCGATCTGTTTGCGGATCTCTTTTTTGTCATCATCGTTGATATGATTGAAATCCTTCCCGCTGTACAGGATCTCGCCGCTATCGGGGGTGAACAATCCCACCATACATTTCATGAGTACGGTTTTACCGCTACCACTCGATCCGATAATGAGATTGCATTTCCCTGATTGCAGGGTGGCACTCACATCGTTGATCACCACTTTGTCGCCAAAGCCCTTATGTATATTTCGAACTTCAATCATTACAACGGAATTTATTTGTCGAGCAGCAGGGCTGCCAGAATATAATCTGCCAATAATACGGCCACGCAACTTACCACCACGGCCTTGGTACTGGATCGGCCGATTTCCAGCGCGCCGCCCTGCACATGGTATCCATAGAAGGCCGGAATACTCGAGATGAGGTACGCGAAAGTGTAGCCTTTTACGAGGGCAAAGAATACGTTATAACCCAGAAAACTTCCCAATAGTCCTTTATCAAATTCATTCGCACTCATCAGGTTCGACATCACCACGGCGATACGTCCGCCAATGATGCCCAGGGCCATCGACAAAGTAACCAGCAGGGGGATCACGATCATGGATGCGACGATCTTGGGGAGGATGAGATAGGCTTTGGGATTGATGCCCATGATCTCGAGGGCATCGATCTGTTCGCTTACCCGCATATTACCCAACTCAGAAGCTACTTTACTGCCCACCACACCGGCGAGTACGATACATACGAGGGTAGGGGCAAATTCAAGGATCACTGTATCACGTACGATCTGGGCAATGGTGCTGAGGGGGATCAGCGGGCTCACGAGCTGGTAGGCCGTTTGAAGGGCCGATACGCCACCTATAAATACGGAAATGATCGCCACGATACCCAATGAGCCGATACCTATTTCGGAACACTGGTGCATCAGTTCTTTCCAGTACATCTTATAATTCTCGGGCCGGGAAAACATGCCTTTGATCATGAGCAGATAGCGGCCAAATTCAGTAAACAGGGTCATGCGCGTCTATTTCAGTTTTTACATCTCAAATCCCGGTGAAATTACAATTTTCCCCGGTAGTGAAGCAGTTCTTGACCGGGAATTAACAAGGCCTGCTGCAATAACAGAAAAGCCCCGTTGCCGGGGCTTTCATTTAATAATCCTTATTCTCTTTTTTAAAGCGTTTCCACCAGGGCGATTTATTGATGATCTCCTCTGTTGGATGCTTGCTTTTATGTTGTGCATCCACCACGGCTACCAGGGCCATATTAATGATGCTGCGCACCGAACTTCCCAGTTGCAATACATGCACCGGTTTTTTCAGTCCCAGCAGGATCGGTCCAATAGCATCGGCATCGCCTACTTCTTTCAATAAATTATACGCGACGTTACCGGCTGCCAGATTGGGGAAGATCAGGGTATTCACGTCCTTATCGGCCAGTTCGGTAAAGGGATAATTCTCTTTTAAGAGTTCTTTATTGAAGGCCAGACTCACCTGCATTTCACCATCCACGATCAATGATGGATTGCGTTGCTTCACAATTTCCGTGGCTTTGGCCACCAAACGTGCTTCGGGGGAATCGCTGCTGCCGAAATTGGAATAACTCAGCATGGCAATACGCGGTGTGAGGTTGAAATTACGTACCTCACGGGCAACCATCAACGTAATGTCGGCCAGTTCTTCGGCTGTCGGGTTGAAGTTGACTGTGGTATCGGCCATGAAGAGCGGACCGCGTTTGGTGAGCAACAGATACATACCGGCGATCTTCTGCACGCCTTCTTCTTTTCCGATGATTTGAATGGCGGGACGAATGGTATCGGCATAGTTCTTTGTCAGTCCCGAGATCATGGCATCGGCCTCCCCGGTTTCCACCATCATACTACCGAAATGGTTCCGGTCGCGCATGATCTTATTTGATTCATAGAGATTCACGCCACGGCGTTGTCTTTTCTTGAAGAAAAGCTCTCCGTATTCTTTACGTTTTTCTTCCTGATCATCTCCCTGCGGATCAATGATGGGCAATCCTTCAATATCAATATTGTTTTCTTCAGCGATCAGGCGGATCTTTTTCTCCTTGCCCAGCAGAATGGGATAGGCCACTCCCTCATCAAAAATGATCTGGGCGGCTTTCAGGATCTTCATATTATCGGCTTCTGCAAATACCAGTCGTTTGGGATCACGGCGGGCTTTATTGCCCAGCACACGCATGATCTGATTGTCGAGCCCCAGTCGCTTATTGAGTTCAATCGCATACTGGTCCCAGTTAGCTATCGTGCTTTGTGCTACGCCACTTTCAATGGCTGCTTTGGCTACGGCAGGGGCTACGGTAGAAAGCAGACGGGGATCCAGTGGTTTGGGAATGATATAGGTAGGCCCGAAAGAGATATTCTTCTCGTTATAGGCGATGTTCACGATATCGGGTACGGGTGTTTTGGCCAGTTCCGCCAATGCTTTCACGGCGGCGAGTTTCATGGCTTCATTGATCTGCGTGGCTCTCACATCGAGGGCACCGCGGAAGATGAAGGGGAAGCCGAGTACATTGTTTACCTGGTTGGGATAGTCGGACCGGCCCGTTGCCATGATCACGTCTTTACGGGCATGGATAGCCGCATCGTAAGCGATCTCCGGATCAGGGTTGGCCATGGCAAACACAATCGGGTTTTTGGCCATTCCTTTGATCATCTCTTCCGTGAGGATATTTCCTTTGCTGAGTCCGATGAATACATCGGCGTCTTTCAGTCCTTCAGTCAGCGTGAGATTTTTACCTTTACTGACAAAACCCAGTTTCAGTTCGTCGAGGTCGGTACGGCTTTCATGGATCAATCCCTTACTGTCGTACACCATGATATTTTCCCGACGGGCGCCCAATGCCTCGTATAATTTGATACAGGCAATGGCGGCGGCACCCGCTCCGTTCACCACGAAACGGGCTTTCTCGAGTTTCTTTTTCTGGATCTCGCAGGCATTGAGGAGGGCAGCCGCACTGATGATAGCGGTACCGTGCTGGTCGTCGTGCATCACGGGGATCTTCATCTGCTCCTTCAGTTTCTTTTCGATATAGAAACATTCAGGGGCTTTGATATCTTCCAGATTAATGCCGCCGAAAGTGGGTTCCAGGGCTTTGACGATCTGCACGAATTTCTCCGGATCTTTTTCATTGATCTCGATATCGAAAACATCGATGTCGGCGAAGATCTTGAACAATACACCCTTTCCTTCCATCACCGGTTTACCGGCTTCGGGGCCGATATCACCCAGACCCAGTACAGCCGTACCATTACTGATCACGGCCACGAGGTTTCCTTTGGCGGTGTATTTATATACATTCTCAATATTGGCGGCGATTTCTTTGCAGGGTTCTGCTACACCGGGGGAGTAGGCCAGCGACAGATCCCGCTGTGTTTTGGCCTCCTTGGTAGGGATCACTTCTATCTTTCCCGGTCTTCCCTTTGCATGATATTCAAGGGCTTGTTCCTTTCTGAGTTCTTGCTTCATATGAATATTTTAACGCATCTAAGTGGCGAAAGTGTAACTTAATCTTTACCTTCCCCGTCAAATGACCGGCGTGCAAGGTACGAAAAAGCTACACAAGCTAATGATCGTTCATTTTTCGCCGGATCGAATTAAAAATTAAACAGCAAAAGCTATGAAAAAAATTGTTTTACTCCTTTGTCTCTCTGTTTTCAGCGTGGCCCTCGTTTCAGCGCAGTGTAATAAAAAATTCAAGATCACCACCGAGCGTATTTATAAAGTAGAAGCCGATGGTTCGGAAGGGGAAGATGCACCGTTTTCTGCGGAGATCACTTTTTCCAAAGATAGCTTGATCCTTTCCCTCACCCTGCCCGATGGGAATACCCTGGACATTGCAGGGAAACACAGCAGTACCGATTGCAAGATGAATGCTGATTATACCGAAGGCAGCATTGAATTTAAAAATGATGCGGTGATGAATGCGGGGGGTGAAAGTCGTGAAATGAAGATGAATTATCGTATCGAAGCCAAAGAAGGCAAGATGAAGATCATTGCGTATCCGGATGAAAAGGCGGATGAGAAGATCTGCTTTGTCGTGAAGGAGAAGGTGGAGATAAAGTAGGAAGTAATAAGATTTAAGTTTTAAGTAGGGTCCCTCCGTTTTGCGGGGGGGGGGGTGAAGCGTGAATGGTGAATAGTGAATCGTGAATGGTGAATGGTGAATGGTGAATAGTGAATCGTGAATCGTGAGTCGTGAATCGTGAGTCGTGAATCGTGAATCGT
>CAZKSY010000094.1:0-1366 GCA_964555605.1 uncultured Chitinophagaceae bacterium | reverse complement strand
ATTCACCATTCACCATTCACGCTTCCCCCCCCACAGGGTTTTTCCTGTTTTTTACAGGATTAGTCCTTTTGTTCTCTCTGGCAGTCGGTTGCATTTTTATCGGGTCAATAAAAATGCAAACCAAAGCGACTGCGATGAAACATTATTTACCCCTGCTACTGACCCTTTTCCTGCTGCAAGAATCTCTTTCAGCCCAGCCGGTAATACCCGGACTGGCCAGTTACTGGAAACTCGACGGGAATTTCACCGATGCCAGCGGTAACGGTATCAACGGCACCAACTTCGGTGCCACGGTTACTGCCAATAATTTAGGCGTGGCCAATGCAGCGATGTTCTTTAATAATCCCACCGCTACAGTTTCGGCCTATGCCACCCATCCTTCCAATGCCCTGCTGAATTATTCCGGCACACAAAATTTCAGTATCTCCGCGCTCATTAATATTGCTTCGCCCTATGTACATGCGGGGGGGATCTACGACAATAACCTCAATTATAATGGCATTGGCTTTTGGTACTGGCTACAAGGTACCACTATTGAATTACGGGTAAACTATAGGAATGGATCATTAGGTATGCCCAATTTACCGATTGGGAGTTGGGTGCATGTTACGGCTGTTCGGGAGAACGGCACCCTGAAACTTTACCTGAATGGGGTGTTGAAAGCTACGGGACCCGAGGGTACCGGAACGCCTTCTTATAGCTATCCGGCTCGTATCGGAACGATGTTCTATACGCAACAAACACCGGCTCAATATAATGGACATAACGGTCGCATTGATGAACTGCGGGTCTTCAACCGGGCCCTTACCACGGCGGAGATCCTGCAGCTCAACAGTTCTTTATTACCTCTCAAAATGGGTCAGTTCAACGCTCTACGGAAAGCGAATACGGTGGAGCTGACCTGGGAAACCCTGAGTGAATCGAATACGGCTTCTTTTACGGTGGAGCGGAGTAAAGACGGAAAGGAATTTACTGCGATCGGTACGGTGAAGGCAGCGGGGAATTCCACTGCCAAAAAAGTCTATCAGTTTTCGGATAGGGAATCGGGTGAGTCGTTACTGTATTACCGCATCCGGATGATCGATCTGGATGGCACGGCTACACTGAGCAGGGTGGTCGTGGTGAACAGTATGGTAAAACTGGCGTCGCTGAAAATATATCCCAATCCCGTGATGGATAACCTGCAGTTCCAGTTGCCGGGGAAAAGAGGGGAGCAGGCCCTGGTGGAAGTGTATGATGGGCTGGGGAGAAAATATTATAGTGCCTCGCATGCCTTACAGGAAGGTGTGCAAACGATCAGCTTACCGGCACTGCCATTATCAAAAGGTCAGTATTATTTAAAAGTGGTGAAAGGAGGGGAGGTGAT
>CAZKSY010000093.1:0-8184 GCA_964555605.1 uncultured Chitinophagaceae bacterium | reverse complement strand
ATTCCTTATTTTAAAAGCCCTTTCACCGCCCCAACCACCTTCTCCAGCCCGGCCACTTCCTGCCCGCCGGCAGTTGCCAGTGTTTTCTGTCCGCCGCCGCCGCCTTTGATAAGAGGGGCTACCTGTTCTTTGATGATCTTACCGGCATCGAGGCCACGGGCCGCCACCACCGTTTCGGCAATGGTTACAGCCACATACGGTTTGCCGCCGATATTCGCGGTGAGTACCACGAGGTAGTCGTTGAGATTATTTTTGAGGTCTACACAAAGCTTTTTCAACGCATCGGGGTTCGATACTTCCACATGGGTACCGATAAAGGTGATGCCGTTCACGATCTCATCTTTCTGCAGAAGCTCGTTCCGTACGCCCACCAGTATGCGATTTTCCAGATGCTCCAGTTTCTTGCGCAGGTCGGCTGTTTCCGCCAGACTGTTTTCAATGGCTTTCTGTATGTCTTTCGGATTCTTGAACAGCTCTTTCACCGCACCCAGCTGGGCCAGTTCGCTATTGATATAATTTTCTGCTGCCTGTCCGCATACCGCTTCCACCCTTCGTACGCCTGCAGCTACAGCCGTTTCTAAACGGAATTTAAACAGACCCAATTCACCGGTATGGCCTACATGGGTACCGCCGCAGAGTTCTACTGAATAATTCGGATCCATGATCACCACGCGTACCTTATCGCCGTATTTTTCGCCAAACAAGGCCATGGCACCCAATTGCAGGGCTTCGTCTTTGGCCATCTCTTTTATCACCACCGGTATATTCTCCCGGATCTTCTCATTCACAATGGTTTCAATACGCGCCAGTTCCTCGTCGGTCACTTTGGCAAAATGCGAGAAGTCGAAACGCAGGTTTTCTTCATTCACCAGCGAGCCTTTCTGTGCCACATGGGTACCGAGTACCTGACGCAAGGCTGCATGCAGCAGGTGGGTAGCCGAATGGTGCAGGGCAGTGGCATGACGCTTTTGTCCATTCACCCGGGCTTTTACCGGTCCATCCAGTTGGGCCGGTAGCTTAGCAGTGAAATGTATGATCAGATCATTTTCCTTCTTCGTATCAAATACATCAATGGTACCGGCTGCCGTATCGATCCAGCCATTATCGCCTACCTGTCCGCCGCTCTCGGCATAAAACGGGGTATCAGCCAGTACCAGTTGGTACGATTCCTTTCCCTTGGCGGTAACCTTACGGTAACGCAGGATGGCTGAATCAGCTTCTAACGTAGTATACCCCACGAATTTGGAAGCGCCTTTTTCGTTCAGGATCACCCAGTCTTCGGTATCGAGGGAAGTAGCCGAACGGCTTCTTTCCTTCTGCTGTTCCATTTCTCTGGTAAATCCGGCTTCATCTACCGCCAGCTTGTTTTCGGAGGCGATCAATCGGGTAAGATCGATAGGGAATCCATAGGTATCAAGCAGTTCAAACGCATCTTTACCGGCAATGGTTTGGTTTTGTACATTGCCAATGATCTCGTCGATCCGCTTCAGTCCTTTATCAAGGGTACGTAGGAAGCCATCTTCTTCTTCTTTCACCACTTTGCTCACGAATTCGATCTGCTTTTGCAGTTCGGGGAACACATGTTCGAACTGTGCTGCCAGCACCGGCATGAGTTGGAACAACAGGGGTTGTTTATAATCCAGATAAGAATAATAATATCGTACGGCACGGCGCAGGATGCGACGGATCACATAACCGGCACCTGTATTCGAAGGCAATTGTCCGTCGGCAATGGTAAAGCCAATGGCGCGGATATGATCGGCCAGTACACGGAAGGCCACGGCCTGCTTGCTGTCGCTGCCATCATATTTTTTGCCGGTGATCTTTTCAGTGGCCGCAATGGTGCCGCTGAAAATATCTGTATCGTAATTCGATGTTTTGTTTTGCAGTACGCGTACCAGTCGCTCCAATCCCATTCCGGTATCTACGTGAGTGGAGGGGAGGGGTTCCAGACTGCCATCTTTCTTTCTGTTGAACTGGATGAATACGTTGTTCCAGATCTCGATCACCTGGGGATGATCTTTGTTCACGAGGTCACGACCGGGAATCTTTGCTCTTTCTTCATCCGGTCGACAATCCACATGGATCTCACTGCAGGGGCCGCAGGGACCGGTATCACCCATCTCCCAGAAATTGTCTTTTTTATTGCCATAAATAATATGGTCTTCCGACATTACTGTTTTCCATTTGGCCAGGGCAACGGTGGAGGCGGGGATATTCTCTTTGGCATCACCTTCAAAAACGGTGGCATAGAGACGGTCTTTCGGGATCTTATATACTTCTGTCAGCAACTCCCAGCTCCACTCGATCGCTTCATTTTTGAAATAGTCGCCAAAGCTCCAGTTGCCCAGCATTTCAAACATGGTATGGTGATAGGTATCTACACCTACTTCTTCGAGGTCGTTGTGTTTACCACTAACGCGCAAACATTTCTGTGTATCGGCCACACGCTTCCAGGGGGCGGGTTTATTGCCCAGGAAATAATCCTTGAACTGATTCATACCGGCATTGGTGAACATCAGTGTGGGATCGTTTTTTACCACGATCGGTGCGGAAGGAACAATGGTATGTCCTTTGGAAGCAAAAAAATCGAGAAAAGCCTGCCGGATCTGGTTAGCTGTCATATCTATGCCTTTTTAGGAACCGGAACCTATTCGGAACAATTCTTGCAGTCAAATAGCCCCCGGTCCGGGGTATTTTTGTATACTTGTAATGGAGCGCAAATGTACTTTAAAGTAGAGGTTTATGGGGGATGGAAGGGGAAAAAGTTTGATATTGGGCCGGGAATGAGGTGTGGGGCCTGGTACCATAGCGTTCCTTAGCGCCCACTGCGCCTTTGCGGTTAAGAAAAAATACACTTAACCGCTAAGACGCCAGGACGCCAAGAGACGCCAGGACGCGATAGACGCGAAGGAACGCCAGAACCCCCATACCCCACACCTGGCACCCGACATCATCACCATGAAAAAGGTCAAATATTTCTATAACACCAATACGCTTCGGTACGAGAAACTGGAGACACCCCTGCGGGTAACCCTGTTGCGTATCCTGGGGTTTATTTCGGCCTCTCTGGTTACCGCTCTCATCATCGTGATGATCGCTTACCGTTATTTCCCCTCCACCCGCGAGAAGATGCTGCAACAGGAGAATGATAAACTGAAACAGCAGTACCTCGTATTACAGGAAAGAACCGGCAAACTTCAGCAACAGATGACCGAGCTGGAGAAGCGGGATAACGAAGTATACCGCACCATCTTTGAAGCCAATCCGGTGCCTGATTCCGTTCGCTTAAAAGAAATGGCCCAGCAGAAAGAGATCGATCTGGTGATGAGTATGAACAGCTCCGAACTGGAAAATGATATCACCAATACCATTAATAATGTAGCCCTGCGGATGGCCTATCAGGAGAAATCCTTCAACGAGATCAGCTCTTTTATCAAGAATAAAGAACAGCTTTTAGCAGCTACTCCCGCCATTCAACCGGTGAGCAATGCCGATCTGAAACGGATCGCCTCAGGTTTTGGCTACCGCATCGACCCGGTATATAAAACGGTGAAATTCCATGCGGGCCTCGATTTTACTGCTCCGCAGGGAACCCCTATTTATGCCACCGCCAATGGCGTGGTGCGTACCGCCGGCAACCTCGGTAACGGCTTCGGCAACCACGTAGTGATCAGTCATGGGTATGGCTATGAAACCCTCTACGGTCACATGTTCCGCCTCAAAGTACGTAACGGTGCCCGTGTGAAAAGAGGGGAGATCATTGGCTGGGTAGGCAATACGGGTAAATCCACCGGCCCCCACTGTCATTATGAGGTACACAAGAACGGCCGTCCCCTCGACCCGGTCTACTTCTTCTATAATGACCTTACGCCCGAGCAGTTCGACCGCCTCCTCAAACTGGCCGCTTCCAGCAACCAAAGCTTCGACTGATCCGTACACAGGGTGTCGCCTAATTATTAATTATCAATTATTAATTATTGATATTCATCTATTTGCAAAATCAAACGTTAACAATCCGAACCTTTTAGGTAAAACAGCGTTCTAACAGTAATTTTGTGCTTCGAAATGATCCATCCACCAGACATATTACAATTGGCCTACAAGCAGCAACCCATCATGCATGAGGAGTTGCAGTTATTGCAGGAAAAGGAACAGCAGATCCCCGGTTCGGTACAGTACGTGATCAAGCGTTACCGTAAGAATCCCCGTTGGAATATGGAGGATACGGGCATGCTGGTGTACCATTATAAAAAGAACGAAACCAGGGAGAATCACCTCGAACTGCGTTTCTGTGTGTCGGGCAATGTGTATTGTAAGCAAAAAGACATTGAGTGTAATCTCTGTAAGTTCAATGCCTCCCGCAGTTGTGCCGAGCGGATTGAAAGTGTGGATGTGGTGAGTTTTCGTTTTTCTCCGGTGCATCTGTCGCAGTTCCTGAAGCCGGGCAAATTGAAAGACAAACTCACCGATGATGTGCTGAGTTTCACCCATCAGTCTTCTTTTTCAAAAATGCTTCCGCTTTGCAGCCGTACCCGCATGGTACTGGAAGCCTTATTGAATCACACCTATACCGATAGTTTAGAGAATATCTATATCAATGCCCAAACCCAGATGCTGTTATTGTACAGCATGGAATGCATGTTGGGTGATAAAGAGGTGGAACAATTCCAGTGTAAGTTCCTGGCGAATGAGGCAGACCGTGAGAAGATCGTGAAAGCAAGAGAGGTATTGCTGCAACATATCGGAGAACCACTCACCATTAAAGAACTGAGCCGGAAAGTGGCCATCAACGAATGTTACCTGAAGAAGGGCTTCAAGGAATTATTCGGTACTACGGTATTCGATTTTTATCAGAGCCAGCGGATGGAACACGCCCGTTATTTACTCTATGAAAAAGGATTGAGTGTTACAGAAGTGTCGGTGATGCTGGGTTATTCGTCTATTTCGCATTTCTCTACCGCTTTTAAAAAACATACCGGATTAAAACCCTGTGAACTCCTGTTGCATTGATAATTTTCAAATTGTTTTTATATCATGACCGGCTATGAGTGGCCGGTCATTTCTTTTTAATACGGCTCATGTTTTTTTGTCTCATTCCTGACGCTACTCAATATTTTTCCTGAGCGCACTCAGGTGCATGTCATTCAATTGTAAAAGGATATGACAAACAATCTTCTTGACAATTCCATGATAATTCTCACTGATGTTCAAACAATCTTTGTGTCTGAAATCAACAGATATGAAGTATATACCGCTTTTTTTATCCCTCGTTTTGCTGTTAGCCGATCAGGCTTCTGCGCAAAAACCGGTATATCAACCCAGTCGTTTAAGTGATTCTGCTTCCCGGCATGCGCTGGACGAAGTAGTGGTGACTGCCACCCGGAATGAGCGTAAACTCGGTAATGTGGCGGTGCCGGTATCGGTGATCTCTCAAAAAACCATTCAGCGGGCAGGTTCTTTACGCTTGCGCGATATCCTGCAGGAGCAAACCGGTTTATTTCTGACCAGTGGTTTTGGTGCCGGGGTACAAATGCAGGGACTGAATCCTGATTATACCCTGATACTCGTGGATGGCGAACCGCTGGTGGGCCGTACGGCCGGTGTGCTGGACCTCAACCGTATTACGGTGGGCAATATCCGTAAAATTGAGATCGTGAAAGGCCCTTCTTCCAGTCTCTATGGTTCCGAAGCCCTGGCCGGTGTGATCAATATCATTACCGATCGGTCCTATGAAGAGAAATATACCGCGGGTGTTCGATATGGTACGTATAATACGCTGGATGCCAACCTCAGTGCTTCCAAGCGCATGGGCAAACTGGGATTCAATGCCTTCCTGAACAGTTACAGTACCGATGGATACAGCATCCGCCCTTACAGCGTAGAGCGTTCCCGCTTACCCATCTGGCGTCTTACCCCACAGGTGAAGTTTAACTATACGATCAGTCCGAAAACCAGTCTGACCGTTTCAGCGCGCTACAATTATGAATACATCCGCAACGAGATCTCTGTAGCCAATAACGGACAGATCGTGAGTTCCAAAGGGCGTGAGATCAATAAAGACTGGAACATCATTCCTTCTATTACGCATCAGTTCAGCAACAAGCTGAAAACATCTATGCGTTTATACGGCACGCAATTCGAAGGTTCCCAGCAACTGTCGACCACTTCCGGATCGGGTTATGATGATTATTTCCGTCAGCAGTTATACCGCATCGAAAATCAAACCGATTATACCATCCACAATAATATTTCTATTGTGGCCGGTGCCGGATATCTGAAAGAGTATGTGTACTCCAGTCGTTACGATGATAAGAACAGCCGCAAGGACAATGATATCAAATATGGATTTTTGCAAACAGAATGGAAGCCCTTCAAGGCCCTTACCCTGATCGGTGGTATGCGTTATGATGATAATAAACTCTATGCTTCAGCTTTCAGCCCGAAGATCGCAGCCCAACTGCTGATCCTGCCTACCCTCCGTTTGCAGGCTTCTTATGGCAAGGGATTCAAAGCCCCCGATTTCCGTCAGCTTTACCTCAATTTCACCAATACAGCCGCGGGTGGATATTCAGTGTATGGTACCTTGGAAGCACAGCGGGTGATCTCTGTGCAGCAACAGGCCGGTACAATCGCCGAGTTGACTTCGGATTTTTACAAGTTGCAAACCCTTCGTCCGGAATTCAGTAATGGATTCAATGCCGGACTGCAGTTCAATCCCAAGCCTGAGATCAGTGCTCAGTTGAATGTTTTCCGTAACGATATTACCGATCTGATCGAATCACGTCAGGTGGCCACCAGGGTCGATAATTCGCAGATCTTCAGTTATATCAATGTGAAGAAAGCGTTTACGCAAGGTGTTGAGGCAAATGTAAAATGGCAACTGATACCTGCAGTAACCATCGAAGGTGGCTATCAGTACCTGCAAACGGCTGATAAAGATGAAAAAGCCCGGTTAAAAGACGGTAACTATTATTTCACCCGTGATGCCAACGGCTATTCTGTGCCGGTAAAAAAATCGGATTATATCGGCCTGCCGAACCGCAGCAGACATATGGGAAATCTGAAACTCACGTATGAAAATAAGAAGCATCAGTGGTTTGCTTCCGTTCGGAATATCTACAGAAGCCAATGGGTGGTATTTGACAAAGATGGAAACGGCATTTACAATAAGCAGGATGGATTTGCCGACGGTTTTGTGCTGGTAAATCTGAGTGTTGGTAAAGACTTCTCCAATGGCATTCGTATCGGAGGAGGTATTGACAATCTTACCGATCATGTGGATCCGAATAATCTGCCGAATATGCCCGGCCGCACCTTCTATGCTTCCGTACATTATTCTTTTTCTAAAAACAGTAAACAATCCAAAAATTAATAAAATGAAGAAGACGTTTTCAATCCTTGCCGGTCTGACCGCTATGCTGCTTTCGATCACTGCCTGTACAAAGAATGACTCAGGTACCCCTGCTATTGACAAAACCAATGACGGTACGTTCAAAGTGTATACAGAAGGTAAGATTACTACGGTGCAGAATTTATTAGGCGATACCATCATTGGTATTGCTCCTTCCGGACAGCCTTATGGTTCCGGTAAATTCACGTTCTATAATCTGGAAACAAAGTCTATCGTTCCTAACGCCGATTCTGCTACAGATCGTTGGGATATTGGTGTGCGTGGTACAACGATCATTACGAATGCTGGTACCAGTGGTCCCGGCTCTGGCGGTGGTTTTGTATGGATCGGTGCCTTTGATAATTTAACAGCCGTTCCAGCCGACTCCACTTTTTATACGGATGCAGCGCCTGTATATGCGATCCGCACCGGTTCCGGTAAGGGATGGTATAATTATGATGGACCAACCAACCTGGTTACACCATTACCCGGTCGTGTACTCGTGATCAAAACAGGAAAGGGCAAATATGCCAAGATCGAGATCCTGAATTATTATAAGAAAGGTGTTACACCAGCCGTAACCGATGCTGATGATATTAAATTGAAGAACCAACGTTATTATCTGCTGCGCTATACCTATCAGGCAGATGGCACGAAGAATTTCTAGTTGTAAAGGGTGTTAAAACGGTCCCGGTCATTTTTGGCCGGGATTTTTTTTGATACACTTAACCGCGATGGCGCAAAGGCGGGAGGAGGATATTTTTTTCACCGCAGAGAACAAGAGAAAATGG
>CAZKSY010000092.1:0-8339 GCA_964555605.1 uncultured Chitinophagaceae bacterium | reverse complement strand
GGAAAGTTGTGCGGTACGGCGAAAAGGTTGCAAACTCTATAGAGTTTGCAACCCTAAAAATTTTCCAATTGTTCAAATGCCTGCTCTTCCACATCTTCTATTTTGGATGCCTCCTTAATTTTGAAATGACCAATCGTTAATACGACAAAACCACATAAGGCACAGCATGCCATGATGCCCGTCATTGGTAAGCTCGTTCCATTATTAATGTAACCCACCATTGCTGAAGCGAAAGCGCCGAGTGCCATTTGAATGGCGCCCATTAAAGCCGAGGCGCTTCCAGCCTCCTTCTTAAATGGAGCCAAGGACAAAGCTGCAGAATTGGGAAAACTGAATCCCTGACAACTCAGGAAGAGAAAGATCAATCCGATGGTAGCATATAAATTTAACCATCCCAAAACACTGCCGGTAAACAGCATTATTCCTATACTGGCTTGTACTAATAGTGTTACCCGAATGATTTGTGCACTGTTATACTTGCGGAGCAACAATGTATTCAACTGACTGCTTGTTATCAAGCCGGCAGCGATAATGGCGAAGATCCATCCATATACTTTTGCGCTTACCTGAAACAGGTTCATGAAAACAAAGGGAGAACCACCTAAGTAAGCAAACAAACCAGCTGCAGCGATGGCTCCTGCAAAAGCAAAAGTGTAAAATTGAGGTTCCTTTAATACATGCAGGTAACTGGTCAATATGGTTCTGGGTCGAAGGGAAAAACCCGGGTCGGGCGCCTTGCTTTCAGGTAAAAGAAAAACTACTGCGGCAAACAATAATGCCACAATGATCGATAATACTACAAATACGGAATGCCATCCGAATGCAGCGATCAGATAACTCCCTACAGTTGGCGCGATAATAGGGGATACGCCCAGTACCAGAATGAGTAAGGAGAAAATTTTCGCACTTTCATTTACAGGGAACAGATCGCGAACGATAGCGCTTGGAGCTACCATTCCCACACAACCGCCAATGGCCTGAAGGAAGCGAAACCCGATCAGCATTTCAACAGAATTGGATACAGCGCAACCAAGTGAGGCTATGATATAGACCGTTAATCCAACGTACAATGGTTTCTTCCGCCCAAAGCGATCCAGCAAGGGGCCACAGATCAGTTGACCCGCACAGATACCAATAAAAAAACTCGAAAGAGAATAGGATACCTTATCTACTGTGGTATGCAGATCAGCTGCCATTTCGGGAAACCCAGGCAAATACATATCAATCGAAAGAGGTCCAATAGCAGAGAGCGAACCCAATATTAACACCAGGAGTGTCCGTCTTTTTTTATCCATCATTGCAGTTTTGGTTGTTTCGGCAAGGTCGAAATGCTGCAAAGATGTGGGATTTGAGGGATTTATGGTTGTATCTGGGTTGAAAACGGTTGAAAACCCAGATACAACCACCAGAACTACTCCTTGTAGGTAATCAGCACTTTCAACGGCTTACTTAAAATATTGCCGCTATTACCTGAAATATTATAAACATAAATATTCACATCATCATACGCCACATTGAATTCAAAGCCTGCTGAAGCCGTGTAAGATGGCAATACATCACCAGCGCCATAATTCAACAATATACTCATGGAGAGAATTTTCGAACGGGTAAGTCCATGGGCAAAAGTCACTACACCTCCATTGGTAGCCGCACTGGTTTGATCGGTAATTTCTTTCATTTTAAGTAGGGGTGCCATTTCATACGTATTGCCTAATCTGGTAAACCCACTGATTTCTGTATTGCCACTGGCTCTTACCACCAAAGCATTACTGCGGAGGTTTTCATGGATGCCGTTCCCCAAAATAAACAAAGGTGTGTTTATTCCATAACTACTCCCAATTGGCACTATGGGATCGTTATAGACACCAGCCACCAATGAATAGGAGCCATTGCTTCGGGTATGAAATCCCATTGCCGTTGAAGCCGATCCATTCGCAACTGTAAAACTACCCATGGCTGTTGCACTATTGAATGTTGCTGAAGTCAGATAACCCAATGCTGTTGAATTATTCCCGGAAGCTGTAACACTACTTCCAATAGCAATAGCACCATTGCCACTCGCATTTACAATACTTCCAATCGCAATGGCATTCGATCCACTGGAAAATGCATCGGCTCCCAGTGCTGTAGAACCGGCGCCCGTGGCCACACTATTATTGCCAATGGCGACGGAATTGATTCCTGTTGCATGGGCGCCAGAACCTATACCCACCGCCTTCAGGTTTCCAGCGGAATTCTCACCAATAACCACCGATTCCACACCGCTGGAGATAGCCGAATGCCCAATTGCCACAGATCTGGAAAGGGCATTTGCATCCGCACCAATTGCCAGGGAGTAAAGCCCATTGCTCGTGGCATTATGCCCAGCCGTAAAAGAGAAATCACCTGCTGCAGTTAAATTATTTCCTACAGCCAGCGCTTGTACTCCGGTAACATTAATCGAATTACCCAATCCCAACTGTTTCGTACTATTCGCAGTGATGCTCCTCCCAATTCCAATAGACTCTAAGCCTACAGTACTGGAGCTGCCAATAACTACTGCATTATTTCCTCTGGCTGTTTGATCAGCTCCCAGAGCAATCGATTCCAGGCTATCGGACTTTATATTCCTTCCCATTGCAATGGCATAATTCCCCCTCGCAGATACCTGTTGGCCTGCGCCAAACGAACCTATTCCGATCGGATCACCTGAAATAAGACCCACGCGGAAACTCAGGTCTTCGGGGCTGAAACTAATCGCTTTACCAAAAGGAGTTAATCGTTTTGTTGATGTTCCGGAAGCATATACCTTACGCACGGTAATATCAAAGCCATCCCCATTTATACCGTCTCCATTCGCACGAAAATAGATGTATAAGGCGTCTTGGTAATTTTGAGCAATATTGATCGTGGAAGGAATTGTGTTGGTATTTGTAAACCGATACTCATAATTTCCCCTAAAATCATTCAGTGGTGCGGTACTTATCCAAAGCGTATCGCCCGATCCAAGTCCGAATCCCGTGCTACCGAAACTGATCTGATAGGCCAAATAAGGTTCAAGAATATTAAAGATTCGCACAGATCCCTGATTCAAATTGGTGTAGGGATTTGAAGCACCGCCTGGATCCAATATACGAAATACACTATCGGTGGAAGAAAGCAACACCACACTCTCTAAATTATTCATAGTATGGGTTTGACCTGCTGCAGGAGTGCTGTTGGAAAGAAGAACCGGCTCCTGCATCAAAAAACTTCCTGTTCCATGAAAATTAGCATTGGGCATTTGCCCTGTTGATAAACCAAATCCGATACGTCCCTTATTCGAATACACAATACTGTCATTCATCAAATACCATAGACTATCCGAACCGGAATGCGCGGCACTACTTTGCCACTTAGACCCATCAAAAAAATAAATCCGACCATCGCTATTGCTGTAAATGGTCAAACCGGCAGGTTTCACCCCGGTTACTGCATTAGTATCTGTTAAACGGGGGAGCAACAGGCCCTTATTAGAACTATTTATTTCCAAAATTGCATTGGCGTGTGGGGTTGTGGTTCCAATGCCCACATTTTGGGCTATGAGTGCGTGAACATGGAGCCATAAAAAGGCCAGAAGAATGATTCTTTTCATACTGCAGGTTTTGATAACACAAAATCAGTTATTCGAACATTCCTGCAATCCGTTATTGAGTTAACTGCATTTTAGATGAGTGTGTAGCATGAATTACGGGCTAAGAACGATAATGCCTGTCCTGGATTCGTATCTGAATAAATTACGCACCATAGCGAAATGGCCATTGTCAAGTTTTTAGCTGACTGATGTAACCTGTTTTGTATTTATACCAATCACGATTTACATCCGACTTGATCTCCTGCCCATCTCCATCATCATAATACCAGAAACTGATTGTTTTATATCATAAACCAGCATGCCTTTAGTGGAACCTACATCCATCGCCTGTCGCTGCAACGTGGTTACCCGGGAATCAAGATGCCTTTGGTAGCAGAATGTATATCAAGAATGGAACGGGTATCGGGATTAAAAATATCGATTCCGGTAGTTTGGCCCTGGATGGTTAGGGTAAATTGCAGAAAGAGGAGGCCCGCAACGAAGGGTTTCATTGAAGTGGCTTTTGGGTCTAAGTGTTCCCTAAAACAAACTTCTGCCGATATACATTTGAGCAGGAGGTGAAAGAACTGATTAAATAACAGTTGGAGGGAGTACACGGTTCACACCTTACGGAAGCTCTCAAAAAAGGCATCCCTTTTATTCCGACTGATGCTGAGGGTAGTGCCGTCGTCCATCACTACATATCCCCCATCGCCTTTAATTACTTTGCTGATATGATTGATATTGACCAAATGACTTTTATGGATCCGGTAAAAGGGAAATCCGAATAAAGACTCTTCCACGTCCTTAAGCGTTTTGGCTGTGGTTATTTTTTTCCCATTGGAAAGAAAGATATGAGTATAATTACTTTCTCCCTCGCAGCGCATGATCTCATCGGCGTGAAAGAACTGCATGGCTTCGCCAACTGGTAAGGCAACCCGCTCCTGTTTCACGGCAGGTTGCTGCAATTGTTGCAGCAATACCGTCAGTTTATTGGCCACAGAACTGGTACCCTTCCGGTCAATTGCTTTTTGAACAGCGACTTGTAGTTCAGTAATATCGATTGGTTTCAGCAGATAATCCAATGCAGAAAGCTTTATGGCACGAATAGCAAACTGATCGTACGCCGTAGTAAAGATCACTTCATATTGGAGTCCGGCAGTTTCTTTTAGTACATCAAATCCATTAACATGTGGCATTTCGATATCAACAAAAACAAGGTCGGGCTGGTGATGACGTATGGCTGCAATACCCTGTTCTCCGCTTTGGCATTTTTCTACAACGGTCACTTCCTTGCAAAAGCGCGCCAATTGCATATCCAGCACTTCCAGGGCATTTTTTTCGTCATCAATTAAAACTGCTGTAAGCATAGTTGTCAGGCAAATTGGTTTTTAATTGGGGGTATCACCAGTATCACGGAAGTGCCGGCAGCACTTCCATCTGCATTTTTTTTATCGACCACTTCACAGGTGGCATGAATATGTTGCATTCGGTTGATCACCGCTATCCGGTCTTCGGCAATCTGCATACCATAGCTTTTCTTCTTCAATACTTGCTTGCTCTTCCATTCGCGGGCCTTTTCTCGACCCACTCCATTATCGTCAATCAGTATTTTAATACTGCCATCACTGGTTGCGGAGAAATGAATCTGCAATACACCTCTTTCACCAACTGGTAAATGAAGCAATCCGTGCCAGATGGCATTCTCCACATAGGGTTGCACCAGCATGGAGGGAATCTCTGTGGTATCAACAGCAAGAGATGCTTCTGCTGTAATTGAATAATCAAAAGTATTATCAAAACGAAGACTCTCCATTTCCAAATACAATTTCAGCAAATCAAGTTCACTGCTCAGCAAAATGGTATTCTGATTACTCTGATCGAGGATCAAACGTATGAGTCTGGAAAATTTCGTCAGATACTGGGAAGCTTCAATATGTTCGTTCTTGAGAATATATTTCTGAATACTATTGAGAGAATTAAAAATAAAATGCGGATTCATCTGGGCACGAAGGGCTTTCATTTCTGTTTCAGCTATCTGCTGTCGGAAGGCCGATTGCAGTGCTTCCTGTTTTCGTACCTGCCCAATACGGTATCGATTCCAGAAAAAACTCATGGCCAAAATAGAAAGAATACAAAGGCCGATAAACCAGGTCGTGGCATAGAAAGGTGGGCGGGTAACGATCTTTACTACAGTTTCCGGTCCCCAGAGTCCATCGCTATTAGCAGCTTTTACCCGAAAATAATACGTGCCCGGTTTAAGGCCCGAATAAGAAGCTATATTCTTTGATTCAACATAGATCCAGTCTTTATCAGCTCCTTCCAGCTGCAGAGCATATTGATTCCGATTGCTGTTATTATAGACCAATGCGGCAAACTGAAAACGCAGAAAATTCTCCTGATTCGACAGATATAATTCAGGGTGGAGGGTGTCGAGTGTAAATAGTTTTTCCTGATCCAGTACTTGCAAGGAGCTTAATTGCACAACAGGTTTGATGGTATTGTACTGAAAGCTGTTCAGATCAATCAGGTTGAGATAACCGAAATACAGTTGCGCCAATTGACCATTAGGTAGAATATTAAAACTATATCCGCCATCGTCAACGCTGAAACCGTTTTGCTTACTGAGAATACTTACCACCCTTTTAGCCACAGGGTCAAACCGTAGTAAACCAACGGTATTACTGATCCATAGCATAGAATCGCGCGGATCTGCTTTGATCTTCCAGCAATAGTCAACCGGCAAACCAATCCCCGAATAGCGATTATAATTACGTAATATTTCTTTCCCCCCTTCAGTGTACCATTCATAAATACCATTGGCGTCGGTGGCGATCCAGATATGACCACGTTTATCTTCTGCAATATATTGTGTTCGGCCCATCACGGGTACCGAAGGAAGCTCAGTGGTGCCAATATGTACAGCTTTTTGGGTTTGAGGATTGAAACGGTACACGCCATTACTGCTGCTAAACCAGCAAAACCCGTCACGATCTATCAATGAAGGCGCAAAATAGTTATCCTTTTTGTTGGAATCGGCCGGGTCGATGTCCCATTTATTATAGTGTACTACCTTATTATTTGAATAGTCCCACATATAAAATCCATTCTCAAAAGCGTAAATATAGATATTCCCCTTTTTGTCAAAAACCGTTCTACCGGTGTTCGCTACCTGCTTTCCGTTTTGATCGCGCAACAGATAGGGCTTCATCGACCGTGAGGCGGTTTCGTAAATGTACAATTGCTTGTAATCGGACAGGAAAACCTTGTTGTCGGGTGTCAAGAAAAGGCTTACAATAGGTTTATCAGACTGTTTTTTTGAATACGTATTCTGTACTGTGATTACTTTTTTGCTGGTGGTATTGTACACTAAAAGTCCGGCCGAATTCGTATTGGGGATGAGGATATCATCCGAGCCGGGCACCATCATAACGCCTGTAGGTTCCACACCATTTTTGGTAACAACATCTACTAAAGGAATGCTTTTGATCTGCGTATTTTGCCAGGGTAGCATAGAAAGGCCGTTATGACTGCAGACCCAGAGATTATTTTCCCTGTCAAAAAAAAGGTTTCCGATCTTTTCTGCGTTCAGACTGTATTCGTTTTTGGCATCACGTCGGAAAGTCAGTAATTCTTTGGTTGAATCGTCATAGCGAAATAGAGCGTAGGCGCCCACCAGCAGTTTACCACCGGGATCGATTGTTGCACAAAACAGGTTGCTCTTCTTGAATTCTTCATTGGGATAACGGTTCGATAGGAATTTTTTTTGGGGGAGGGAGAAAACTACCAAACCACCCGTGTAGGTGGTGATTATTATCGTTTGTTCTTTTGAGTTATAGAATCCATTACTGATTTCATCGATTGGCATAGGATGAAATGCTACAGGTTTGCCGTCTGTAGTGAATATATATATTCCCTCGGGGTGCAGGGCATAAATTGATTGACCAATTTCAAAAACCCGAATGGTAGTACGGGAAGCATTTTTGGGATATTGATGAAATGGGGTAAAGCTGGAATCTTTAGCGGAAAATCGATAGAAATAATTTTTTTGTGTAGCCAGCCACATATTACCATTATGTCCCTTGCTAATGTTGAGAAAATAAGAGCCCCCCATTTCCCGCAGAGCAGGCTGTGAGTAGTCGGGTGTCCAGAACCGGTTGGAAACAGGATTATACCACTGGAGGGTGTTGAGGCTGCCGAGCCAGAGATGACCGGCCTCATCAGTTTGAAGGGTTTGGAGTACGTTGCTGATCGACTGACCGGGTTTATCGGCGGTACTGCTGTAGTGGCGGAAATTATATCCATCGAATCGGTAGAGACCTGTAGCGAGTCCGAACCACATAAAACCTTGTTTATCCTGGGTGGCGGCATACACGTATTTATCATTGAGGCCATCACGTGTTCCAAAGCTTACAAAACGAAACTGGTCTGCCTGTCCGAAAACATGCGAGCTACCCATGCAGAGTATGAGGCACCAAACCAAAAGCTTTGTATTCATCCGATTAGCCACAAAACTTCGTTTTTTTCCGTTTAAAATACAGATAATCTTTTCAAATGAGGTTAATGTCGAGCAGGAGGCGGGAATGCTGAGGGATGGGGAGGGTTGCAAACTCTATAGGGTTGGCAACCCGTTTGCCATAAAAAGCCATAAAAAAGGCCATTTTATTTAAAAAAAGGGCGCAAGCAGTCTACAACCGTACTACTTTTTCTAATTTATTTATAGTCAGTCATTAATAGAAAAAAACTG
>CAZKSY010000091.1:0-8383 GCA_964555605.1 uncultured Chitinophagaceae bacterium | reverse complement strand
GAGATGAGAGGTGAGAGATGAGAGGTGAGAGGTGAGAGGTGAGAGGTGAATGGTGAATTTTAAATAGTAATTGAAAAAAATGACGCTTATGTTTATTGAAGCCCTACAACTCAATACTTACCACTTACAACCTACCTCTCACCTCTCATCTCTCACCTCTCATCTCTCTCCCCATTCCCCTCACTCCACCGCCCTCAAAAAATACGTATACCGCACCAACTGCCCCAGGTTATTATTCTGTTGCTGGTACATTTCGATCGAAGAAGCGGTAACGGTTTTAAGGCGGAAGGGCTGGTTTTGTGCACCTTTCTGGATGGTGATTACAGAATCGCTGTTGGTAAGCGACCAGCTACCACCTGATAGAGAGAAGAATATACTGTTATTGGCAGGCACACAAATAGTATTTGAATCAGCCGCGCTGAAGGCCCCGCCTTTCTTAAAGTAAATAGGATCATCCAATTCACATGGTTTGAAGGCGGTGAGGGTAATATCTACCGGCGTTTGTCCTAACGGCGACTCCAGTGTGTATTTACTCAACCCCCAGCGGGTACCGGTCAGGTACTCGGCACGTGATGGAGTACTTTCCTTTTTACAAGCAAAACCCAGAGTGATCATAACGATCAGGCAGATAGATAATTTCATTTGAAAAAGTTTGGTCAGGTAATTTACAAAAAAGGAGAAACGATACCGTTTCTCCTTTTACTTATTTCCAAATGTTGTACTTAAATAATATCAAAAACAACCAGCAGAGAGTAAACCACTCCGGGAATCCAGAACAGCAGGGTTAAGATCAGGCTGATCCAGAATTTGGTGGTTAAGGCTTCTTCCTTCAGGAATACCGCAAGAGGCGGCAATAAAATCGCCAGTATTGCCAACAGAATGGTATTGTCATCTGTTTTTTTACCCGCCGCTTTTTCCGCTTTAAACTTGTCAAGAGTATTCTTCACCTCGCGTATTCTGGCTTTCCGCTCTCTCTTCCCCATATCCCTGAATTCGTTCAATGCAGCCTTCATGGTTGATTCGGCAGCCGGTGGAACCGTTGAAGCTGTTGGAACCGTGGTGGCATGAGCCGAACTTAGAAAACACAAGGCACTAATAGCAAGCACAAAAATCTGTGATCTGATCTTCTTCATAAATTTAAATTGATGGATAAAAAGAAACGGAAATGGTTCCGTTACTAATCAGTGGAGACTCAACCACGCAAAAATACACTATATAAAAGTGAATTCATTCTATTGTGTATTTTTTTTGCCATTCTGTTGAAATGATTAACTGCTGCTGCGGTACCATTTTCATTTAGTAACTTGTATTCATAAATCAGTTTTCATATATGAAAAAAATCGGATTGGTGGGCGGACTTACCTGGGTTTCCACCATCGAATATTATCGCTTACTCAACCAAAAAGTGAATGAACGAAAGGGTGGTTCAGAAGCGGCAGAGATCATTTTGTATTCCGTAAATTTTGGTACCATTCGTCGTTTGACCGAAGCCGGGGACTGGGATCAGATCGCTGCGATTATTTCAGATGCAGCCCTTCGTTTGCAGGAGGCCGGGGCCGATTGCGTGTTGCTGGGGGCGAATACCATGCATAAAATTGCTGGGGAAGTAGCGGCGAAACTTCATATACCACTTATTCATATCGCACGGGCCACTGCTGCGGTTATGCAGCAACAAGGCTATAAAAAGGTGGCGCTATTGGGTACCCGTTACACCATGCAACTTCCGTTCTACCGCGATACATTAAACGAATATGGTATCGAAACATTGATCCCGGGGGCCGAAGATGTGGAATATATTAACAAATCGATCTATGAAGAGTTGTCACGTAACTGTTTTCTTCCCGATACCCGGAAAAATTACCAACGTATCATCAATGAATTGAAAGCGGCAGGAGCGGAAGCCGTCATTTTAGGCTGTACGGAAATTCCATTACTGATTACAGCAGCCGACAGTTCCCTGCCTGTTCTCGACACTACACAAATACATGCTGAAGCAGCGGTGAATTTTGCATTGTCCGGAAGTTCTGATTTTACATGATCTCCATCCAGGTATGATCGGCCAGCAGTTTTACGGCTGCAATAAAGCGTTTGAAAGGGCCCGATCCGCCGCCCCATTCTTTCGGACTCACCATCGAAAGCAGGTGTGATCCGTCTTTCCGTTCGTAGAGATAATATAACTGGCCGATCACCGGACTGAAACTCAGTTTGGCGCCGTAAATGATCAGAGACAGTTCCTTTCTTTTCTGTATCTCCTGTGCCTGCAAGGCCAATAATTCAATTTGCTTGCGGATCTGCTCCAACTGCATATTCGTTTGCTCTTCCATCGCAGTGAGCGATTTGTGCCGGATCACCCCTTCTTCTGTGGGCTTGATCACCGCTCCTGAAACGGAGGCAGAATAGGGAAGCACACTTAACTGTTTATGGAAGATCTCCGTATTGGTGAACGCTTCTCCATCAGGTTTCAGGCCTTTTTGTGTCACCTTTAGGTATCCATTAGGCAATATCTCATGGATCACTTCCAATGCAATATTGCCGGCCTTGAAAAACTTTATATCAAAGTTGATCCCATCCGTAAAATGAACAGCACCCTGATCGGCAAAATCATGGCCGTTCAATGGTTGCGGGTCTTCTGCAGCTTCCAGTCTGTAAATAGAATGATACGCCTGGTTCTCTAAGCTTACCCAATTGTGCTCAAACTCCAACTGACGCGAATCGGCTATGGAAGAAATTCTGTAAAAACCACTTTTAGGGCGGGCGCCGGATTCATATATTCCTTTTTCCGGAAACAATTGCCAACTCGCTAAAAAATTATACGCCTGTACCATAATAGTTATACAAAGGTCGCTAAATATTGTTTTAACAGATTTTCAAATCTTCAAATTTTCAAATTATCTCCATCCCCTTATCTTTGCGCCCTATGACACTGGAAAAAATTCAGGATATGAGGGACCGGTTACTGGTCCTGAGGAGGTTTCTTTGACGTCGAGAACCGACAATATAAGATAGCCGAAGACAAACAACTTTCCCTTAGCCCCGGCTTCTGGGACGATAACAAGCGCGCAACCGAAATTCTCAAGAACATTAAGCTGAATGAGTTTTGGGTGAATCTCTTTCACGACACCACTTCTGCTGTCGAAGATTTTGCCGTGCTGTTTGAGTTCTGGAAAGGAGGCGATGCTACCGAGGAAGAAACCAAGGAAGCCTACCAAAAAGCCATTGACAAAATTGAAGAAGCGGAATTCAAGAGCACCCTCAATCAACCCGAGGATGAACTGCCTGCTGTGCTTCAGATAAACAGTGGAGCGGGCGGTACCGAAAGCCAGGACTGGGCCGAGATCTTAGCCCGTATGTACCGCATGTACGGTGAAAAGCAGGGTTGGAAAGTTACCGAACTCGATTGGGTTTGGGGTGATGGTGCCGGTATCAAAACCTGTACCCTTCAGTTTGAAGGACCATTCGCTTACGGTTTTTTAAAGGCCGAAAGCGGGGTACACCGTCTGGTCCGGATTTCTCCGTTTGACAGTAATGCCCGTCGACATACATCCTTTGCCTCCATATTTGTATATCCGCTGGTGGATGATACCATCGTAATCGATGTGAAAGACAGTGAGGTAAAGATGGAAACGGCTCGAAGTGGTGGTGCCGGTGGACAGAACGTAAACAAAGTGGAAACCAAGGTAATGCTTACCCACCTTCCCACAGGGATCGTGGTGGTTTGTCAAACCGAGCGTACCCAGTTAGGCAACAGGGAAAAAGCCATGCAGATGCTGAAAAGCCGTTTGTATGAAGAAGAACTGAGAAGGAGAGAGGAAGCCAAGAATGCCACCAATGCCAGCAAGAAAAAGATCGAGTGGGGTTCTCAGATCCGCTCCTATGTGTTCCATCCCTACAAAATGATCAAAGACCATCGTACCGAATATGAAGTGGGGAACGTTGGCCCGGTAATGGACGGCGAATTAGATGGCTTTATCAAAGCCTACCTGATGATGCAGAAAGAAACGGATCAATAATCAACATAAAACGAACAAATCGCCGGCCTTGTCGGCGATTTTGTTTTAACCTGTTACCTTTACATTCTTAATCAAGCTATATGAATCTCGGTTATTTTAATTATCCTCTTCCGGTAAATGAACCCGTGCTGAATTATGGACCCGGCTCTGCTGAAAAGAAACGTTTAAAAGAAGTATTGGCCGAATTAAAATCGGAGCAGATCGATGTGCCGATGTATATCGGTGCTAAAGAAGTTCGAACCAATAGGAAAGTGGCGATGCATCCGCCGCATGAAACGGCTCATACCTTGGGATATTTTCATGCCGGAGAAGAAAAGCATGTACACCAGGCCATCGAAGCCGCTTTAGCAGCGAAAGATAGCTGGGCGGCGATGAGTTGGGAAAACCGGGCCGGCATCTTTCTGAAAGCAGCCGATCTGATCGCAACCAAATACCGGCCCTATATGAATGGTACCACCATGCTGGGGCAAAGTAAAAATGCCTTTCAGGCAGAAATTGATGCGGCCTGCGAAATCATCGATTTCCTTCGGTTCAACGTACATTTTCTGAGTGAGATATACCGTCAGCAACCCATTAGTGGACCGGGTATGCATAACCGTTTGGAATACCGCCCGCTGGAAGGATTTGTATTAGCGGTAACACCATTCAATTTCACTGCTATTGGAGGAAATCTTCCTACTTCTGCTGCCATGTGTGGTAATGTGGTGGTTTGGAAACCCGCCAATACACAAGTGTATTCGGCCCAGATGTTCATGCGCATCATGAAGGAGGCCGGATTGCCCGATGGCGTGATCAATCTGATCTATGTAGATGGCCCTACCATTGGCCGGGTATGTTTTAATCACCGTGATTTTGCCGGTGTGCATTTTACCGGATCTACCGGTGTATTCAATAATATGTGGGAAACCATTGGTAAGAATATGGGCCATTACCGTTCTTATCCCCGCATCGTGGGCGAAACGGGCGGTAAGGATTTTGTAATGGTACATAAATCTGCAGATCCGGATGTGGTAGCCACAGCACTCTTGCGTGGTGCATTCGAATATCAGGGGCAGAAATGTTCGGCTGCCTCCAGAGCCTATATTCCTTCCAATATAGCCGAAGAGGTGAAGAAGAAGCTGGTGGCCGGCGTGAAGAGTTTTAAAATGGGTACCGTAGAAGACTTTAGCAATTTCGTAAACGCAGTGATCGACGAAAAGAGCTTCGACAAGATCAAATCTTATATCGACAACGCGAAGAAAGATAAGAAAGCCGAAGTACTGGTGGGAGGGAAATGCGATAAAAAGCAAGGCTATTTTATTCAGCCAACGGTGATCGAAGCAAAAGATCCGCAATATGTTACCATGTGCGAAGAAATTTTCGGACCGGTACTCACGATATACGTATACAATGCGAATCGTTTTGAAGAAACCCTGGAACTGGTTGATAAAACCTCTCCCTATGCGCTTACAGGATCTATCATAGCGCGCGACAGAGCAGCGGTAGAACTGGCCACAGATAAATTGCGTCATGCCGCCGGTAATTTTTATATTAATGATAAACCCACAGGAGCTGTGGTGGGGCAACAACCTTTTGGCGGGGCCCGTGCCAGTGGAACCAATGATAAAGCCGGTTCAATTTTGAATTTATATCGCTGGCTCAGTGCCCGCACTATCAAGGAAACCTTTAATCCGCCAACAGATTACAGATATCCGTTTTTACAGGAATCGTAAAAATGGCCTGGAATTGATGGATGCATCGTAATTTTAAACAAACCTTGAAGCATTGAAGACGGTTTTAACAGAAAGTCAGATTGACATCACTATAAAACGCCTGAGCCATCAGATCCTCGAGAACCACGGGGATCTGATGGATACGGTGTTGATCGGAATTCAGCCCCGTGGGATTTATGTTTCAGATCAGGTAGTGGGAGAAATGCGTAAACTGGTGGATCCGGCGCAAATCAAGTATGGTAAATTGGATATTACCTTTTACCGTGATGATGTGCGCAAAGAATTGCACCTGGCAAATCATACCGATATTCCCTTCAGCATCGAAAATAAGAATGTAGTCATCATTGACGACGTACTTCATACCGGACGCACCATACGTGCAGCGCTGGATGCCCTGCTCGATTTTGGACGGCCCGCCCGCGTGGAATTATGCGTGCTGATCGACCGGCGTTTCAGCCGGCAATTGCCCATTCAGCCCGATTATGTGGGAAAAACCATTGATTCCATTTTGTCGCAGAAGGTGAAAGTGTATTGGAAAGTACGCGATGGAAAGCAGGAAGTAGCATTATTATAAACACAACTGGGTAAGAACCGAAATTTAGTTGGACTATAACCGCCAAATCCTCTATCTTCGTTCCCTAAGATGAAGCTCTCCACCAAACATCTCTTAGGTATACGCGACCTCACCAGGGAAGACATTCAGATTCTATTAGATACGGCTTCCCAGTTCAAAGAAGTATTACAGCGACCGGTAAAGAAAGTTCCCTCATTGCGGGACATTACCATCGTGAACCTGTTCTTCGAAAATTCTACACGCACCCGTATTTCCTTTGAGTTAGCCGAAAAAAGATTAAGCGCCGATACCATCAGTTTTACCGCCGGTACCTCTTCTGTAAAAAAAGGAGAGACGCTGCTGGATACGGTGAATAATATTCTGTCGATGAAAGTGGATATGGTCGTGATGCGTCACAGTGCCAGTGGAGCGCCCCATTTTCTGGCGCAACATATTCCGGCGGCAGTGATCAATGCCGGCGACGGCATTAATGAACATCCTACACAGGGTTTATTGGATGCCCTTTCTATGAAGGAAAAATTCGGCACGCTGGAAGGGTTGAAAGTAGCGATCATCGGCGATATCATGCACAGCCGTGTGGCGATGAGTAATATGTACCTCCTGAAGAAAATGGGCGCTGAAGTGATGGTAGCCGGCCCGCCCACCCTGATCCCCACATACATAAAGGACGCTTTTGACGTAAAAGTGGAATATGATGTGAAGAAAGCCCTGCAATGGTGCGATGTGGCAAACGTACTGCGTATTCAACTGGAACGTCAGAATCAGGTTTTATTCAGTTCCCTGAGAGAATACAGTCTGGCCTATGGCATCAACCGCCGGCTTCTCGAAAGCCTGGGTAAAGAAGTAGTCATCATGCACCCGGGACCCATCAATCGGGGAGTGGAATTGGACAGTGACGTTGCCGATAGCGGTCAATCGATCATCTTACAACAGGTGGAAAATGGCGTGGCTGTTCGGATGGCTGCCTTATATTTGCTCAGTCCGAAAGACAATGAATGAGCAGTGGGGCCCGGTGGGCCAATTTTGACACCATAAAGTTCCCCAACATGCAGCGTATTTGCTTATTTCCCGGCACTTTTGATCCCGTTACACTTGGTCATACCGATATTATAAACAGAGCCATTCCTTTATTTGATAAAATTATTGTAGGGGTGGGTCTGAACGCGGCCAAAGCCCCCATGTTCTCCTCTGATCAGCGTTTGCATTGGATCGAGGAGATATATGCCAATGAACCCAAAGTTTCCGGGGCGGTTTATGAAGGTCTGACAGTAGATTTTTGTCGTTCGATCGGAGCGCATTTTATTTTGCGTGGCATCCGATACGTGAGCGATTTTGAATATGAAAAAACGATTGCAGACGCCAATCGTACCATGGATAAGGAAATCGAGACCATCTTCTTAACCGGTGAACCCAAATACACGTCTGTGGCCTCTACCATTGTACGCGATATCATTCGGAATGGAGGCGACGCCTCCCCATTTTTACCGGAATTGGTATATCAATCTCTTCGCAAATGATCTGGAAACAGGAAATCAAGGATTTGATCGTGTTAAATGCCCTTGGTAAAAATTCCATGGGAGAGCATCTGGGGATAGAATTTACCGAAATCGGAGACGATTACCTGAAAGCCAGTATGCCGGTGGATCACCGTACCAAACAGCCCTTTGGATTATTGCATGGAGGAGCGTCCTGCGCTCTTGCAGAGACAGTAGGAAGTGTCGCTTCTGCATTGGTGATCGACCCGCTCCATCAAAAATGTGTGGGACTCGAGATCAATGCCAATCATATGCGGGCCGTTCGTGAGGGCATCGTTACCGCCACAGCCAAACCCCTGCATTTAGGGGCTACCACCCATGTTTGGGATATTCGAATCACTGATGCCCAGGACCGATTGGTTTGTATCAGTCGGTTAACGGTGGCGGTGAGAGGGAGTGGGAAGTAGGGAGTAGGAAGTGGTAAGGGGTATGGGGTATGGGATGCGGTTCATGGCGGTTACGAAAAATGCATGTAACCGCAATGGCGCCAAGACGCAAAGAAACGCCACCATTCACTATTCACCATTCACTATTCACTATTCACCATTCACT
>CAZKSY010000090.1:2497-8544 GCA_964555605.1 uncultured Chitinophagaceae bacterium | reverse complement strand
ATTCTATTGGCTTTATGTTTGTGACTTATCCCGACGGAAGAGATTATAGTCAAGGAGCGGATATGGGAGATAGAATATTCGACTGGAGCGAGAACTTTAAGATAGTTACCTATTTAGAATTTCATTTTGTCAATTACGATAATTGGAAATACTACTCTGATGGTAAAAATTACAACTTGAATGTTTACCTTAAGCCAAAGTTTAAACTAAATGTTTTCAAAGATGAGAAGTTTGTTTTGAAAGGAAATACATTAACAAAAGCGTTGAGCCCTTCAACATATATTTTCCTCAAAGAGGATAGTAGAAAATAGATTTATTTAAGATAGAGATTACTATCCTTCAGGCACAAGCCGGTCCAAAAGGACCTGCTGAAAATATATGGTTGCTGAATTCACCCCTTTTGGACACGCTTGCGCCAGATTCGCACGATTCACGATTCACGATTCACGATTCACGAGTCACGATTCACCATTCACCATTCACCATTCCCGATTCCCCACTCCCCATTCCCCACTCCCCATTCCCTCCCGCAACCTGGCCATTCCTTATTTCTCCGGCTCATATCCTTCATCCTCTTTCAGATCATATCCATCGGCCGCAGCAGTGGCAAGTTCGTCGCAGCGGTTGTTAAAAGCATTCGACGCATGTCCCTTCACCCATTTAAAAGTGACTTGATGCCGCGAGGCAATGGCATGAAAGCGCAGCCAGAGGTCTTTATTCTTCTTCCCACCCTTGAAATCAGTAGCAATCCATTTCTTCAGCCAGCCTTCCTGTACCGCTTTTACCACATACTGACTGTCGGAATAAACGGTCACCTGTAATCCAGGCCTGGTCAATGCTTCCAGACCAACAATCACGGCCATGATCTCCATCCGGTTATTGGTCGTAAGCCGAAATCCACCGGAAAGCTCCTTCCGCTTGTCACCCCATATTAACAGTACCCCATAACCGCCCGGTCCGGGATTGCCTCGGGAAGAACCATCTGTATAGATCACCAATTGTTTGGAAGCTGCTGTACTCAACGGGTTGAATTTATTGGCTGTAAATATAGCGCTGCAATACCTTGCAATGCGGATTCAGATATAAACGATCAATGGGTATGATCGGTCTGTTCCGTATCTGCTCTTCAGGAAGTTTGAAATACTGCTTAATGATCTTGAATTTTGTTTTGTCGGTCAGTGGCTGTATCTCGATTTGTATCCGGTCCTTCGTGGCTGCCCGCAAACCTTTCATGATCATTTCGGAACAATACATTTTATCGTTCGATTTCAGATCAAATCCGATATCAAATTGCACCCGTTTTTGATACTGCGTTTCCAAATAGGTGATCAGTGTGCCAACCTCCACCGCACTAAGATCATAACGGGCGAGGGCAAATCCTTTGTTATGATTGATGGCAATAAAACTGTCGAGGGGCTCCTTCCGCACTTTATCATTCTTATAATAAAAATCGGGCTCCACATGATAGATCAGTACCTGACCGTTCTCCACCAGCGCAATACCGCCATGGGAGTAGGACTTGTCTTCTTTCGACATATCCTGAACCTGCTCACTCGAAAAATCGCGTCCCGTCCGCAGGATCAGGTCACCGGATTGTATCGTCGGCTTAATTGCTGCTACCAGGGAATCATTATAGCTCCGCATCTGCCCCACATCGATCAAGGCTTCTTCCGGTGGTGCCGGTTGGTCAGCGCCACAAGCGGTGAGTGTCAGGAGCAGTAAAGTCCCCAAAAAAAGATATAGGCTGTTTCGAATGGACATAAAAGATGAGGGCGTAAAAATAAAAAAATCGGCTTGTTGTTAAGCCGATTTTCTTTTATAAGATTTTCTGCATTATTTGCTGATAAACTCTACTTTGTCCACACCGATCATATCGGAATTGGCGCCACTGGGTCCGGCATTCTCTACAAAATAGCGGAAGGCGAAACGGGCACTCACGGTACCGGTTACTCCAGAAACAGTGAATGTGTATTTCGTCCAATCAACCGGATAGTCAGAAAGGATATAGTTAGGATTGATATCTGTCAGTAAGGTCGTGAAATCACCCACTTCATTCGGTCCGCTGCCTACATTCACGCTGGCGTTGGTATAATTCGCGCGAAACTGCATACGGTCTACATAATCGCCATGTGTTCTGGTATAAAAGCTTATTACATCACCATTCTTTACAGGGATCTCTTTGGTGATCAACCAGGCACTGATAACAGCTACATCATTACCCGCAGTAAGATCTACACTGGCGAATTCATTTTGATTGTATGTTGCAGAAAAGGCCGGGAAACCTACCACGTCATTACCCAATTTACCGCCCAATTCATATTTGCCCTGTCTCCAGCCTCCGGGTCCATAAGGAGCACTGTTATTAACGATCACCCATCCTTTTTTAGCCAGATTGGCCACCGTATCAAATTCTTCTACAAAAGATTTTGATACTACAGGGGGAACGGGTACGGTAGTAGCTGGCTTAGCGTCTTTTTCGCAAGACACCACTACGATCGCTACCATTGAGAACAGCAGGGCAGATAGTATAAATTTCTTTGTCATATACGTTGATTAGTAGGGGAGTAAAATTATTTGCTGATGTATTGAACCTGATCGATCGCTACGGCGCTGCCGTTTCCATTAGATCCGGCATCCAGCGTATAGTAACGGAAGGCAAAGCGTCCTTTTTTGGTGCCCGTCAAACCGCCAATCGTTGCTTCAAAGCGTGTCCACTTGGAAGGGTAGGCGAGGGGGTCAAACAGGGAAGGCGTGCTGTGTGCATAGCGATAGTTCCAGAATTCATTTACATGATCGTAAACGGCCGGATTGATGGAAAGCAATACTTCGAAATCGCCGCGGTCAGTTGCCAGGTTATAACTGGTTCCGGCCGGATCATTGGCTACACCTACATTCGTCCCTTCATTCTTAAGATTCACACATACTTCAAGGTTGTTACCATAGTCGGTAGAATCTCCTGAAGTGAAGGCATTCGGCAATAATTGTGTTCTGGTATAGAATACGATCTTGTCGCCATTTTTCATATTCACCACCGGTGAAATCAACCAGTTGCTGATGACATCATCTGTGCCGGAGGTTGAGGTATAATCGGCCGCAATAAATCCGGCATAAGATCCTTTGGAGGAATAGGGTTCGAAAATCGGCTGAGGTCCACCTCCCTGCGTCCAGATACCGCTTCCTTTGGGATTACTGTTATTGATAGGAATCCAGCCTCTTTGGAAAGCAGCAGCTACTGTATCGAACTCTTCCACAAAGCTTGAATTGGGAGCAGCAGGGGGAACAAGGGATGCGGGATCGTCTTTTTTACAAGAAGTGATCGTAACGCCAACTACAACAAAAGACAATAAAATCTTGCTCAGAGTAGATTTTCTCATAAATGCGCTAGTTAGTTTGGTAAAATAGATGAGTGAAAATAATGAATTTTAACAATTTGGCAAAATGAAACCGCCCTCCCGGAAGGAAGTTTTGAACAATCTGCCCAGTCACCCCTGAATAATTGTGTTGCAGGCGGTTAGCGCCTACCCATAAACCCTGAAAAATCAACGTTTATACCTGTATCACCCCGGTTTTAAATTCCTCCAATTGGGGGTTATGCGCGGCCGCTTGTAAGCCCTCCGAAATAACCTGCCTTGTTTGTGCCGGATCGATAATACCATCCACCCAAAGCCTGGCCGCCCCGTAGTAGGGACTGGTTTGTTTTTCGTAACGGCCTTTTATTTCGGAAAGTAGTTTTTCCTCTTCTTCCGGACTTACCACCGTTCCTTTGGCTTTCATAGCCGCCACCTGAATCTGTAAGAGGGTTTTGGCGGCCTGATCGCCCCCCATCACAGCGATACGGGCACTGGGCCAGGCATATATAAATCGCGGGTCATAGGCTTTCCCACACATGGCATAGTTGCCGGCACCAAAGGAATTACCGGTTATGATCGTGATCTTGGGCACCACTGAATTGGCTACGGCATTCACCATTTTCGCCCCGTCTTTTATGATACCGGAATGTTCACTACGGCTGCCGACCATGAACCCGGTAACATCCTGCAGGAATACCAACGGGATCTTTTTCTGATTGCAATTCATGATAAAACGCGCTGCTTTATCGGCACTATCGTTATAGATCACGCCGCCCATCTGCATTTCGCCCTTGCGGCTCTTCACCATTTTTCGTTGATTGGCTACGATCCCTACGGCCCAGCCGTCGATCCGCGCATACCCGCAAACGATGGTTTTACCATAGTCGTCTTTGAAGGCTTCAAAGGAATCCTTGTCCACGATACATTGGATCAGATCATTCACATCATAAGGCTTGCCATCGGCAGGGAACAGTCCGTACAGATCAACCGCTTCACGGGCCGGCGCCACCGATTTTTTACGGTCGAAGGGAGCGGCCGGTACCGGCCCCATCATAGAAAACATTCTTTTGATATGATCCAGACATTCTTTTTCGGTCGCAAATTTATAATCGGCAATGCCACTGATCTCTGTATGAGTCGTGGCACCTCCCAGTGTTTCAGTATCGATATCTTCTCCAATGGCCGCTTTCACCAGATAAGGACCGGCCAGAAAAATGGACCCATTGCCTTCCACCATCAGGGTTTCATCGCTCATGATGGGCAAATAGGCGCCGCCCGCTACACAGGCCCCCATCACGGCCGCGATCTGCGGAATGCCCATGGCACTCATTTTGGCATTGTTCCGGAATACCCGGCCAAAATGTTCTTTATCGGGGAAGATCTCATCCTGCAGGGGGAGGAATACCCCGGCACTATCCACGAGGTAAATGATCGGCAGCCGGTTTTCCATCGCTATTTCCTGTAAACGCAGATTCTTTTTACCGGTAATGGGAAACCAGGCACCGGCTTTCACGGTTTGATCATTGGCAACGATCACGCATTGCCTACCACTCACATAACCCAATCCGCCTACAGTACCACCGGCCGGACAGCCGCCCTGTTCTTCATACATTTCGTAACCGGCGAGGGCGCCGATCTCAATGAAGGGGCGCCCCTCATCGCATAAATAACTGATCCGTTCCCGCGGGGTGAGTTTGTTTTTCTCGCGTTGTTTTTCGATCGCTTTCTTTCCGCCGCCCTCGGCAATTTTGCCCAGACGTTGTTTCAGTTGGCTGATCGACAGCCGCATCCTGTCTTCGTTCTTGTTAAATTCAAGGTTCATAGCAAGCAAGGTTTGACCCTGCAATGTAAAACGAAAAGAGATAGGAATGGTTCATTCCGGTTTCGGCCGAAAACTTCTTATTTTTAATCTTCTATGCAACGCACTTTTTCATGGGTAATACTGGTTTTGCTTGTTTTGGGAATAAAAATTTTTTCCCTTTTCCCCGATGCGGTGGAACAGTATTATTCGCAGGGGGCCTATCCCTATATCGCCTTGTTTCAGCGGACCCTTTTTGGCTGGATCCCATTCAGTGTCGGCGATATCATCTACCTGTTGCTGGGGCTGGCTTTATGCCGAATCCTCTATCGTTTTCTGTTACAATGGGTACGGAAAAAACTGGCCGCAGGCTGGTGGAAAACGGCCCTGAAATCGCTGCTTTTCTGGTCGCTGCTGCTCTATGTATGTTTCAATTTGTTTTGGGGGTTGAATTATAACCGCAAAGGCATTGCCTTCCAAATGGGCATCGAAACAGATTCGGTTTCAAAAGAGGCGCTAACAGAAGTAATGCAGCAACTGGTGGTAAAAGTGAATGCACTGGATAGTACCGGTCGAAAATACCGGCAGGAATTAGCCCGTAAGAAAAAACTATTTGGCGGCGCAGCATCAGCTTATGATGCCCTTCAGGCGCAGCGTCCCTGGATCGGGTATCCGGTTTCTTCCCAAAAACCATCGCTGTTCAGTTATCTGGGCAATTATATGGGCTATACCGGTTATTATAATCCCCTCACGGGAGAAGCCCAGGTGAATACCACCGTACCCTTGTTTATTCAACCCTTCACGGCCTGTCACGAAATAGGTCACCAGCTTGGTTATGCGAAAGAGAATGAAGCCAATTTTGCCGGCTTTCTTTCCGCGCGTGTCAGCCGCGATCCGGC
>CAZKSY010000090.1:0-2397 GCA_964555605.1 uncultured Chitinophagaceae bacterium | reverse complement strand
TATTCTGCTGTCTGATAAGATCATAACAAGTGGCTTCTTTAAAAGTATTTCGGGAACAATATTCAGACTACCTTTGTCCGTAGCCCGACGCTTTGCAGCGGAGGGCAATGTAATCTGATTTTTTTTATTATGCCCCTATTTTATCAACATAATATCGACGAGGATACCCGGTTGGCCATCTGGAAGATAGAAGAGCCGGAGTCATTTTTTCTGGAGAAGGTTCCATTGAAGAAAGAAGTGCGTCATCCGTATAAGCGTTTGCAACATTTGGCGGGCCGATATCTCCTGCCCATTTTGTTTGATGATTTCCCCCTGGATTCCATTGCCATCGCCGATACACGCAAACCTTTTTTACCCGACGAACAATACCATTTTTCCATTTCTCATTGCGGGAACTATGCGGCAGCCATTGCCAGTTCCCGGCATCGGGTAGGGGTGGATATTGAATTGGAAACACCTCGCCTGCATTCGATTTCGTCGAAATTTCTCAACCATTTTGAGCACGAATATCTCGGCGAATTTGAGCACCTCCCGCAACTGCACCTGCAATTGCTCACCATTCTGTGGAGTGCGAAAGAATCAATTTACAAATGGTATGGCACCGGTCAGATGGATTTCCGCAAACATATGTATCTGAACGGACCGATCACGTTCCACAGCGATGAGATCCTGGACCTACCTTTCCGGTTAGAGAAAGAAGGGATACAGGACATGAAGATCGAAGCCCGCATTTTTGATCCGCTGGTATTGGCCTGGGTAGTGGGTTAACTCTCTTCTCCCTCTCCGTCTTCAGTAGCATCGGGCAGCAGATGCAGGTCAATGGCATCCTGACCGGCAATGCCTTCCACCGAGCCTTTGATATACGCCGCATTCAGCAGCACTTTATCCAGTTGCTTTTCTCGTGCTTTCCAGAGTTTTTCCATCGCATCCCGTTCCCGCTGAATAGAGATCTTCATATTCATAAAGCCTTCGCGGATGGCTTTCCATTGCTCGCTGAATTCGGAGCTGGTGAGATAATGATAGAGCATGGTCATTTTATCGCCCTTATTCTCCTGACTCTTATTGGCCTGATACACTTTCAGGATGCCGTCGCGCAGCATATAGGCAATGGCGCGTACTTCATCAAACGTGCAGATCCATACACCGTCTTTTTCCCCAAACTGCTTCATGTCTTTCGGGAATGCCTGGGTAACGATAACCGCTACATCGGCGCCCTGACTGCGCATATCCTTTTTTAGTTTTTCGATCCAATCGGATTCGAAATTCTTGGTGCGCTTACTCTCGAAAATGATCTTGCCACATTCCTGTCCCAGTTTATTTCGTACGATCTGGATACAGTCGGCACCTTTCACCCCTTTCCCCACTTCCTGTATCAGGTCGAAGGGGAAATGCAGACGGAGCAGTTCTTCAAGTGCCAGTTCCTGGATCTCTCCCTGTAATTGGGTGGAGCCCTGTTCGGCGCGGCGTTTCATTTCTTCCGCCAGTTTTTTCTGGTCTTCCAATTGCTTTTCCAGTTCCTTCAAACGTAACTGGAATTCACTTTCTTTGGCAGCCACTTTCTGTTCTTCGATCTTACGGATATCTTCCGACAAACGGCTGCGTTCTTCCTGCAGTCGTTTCTGAATGGACAATTCCAGTTCTTCTTCTTTAATTTTTAGTTGGGATTCCTTTTGGAGGAACTCCAGTTCTTTTTGGCGTGCGGCTTTCAGCTTCTCTTCGTTTTCCTTATTATTCTGTTCGAGCAACTGCATTTTGTTTTCGTAATCGGAGCTGATGCTTTTCCGCAATTGCGTTTCAAGATGGCGTTGCAGTTCCTTTTCCCGCTGCAGGAATTCTTCTTGTTTCTTTGCCAGTTCTTCGTCCTTTTTTTGTTTGAATTGACGCATCTGCTCGCGCAGCTCCGTTTTCTCCTTCTCCAGTTTTTGCTTCAGTTCTTCCGACATGGCATCTTCCATCGCAAATTCGTGACCGCATTTCGGACATTTTATCTCAGTAGCCATTGGCTGATTTTTTTACAATTTTACGACAAAGCGCCGATAGCTACTACAAATACTGATTCAGGGAGGAAAGACAGGGCCGTTACCGATCAAATTCGTATATTAGTGATCTGACGTTTGCTCACCATCTCTAACAAAAAAGCTTGATATGAAAAATAACAGACGCGACTTTATCAAACAAAGCAGTATTCTATTACTGGGAGCGGGCATTGCCCATCGCTGGAACGACTGGGGGGTTAAAAAACAACTGACCGGTGTGCAACTTTATTCCGTTCGGAATGAAATGATGAAAGATCCACTCGGAACGCTGAAGCAACTCGCGTCCATGGGTTATAAGCATGTGGAACATGCCAATTATGTGAACCGGAAATTTTATGGCTATACCGCCAAGGAGTTCCGC
>CAZKSY010000089.1:6998-8637 GCA_964555605.1 uncultured Chitinophagaceae bacterium | reverse complement strand
ACCATTTGCCGGATGAACCTCCTCGCCACTTACCGGTGCAGCACAATCGAAAATATTTTTTTTGAAATTTTGTGCATTCTCAAAAATAATCGCATCTTTGCTCTATAAATAAGTAAACAATGACCCAACAGATCAGAAATATTAAACCAGCATTCGGCAGTTATCTGCTGAACAGTGGGTTGCGTGCGGGGTCTTGTTACCGAGACAAATAGAATGATATCTCATCATTATACAAAGCCCTCCACCAACCACGGAGGGCTTTTTGTTTGGCCTATGTATAACAGATTTTTTAACATAAAAAAACTGAAGGGTATTGCCATGCCGAAAAAGTATGCACGTATCCGTTATGTATTGTTTTTTTTCGACCGAAACGTTTTCGAATTAACGACCCGGGATTGATCCTTTACCATCTGCTGTAAAGTGTCCCGGTCGTTCCAGACCGGGACGTTTCTTTTAAACCAAAGGAGGAACTATGTTTTCCCGTTTATGGCGGCGCCGTTACGATACCGCGTTGCCACTATTGCAGGGCCCTTATCTGGATGCCCGTTCTGTTTACCTGCTCGAATTCGATCGCCTGCCTTGTGTGGGTTTTATCGGAGAATTGCTGGTAGACCCGGCGTTTAACCTGATCCGGGAACGGTATCGGGATCAGACCGATCGTGTATTGCAACATCATTGGTATAGCCACGATGAGCAGCGGGCGTTCTTTAACGTAACACTCTTCGTGTTGCGCGACCAACGACTGATCGAATTGGGAGAAGATTACTGTATGATTCTTCATACCGATTCACAATATGCATGGGCAGAGTCACTGGTTTCACAATTGGCGGCTTTTCGCAGACCTGCTGTACCGATGGATATCCATCGGCCCGTGATCGGGTTTGCCCGTCAAAATGATCTGAATTAATTCGGCCGTTAAACGGCGGCCGCTTTTTCTATTTTATGGAGTATTTTAATTATGAATTATGTCTAAGTTACAAATCAAGGGTGCTGAATTAAGAGCTTTGGGTTATCCGGAATCTCCGGTAATCAGTATTGCCATGCAGGTCATGCAGAAAAATTTCAAGCATACGGCAAAGGAGGAAGTACTGGAACTCCTGAAAAACCTATTGGAACATCCGGAGGAATATAAAAATGATCCGGTGCTTACGCCCATTGTTGAAAGATTGATGCCTGAAGATAAAAGCTCCGGCAAAGAGATCGTCCTGAATAAAACAGGCGTCCCTTTTGCTGTGTATGGTGCCCAGCATATTGATGAAACAGCCCTGCATCAAATGTATCAGGCGGCCAAACTGCCGGTGAGCGTGGCCGGCGCTTTAATGCCCGACGCACATGCCGGCTATGGCTTGCCGATCGGAGGCGTACTGGCTACGCATAATGCTGTTATTCCTTATGCGGTTGGAGTTGATATCGGCTGCCGGATGTGTTTAAGTGTATTTGATCTGCCCATCGCAGATCTCAATGCAAAGCAATCTTTTTTTAGCCGGGAATTATCAGCGGCCACCTTGTTCGGCAGCGGCGCGCAATTTCAAAACGCGCATGAGCATGCGGTTATGGAGCATGAAGCCTTTGATCAGATCTCTTTATTGAAAGGCCTGCAGGGCAAAGCCTGGAAGCAATTAGGCTCCAGCGGCAGCGG
>CAZKSY010000089.1:5085-6898 GCA_964555605.1 uncultured Chitinophagaceae bacterium | reverse complement strand
CGGAAACCCCTTCAGATGGTGGAGAACCACCACAATTTCGCCTGGAAAGAAATGCAGGAGGGAAAAGAATGGATCGTTCACCGGAAAGGCGCTACCCCCGCAGGCACCGATGTATTGGGTATTATTCCCGGATCCATGACAGCCAATGGCTATATCGTGAAAGGGAAGGGTGTGGCAGAGGCCCTGCATTCTGCTTCACATGGAGCGGGGCGGAAAATGAGCCGGCGGAAGGCAATGGAATCGATCACGAAATCGGAACTGAAGGAAGTGTTGAAAAAGCATGACGTGCTGTTGCTGGGCGGCGGACTCGATGAAGCACCGTTTGCTTATAAGAATATCGATGAAGTGATGAAAGCACAAACGGCATTGGTGGATATTGTAGGGACTTTTGTCCCGAAGATCGTGCGGATGGACGGGTAGGGAGTTGCAAGTATTAGGTTATAAGTTGTAAGCCGTAACAACACTCTGCGTTACCTCTGCGATCTCTGCGTCTCTGCGGTTAAAAAAATCTAACCGCAGAGAACAGGAGAAACAAGAGATAACGCAGAGTGAAGTTACGGCTTACAACTCAACACGTTCAGAACGAAGACTAAAACGTAAAACCAATTCTCGCAAACAAACGAAGTCCATTGCCTCCCATCTGCACCGCATCCCAGGGGCCGCCGGTTTCATTATTGAAAGCCCAGCCGCGTGCCAGTGGATTGATGCCCAGATCGGGATGTACATTGAACAGGTTGTCGGCACCCCAGTTCAGAGAGATCTTCTTATTGATCGAATAACCGAAATAGAGATCGGTCACCATCTTGCCGCTATAATTATACTGATCGGGCACATATACATTACCGTTGGCATCTGAAGGCACCTGCGGGTTGATCCCCAGTCCATCTTCTCCATAACCCAGCAGGGTTACCTTGCCAAAATACGTGAAGCGGGTGCCGATCGTAAACTTGTTCATGCCATATTCGAAGTTCAACGCAAACTTGGTATTCGGCGCTGAAGCCAGAATAAACTTCTGCTCCCGATCGCTCAGGAAAGTCTTGCGATGATCTTCTGAATCATTCAGCTTATTTGGCACATTGATCTTATCGATCGTCATTTTCTGGAAATTGGCTGTCATCATGGAACGGAACACATGTCCGTTGTTCAGCTTGCGGTTATAATCCAGCACGATGTCGATTCCTTTATTGGTGGTATTTACGGCATTGGCAAAAAACTGAGCAAGGCTTACATTCAGATTCTGCATGGCGCTGGTCAACGCAGGATCAAGCGTAGCATCATCCACGCTGAATTGTCCACTCAGTACTACCCGGTCTTTGATCTTTACGAGATAACCATCTACCGTAATGGTGAGGTGATTCGATTCTTTCCAGGCAAAACCAAAACTGGCATTGGTTGATTTTTCCTGCTTCAGGGTAGGAATACCCGCGGCTTTGGTGATCGGACTGTAATTCGGAGCGATCTTCACCTCGGCTATATTTCCCCCTTGCACCGTAGTGAAGGTGGAACTGAAATTGATCTGCTGCAGGGAAGGCGCACGGAAACCGGTGCTGATCGATCCGCGCAAACTGAACGCGTCAGACGCTTTTAAGCGTGAGGCCAGTTTCATATTGAAAGTAGAACCGAAATCGCTGTAATTTTCAAAACGCAGTGCGGCGCCCACCATGAATTTTTTGGTGAGGTCTACCTCCGCGTCGCCGTAAACACCCAGTACGGAACGATTGGTGTTTACTTCATCCGAGGGTTGATAGCCAGGGAATCCCTGGGCCCCTGTTGCCTTATTACCCGTAGGATCGTAGTTCTTATACGAAGCTTC
>CAZKSY010000089.1:0-4985 GCA_964555605.1 uncultured Chitinophagaceae bacterium | reverse complement strand
CCTGGGCCCCTGTTGCCTTATTACCCGTAGGATCGTAGTTCTTATACGAAGCTTCCTCGCCCGCAAATAATTTATAACGCTCATAGCGATGTTCGGCACCAAAAGCGAGGTTGACCGTTTTGTTGATCTCTCTGCTGAAATTGAGGTTCACGGTGTTTTGCGCAAAGTTGAAACCACCATCATCAAAATGCGTTTGTGTAGCCCCACGGGAGGCATTAAAGGTTTTATCGCCGAAGAAATGGAAATTGTTGCTGCCATAACTATTGCTGAAATCCCAACTCCATTCGTTCACCGTGCCCCGGATGCCGGTCGTGAGCGACAGGTCGCGGATCTTCGTTTGAATATGCGGGTTATAGAATGTGTCGCCATCACCGGTCGTTTTCATGATGCCTGAAACAAACGTGATATTCCCGTTCGGTGCGGTAGGGAATCGATCGGGGCGGGCCGACCAGTTGCGGGTGAAAGCATAGGCATCAGATTTCTTACCATTATATCCGCCAAAGGCATAAAAGCTGGTTTTGCCGCTCGTGAAAGGGATCTCCATATTCAGAAAGGCGCCTCCACTGGTAACAGAACCATCGCCATGGGCCCGGCGGTAAATATTGGTGTACATAAATTCGTCGCTGTTAGCGGCTGTATCCAGTGCCTGACGATAGGTTTTACCCTGATTCAGGAAGTTGACCGTAAGGTTGAGGAAGCCTCCATTATTACCCAATTTCACGCCATAGTTCCCGTTGAAATTAACGGCTTTGCCATCGAACGCACCATCGTATATGTATTGCTGGTAGCCTTTTTCTGAATGCGGATTGTATTTTTTGTCGTAGTATCCGCCGTAACCAATATTTCCGGTGAATACTCCTGTGTTCTTTTTCAGTACGAGGTTGATCACTCCGGCAATGGCATCGGAACCGTATTGCGCTGAAGCCCCATCTCTTAATATCTCTACCCGGTCAATGGCCCCCATCGGGATCGCACTCAGATCGGTACCACTGTTACCACGTCCGCGCGTGCCGAAAACGGCTACAAAAGCTGTTTGATGTCTTCTCTTACCATTGATCAGTACAAGTGTTTGATCCGGACCCAATCCACGCAGGGTTGCCAGATCAATATGGTCGGCACCATCAGAACCACTTTGTTTGTTATAGTTAAAGGAAGGGGCTGCATAGTTGAGAATGGACGTGATATCAGTTCGGGCAGTGGAAGCCGAGATGGATCCGATATTCACTACATCCACCGGAACAGGGGTTTCAGTTTTCACGCGTCCATTCCGACGGGTACCTACCAGTACCACTTCATTCATTTCGGTAGACGAGCGCTCCATCACCACATTCAACAGTAATTGTTTGGCCATGCGGATGTTTTGCGTGGCATATCCAATGATCGATACTTCGATCATATCACCTGAAGTGGCAGCGATCTGAAAGGAGCCATCGTTTCCGGAAGTGGCCCCTCCACCACTCGTTTTATTCTTAATGGATACACCGGCCAAAGGAGTGCCGGTTTTAGCTTCCGTTACTTTTCCGGAAATAGTAGCACGCTGGGCTACCGTAAACAGGGAAATACATAATAAGCCAAGGAGGAGAGAGAGTCTCGCAAAATGCATAGCAGTGGTGGTTTGGTTTATTTAAAGTTAATATAATATGAGTTATTAATGATCAATTATCAATGATCATTTGTTAATTGGATGTAATGAATCTAAAGAGATGGGGTCTAGGTCATCTTAGACGCGATATAATCCAGACTGCTTTCCTCTAATACCATTCGCGTGGCTTTACCGCCTTCTTCCTGCCATTTCACCAATCGGATCATTCCTTCGCTGATCTCAATGGCCGTGATGTCTCCATCACTAAAGCAGCAGCAACCGGTATTAAAGTAGGAAGGTTGGGCCATACTGCGGTGGACCTGCTTGCCGGCATATTCTTTTTGACGGGACTGCAGTTCTTTTTCCAATTTTTCAATAGCCGAACGGTTGCCGGCCGAACGGGCTTTGGTTAATTCGATCGTGATACGGTCAATATGATCGAGGGAAGCAAAAACGGGTTTATGCGTGTGACCCGATATCAGGATCAGGTTTTGTTGCCGGGCACTCCATTCATACATGATTATATTATGGCGGTCCACCAGATCATAGGAATCGGCAGTGGTATTCACGCTGATAGACAAAAAGCGCTGAATGGGCGTCCAGATGGCGGCCACGATCCAGGTGCTTACCGGATTGCCATCACTTTGCTGATCGCCCTGATGGCCATGGGTGAGGAGAATGTCTAACGATTTATCACCGGCACAGGTTTGCAGTAAGATGCCTTCGGGGAGGCGGAGTTTGTCGCCAAAAACCGGCTTGAGATATAAATTACGGGGCAGGTCGTATTTCCATTCCAGGTCGTGGTTGCCGAAGGTTCGGTAATAGCGGTCTTCCACCAGAAACCGGGCTTCTTCGAGTAGTACGGCCCTGTTTTTTTCGATCACGGGAGCCGGTGCGTTTTCCCATAATTCTTCGGCATCACCAATATTCACGAGGGTAAAGCCATTTTCGTAATAGTGTTGCAGGGCGCTGCGGTAATTTTTTTCGGAGCGGGCAAAATCATCGGCGCCATCGCGGGTGCCTTTATGCTGATCTGAAACAATGATGAATTTACCGTTTTGTATATCGAAGGGCACGACGGGACCGGTAGCGGTTTTGCCCGCTTTGATTTCCTTCAGCAGGAGGTCGAGTGACGCAAATACCTCTTTCTCTTTGGGCGCCGAACTGAAATGTGCGGCCATCCAGGTAAGCGGTTTACGAAGCAGCCATTGAAGGAATCGACGCATGAGCTTTTTGATGGTTCGGAAAAGAGTTGGTATCTTTTACAGGGAAAAGATAGGGAAAACCTGCTTAGTACCCAATTCTAATGGTTATGGAACAAACTGCTGAACCGGTACACCGGTACCGGAAATCCTTCTGGATTTTTTTAGGGATCGCGATCGCCGCGATGCTCTTCATGCGCTGGTTTTCTGAAAATTTAAAGGGCTCCGATATCATTGCGTTTGAAATGGCCAAGACCGTGGAGAAAGCTACGGCATTGATGGCGGTCTGGGACGAAACCCTCCGCAACCGATACCTCCACAGCATCTATGCCGATTTCCTCTTCATCATCGGTTATGCAGGTACGTTATTTTATGGTTGTCGTTTGCTCGGCCGCTTATCCGGCAATTTTATATTGCGGAAAGCCGGATTGATCTTTTCGTGGCTGGGCATCGCAGCCGGACTTTGTGATGTATTGGAGAATGGAGGAATGCTGTACAGCATCAAAAAGGAGCTGCTGCCCTGGATGGTACATTTCATCTACGACATGGCGGTGATCAAATTCTCTTTTGTCTTTATCGCTGTATTGTATATGATCGTAAGTGCCCTGTTCTGGATCACAAGGGGAAAGACAGAATAGGGTAAGCCAATTATCAATTATTAATTATCAATTATCAATTTTCAGATAATTAATAATTGATAATTAATAATTGGCTGTTCCATCAAAAGCTCTCCAAACTCGTCCGCTTCCAGCCCGTACTCGTTTTGATATAAATATAATTATCATCCCAGCTCATATCCCCGGTATTACCATTGGGATCACTGCTGCCGGTAGGGGTATAGGTTTTGCGTAGACGGAATTGATTGAAACCGTTGATGCCTTCGATATCGAGGGTGGCGGTTGTAGTTATTTCATCTGAAGATGCCCAGCCTTCTTTTAAATGTAATTTTCGGCCGGTATATTTAATTGCATAAATTCCCTGAAATCTATTGTATTCCGTGCCAAGAATTCTATAGGAATCACTTTCTGGAATAATGTTGGCATCGAGACGATATAATTTCTCTTTGGCTTCAATTTTTAACCCTGGCAAGTATAAGTAATCCCAATTTCCGTTGGACAAGTAAAGCTCACCATTGGGCATTCCGGGATACAATTGAATTTGATTAAGCTCATTATTTACACTCATTTTCAAATTTCCTAAACTTAGCAGCTGGCTTGAGTTGGTTAAAGTTGTAGTAATATTGAAGTAATCATTGTCTACCCTGTGATTTTTTAAGTAGAATCTATCTACTGTATGATAAAAGTCAATATAGTCACTTTTACTATTTATGGTATAGGACTTTAGTCTAATTTGTTTTCCCTTGTCATTTACATAGTATTCATGACTTTCAACAAATCTATCATCTGCAGCAGGTTTATAGTTGCTTTCGATTGAATATCCAAGGGCAGGAAGTCCTTGAATATAGTTGCTGCCACCCGGTGATAGATTGTGCCCCCACATAACAACTTCATTTGGAGAAACTGTGTTGCCTAGTTGTTGAGTAGCCATTCTGCTAAATAGAAAAGGAAGGGCATCCGATGTCTTTATAATTGGTTGAATTATCATAAAGGGTCCTCCATAATTAGAGCTTTCCCCTTCCGCAAGAATAGAATCTTGTTGAATGTCAATTGATCCTTTTGATATTTTAAATGAATTTCCTTTACTAAAGAAAGTCATCGATTTATCATTAAGGCGAATGACACGATTTTCAGAGAATGATGAGGTTGTGTCAAACTCTGAATTACCCAAGCTAATAATTGAATCATTAATCGAAATCCCGTTTCTTGGAACAAGCTGTAGTTTTACGCTTTCTTTGTCAAGGCTTTTTAACGCAAACAACGCATACGGCACACTCACCATTTGGGTAGCCCCCAGATTTTTATAATCATTACCGCCTTTAACATCTATTTCCACCTGTAAGAATTTCTTACCGTTATCCCATTTCACATCTGCTAGGGAGCCGGAACTGAAATAAGCACCGGCACTGCCGATACTGACACTGAACATGCCAAAGGGGTTGGTTTCCAGCTCCCGGATCTCCATATACTCCACATTACCGTCGGGCGCATTGGAACGGATGCTGAAACGCACTTTGATCTCCCGTTTGTCCAGCGGGATACCTTTCTGGTCGCGGGCTACCGCCTGATAATTAAACTCCAGGG
>CAZKSY010000088.1:0-8806 GCA_964555605.1 uncultured Chitinophagaceae bacterium | reverse complement strand
TCACGACGAACTTTCTTCTCTGTTACTTCCACACCGCAACGGTCGCACACAATACCCTTATAACGGATACGCTTATACTTACCGCATGCACACTCATAATCCTTCACAGGTCCGAAAATTCTTTCGCAGAACAAACCATCACGCTCAGGTTTGTACGTACGATAGTTGATCGTTTCGGGTTTCAACACTTCGCCATAGCTACGCTCCAGAATGGAATCGGGAGAGGCCAGACCAATTGTGATCTTATCAAATGTGGACCTGGGACGATTGTCTTTTTTGATAGCCATATGTTGTTAGAGATTTCTTTTTTTGAAAATGGTGATCGGAAAGGTGAATGGTGAATGGTGAATGGTGAATCAATATTCACTATTCACCATTCATTATTCGCTATTATTCAAATTTCAGGTCAAGACCCAAACCTCTCAATTCGTGTACCAACACGTTGAAAGATTCCGGAATGCCGGCGCGTGGGATATTGTCACCCTTAACGATGGCCTCATAAGTCTTCGCACGACCGATGATATCATCTGATTTAAGTGTGAGCAATTCCTGGAGAATATTCGATGCACCGTATGCTTCCAGTGCCCAAACCTCCATCTCACCAAAACGCTGACCACCGAACTGTGCTTTACCACCGAGCGGCTGTTGCGTAATAAGACTGTACGGTCCGATCGAACGGGCGTGCATCTTATCATCCACCATGTGGTGCAGTTTGATCATGTAGATCACACCCACAGTGGCTTTCTGGTGGAAACGCTCTCCGGTTTCACCATCATACAGGTATGTATGACCGAAGCTTGGCAAGCCTGCCTGATCGATATGTCCGGCGATCTCCGCCACGGTAGCACCATCGAAGATGGGGGTAGCGAATTTCACACCGAGCTTCAATCCGGCCCAGCCAAGTACGGTTTCGTAGATCTGTCCGAGGTTCATACGTGAAGGTACCCCGAGTGGATTCAGAACGATATCCACCGGTGTTCCATCATGCAGGAACGGCATGTCTTCTGCGCGAACGATCTTGGCAACGATACCTTTGTTACCGTGACGACCCGCCATCTTATCTCCCACTTTCAGCTTACGCTTCACCGCGAGATATACTTTGGCCAGTTTCAATACACCGGCAGGTAATTCATCACCAATTGAGATGTTGAATTTCTCTCTCTTGTAACGACCCAGTTCCTCATTGTACTTGATGCTGTAATTGTGCAACAGTACGTTGATCTGATCGTCGATCTTCGCATCTCCGGTCCAACCCAGTGGGTTCACGTTCAGGAAGTCGATCGCAGCCAGGTTCTTGGCATTGAACTTTGCTCCCTTTCCGATCTGCACCTCACCGAAGTTATTATTTACACCGGCAGAAGCTTTATCACGAAGCAGCACCTGAAGCTTATTCAGCAATAACTCCTTCAGATCTTCTTCATTCTTTTCGTGTACTTTTTCCAGTTTCTCGAGAGACGCTTTCTCACGGATCTTTGCATTCTTATCTTTCTTCGCGCGCTGGAATAGTTTCTTACCGATCACCACACCTTCCACACCGTTTGGTGCTTTCAGAGAAGCATCTTTTGCGTCACCGGCTTTGTCACCGAAGATGGCGCGTAACAGTTTCTCTTCCGGTGTAGGATCACTTTCTCCTTTCGGAGTGATCTTACCGATCAGGATATCACCCTCTTTGATCGCAGCACCCAAACGGATGATACCATTTTCATCGAGGTCCTTTGTAGCTTCTTCGCTTACGTTTGGAATATCCGGCGTCAGTTCTTCCTCACCCAGTTTGGTATCGCGTACTTCCAGTTCATATTCAGAAATGTGGATAGAAGTAAACAGGTCTTCGCTCACCACGCGCTCGTTGATCACGATCGCATCCTCGAAGTTGTACCCTTTCCAAGGCATGAACGCTACTTTCAGGTTACGACCTAAAGCCAGCTCACCACCCTGTACCGCATAACCTTCGGTAAGGAAATCACCTTTATATACACGCTGACCTTTCTTCACGGCAGGCTTCTGGTTGATAGAAGTTTCCTGGTTGGTCTTAATGAACTTGGTCAACTTATAGATGCGGAGATCTTCTTCAAAACTTACCAAACGATCAGCCTCTGTACGATCGTAACGTACATGGATTTCGCTACCGTCAACATACTCCACAATACCATCACCTTCAGACAGGATCTGAACACGTGCATCACGGGCAGCCTTACCTTCCAGACCTGTACCAACGATAGGTACTTCCGGACGGATCAGCGGAACGGCCTGACGTTGCATGTTTGAACCCATCAGCGCACGGTTGGCGTCGTCATGCTCCAGGAACGGAATCAGTGACGCACTCAAACCTACGATCTGGTTGGGGGCAACGTCCATATATTCTACCTCATGCTTTTCGAGGATGGGGAAGTCACCTGTTTGACGGGACTCCACTTTCTCTGCAGCAAATTCACCCTTTTCATTCAGCGGTGCGCTGGCCTGGGCGATCTTGGCAGTATCTTCTTCTTCAGCACTGAGGAAGGTTAATTTTTTCAGGTCAACTTTACCGTTATCCGCCTTGTGGTAAGGTGTTTCGATAAAGCCCATCTCATTGATCTTGGCATGTACACACAGGGTAGAGATCAAACCGATGTTTGGTCCTTCCGGTGTTTCAATGGTACACAAACGACCATAGTGAGAATAGTGTACGTCACGTACCTCGAAACCGGCGCGCTCACGACTCAAACCACCGGGTCCGAGTGCGGAGATACGACGCTTGTGCGTGATCTCAGACAGGGGGTTGGTTTGATCGAGGAACTGTGATAACTGAGAGGTTCCAAAGAAGGAGTTGATTACAGAACTCAGCGTACGGGCATTGATAAGGTCTACCGGAGTAAACACTTCATTATCGCGCACGTTCATACGCTCACGGATGGTACGGGCCATACGGGCCAGACCAACACCGAACTGTGCATACAACTGCTCTCCCACGGTACGCACACGACGGTTGCTCAGGTGATCGATATCATCGATCTCTGCTTTACCGTTGGTAAGACGCACCAGGTATTTGATGATCTCGATGATATCTTCTTTGGTCAGGGTTTTCTGATCCAACGGAGCTTCGAGATTCAGTTTACGGTTGATCTTGTAACGACCCACTTCTCCGAGATCGTAGCGTTTGTCGGAGAAGAAGAGTTTGTCGATGATACCGCGGGCTGTTTCGTTATCCGGCGCATCGGCACCACGCAATTGGCGGTAGATGTGCTGTACGGCTTCCAGCTCACTGTTAGAGGTATCCTTGTTCAGGGTGTTATAGATGATCGCGAAATCACCACCCACGTCATCTTTCTGGATGAATACAGACTCAACGCCCATATCCACGCACATTTCGATGGCTTCTTCGTCGAGGATAGAATCGCGCTCGAGAACCACTTCATTACGCTCGATGCTTACTACTTCACCGGTGTCCTCGTCTACGAAATCTTCCACCCAGCTTCTCAATACGCGGGCTGCCAAACGGCGGCCAACATATTTCTGCAGGGCTTTTTTATCTGCTTTCACTTCATCGGCCATACCGAAGAGTTCCAGGATATCCTTATCTGTTTCGTATCCGATGGAACGCAACAGGGTGGTAACAGGGAACTTCTTCTTACGATCGATGTAAGCGTACATTACGTTGTTGATATCGGTGGCAAACTCCATCCAGGCGCCTTTGAAAGGAATCACACGGGCAGAGTAGATCTTCGTTCCGTTCGGGTGAACCGACTGGCCGAAGAATACACCGGGAGAACGATGGAGCTGGGAAACCACCACACGCTCCGCACCGTTGATCACGAAAGTACCACGGGGGGTCATGTAAGGGATATTACCCAGGAATACGTCCTGAACAATGGTTTGGAAATCGACGTGCTCTTCATCATTACAGCTCAGACGAAGTTTAGCCTTCAGCGGAACCGCATAGGTAAGACCACGCTCCATACACTCTTCGATGGTGTAACGGGGAGGATCGATAAAATAATCGAGAAACTCCAGTACGAAGATGTTTCGTGTATCGGTGATCGGGAAATTTTCCTTGAACACCTTAAACAGACCTTCGTTGTTACGCTTGTCGGGAGTGGTTTCTAATTGAAAGAAGTCTTTGAAGGATTGAATCTGCACTTCGAGCAGGTCAGGGGCCTCGGCTAAAGTTTTGATCTTACCGAAATTTACCCTGGGGTTCGTTTTTGTTGAAGACATATTAATTAAAACCGGTTTTTTTAATTGTTCGAACTTCTTATTAACGTCTATAGACAAAAAATCCTCGTTGAAAACCTCGCGGTTTTCAACCAGTTATTTCAACACAGTTATTGTAATTGGCCATTAGATAATAAACTGCTGAAAAGTAAAGTTTTCGAAAACGGAGGGCAAAGGTAATGAATCTCAGCCATCAAACAACAATTCTGCTGCGGTTTTTTGCAGATGTGGACAGCCTATGGGGGGCTTGGCACCGGATTTGGGGAAGCTGCCATTTTTTGACTTCTGTCAAATGGACAGTTACGCCCGACCGGAAGGAGCCAAAATCTCCATAATACATTGTATAACAACAAAAAAGGGCCGAAAATCGGCCCTTTTTCTATTTCGTTGAATCTGATTACTGGATTTCAACATCAGCACCAGCTTCTTTCAGCTTAGCGGCCAGAGCCTCAGCATCAGCTTTGCTGATACCTTCTTTAACAGCCTTAGGAGCGCCGTCTACGAGGTCTTTAGCTTCTTTCAGACCGAGACCAGTCAGATCTTTAACGATCTTCACTACGTTCAGTTTAGAAGCACCACCATTCTTCAGGATCACGTTGAAAGCGGTTTTCTCTTCAGCAGCGGCTGCGCCACCACCGTCGCCACCACCAGCAACTACTACAGCTGCAGCAGCAGGCTCGATACCGTACTCGCTCTTCATGAAATCGGCCAGTTCCTGTACTTCTTTTACAGTCAGGGCTACCAGTTGTTCAGCTAATTGTTTAACGTCTGCCATTTGTTTGAAATTTTTACCGTCTTCACTTCCATGATTCGGATCCGACGGCGGTTTTAAAAAAATTTGCCTTTATGTTTCCCTCAGGCCTGGGAGTATTTTACATAACGGGAAGAGCCAAGCGATAATATCGGCCTCGCTCCCATCCATTGTTATTATCCTTCTGCAGGGGTTTCCGCAGCAGCTTCAGCGGCTGGAGCTTCAGTAGCGCCAGAAGCTTGCTTTTCGTGGTGGTGCAACAGGGCCGCCAGTACACGTTTAGCAGGTGATTGCAACAATCCGATAACTTCGCCGATAAGCTCGTTCTTCGTTTTGATTTGCGTAAGTGCTTTGAGACTGTTATCGCCAGCGTACACATCACCATTGATGAAGGCAGCTTTCAAAACAGGCTTCTCGCCTTTTGATTCCTTACGGAAAGAACTGATGATCAGCGCTGGTTCTTTGGGGTTATCAGAGAACATCAGGGCGGTTACATTATTCAGTGAGTCGTACACACCGGCATAACGCTCAGCATCCAATGATTCGAGTGCTTTACGAATGAGGGTGTTCTTAGCCACTTTCATTTCAACATTCTTGTCGAAGCAGGCGCGGCGGAGTTTGCCCACCTGAGCTACCGTAAGGGCTTCTGTATCGGTGATGTAGAAGTTGTTGAACTGGGAGAATTTTCCCTTCAACACTTCGATAACTTCATTTTTTTGATCTTTAGTCATAACATCTTCTTTTTACCACCCGTAGTGTCCTCACAACGGGCTTTTTGATTTAACTTTTATGTTATGGGTGTTCGTGAGGACACGAACACGGCTTTTTAGTGAATCAGGCCTTTGGTGTCGATAGCGATACCAGGGCTCATACTGCTGGCCATGAAAACGCTTTTAACGTAGGTTCCTTTAGCGGTGGCAGGCTTTGCCTTCAGGATCGCGTTCAGGAGTTCGTTAGAGTTTTCTGTGATCTTCTCAGGAGAGAAGCTTACACGGCCGATAGAAGCATGAATGATACCTGCTTTATCTACCTTAAAGGCAATTTTACCACCTTTCACCTCATTAACAGCGGCTGCTACATCATTGGTAACAGTACCTGTTTTGGGGTTGGGCATCAGGTTGCGGGGACCCAGGATCTTACCGAGTTTACCGATCTTAGGCATTACTGCTGGAGTAGCCACGATCACATCGATATCCACCCATCCGCCTTCGATCTTTTGAACGAATTCATCCAGACCTACGTAATCAGCACCGGCTGCTTTTGCATCGGCTTCTTTATCAGGCGTACAAAGTACGAGTACACGTTTTGTTTTACCAGTACCGTGGGGCAGACTTACTGTTCCACGAATAGCCTGGTCAGCTTTCTTAGGATCAACACCCAAACGGATGTGAAGATCCACGGAAGCATCAAATTTGGTGGTATTCACTTCTTTCACCAGGGAAGAAGCTTCCTTGAGTGAATACACCTTGTTTTTATCAACTTTAGTATCCGCTGTTTTTCTTTTTTTAGCGATTCCCATTGTCATTCAGTTTTAAGAAGTCCCGCTTTTACTGGGACAAGTGATCAATTAATTTTCCCAGGGGGCATTTCCATCCACGGTAAGACCCATACTGCGTGCTGTACCAGCCACCATTCGCATAGCGCTTTCTACAGTAAAACAGTTCAGATCAGCCATTTTGTCTTTGGCGATAGCCTCAACCTGAGCCCAGGTCACTTTACCCACTTTGCTACGGTTAGGCTCTTTAGAACCACTCTGTAACTTAGCGGCTTCCAACAGCTGAACGGCTGCAGGAGCAGTTTTGATAACGAAATCGAAAGACTTGTCGGAGTAAACAGTAATTAAAACGGGACAAACTTTGCCCATTTTCTCTTGAGTGCGGGCGTTGAACTGCTTACAGAATTCCATGATGTTGATACCCTTGGAACCGAGAGCAGGACCTACAGGAGGCGCGGGGTTTGCCTGACCGCCTTTTACCTGCAGCTTTACATAGCCGGTAATTTCTTTTGCCATTTTTATTGATTTATTGGTTCAAGCGACCTTTCAGCGGTTCATCCAGCTTACTTGGTCTCCCAAATTCCTCTACCTGTTTGCACAGGATCTGCCCGGGTCGCCCACAGGCAGGTAATGAAAGAACTTAATTGGGAGTGCAAAATTAGGGAAAATTCATAAATGAACAAGCTTTTTTCCCGTATTTAGCCCAGCCCCCGTGGCCTCCACCCCAACCCCTGAAATTTAAGTAGTTACGAAACCCAACAATTTTGCACAGCCCTTTATATATTTGAATTATTCTACGTAGCTTTTCATTACAATATCATCTACCATTAATCGAACAGACAACTAAAAACACAGCACACCATGGCCAAAGCAAAGAAAAAAGCGGCAAAAAAGAAGGCTGCTCCCCAAAAAAAGTCCGCTAAAAAAGCAGTGAAAAAAGTTGCCAAAAAATCTTCAGGAAAAAAAGCCGCTACCAAAAAAGTGGTGAAAAAGGTTGCCAAAAAAGCAGCGCCTAAAAAGAAAGTGGCAGCAAAAAAGAAAGTAGCCAAGAAAGCTGCCCCTAAAAAGAAAGTGGCGGCAAAAAAAGCAGCCCCTAAGAAAAAAGTGGCTGCCAAAAAACCTGCAGCGAAAAAGCCTGTTGCGAAGAAACCCGTAGTGAAGAAACCAGCGGCGAAGAAACCTGCAGCAAAAAAGCCGGCTCCTAAAAAAGTAGTTGCTCCCAAACCTGTTGCAGCCCCCGCTCCTGCTCCTGTAGCAGCACCGGAACCAGTTGCTCCGGTGGTGGTAGAAACCCCTGTGGTAACGGCTCCTGAATTGTTTGACAACAGCACTTCCGGTAATGAAAATTCCGGTTCTTAATAAGATTCCAGAAGGGCCAGAGGCTCTGTATGCAAAAAGCCACAACAATGTTGTGGCTTTTATATTTTGTGTATTGGCAGATCAGGAAATTTTCTCCACCTGCATATAGTTCAATTCTACAGGGGTACTTCTTCCGAAGATCTTTACCGTTACTTTCAGTTTCTTCTTTTCGTCGTTCACTTCCTCAATGATACCATTAAAGTCGTTGAATGGTCCTTCGATGATCTTGATGGTTTCACCCACAATAAATGGCTCGCTCATGCTTACGCCACCGGTTTCGGCCATTTCATCCATTTTACCCAGCATCTTGTTCACTTCTGATTTGCGGAGGGCAATCGGATTTTCCTTTCCAAGGAAATGAATTACGTTGGCTGTATTCTTAATAGCATCTTTCAGATCGTCAGACAATTTACCATCGGTTACTTCGATCATTACATAACCGGGATAATAGTTACGCTCGCGCATAACTTTTTTGCCGTTCTGAACCTTATATACTTTTTCAACGGGGAGAAAAACCTGCTTCACTACTTCGCTCCATCCGCCTCGTGATATCTCTTTATCGAGATACTCCTTCACCTTGCGCTCTTTACCACTCACCACGCGAAGTACGAACCACTTGGTTTCCTGTTGCTGTTGCGTTGCTTGATTTTCCATTAGGCGAATAATGAATAGATAAATTTAAGACCGGCCTGGGCCAGAAGATCCATACCCCAAACCATGGCGGTGATCAGCAGTGTAGCTACCAATACGATCACGGTTGATTGCTGTAATTGAGACCATGTAGGCCAACTTACTTTCTCCAACAGCTCGTGATAGCTTTCTTTGAAATAATTCGAAACTTTGTTCATGGAACAAATAATTTGAGAATTTGAGTATTTGAAAATTTGAAAATGCTGGTGTCTGAAATTTTGAATCATCTTCAAATTTTCAAATTCCCTCATTTTCAAATTACTTCGCACGGGCACTAGGATTCGAACCCAGATCAAAGGTTTTGGAGACCCGTATGCTAC
>CAZKSY010000087.1:0-8865 GCA_964555605.1 uncultured Chitinophagaceae bacterium | reverse complement strand
AGCTGTACTTTTTTCAGATAAACATCGGCTTCTTTCTGGTCTTTGAAATTGCCGACTTTTAATTTATAAAAAGGGGATTGATACACCAGATAGGCTTTCAGCTCGGGGAAGGTTTTGTACACTTTAGCCTTGGCTTCATTGGCTTTATTGCGGTCGTTGGTATTGATCACCAGTAAACGATACCCTTGCACAAAACGACGGGCATCGCGGGTATTGAACTCATTGATCTCAATATGCTTTTTCTCCAACTGATCCACACGCGGATCCCTGATCAGTTTTACGGTAGGCGTTTCCTGTGCCCAGGATCCGGTGGACATAAGCAAACCCATCAATATGGGGAGGAGTTGTTTACGCATATACAGTACCATTCAAATTTTGCACCAGAAATTAATATTTGGCGCCGCCACCGCCTACGGTTTCGATCGGATGCCAGGTGGTTTTGATCTCCTGCGTATCCATGATCAGGTAAGGCGACTGGCCCTGATCGCTGCTCCAGTTCTTATCGTTCCACAACAGGATGCGTTTCATATTGGCGGCTCCGGCTTCTTTCACTTCTTTATTACGGGCCGTATCTTTTTCTGCAATAATGACGGCATTCACATCCATATGGGTTGCAAAAGCGGAAGTTAATTCAGACGGCTTGCCGGTTAAAATATTCACCACGCCTCCGGGTACATCGGAACTGTGTACCACTTCCCCGAAGGTAATGGCCGATAAAGGCTTCTGCTCCGAACCCAACACAATGATGGTATTGCCCCCTGCGATCACCGGTGCGATCACCGATACCAATCCCAGTAATCCGCTCTCCTGCGGCGCCACAGCAGCCACCACACCGGTGGGTTCGGGTACCGAGAAATTAAAATGCGGGGAGGCTACGGGATTCACCGAACTGAAGAGTTGTTGAAACTTATCGCACCAACCGGCATAATACACCAGCCGGTCGATCGCCTGATTCACTTCTTTTTCCGCAGCCGCTCTGCTGGCATCCTGCTGCATCAGTTCTTCCACGAACTGCGCCCGGCGGCCCTCCAGCATTTCGGCAATGCGGTACAGAATCTGTCCGCGATTAAATGCCGCCCGGCCACTCCATCCTTTAAAAGCACCACGGGCGGCCACTACCGCATCGCGGAAATCTTTTTTGGAACTCATACACATATTGGCCAGTTGCTGCCCCTTTGCATTGCGGGCCACATAATAGCGACCCGATTCGGTGCGGGGGAACTGTCCGTTTACATATAATTTGTAGGTCTTTAAAATTCCTACCCTTGTTTCTTTATTGGTATCCATCGTAAATGGTTAAACGCTTTAATGAATTGATCAGAAACGGCAATAGGCTTCGAGTCCGTGTAATCCGCCCTCCCGGCCATAGCCACTTTCCTTATAGCCGCCGAAGGGTGACACCGGATCAAATTTGTTATAGGTATTCGCCCATACCACACCCGCACGCATTTTGGTCGTAAGATTGAAAATGCGGGAACCCTTATCGGTCCATACCCCGGCGCTCAGTCCATACGGTGTGTTATTGGCTTTCTCGATCACTTCTTCATCGGTGCGGAAGGTTTGAATGGTCAGTACCGGTCCGAAGATCTCTTCCTGTGCAATGCGACTACTCTGGGCCACATTGGTAAAAAGGGTAGGGCGACAGAAATATCCTTTGCGGGGCAGGTTACAGGAGGACTGATACATTTCAGCGCCTTCCTTCTTGCCCAGTGCAATGTATTTATGAATGGTATCGAGCTGATTCTTTGAGTTGATGGCACCGATATCAGTGTTCTTGTCCAATGGATCACCTACGATCAGTGTTTCCAATCGGTCTTTCAGTTTACGCAATACTTTTTGATACACCGACTCCTGTACAAACAAACGCGAACCGGCGCAGCACACATGCCCCTGATTAAAGAAAATACCATTGATGATGCCTTCTACGGCCTGATCGATCGGGGCATCTTCGAAAATGATGTTGGCGGCTTTACCCCCGAGTTCGAGGGTGAGTTTTTTATTGGAACCCGCCGTGGCTTTCTGGATCAGTTTGCCTACTTCGGTGCTGCCGGTAAAAGCGATCTTATCAATATCCGGATGGTTCACCAGTGCGGCACCTGTGGCACCAGCGCCGGTAAGAATATTCACCACACCATCGGGCAAGCCACTTTCCTGAATGATCTCGGCCAGTTTCAAAGCCGTGAGCGGTGTGGTTTCGGCAGGTTTCAATACCACCGTATTTCCTGTAGCGAGAGCCGGTGCGATCTTCCAGGCGGCCATCAATAAGGGAAAATTCCAGGGGATGATCTGTCCGGCCACGCCTATCGGTTGTGGGTTGCGGTTAGGAAACGCATATTCCAGTTTGTCGGCCCAGCCGGCATAATAAAAGAAATGATTGGCCACTAAAGGAATGTCGATATCTCTCGATTCCCGGATGGGCTTACCGCCATCGAGGGTTTCGATCACGGATAATTCACGGGCTCTTTCCTGCAACATGCGACTGATGCGGAAAATATATTTCGCGCGCTCCTTGCCCGGCATCTTCTTCCACACCTTTTCATAGGCATTGCGGGCCGCTTTCACGGCCTTGTCTACGTCTGCAGCATTCGCTTCTGCCACTTTCGCCAGCGGGGTTTCATTAGCCGGATTGATGGTATCGAAATAGATGTTATTACCGGGCTTTTCCCATTTGCCATTGATGAACAGGTCGTACCGTTCTTTCAATTGAATATGGCCCTTGCCTTCCAGTGCCGGGGCATAGCCAAAGGTTTCATTGAAACGCAGGGGCGCCACTTTGGGTTTTCTTACAGGAGTCGTTTTCGCTTTTGCCATGTTATATAGTTCGTGTCGAAAATGAAAAGTTGGTTTTCGCTTAGTCGAGAGAGAAATAGTCGGGACTCTGATACAGACCGCTGGCTTCTTTGGCCAGTTGCATCAGTACATCATTGGCCAGACTGCTGGCACCGAACCGGAACCATTTATTCGTCATCCAGGCAGCCCCCAGGGTTTCATTCAGCATGACCAGATAATGCAGGGCTGCTTTGGATTTGGAAATACCACCGGCAGGTTTCATGCCCACCATTTTTCCGGTATCATAATAAAAATCGCGGATGGCTTCCAGCATCACGAGGGTGACGGGCATGGTGGCCGCTGGTTGAATTTTTCCGGTACTGGTTTTGATGAAGTCGGCACCGGCATGCATGGCGATCTCACTGGCGCGTCGGACCTTATCATAGGTCACCAGTTCGCCGGTTTCGAGGATCACTTTGAGCCGGGCGGTACCACAGGCTTCTTTGACCGCCGCGATCTCATCAAAAACAAAATTGTATTCGCCTGCCAGGAATTTGCCGCGCGAGATCACCATATCCACTTCATCGGCGCCTTCATTCACGGCATGTTTGGTATCGCGGAGTTTGATGTCGCGGGTTGATTGTCCGCTGGGGAATGCTGTTGCCACCGAAGCCACTTTGATCGAAGAGCCTTCGAGCGCTTTTTTAGCGATGCCCACCATGCTGGGGTAGACACATATGGCTGCCACCGTCGGTAAACCGGGCAGGGCATCATGCGGATGCATGGCTTTGTAACAGAGTTGCTGCACTTTGCCGGGAGTATCCTTGCCTTCCAGTGTGGTAAGGTCTATCATGTTCAGGGCCAGTTTCAGCCCTTCCACTTTCGATTCCTTCTTGATACTCCTTTTGGTAAAGCGGGCAGCTTTCTCTTCCACGCCCACATGATCAATGGTGGGTGTGAAACGAAAATCGGGAATGGTTCGAATGGACATAGTGTAAATAATGGTGCTTCAAAGGTAAACTTTTAGGCGATTGAAGCACCTGTATCAAAAGTTTATACCATTTATCCCTTTTTTGCGGGGCTTATCCGCTTTTTCAGTAACATCGTTGGTGTAATTTTTTCCAACTAAAGACAACAGCAATGAGAAAACTCCTGAGAGGGCTGGCGATGGCCCTGCTTGTATGTATTTCCGCGATCGTACAGGCACAAAACACATTCCCCGTAAATGGGGTGGCCGATCCCAAAGACGGCAGCTATGCATTCACCAATGCTATTATTGTTAAAGATGCACAAACCACGCTTCGCAATGCCACCCTGGTGATCCGGGAAGGTAAGATCGTTGCCGTAGGCGAAGGCATCGCTATCCCAAAAGATGCGGTAGTGATCGATTGCAAGGGTAAGTTTATTTATCCTTCCTTTATTGATATCTACAGCGACTACGGTATGCCTGTAACGCAACGGGCACAGGCAGGAGGCTTTAACTTTTTTGGTGCTGCTCAAATTACCAGTAACCAAAAAGGGGCTTATGGCTGGAATCAGGCCATCCGTACCGATGTGGATGCAGCGCGTATTTTTGGGGTGGATGATGCCCGTGCCAAAGCGCTTCGTGATATCGGCTTCGGTACCGTACTGTCTCATCAGAAAGACGGTATTGCCCGTGGTACCGGTGTGGTGGCCACACTGGCGAATGAAAAGGAGAATATGGTAATCCTGAAAGAAAAAGCTTCCGCGCATTATTCTTTCAGCAAAGGAAGCTCTACGCAGTCTTATCCCAGCAGTATGATGGGTACCATCAGTCTGCTCCGTCAAACACATATCGACGCAGCCTGGTATAAGAACAATCCTGCTGCTGAAGGCGTAAACCTCAGCTTGAAATACTGGAATGAGCAACAGGGTCTGCCACAGATCTTTGAAGCCGGTGATAAATGGAACGACCTCCGCGCCGATCGTATCGGTGATGAGTTCGGCGTGCAGTATGTGATCAAGGGCGGACAAAACGAATACCAGCGTATCAATGAGATCGCCGGTACCAAAGCAACGTATATTGTTCCACTGAATTTCCCTGCGGGAATGGATGTGGATGATCCGGCCGATCTGCGTTTTGTAGGTCTGGACGATATGAAACATTGGGAACTGGCGCCCACCAACCCCGGTGCTTTTGAAAAGGCCGGTATCAATTTTTGTTTAACGAGTGCTGATCTGGGCAATCCATCTGATTTTATCGCCAACCTGCGTAAAGCGTTGGAAAATGGCCTGTCTTATCCCAAAGCCATCGAGGCGCTTACCAAAGCACCGGCTACCTTGTTAGGGGTGTATGATAAAGTGGGCAGTCTGGATCCGGGTAAACTGGCCAACTTCCTTGTTACCAGCGGACCTGTTTTCAGTGATAAAACAGTCATTCTTCAAAACTGGGTGCAGGGAGAAAAATATGGGGTGAAAGAAGAAAGCTGGAATGATGTAAAAGGAAAATATAAAATGCTCACCACCGGCAAAGCAGGTTCTAAAACCTTTGCGTTGGAATTGAAAGAGGGTGGTGCCGCAACCTTTATTGACAGCGATACCCTCAACGGTAAATATACATTCGATGGAAAGATGGTGAAGCTGAGCTACACCGAAGGTCGTGGTCCGCGTTCCACTGAAACCATTATGAGTGGTGTATCGAATGGCAGCGAATGGAATGGTACCGGTCGTGATCCGGTCGGGAATACTTTCAGTTGGACTGTTACTTTCGAAGCAGCGCCGGTGGTGAAATCGGATAGTTCTCGTGGCCCGCAACCACAGCAGTTAGGCAAAGTAACTTATCCCTTCCTGGCTTATGGCTTTGAAGAGATGCCTAAACAAGAGACGATCCTGATCAGGAATGCCACTGTATGGACCAATGAAAAAGAAGGTATCCTGCAGGGAACGGATGTATTGATCAAAAATGGTAAGATCGCACAGATCGGCAAGAACCTCTCAGATCCTGCTGCGAAAGTAATTGATGGTACCGGTAAACATCTTACCGCAGGCATCATTGATGAACACTCGCATATTGCCGCAGCTTCTATCAATGAAGGCGGGCAGAGTGTAACGTCTGAAGTGCGTATTGCCGATAACCTCAATCCCGATGATATCAATATCTACCGTCAGTTGAGTGGCGGGGTAACGTCTTCTCATATCCTGCACGGTTCAGCGAATACGATTGGCGGACAAACCCAGTTGATCAAATTACGCTGGGGGGCCAATGATGACGGACTGAAGTTCCAGGGTGCTGATGGATTCATCAAGTTTGCTCTTGGTGAAAACGTAAAACGTTCTTCTTCTACTCAAGGGAATACCCGTTTCCCCGATACCCGTATGGGCGTGGAGCAGGTGCTTACCGATGCGTTTACACGTGCCAGTGATTATCAGAATCAGTTAAAAAAGATCGCTGACGAAGCAAAGGCAAAGAAAGGAGCCGCTATGCCCAACCCCTGGAGCATTGTACGCCGCGATCTGGAGCTGGATGCCCTCGTAGAGATCATGAATAAGAAGCGTTTCATTACCTGCCACTCTTATGTGCAGAGCGAGATCAATGCAACGATGAAAGTGGCCGAGAAATTCGGTTTCCCCGTTAATACCTTCACGCATATCCTGGAGGGTTATAAAGTAGCCGATAAAATGAAAGCTCATGGAGCGAACGCTTCTACTTTCAGCGACTGGTGGAATTATAAAATGGAGGTTGTGGATGCCATTCCGGCCAATGCGGCGATCATGCAGCGGGTAGGATTGAATGTAGCCATCAACTCCGATGATGCAGAAATGGCCCGTCGCCTCAACCAGGAAGCGGCCAAGAGCATTAAGTATGCCGGCATGAGTGAGGAAGATGCCCTGAAGATGGTGACCCTGAATCCAGCTAAGATGCTCCATGTAGATGATAAAGTGGGCAGCATCAAAGCCGGTAAGGATGCCGACCTCGTATTATGGACCGATAATCCGCTGAGTGTATATGCCCGTTCCCAGCAAACCATTGTGGACGGTATTGTATATTTCGACCGCGACAGAGATGCGGAATTACGCAAGCAGGTATTGGCAGAGAAAAATCGTTTGATCCAGAAGATGGGTGCTGCGAAAAGAATGGCCGGTGGCGCCGGTGGCGGTGGAAACTTCCAGCGTCCGCGTCCCCGCTACGAAGTGATCAATGTATGTACCGATCATTTCCACAGTCATGGTTTACTGGCTATCGATTCAGATGGACTGGAAGCGATCAACGAAAACAAATAACCTGTAAAGAGAAGAAACATGAAAAAAATACTCATCAATACAATGCTGTTCTGTTTACTGGCCACTGTAGCGTGGGCGCAGGAAACAGTTTATCCGGCAAAAGAATACAAGGGGCTCACTTTTATCACCAATGCCACCATTCACGTGGGTAATGGACAGGTGATCACTGGCGGCACCATCAAAATCAATAATGGTAAGATCGAACAGGTGGGAACAGGTATTGCTGTTCCGGCCGGCGATGTAAAAGTGATTGACGCCAGCGGCAAGCACGTGTATCCCGGACTGATCCTGAGCAATAGTCAGATCGGTTTGATCGAAGTACCCACGGTACGTGCGACTGTGGATGCCCGTGAGATCGGTGAAATGAATCCGAATATCCGTTCCCTGGTGGCGTACAATACCGATAGTAAGGTGATCAATACCCTGAAGTCTAATGGTATCCTGCTCACCGGCATTCAGCCCGATGGCGGACTGATCTCCGGTACTTCCTCCGTGGTTCAGCTCGATGCCTGGAATTGGGAAGATGCCGCTTATGCTACCGATAATGGCGTTCACTTTAATATGCCTTCCCTGCTCACCCGTCGCGGGGGCCGTGGTGGTTTTGGTGGTTTCGGCGGACAACAGCCCGCTGGAGATCCCGTAAAGCGGGCGCTGGAGCAGGTGGAAACCGTGAAAACGTTTTTCCGCGAAGCGAAACTGTATAATGAAGCCACTTCACACAGCGCCACCAACCTGAAATATGCGGCGGTAAAAGGGTTGTTCAGTAAGAAGCAGAAACTCTTTATTCATTGCCAGATCGTGAAAGAGATGCTGATCGCCGTAGATTTTGTAAAAGAGTTTGGCTTTGATGTGGTGATCATCGGCGGTACCGATAGCTACCTGATCGCGGATGTATTAAAGGCGAATAATATCGCCGTGATCCTCGATCAGATGCATAGTTTGCCTACTATGGTGGATGATGATATTGACCAGCCCTTCAAAACGCCCGCGATGTTGCAAAACGCCGGTGTATTATTTGCGATCAATGATCAGGACGATAATACCCGCTCCCGCAACCTGGCTTTCAATGCCGGTACGGCTGCTGCGTACGGACTGGGTAAAGAAGAGGCATTGAGTGCGATCACCCTGAATGCTGCGAAAATTCTGGGTATTGCCGACCGCACCGGTTCCCTCGAAGCCGGCAAGGATGCCAATATTGTAATCAGTGAGGGCGATATCCTCGATATGAAGACGAGCATCATTACACATGCTTTTATTCAGGGTCGTCAGGTGGACCTCACTGACAAGCACAAGCAGTTGTACGATCGGTACAAGCATAAATATGGAATCAAGTAAATGGTGAATCCCGCGCTACGGCGCGGGATTTTTTTTGATACAGGCAACGAAATGGCATTAATTTTGGTTTTAGTAAGAAGAACACACTAATAATCAACTATTATGAAACGTATCAGCCTTTTTGTAGCCTTGTTTGTGATGATCGTTGCAGGGATTTCCTGTAAGAAAGAAATTGCAGGGACCGATAATACCTTATCGGGCATTGTAGTGAGTGGTACCTGGTCGGTTCATTTGTATAGTGTGAACGGGGCCGATTTTACCAATAATTATAGTGGATATAATTTCCAGTTCAAGGCCGGCGGGGCGATAACGGCTACCAAAGCACCGACCACAACCAGCGGTATCTGGGCGGAAGTGGAGGATAGTGGTAAGACCAAACTGGTGCTGAGCTGGGTGGGGGGCGCCATTCCCGTGGCCTTACTCGAAATCGAGGAAGACTGGATCCTGACGTCTAAATCGTCTACCATGATCGAGCTGAGCAATACCAGCGGCTCGGGTGTTACGACCATACTGCATTTC
>CAZKSY010000086.1:0-9216 GCA_964555605.1 uncultured Chitinophagaceae bacterium | reverse complement strand
TACATGGGTAGAGTTGAGTATGAAAAAAGAAAGGGAATTATCAATTATAAATTATTAATTATTGGAATAATTGATAATTGATAATTAATAATTCCCTTTGCACCATAATGTTTACTTCACCAGATTCAGCGTAACGGCATTCGAAGAGTAGAGATATTTCAATTCTTCGCCGTCGATCAGGAAGGCGCGGAATACGGCCATCACTTTCGTGCCGCTGGCTACCGGAATTTCATTATACGGAATGAACATTTCGAAATCGGTAGGTGCCAGTTTATTGGCAGAAAGTGTTTTATTGGGCAATAACTTGAAGGAACGGTAGGTAGCTACCACATTACTTACATTGTAGGTTTGGTTATTATCTATGATCGGATTGCCATTTTGATCATAGAAGAAAACAATGAAATATACATTGCCTTCATTACCGGCTGTAGTGATCGTGAAAGATGGATAGATCAACAATCCCCCCTTGGCAGCACTGCTCACCACATTCATGGAAGTAAAATTGGTCACTTTGAAACGGGGTGCTTCACCGGTACGAACACCTCCTTTAGGATAAAGGGCCGCAACCAATGATTTATCACCCATCGACAAACTGTTATTCCAGGGAACAGCATAACCATTCGTGGTCCAACGGGCCAGCACCGGATAGTGCATGATGGATGTTTTATCGTAAGACGTACCATGTGTATAGGTAAGGGCATATTCCTGGAACAGGTTTACGTCAACGGTCTGACGATCCCAGCCCTGTGACTGTGCGAGTTCCTTGTAAACAAGTTCTTTGTTCCAGGGAATACCTGCTTTGGGGCTGTAGTGTTCGTGCAACAGACCGATCGCATGACCGAATTCATGCAATACGGTACGATGCATGGCATCATAGGTAAGAAAATCGGTAGTGTCGAGGTTCATTGTTTTTTCATTCTGGTCAATACTGGAACTCAACTGTCCGATGATGGAGTTATGACCGCCTTTATTATCCAGGTTTACGCGGATATCAGACTCACCTGATTCCACTACAACGAATTTCAAATTCGCAAACTGTTCCCATTCGCGGGCATAAGAGATCACACGATCTTTCATGTTCTGGCTTCCGCTCATGAAGCGAACGCGAAGGGTGGCGCCGTTATCCCATAAATAGTAGGGGTCTACCAGACCACGACCATTGGTGGTGTCGATAGCGGCTGTTACTTTGGGCATTTCCATGATGGAGGTACAGCCATATTTTTGACCGATACCTTTTGACGAAAGGGGCTTGGGTTGTGCAAATGCAAATGCTGTGGAAAGTACAGCCATCGTGCATAAGATCCGGGTGCGTGTATTCATAATTAAAATGTTTAGGTAGTTACTGGGGGTAACCGTTTGTTATTGCATATTAAACATAATGAGATTAAGGGAGAATTTACATACCCGCGAGCCACATTTTTGGGGGAAAAGGGCATAAATACCGTCTGGAGGGTATGCGGCGGGGGTAAGAAATAAAAAATGAAGAATAAAAAATGAAAAAGTGGGGGGCCTAATCCCAAGGGCGTAGAGATACCTCGGGTCTTGCCCTGACTCCGCGCTACCTCCGCGCCCTCCGCGCCTCTGCGGTTAAGAAACTCTTTTCACCGCAGAGAATAAGAGACCACTGAGGTAGCGCGGAGTCAGGGCAAAGACCTCGCTTATCATAGCGCTTTCGCGGTTAAGAATCTCTTTTCACCGCTGCCCGGAAAAACGCCCCTATCTGCAAAGTGCTCATGATCCGGATTTCCTGCCACAGGCTGGTATCATTATCCAAGAATCGGAAGATTTCCGCTGCTTTATTCCGTTCAAACAAGCGACTGAAGATATCCGCCCCGCTGGGCATCTTCTTCTCCAAAAGCCGCAACAGCACCGTATCATAAAAATGAAACCGTCCCGGAGAAGGCCATTCCACCGGCAGCGGCTGCCCATTCTTCAACAGCTCCACGATTGCGGCCGACTGCTTTTGAATGAATTGAAAGGTATAGCCCGTAGACGCTTTTGTTTGCCCGCCAGCCGTTCCTATATTATAGACGCCTTCCCACTGAAATGGAAATCGTCGCGTTGTCATTGGAATGATCCCAAACTCCTCTTCCACAATAGTATATTCGTTTAACTGCAGGTAATCTTTGATATACCCCTTCAACCCGGCATCATACTGTTCGGTATCTAAGAGCGCTTCCGTAAACAACGTGTATTCCACCAGTGCTTTTGCAGGCGATACCGGCAATACATATACAAAAGTGGCGCCCGCCTCCTGAGAAACGCGAAAATCCATCAACGTGGCCTTATCGGTATCAAACACCGGTTGCGGTGTTTCGATCAGCCAGCCTTTAAAGTGCTGCAACAGATCAATAGCTGTTGGATCGGAAGCAAGGGGCGCAGGAATAGAATTGAAAATAATAGCACCCTCATGAGAGATGATTTTTCCATCAAGCAATAATTGCCGGGAAGAACCTTCTTCTTTCCAGGTTACCTGACCATATTGAAGGGAAATATTGGGGTAAGACTGAATCCGTTTTTGCGCATAACTATAAAAATCAATCCCCCGGATCATTTTATAACGATACCCGCCGAGGTCGAGGGATTTGGAGAGACCGGTGGAGTGAAACGACAAAGCATTCCATTGATGATGCACTACTTCTTCAAAATAACCGGGAGCTTCTTCCCAAAAACACCAGGTGCGGTCGTTATGAACCTTTGGAGTTTTATCGAGGAGCAGCACATTTTTATTTTCTACCAGTCCGGCATCGATCATCCGGAGTAATAAACTCCAGGCAGCGGCCCCGGCCCCGGTAAAAATATAGTCGTACGATTTCACAGTATGGTTCAGGAAATTTCAGATGGTGCGTATTCCACTTTCTGGGCAGCCATCAGTGCTTTATCGCGGCGTACTTTCTCCCAGTATTTTTTGTGGACGTATAACATGCCAAAGGATTCGCCATCATGTTTATCCAAATGACGGTGATGCATTTTATGGGCCCAGCGGATGGCGCGTACATAAGTGCTTTTAGAGCGGGAGAACCATTTGAAACGCTGGTGAATGATCACATCATGCACCATAAAATAGGCGAAGCCATAGGCCATGATCCCAAAACCTATGGCCTGGAGCCAGAATTTATGATCGAGTGTTCCGAAAAGAATGCAGAGAAAACTGGGAATGGCGAAGATCACAAAGAAAGCATCGTTCTTTTCGAAGAAACCGGGACGCACCCTGTGATGATCTTCGTGCAGGTACCACAAAAATCCATGCATCACCCATTTATGCGTAGCCCAGGTAATGCCTTCCATGATCAGAAAAGTGCCCACCAGCACAAGAATGTAATAAAGCCAAACCATAGATAAAATTTTAATGGGCTACTTCCACCGTGCCCAGCGTAGGATGAGCAGCGAACCACTCCATCACTTTGGGAAAGGCAATATGGAACCAGGCCGTATATTTTGCCGGATGAGATTCCAGCGAATGTTTTATTGATTCGAGGGATTTATAACAATAATCCTGCACTTCAGCAGGATCCGGAACAATAGGCCCCTCGTAAATACCGGCGAAAACATGATCGTATTCGTGTTCGGTGAGTCCGTTATCAAAAGCCGCTTTATACGTAAAGGAAAATAATTTCTCCAGGGAGGCCTCAAACCCTAATTCTTCTTTCAGGCGACGGGCGGCGGCGTCTTCCGTCAACTCTTCCGGGTAGGGATGACTGCAACAGGCATTGGTCCATAACCCGCCACTGTGGTATTTGCTGATAGCACGCTGCTGCAACAGCATCTCGCCTTTTTGATTAAAGATAAATACACTGAACGCACGATGCAGTACCGCTTTCCGGTGGGCTTCCATTTTTTCCATCACCCCTACCGGCTGGTCCTGTTCATCCACTAATATCACATCAAGTTGACTCATGTTTGTTCTCAGATTAATTTCAGGTGGTTCTTCACACCGGCACGAACCAGGATGAGCGCTTTATGATAGTTCGGAATGCGGATGCGCGTTTCGAGAATCTCTGCCGGTTGTGTTTTCCGGATCTTCCGGAAGAGCGAAAGATAATACTTATACGCCACATACACCCCAAAGCGGGCTTTCCAGGGCAATTGCATGATGCCTTCATGCGCATGCTGAAAATCAGCCGCAATATCTGCTTCAATTTGCGCTTTGCAGGAAGAAGTGAAATTTCCAAAATCCACATTCGGGAAATAGGTGCGGTTCAGGCTATTAAAATCTGATTTGATATCGCGCAGGAAATTCACTTTTTGAAAAGCAGCACCCAGCGACTGTGCATGCGGTTTTAATTGTTCGTACTGCTGACGGTCGCCATCACAAAAAACAAACAAACACATCAAGCCCACCACTTCAGCACTTCCATAGATGTACTCATTATAGCGTTGCTCATCGTAATCCTGACGCTTGAGATCCATTTCCATACTACGGAAGAATGCTTCCACGAGGTCGAGACTGATATTATATTTATTAACGGTGAGCTGAAAGCTGTGGAGGATGGGGTTCAGACTGATCCCTTCGCGGATGGCCTGATAGGTCTCCTCCTTGAACCGCTGTAATAAAGTGGCTTTATCATGATCGTGAAAGGTATCCACGATTTCATCGGCAAAACGCACCAATCCATAAATATTATAGATGGGTATGCGCAGGTCCTGGTGCAGCAATCGGATGGCAGAGGAAAACGACGTACTGTATTCCTCGGTGGTGATCCGGCTGCAGAGCTGGCTTACTTTGTGAAACAGTGGCATCATAAAAATCTCTTTTTAACAGTTAGCAGTTGTGTTGGCAAAATATATCGCAATCAATAAATCAAATCAGTTTCCTACAGACTTTATCACTTCCATGGCCACCACTTCTCCACTGATCAAACTGGGTGGCACGCCCGGACCGGGAACCGTAAGTTGTCCGGTATAAAAAAGATTGTCTACTTTTTTACTGCGGCAGCGGGGACGGAAGATCGCTGTTTGCATAAGGGTATTGGCTAATCCGTACGCGTTTCCTTTAAAGGAATTATAGTCATTCACGAAATCTGTATAGGCAAAGGATCTCTTATACACCACATGATCCGCTACCGGCTCACCGATGAATTTTTCAAAACGCTTCAGGATCAGTTGGAAATAATTTTCGCGCAGGGCATCGGTATCGTCACTCAATCCCGCTGCAACAGGTATCAGGAAAACCAGATTCTCCATGCCCTCCGGCGCGGCCATCGGATCTGTTACCGAGGAAGCACTCACATAAAACAGCGGTTCTGTGGGCCACTCTTTTGTATTATAGATCTCATTCGCATGCTGTTCAAAAGGCACATCAAAAAATAACATGTGATGCAACACATTCGCCAGCTTCTTATTCACTCCTACATAATACAATAAACAGGAAGGAGCCAGTAAACGTTCATCCCAGTATTTATCCGTATAACTGCGATGCGTTTCAGGCAATAATTTGCTTTCAATGAACTGATAATCCGCCCCACCAATCACGGCATCGGCTTCATAAACCCCCTTGGTGGTATGCACTTTCCGGGCGGCATTTTGCTGCAGTTCGATCCGGGTAACCGCTTCATTGAAATGAAAGCTAACTCCCAACTCCACTGCCAAACGATACATGCCCTCCACCACACTGTACATGCCTCCCTTAGGATACCAGGTACCACCTACAATATCGGCGTAATTCATCAAACTATACAGGGCCGGCGTGTTTTCCGGAAGCGCTCCGAGAAACAAAACAGGAAACTCCAGTAATTGTCTGATACGGGTCTGTTGAAAATACTTATAAATATGTTTCTTTATAGAAGTAAACACATCCAAACGGAATACCCCCTTCATCACTTCCCAATCTAAAAATTCGGCGAGGGAAAGTCCGGGTTTAAACACTAATTTCTGAATACCCACACGGTATTTATAGGCCGCTTCCGCAATAAATTTATCGAGTTTAACGGCTGCGCCCGGTTCCCAGGATTCCAGCAGGTCGCGAAAAGCGTTATAGTTGGCGGGGATGTCGGTATAACTATCGGGCCAGTATACACGATAAGAGGGGTCGAGCCGCTCGATTTCGTAATAATCTTGTGAACGACGACCGAATTGTTCAAAATACCGGTCGAACACATCGGGCATCCAGTACCAACTGGGGCCCATATCGAAGGTGAATCCGTTTTCTTTCAACTGACGGGCACGGCCACCAGCCTGCTCCTGTTTTTCCAATACAGTAACCTTCCACCCGGCACGAGCCATGAAGCTCGCGGCAGACAATCCGGCGAAGCCGCTACCGATGACAATGACGTTCTTTGACAATAGTATAATTTATTAGTGTTGCTGTATCTGCTCTTTCAGCAATTTACGGGCAAAGTGAATACGGCTCTTAATTGTTCCCAGCGGTTCTTCCAGCATGTCGGCAATTTCATGGTATTTATACCCATCGAAATACAACAGGAAGGGATTACGGAATATTTCGGGAAGATTATGAATGGCTGTTTGAATTTCCTTGATACGAATATTACTCTCCGCATTTCCATCGATCACCACAGACGGTGCATTGTTCAACAGAAACTCATTCGGGGTGTTGTCGAAAATGGTTTGCTGCTTGGCTTTGCGACGGTAGTTATTGATAAAAATATTACGCATGATGGTATATAACCATGCTTTGATATTTGTACCAACATTATACTTGTCTTTATTGGAAATCGCCCTGTACAGTGTTTCCTGGAATAGATCCTTGGCCGCTTCTGAATCACGGGTGAGGGTGATCGCAAATGGCTTTAAAAAGTCGGCGTTTTTAACCAGCATCTGGTTGAATTCAACTGTAGACATGGCAAAGAGTGTTTAATTATTGTGTTAGCAAACTTAAACAGAAAATGCCATCCAAAAAAATATTTTGTTTAAAATTTTCTTAAAATCATTAAACAAAACAAAGGGCTGAAAATCAGCCCTGTATATATTTAAATGCTTGAAATATAGTCCTGTACCTCGGAAATAGACCGTTTAAACTCGATTCCCGGGAAGGATTTGGAGGGGGTACCCTGGGCCAGTTGACCAGATACGATGATGGGCGTTTGTGGAATACGTTCCCGCAATTGGTTAAGATATTTCTCCATGCGGGCGTTGCCGGCCATGGCCGTTATATGTGTATATAAATGGTGTGGCTTTTTGGTTTCAGCGAGATACACCACATCTTTGAGGGGCACGCTGGCACCGAGGTAGAGTACCCGCACCCCACGGTTCTTCAGCAAATAATACATGTACAATAAGCCCAGTTCATGATGTTCGCCTTCCGGCAGAAACAGCAGCAGGGTTTTATTAGAAGTGAAAAGTGGTGCAGACTTTTCGATGCCGGCGATCAGTTTCTGGCGGATGATATTCGTTACCAGATGTTCCTGCGCCGGGTTAATATGATTGGTTTGCCATAAGATCCCGATTCTTTCCAGAAAAGGGAAAAGAAGTTGTTGTATCGTGCGTTCAATACCTTTCGATGTAATATGACGGTTCAATACTTCCTCGAAACGCTCGAGGTTCATGTCTACCATAAAACCGATCAGGTCATTCACCATACGCTCCTGCTGCGCCCTGTTATCGGTGAGGGAGATCAGTTTATCGGCGATTTCATTGGGGTCCATTTTATCAATATGCGAGATCTTGAACCCGTACTTGTTCAATAAAGCAATATTCAGCAGGGTTTTCAGTTCCTCGCTGGTATAGTAACGGATATTTGTTTCCGTCCGCTGGGGCTTCAAAAAAGAATAGCGCTGTTCCCAAATACGGATAGTATGCGCCTTAATGCCCGACAGGCTTTCCAGATCCTTGATGGTAAATGCGTTCATAACCAATAATACAAGCGAGGCGGAGGGATTGTTTGGTGAGAATAAGAAATAAGGAATAAGAAATAAGAAATTAGGAAGTGGGCACCTGATTCTCGAAGTTGTAAACCAATTATAAATTATTAATTATCAATTATAATTGATAATTAATAATTTATAATTGAGGATGCTCTGGAAATACTCAACCGCCCTATTTATTCATTTCTTATTTCTTATTCCTTATTTCTAATTTTCTATTTAATATTCCTATTCTCCAGGCTTCCCGCCTGCAACAAACTATCAATAATGGGATTTAAAGCTCCTGCCGAACGGAGGGCTTCGAGATGGCGAACGTGATGGAGGTCGGTACCGAGGAGGTCGACCAGTTTATTTTTGACAAGATACTGGGCCAGTTCCTGGGTGGGTTTGCCGTAGTATCCGATAAGAGAGAGCATGTTTACCTGAAGCAGACAACCGGCATTCCGGATCTCTTCATATACTTTTTTGCTATTGTTGAAATAGATATAGCGTTCCGGATGAGCCAGCACGGGTTGGTAACCGGCCATCTGCATGTCAAAAAGAATTTCTTTATAATTAAACGGAGCACTCACGAAGGAGAATTCCACCAACACCTTATTTCCCCAGAGAGGTAAAAGGGGTGTGCGGGTTTTCAGCAGCTCTTCAAAATGATCGTCCATGAAATACTCGGCGGCGGCATGAACCGGGGTAGACAATTCATTCTCGTCGAGGGCCCGTTGCAGCCGGGTGCGCGCCCCGCCAATGGTCACCGGGTCATTCTTGTATAGATCCTGATAAATATGCGGGGTGCATACAAAATTGCTGAAACCCAGATCCTCCAGTCCTTTCAGTAAAACCAATGAGGTTTCGGCATCGGGTGAGCCATCATCAATACCCGGAAGCATATGCGAATGCATATCCGTAACCAGTGCGGAAAAATCGGGGGATGAGGGGAGTTTCTTTTTAAAAATGGAAAACACGTGAGTTAATTTGAAAATTTGTGGATTTGAAAATTTGAAAATAAGGTCAACCACAAAGACTCTAAGCCACAAAGAAAGAACAAAAGAATCTAATATTTTTTAGGTCAGCCTTTGATCCTTAGCATTGAAAACGAATTCAACCATAAATACCCCAAAACACAAAGACAGAAAGAGACGATTAAAAGAATTTCCTGTTTACTAATACTGCCTTTGTGGCTTTACATTGAAAATGAAAACAAATTAAAATCGAACAATAAGTTCCTTGGCGCCTTAGTGTCTTAGAGCCTTTGTGGTTGAACTCATATTTTCAAATTCCTTATACACAGCCGCTACCCCGTCACGTAACCCGATCTTTGCCTTCCAGCCCAGGGCGGTTAGTTTGGAAACATCCATCAATTTACGAGGTGTACCATCAGGCTTGCTGGTATCGAATTCAA
>CAZKSY010000085.1:6900-9262 GCA_964555605.1 uncultured Chitinophagaceae bacterium | reverse complement strand
TGTATCCTCAGCGTGAGCTGGAATTGAATACAGCGAATGTACCTCAAGCCGGTGTTAAGTCTGGAGACCAGTTCACCGTGAAAATCTGGTGGATGCCTTAATATCCTGAAGTATTTATAGTTAAATCCTACAATTAAAGAAATATGAGAAATTTTATAAAGTTTTTTACTATAGCCGGGGCTGCTTCAGTGCTGTTTACATCCTGCCTGAAAGATACACCTGTAACAGATTATACTGATTCAGGTATCAAGCCCGTCGTGCTGATCCCTAACGGGAATTTCCCTGCTGCGAATCAGGCTAATACCCTGGCTTTCGAAGCGTCTAACACCCCATCAATTGTAAACCTGGTGGCCCGTGTTTCATGGAGCAAGCCTTTAGGTAAAGCTATCGAAGTGACCTTCACCAAGAATAGCGCCCTGATTGCTGATTACAATGCTAAATTCGGTACCGGTTACGTTGAAATGAATGCTGATGCATGGGCACTGGCTTCTAACAAAGTAACGATCGCCGCTGACCAAACAGAAGCTTCTCTTCCTTTACAGATCTTCTCCAGTAAAGTGGACCTGTCTAAAGAGAATATGCTGGCTTTCAGCATCACAGATGCTTCCGGCGAAGTGATCTCCAGCAACTTTAAAAACATCGTTCTTCCTATTGGTGTGAAGAATCGTTTTGATGGTGTTTGGGATCTTACGATCAAGTCTGTGGGTTGGGGTGCTTATGGTATCGCCGACAACCAGACTTTCCATTGGGGTGATTTCGAAATGATCACAGCCGGTGTAAACAGTGTGGTTACTAATAATGGATTCGGTAACCTGCTGCCTGCATTCACTGCTGGTGGTGGTGCTACACAGTTCGGTGCAACCGCTCCCCGTTTCACTTTTGACGCTTCCAATAAACTGGTAGGCGTATCAAATGATATTCCGGATGATGGTCGTGGCCGTTTCCTGGTAATGAACCCTGCTGTTACCGACAGCCGTTTTGACCCAGCCGCTAAGAAGTGCTATCTGTCTTTCATCATGAAGCAGAATGGTCGTCCCGACCAGTTCTTCTATGATACACTGGTGTATATCAAGCCAAGATAATCAATGCGATTATGTATAGAAAAAGGGGCACGATTCGTGCCCCTTTTTATTTTAGCGGTCGTTCGTGTAAGCGAACTTGTTGTAATTTCACCTGCTATTGTTTGGAACTACTTTAACAAATAGAAGGAGCATTCTTCAGAATTGCTTTATTACCTTTAAAAAAACAGTAACATGAAAAAGACTCTTTTTGTCTTAACCCTTATCTGTAGCCTTAGTGCTGTAAAAGCGCAATTGACCGGAGCTGGCATTGGTCAGCAATATGGGAATTTTATGCTGAATGCGCATACCCAATTTAATAAACAACAGTTAGTAGATTTTTTAAATGTGGGAGGAAATAAACGTTTTTTTGATTACATGTGGATGAATGGAGGGGTTACAAATTATTATGATTATACATTGTCAGAAGGGTATGTTTTCAATTACGATTTTTTGAAACAGGAGTTAGTTGCTAAGTGGTACGATACAGCTATTTCAGTTGATAGTCGTACTATTAAGCGATTTTATGTTGATGACCTTTATAATCGTCATTTTTTCGTAAAGAATCAGGCTATAGATGGAAAAGGGAAGTACTTCTTTGAATCTTTGGCTTATGACAATAACAATAAAGACAGTAGTGGGTTTCAGTTATTAAAATTTCGTTCGGTAAAATTATTGCGTGCCAATAAAAATGATTACCTCGCAAATTTCAGCGGTGATTACAGCGACAGCTACGATAATACGATCGAGTATTACCTGGTTTCTCCTGATAAAACCTATAGTAAGATCAAATTGAACCGGAAATCGTTTCAGTCTGCCTTTGAAAAGGTTAAGGGCAAGTCGGCCCTGAATTTCAGTTCCGTACCCGATAATCTTACTGAAGCCGAGGCGGCCGCTCTGGTGCTGCGTTTCAATCAATAATGAATATTATTTCGATATCTGTAATAAGAGCCGCTTTTTAAAGCGGCTCTTTCTGTAAAGAAGTTATTTTTACAGCCTAAAACTATCTAAATGGATCAGGCAAATCAACTGAATATAGAGATCTCTGAAGAAATGGCCGAAGGTACCTATGCAAATCTGGCCATTATTACACACTCTCATGCTGAATTTGTAATCGACTTTGTAAATGTAATGCCAGGAACACCTAAAAGCCGGGTGAAGTCGCGTATTATTTTTACCCCTCAACATGCCAAACGTTTCATGAAAGCCCTCACAGAAAATATTCAACGCTTTGAAGCAGGCAATGGTAAGATCCAGGACCTGGAGGAAGCTACCTTACCGTTGAATTATGGCGGCCCGACGGG
>CAZKSY010000085.1:0-6800 GCA_964555605.1 uncultured Chitinophagaceae bacterium | reverse complement strand
GCAAAACTATAATAGCCCCGATCGGAAACGATGATATGATCCAGCACTCTGATATCAAGTAAGAGCGCTGCTTCCTTTATTTTGCTGGTCAGTAATTCATCGGCGCGGCTGGGTTTCAGATTGCCGGAAGGGTGGTTATGGCATAGGATGAGGCTCACGGCTTCGTGCTCCAGGGCTTTTTTGAGTATGATCCGCGGGTCGGCCACGGTACCTGTAATTCCTCCCTGGCTGATGATTTCGAAATGATTGATGCGATTGGCCCTGTTCAGAAACAGCACCCCGAATACCTCAAAGGAATGGTCCTGCAGCCGGGCTTTCAAAAACTGAGCAATATCGCGGCTTTCGCTGATCTGTTGTTTTTCCTCCCAATTGCCTTCCTGCCTTCGCCGGCCAATTTCCAGGGCTGCTGCAATCAAACAGGCTTTTGCTGCACCTATCCCTTTGATTTTCATGATTTCTTTTACAGATATCCGCCCCAACTGGTTCAGGTTATTCTGTGCTAAATGCAGGAGTTCACGGGCCAGGTCTACCGCGGTTTTAGAGCGGGTGCCATTTTGTAACAGGATGGCAATCAATTCTGCATCACTCAGCACCCCCGGGCTTTTACGAAGTAGTTTCTCCCTGGGTCTGTCATCTTTCGCCCATTCTTTTATTGAGTAGTTATGCTCTTGCATTCCGGAATTTTTGGCATTATTTTTAGATAGATATTAACAAATCCTCCTTTTTATGAAATAATGGCGCGCCGTTATCGTTTAGGGGAGGGGATATTGTCCAAAACCTTTGAAAAAACCAAAATCTATTATCCCATGAAACGCAGCACAACATTATCAGCCATTGGTGGCTATCAACCATTCCTTTTTTGTGTAGGGATGTATTTTGTAGCCCTGTTCTTCTCTATTTTTATTTGCTCCGCTATTTTCTATGCGGTAAATCCTAAAAAGAATCTGGCAAAAGAAAACGGTACGGAAACCAATCGTACAGCTATGATACAGGCGCCTTCACAGGTACTGTTATCAGTAGCCGGAAAATAATTTCACTTCTTTAATAATAAGGGGGGAATCAGGATATTTCCACAGTAATTGGTGAAAACTAATTGGCAGGGTCATTTCCTAATTCCTCCTGTTCGTTTATCTTCGCCGCACACTATTTTACTACTGCGGTATGCAACATTCAGCAAAAATCTTCTCTGGCACAGGCTCTCAATACCTGGCCGAAAAAATCGCTCAAAAATATGGAGGCTCACTCGGTAAAATCACCATCTCCCGATTTAGTGATGGTGAGATACAACCTGTATTTCAGGAAAGTATCCGGGGGGATATGGTTTTTCTGGTGCAAAGTACTTTTGCACCAGCCGAAAACATTATCGAGCTTTTACTGATGATCGATGCGGCCAAAAGGGCTTCGGCCTATAAAGTGATCGCTGTGATCCCTTATTTTGGTTATGCCCGTCAGGATCGAAAAGATAAGCCCCGTGTAGCCATCGGTTCTAAGTTGATGGCCAACATGTTAGAAGCGGCAGGAGCCGATCGTGTGATCACTATGGACCTGCACGCACCGCAGATCCAGGGCTATTTTGATATCCCGGTGGACCACCTCGACAGCTCCGCCATTTTTATCCCTTATATCGAGCAACTTCAACTGGAAAACCTTACCTTTGCGGCCCCTGACGTGGGAAGCGCCAACCGTATACGTGAGATCTCCAGTTATTTCAATGCTGAAATGGTGATCTGCGACAAGCACCGGAAACGCGCCAACGAGATCGCCAGTATGGTGGTGATCGGTGATGTTACCGACAGGGATGTAGTTCTTATTGATGATATCTGTGATACCGGAGGAACCTTAGCAAAGTCGGCCGGATTGCTGAAAGAAAAGGGCGCCCGTAGTGTTCGCGCTTTGTGTACGCATCCCGTTTTAAGCGGTAATGCGTATGCGAATATCGAGAACAGTGTGCTGGAAGAATTGGTGGTTTGTGATACGATCCCTTTAAAGCAGCAGAATACTTCCAAGATCAAAGTGTTGAGTGTAGCAGAGCTTTTCGCTGTAGCGATCCGCAATGCCAACGAGAATAGAAGTATCACCGGATTGTTCATCCATAGCCAGCTTAGAAATAAATAAATGCTGGACTAAAAATGTCATTTAAAAACAAACATAAAAATGAAAACAGTTACAATCGAAGGCCAACTGAGGACCGAAACCGGGAAGAAAGCCACCCGCCAACTTCGCTCTCAGGGACTGGTACCTGGTGTAATTTATGGCGGTACAGGGGAAGTGAATTTTCACGCTCCCGTGTTGGCTTTTAAAACGCTGGTATACACTCCTGAATTTCAAATTGCCGAAATTAAAGTGGATGGCAAATCATATCGTTGCATCCTGAAGGATAAGCAATTTGATAAAGTTTCAGATGCCTTGTCGCACGTAGATTTCCTGGAACTGGTAGAAGGTAAAAAAGTTATCGCTACTATTCCTATCAAATTTACCGGTACGTCTAAGGGTGTTAAAGATGGTGGTAAACTGATCACTAAGATCAAGACCCTGAAGGTTAAATCACTGCCTAAAGACCTGAAAGAGAATATTGAGGTAGACCTGACCAATCTGGAACTGCATGGAAATATCCGTGTGGAAGATGTGAAGGAGCCTAATTATGAGATCCAGAACTCTCCCCGTATTCCTATTGCTTCCGTGGTTACTACCCGTCAGCTTAAGATCGAAGAGTCTGCTGCTCCTGCCGCAGGTGCTGCAGCTAAAAAATAAGACAGAAATTTCTGTTGTGGAACCCTGGCCCCGGCCAGGGTTTTTTTATAATTGAACTATTTTTAAAAATTACCACTAACTGGTAGTAGGTTTGCTTTGAAAAAATAAAGAGTTTTAGCATGTCGAAATACCTGATCGCAGGACTGGGAAATATTGGCGCTGAATACAGCGGTACCAGGCATAATATCGGTTTTGATATTGCGGATTTGCTGGTGCGCAAGATGGAAGGTAGTTTCCGGAGCGACCGACTGGCCGATGTGGCCGAACTGAAATGGAGGGGACGGATGCTGATCGTTATAAAACCTACCACTTATATGAACCTTAGTGGAAAGGCGGTGAAGTATTGGATGGATAAGGAGCGGGTGCCGTTGGAAAATATTCTGGTACTGGTGGATGAACTGGCCCTGCCGCTTGAAAAGCTGCGTTTGCGTCCGGGGGGTAGTCCGGCCGGTCATAACGGCCTTTCCAGCATTCAGGAGAGCCTTGGAACCGACCAGTACGCTAAACTGCGTTTTGGGATCGGCAACAATTTCCCCCGGGGAGGGCAGGTCGATTTTGTGCTGGGAAAATGGACCAGTGCCGAAGAGCCCCTCGTAAAATTGAAGGTGGAAAAGAGTGTGGAAGTGGTCGAAAGCTTTATTTTCAGGGGTATCGGGCCTACCATGAGCGAGTGGAATAAAATGACGTTTACCCTATGATATATAATTTCTAATCTTTATTTTCGCAAAAGTGACTATATTGAACTAATATTTTGATATTCAATATACCTATGTGAAATGTACCCCCCGGCCTTTCCAGGCTTGTGAATTTTGAAAACATAATGTTGACTTAAACCCTCTTATTGAATATGAAGATATTCTGTGTTGGCCGTAACTATGTGGCGCATGCAAAAGAATTGGGCAATGAGGTTCCTGACGAACCGATCATTTTTATGAAGCCCAAAAGTGCCCTTTTACAGGCGCATACCCCCTTTTATTATCCCGAATTCACTAACGAACTTCACTATGAGTGTGAGTTGGTGCTGCGCATTTCTAAAAATGGCAAATACATTCAGGACCGTTTTGCCAGCAAATACTATGATGCTGTTTCTGTTGGAATCGATTTTACCGCTCGTGATGTGCAGGATGAATTGAAAGCCAAAGGACTTCCCTGGGAAAAAGCAAAAGCCTGGGATAACTCTGCAGTGATCGGCAAATGGGTTCCCTTGCAGAATGTGAAGAACAAAAAAGACATCAATTTCTGTTTGTATAAGAACAAAGAACTGGTGCAGCAGGGTAATTCAGGATTAATGATGCATAACTTCGACAAAGTGGTTTCCTATATCTCGAATTACTTCTCCGTAAATATCGGCGACCTCATCTTCACTGGTACCCCGGCCGGAGTTGGCGAATGTGTGGTAGGTGATGAACTGGAAGGTTTTCTGGAAGATGAGAGCATGTTCCAAATGGAAATAAAGTAAGATTTTCATATCACTACAAGGAAAAGGCTGTCTGCGCATTTGCAGATGGCTTTTTTATTTGGGCTAACTTCAACACAAACTAACAGTTGATCGTATATCTTGTTATTTTTGCCGGATAGATTGCCTGCTATGTTACCAACTGATATTCTGCTGCGCGCTTATTCATTGATGTGCACATCGGGTGCAATGGCCGAGACCTATGAAACCAATCGTTCCATATGCCGGTATGTGCATTCCACTTCCCGTGGACATGAAGCCATTCAGTTAGCCACTGCTTTTCATTTGCAATCTTGTGATTTTGTAAGTCCCTATTACCGGGATGAAAGTTTATTGCTGGGATTGGGTTTTACCCCCTATCAGTTGATGCTGCAATTGCTGGCCAAAGCTGATGACCCTTTCACAGGCGGCAGAGCGTATTACTCCCATCCCAATTATAAAGGATCTGATAAGCCAACCATCATCCATCAAAGCAGTGCCACCGGTATGCAGGTGATTCCCTCTACCGGATTGGCACAGGGATTACAGTTTTTAGAAAAATATATGCCGGATCGGTTACAGGAATGCGCCTCAGGAGAGGCCCCTGTAGTAGTTTGTTCGCTGGGCGACGCCAGTATTACAGAGGGTGAAGTGAGCGAAGGCTTTCAAATGGCTGTATTAAAGCAGTTGCCCATTATATATCTGGTGCAGGATAACCGCTGGGGGATCAGTGTAAGCGCCGCAGAAGCCCGTGCGATGGATGCCTATGAATATGCCGCGGGTTTCAAAGGCATGGAGCGCATACGTATAGACGGTAGTGATTTTGCGTCGGCTTATGAACATATGGAGCGCATTATACGTCGCGTACGAAAAGACAGGATCCCCTATTTGGTACAAGCCAGCGTTCCCCTGCTGGGACATCATACCAGTGGTGTACGGAAAGAGTTTTATCGTGACGAGAAAAACTGGGCGGAGCATCTGGCTGATGATCCTGTTCCCAAACTCCGAAAATATTTGTTAGAGAGGGACATAAGCCCGGAACAGTTATTATCTATTGAAAATGACGCAAAAGCGGCTGTTGCCTCTCAATTCCGGGAGGCCGTTCAGGCCCCTGAGCCCGACCCTTCTACTGTGACGCAACATGTATTTGTCCCTACTCCTGTTACCAAAGAACAAGGTGTGCGAACGCCACAGGGATCCGATAAAGTATTGATGGTAGACGCAGGACTGCTGGCCATTCGGGAGATCATGGAAACTTATCCCGACGCCTTATTATATGGACAGGATGTGGGGTTACGATTAGGGGGGGTATTCCGTGAAGCCGCAACCCTGGCCGATCGTTATGGGGCCCATCGTGTTTTTAATACTGCTATTCAGGAGGCGTATATAATTGGTTCCACGATAGGATTATCTGCACTTGGATTAAAACCCATCGTTGAGGTGCAGTTTGCCGATTATATATATACCGGATTTAATCAATTGGCATCAGAAATATCCAAGAGTTGTTATTTAAGCATGGGGAAGTTTCCGGTACAAACACTAATACGAGTCCCTACTGGAGCTTATGGTGGTGGCGGCCCGTATCATAGTGGCTCTATTGAAACCACCCTTTTATCTATCAAAGGGCTAAAAGTGGTTTATCCGTCCAATGCGGCCGATATGAAAGGGTTGATGAAGGCGGCCTTCCTTGATCCCAATCCTGTAGTGATGCTGGAGCACAAAGGTCTTTACTGGAGCAAAGTGCCCGGAACAGAAGAAGCGAAAACAATTGAGCCATCGGCAGATTATATTATTCCCCTTGGCCAGGCGAATATGATACAGGAAGTATCGGCGCAGGAGCTAAAAGAGAATACCTGCTGCCTGGTTATTACTTATGGTATGGGCGTATATTGGGCCAAAGCGGCGGCAAAGAAATTTCCGGGACAGGTTTCCATTCTGGACCTGCGTTGTCTGAATCCACTGGATGAGGAAATGATCTATTCCAGGGTGCAAACACATGGCAAATGTTTGGTATTAACCGAGGAGCAACAAACCAATTCCTTTGCGGAAGCATTGGCCGGCAGGATCGCCCAGCATTGCTTTCCATTTCTCGATGCCCCTGTTCGGGTAATGGGGGCCGCTGATCTGCCCGCCGTTCCCATGAATGCCGGCCTGGAAACAGCGATGCTGCCGAATGCCGAAAAGCTGGCGCAATTACTCGAAAGTCTTCTGCAATACTAAAACATCCACTTACCTCACTCTGGTCAATTTCCCTGAACCTCATGTGGAAAGCACCCGCTTTTCTGATAATAAACCCATAGCGGGGTGATAATAATCATTTTTTCAAAGGGTGATCTCAGATACTTTTGAATCTTGAATTAGTGCACGTTCCATTCGATTGAACGAATGGTGTACAAAATGGAAAACCGGTTGAAAAATAACCTGATAGGGCTTGCAGCCGGATTTGTATTTTTCTTTATATTCAACTGCTGATTCAACAAGACTATTCACTTAAACTGATTATTATGGGTGCAGCTTCGATGATTGTTCTGATTCTTGCTGCTGTGGCATTTTCCACTATCGCTATTCTGATCGCCCGTTTTGTAACAAAAGCTACTACCAACCCACAGAAGGG
>CAZKSY010000084.1:0-9433 GCA_964555605.1 uncultured Chitinophagaceae bacterium | reverse complement strand
GTGTTTACGATTACTTTCCATCTTTCGTCTGATGCAAAACCTTTGGCCGGAGCTGAGGCTTTCAAGGGTATCCGAAACAAAGGGGCATTGTTATTTTGCAAGGCCATGTATAAGGCGTTGGCCAGCGGCTGGTTGTCCAATACTTTATCCAGCAGATAGCCCAAACGCTGCAAGGCAGTTACCGGAACATGCTGCAGCAGATTGGCATCAAATGCATTGGGTTGAATACTTTCGGCTAATTCAGCCAACACCGTGGCCACCCTATTGATGCCACCTACCCGTTTGGCGTACTGTATCAGATCGGTGGCTGTTAAGGCGGGGTTTGAAATTTTTAAGTATCCGGCCTCGGTTTTCCGGGTGTCTAACAGTGTTTCAGGTATTTCCTTTTTACTGATGTAGTTCAGCTTCAACCCCTTTTTCTGCATGGGCCGAAGTACCGGGAAACCGGTAACCACAAAAAACTCCTGTGGCTGCTGATGTGTTGCGCCATGGTAGGCGGCGGCATTCAACAAGGCCAGATAATAAGGCCGATCCAATTCTTTCATAAAAGCGTCTAGAAACAAGCTGGGAGGAAGTATCCCTTTTGCCCTGTATTGAGGGGGAATAATAAGGTAATAGCCCTTGTGAATAGAAATAATCTGTTCTTTATCTACCAACCGTTTCAAGGCAAACTTATGGGCCGAATACGACTGCCTCGGAAAATCGGCACGGAACTGGTGAAGGGCAAAAGCATTTTTACCCTTAGCCAGCAGGTTATTTACCCATTCCTCTGCACTATTGTATTGTACTGAATTTCTCAGAAAAGTAATTTTTTGCAAAAGGTAGCGAAATTCAATACTTTTTGCAAATTTTTTCTTTTTTAATGATTCCTGACTACACGGGCGGCTAGAATGCGGAATGGGATCCGGTATTAGCTGGAAAAGTTGGGACTGTGTGGGTTACTTTCCAATGCAAAATTTTGAAAAAATATAATCGAGCTGATCCTCATTCGTAATTTCTCCGGTGATCTCTCCAAGAAAATGGAGACAGCGGCGGATATCGAGGGCAAGCAGGTCGCCGGGGATCTTGTTATCTAATCCACTTTGAATTTCAGTCAGCGACTTATCAACTTCCACAAGGGCATGATAGTGCCGGGCATTGGTAACAATGGAGCCTTCCGTTTGAACGGTACCCGACAACACCATTTCCACGAGTTTGGTCTCCAGTTGATCGAGATGTTTTTTATCACGGGCCGAAATGAAAACGGCATTCTCCCAATCCTGCCATTTATGGCGAAGGGTGGCTTCTTCTCCCCGATCCATCTTATTGATCACCGATACCAATTTCTGTTTTTTCTGATGCAGAAAATCCCATTCTTTCTTCAGGGCGGCAGGATCTTCGTCTACAGCATCGAGGATCCAAAGTACCAGATCGGCCGCTTCGATCTTTTCCATACTCTTCTCCACCCCCATGGATTCAACAATATCACTGGTGTGCTGCCGGATACCAGCGGTATCGATCAACCGAAAAAGAATGCCATCGATATTCAACTGCTCTTCAATGGTGTCGCGGGTGGTGCCGGCAATATCACTTACGATCGCTCTGTTTTCATTCAGTAAGGCGTTCAGGAGGGTTGATTTACCGGCATTGGGTTTCCCCACGATGGCTACGCTTACGCCATTGCGGATCACATTACCCAGCTTGAAGGAATGCAGGAGTCGTTGGGTGCTTACCGTTGCTTCGCTGATCATCTGGTAAAAGCGTGTTCTGTCGGCAAACTCCACATCTTCCTGGGAAAAATCGAGTTCGAGTTCGATGAGCGCCGAGAAGCTGAGCAACTGGTCCCGCAGTTGTTTCAGTTCATTGCTAAAGCCCCCTTTAATGGTATGAAGGGCGGCCTGACGGGAGGCTTCGGAATTACTGGCAATCAAATCGGCCACGGCTTCCGCCTGTGCGAGGTCCAGTTTCCCTTTCAGGAAAGCCCGCTGGGTGAATTCGCCGGGTTTGGCCAAGCGGGCACCGTGTTTGATACAGGCTGAAACGATCTGCTCCTGGATAAAGGGGGAACCGTGCGCGGAAATTTCGACGACATCTTCCCCGGTATAGGAACGGGGGTTACGGAACACGGATACCACCACTTCATCGAGGGTGGTATTTCCGTCTTTCAACAGCCCCACATGAAGGGTATGGGAAGCTTGCGCCGAGATCTTTTTGGAGGGGAAAAGCGTATCTAAAATGCTGAACGCTGCCGGTCCGCTTAAACGGATCACCCCGATTGCTCCAATTCCCGGAGGGGTAGCCAGTGCCACGATCGTATCTTCCCAGCCATTCAGTTTTCCCAGCATTGCGTCATATATTTCGTCAAAAATACTAAGCCCGCACGGGAACCGGAAGAAAATTCCCCTCCGGCGAACCGGAGGGGCGGAAAAGCGGAAGGAGCCTATTCGTCGATACGAAAAACGATGGGTTGTGTTTTATAGCTGCGTACCTGTCGGCCATTTTGAATGGCAGGCGTCCATTTGCCACTTTTACGGATCACCTGGATGGCTGCTTCCTGCAGCAGCTCGGGGCCGCTGATGGCCTCCACATTACTTACATTACCTTCCCGGTCAACAATAAAGCGAATGAGCACGGTACCCTGTATCCCGTCTTCAATAGCCTGTTGGGGGAACAAGGGTTCCAGGGTCTTTTTGAGATAGCGCATCCAGGCCTGTGGACCACCGGGGTATTCCGATTCAATCTGCACCGTAATAAAAAGTGAGTCGGGATCTGTTTTGGCTTTGGGTGCCTCCATCAATCCCCTGCCTTCATCGGTAGGCGGAGGTGCCGTGATGCCTTCATCAGGGGATCCGTCTTTATCAACCAGTCCGATCTTTACATTTTCCAATTCATCGATAGTGGGAGGCTGTTCTTCCGGTTTTACGTCATCATCATTTACGATCCGGGGTGGCACGAATTGCTGCATGGCTACGGGAGCAGGCGGTTTTACTTTAGGGGGTGGCGGCGGTGTGATATCCTCTTTTTCTTTTGCCTTTGCCAATTCCATATCAGGCGGAATGATGGCTGTGATGGAATGTGAAGGCATTTTTTCGGAAAATGCATATCCTGCAAAGAGCAGTGCGACCAACAGGAGCATTGAGCTAACGGCTATATAAAGCCGTTTTTGATACTGTTTGCGTAATTCGTAGGCGCCGTATTCTTTGTTACGGCCTTCGAAGAGGATATCAAGGATATCCGCGGTGAGAAGGGTTGTTTGATTCATGGCAGTTTGTTTGTATTGGGATGCCATGCCCCGCCGATTCCACAAGATAGGCCTGACCGTTATACTCGTGCATATAAAAAAAGAACTCCCGCATGGGCGGGAGTTCTGTATAAATGATGTGAGATCAATTAAGGTCTGCCATCAGCTTCCAAACGGAATACGATCGGCTGTTTTTTGTAAGATTTCACCTGACGACCGTTTTGAACGGCGGGGGTCCACTTACCACTTTTCTTGATTACACGTACGGCTTCATCGCGGAGTTCTTCAGGACCGGCAACAGCTTCTACGTCGCTCACATTACCTTCCTTATCTACGATGAACTGTACTACCACGGTACCCTGTACTTCGTTATCGATCGCTTCCTGAGGGTATTTCAAACTTTTGTTCAGATAACGCTGCCAGCTGGCGGCTCCACCGGGATAATCAGATTCGATTTCCACCTTGGTAAAGGTTTTATCGTAATCTTCTTCGTCCTTTTTAGGAGCTTCCACCACACCCTTACCGTCATCGCTGGCGGGGGGAGCAACGATTCCTTCGTCCTTAATACCTTCCTGATTTACGGTACCGATCTTGGTATCTTCCAGTTTCTCGATTTCCGGTGGTTTTTCTTCCTCTTTCACTTCCTCATCCTTTACGATTTTGGGAGGGGTGAATTTGGCCATTTCCACTTTAGGAGGTTCTGGTGGTTTGGGAGGAGGAGGCGGAGGTGGCTCGTTCTTCTTCTCCTCAGTTTTGAGGTCCTCCAGTTGCATATCCTGCACTACCACGGCCTGCTTTTTATTGGCATTGATGGTATTGGCAAGAATATAACCCAGGAAGAGCAATGCGATCAACGAAGCAGTAGCCACGAGAGCAATCGTGAGCCGCTTGTTATAAGTTTTACGCAATTGGTAAGCACCATACTCTTTATTTCTTCCTTCGAAGATGATATCGAGGATATCGGCACTTAAAATTTTATTTACTTCCATGTTTCGTTATTTGTTATTGAGATGCAGGAAACATAAAAATTCCATACGATCTCCGATTATTTTACTCCACTGGCTGCTTCGGTGGCTTTCATCAACTGAATTTCAGTATCAGAAATATCTACCATGGCGTAACGTTTTACTTCGTTGATCGCCATTTCATCCAGCAGGTCTACGGTATTCTTGTAGGTAGACTCAGGACCGGGCTTCAATACAATAAAGAAATCCTTGGGATCCGTAGCTTTCTTCTTATTGATAATAATAGAGCGGATCTCCTTGAAATTGCTTGATTTGAAATTGGAGCCATCGGGTGCCAGTTCACCTTCATAATAAAACACCCCATCAGCTTTGCTCAACATAATTGTTATAGCACCTGATTGTTTCACCTTGTTCTGCTCTTCGGGCTTTTCTGTATCCTTTGGCAGGAACAGTTTCATGGCCGTAGGCTGACTCATGGTGGTGGTGAAAATGAAGAAAGTGATCAGCAGGAATCCGAGATCCACCATCGGTGTGAGGTCGACGCGTGTAGAAAGTTTCTTCCCTTTCTTTACGCCTGGTCCTTTTTTATGACCACCCCCACTCGAGGTATCCATTTCTGCCATTTCGCAAATATTTAGTGTTCAAAAAATTGTTTACTACACCTGAAGCTTACTTCTTGCTGGGTTTATTCATCTGCGTATTATACAGGTCTGAACCAACAGGAGCATTTTCAGGATCAGTGATCATCTGAAATTTGAAGATCTCGTTCTTTTTAAAGGCATTGATCACACCTTTAAACGTCGGGAACTTCGCATCATTATCACCTTTAACAAACAGATTCATCTTAGTGCCCTCGAAGGCTGTTTGCGCTGCGCGCATCCAGATCTCGAGTTCATTATTCAGGGTATCTGTTACGGGAATTCCGGGTGAATTATACGCTTTTGCCTGATCAGGATTTAACTGCAGGTATGCTTTGAGCGTAGAAAAGGGAACACCGATATAAGAGCTGTTACGTTTGAAAGCGGCCTTCTCCGCATCAGTCAAACCGATGCTTTTCAGCTTGTCAACCTCTTCCAGGATGGCTACTTTCTCCTCGGGATTTTCATCCGCCACTGAGAAATACACCTTTCCCTCCTTATCGAGCGTGATATACACAGAGTTCTTGGCTTCTACTGTTTGGGTAGAAACTGATTTCGGTGTAACCACTGCCAGCGCCTCCGAAGGTTTGAACTTCGTGGTGAGGATGAAGAAGGACAATAACAGGAAGGCCACATCGCACATCGCCGTCATGTCGATATTCGTACTCTTCCGGGGAACTTTAACTTTTGGCATGATCTCTTAATTTCAATTACTAATAATGATTCCTAAACTGCCAATTTCCATAAACTGCCGGCGGCAGAGATGGAACAGCCGTGCTTACTTATAAAGTGAAGCGTAGCTTTGAGTTAAAGTGAAACCAGATTCGTCGATACCATATGTAATACCATCGATCTTGGTAGTGAAGATGTTATACATGATGATCGCGATCGCAGATGTACCGATACCCAGGGCGGTGTTATACAGGGCCTCAGAGATACCTTTTGACAGTTCTGCGGCAGCAGCACCACCACCTTCTTCACCAAGGGCAGAGAATGATTTGATCATACCCAATACCGTACCCAACAGACCCAACAGGGTGGCTACTGAGGCAATGGTAGAAAGGAATACCAGGTTTTTCTCCAGCATCGGAAGTTCCAAAGCAGTTGCTTCTTCTACCTCTTTCTGAATATTCAACACTTTTTGTTCTGTATCCAGTTCTGTGTTGGTGATCATTTCTTTGTATTTGCGCAGACCAGCTTTCATAACGTTACCAACGCTACCTTTTTGCTTGTCGCACTCAGCAATCGCCTGATCAACATTCTTGTTGGCCAGATGATACTGTACTTTACGGATGAATTCAGCGATGTTACCGCTACCGGTAGCTTTGCTGATAGTGAGCAAACGCTCAATTGTAAATACTACTACAGTAAGGAAGCTTGCAATCAGGATTGGTACGATGATACCACCTTCATACATTTTCACCAATCCGCCTCTAGGTCCTTTGTGATTAGGCCAGAAACCACCTGCGAGATCCGGTTTGTCGAAGTTGTCAGGATTACCGAGAATAAAACGCCAGATGATAAATCCTGCAATGATACACACCACCGGTGCGATCCATGAAATAGCGTTACTCTTTTTCTTGGGTTGAACAGATGTACTACTCTTACCGCCAGTAGCAGTTGGTTTTGTTTCAGCCATGATCGTTTGTTTTTAGTGTTTGAGAATTTTAACTATGTTTTCTAATTGAAAGAGCTCACAATTCTACTTAAAAAATATTTTTCCCGTCAAAAAATAATCGTTTTTTTTTCGGGGATGCACAAGATATGGAAATCCATAAATTTTGCGGGCACTAAAAATACGGGAATTGGATTAAATAATGGTTACCATTCAAGTATATAAATGCGCACCTGTACGAATATTTGACTACCAAACATTAGCCTATTTTACCATTGGTGTAAACAATTCGAATCATTCGTAACGTATTTCCTTACCTTCAGCGACTAAAATTTATTTTTTCATGAGAACATTTTCCCGTGTAACCAAACAACTGATCTTGCCAGTTGCGGTGGTACTCATTGCCTCAGGAGCAATGGCACAACAACGACCCCCGGCTCCCGGTGGTAATGGCGCTCCCGCAGGTGCTCCTCCCCAACAGGGAACCCCACCCGCTGCTGCCAAGCCCGGACCAAAGCCTTACAAAGAGATTATTACCGACAAAGCCCAAACCCGCAAAGGTTTGTTCTGGGTGCATAAGGTTGAGGATAAATGGTTTTTCGAGATCAATGACTCTTTAATGGGTCGCGACATCCTCGTGGTGAACCGTATTTCCAAAGCCCCGATCGATACCCGCTCCGGTTTTGCCGGGTTCGCTGGTGATGAGATCAACGAAAATGTAATCCGCCTCGAAAAAGGGCCAAATAATAAAGTCTTTTTGCGCAATATTTCGTTCTCGGTTTATGCAAAAGACTCTACAAAACCCATGTACAAAACAGTACAGAACTCAAATATTCAACCCATTGCAGCGGCATTTGATGTTAAATCATTGTCTAAAGACAGCAACGGTGTGGTAATTGACCTTACTGATTATATCAGCGGGGATAACGACATCCTGTTTTTTGCTCCATTCTTTAAGAGTGCTCTCCGTATTGGTGGTTTGCAAACAGACAAATCCTATATCGTGGATGTTCGCTCTTACCCCATGAATACAGAGATCCGCACGGTAAAAACCTATGGTAAAAGTGCTGCTCCCTCTCCTATTCCGGGTATGATGCCGAGTGGCCCTACAGGAAATGCCACTTTTGAATTGAACAGCTCCATGCTGATCCTGCCGAAACAACCCATGAAACCGCGTTATTATGACGACCGTGTGGCCTATTTCACCACCGGTTACACGGATTTCGACGCCGATCCACAGGGTGTTAAAGACATCAGCATGATCACCCGCTGGCGCTTAGAGCCAAAAGACGAGGATCTGGAGCGTTTTAAAAGAGGGGAACTGGTAGAGCCTAAAAAGCCTATTATCTATTATATCGACCCCGCTACCCCTGCTAAATGGGTTCCGTACCTGATCCAGGGAGTGAACGACTGGCAGAAAGCCTTTGAAAAAGCCGGTTTCAAAAATGCCATCATGGCAAAAGTGGCTCCTACCAAACAGGAAGACAGCACCTGGAGCCTGGAAGATGCCCGTTTTTCAGCGATCGTTTATAAGCCATCCGACATTCCAAATGCCAGCGGACCGCATATTCATGACCCCCGCAGCGGCGAGATCCTGGAATCGCATATCAACTGGTATCATAACGTAATGCGCTTACTCCGTAACTGGTACCTGATCCAGGCCTCTCCCAGTGATCCTAAAGCCCGCAAAGCCAATTTCGACGACGAATTGATGGGTCAATTGATCCGTTTCGTTTCTTCTCACGAAGTAGGTCATACGCTGGGTCTGCCCCATAACATGGGCTCCTCCTCTTCTGTTCCGGTTGAAAAACTGCGCGACAAAGCCTGGGTGGAAGCCAATGGTCACACCCCTTCTATCATGGACTACGCCCGTTTCAACTACGTAGCACAACCTGAAGACAATATCGGTGCCGCCGGTTTATATCCCCGTATCGGTGATTATGACCTGTGGAGCATTGAGTGGGGCTACAAACCCATTTATGGTCAAACCGAAGAGCAGGAAAAGCAAACCCTGAATGAGTGGGTGAAAGCCCGTTTTGCCAATAACCGTTTACGCTTCCTGCATCAGGATGGTGCCGATCCAAGAGCACAAACGGAAAGCCTGGGCGACAATAACATGAAGGCCAGTGAATATGGCATCAAGAACCTGAAATGGATGATGCCTAAGTTACAGGGATGGTTAAACGAACGTGGTGAAAACTACGAGAACCTCTCTGAAGTTTATGGAGAAGTGGTGAATCAGTTCAGCCGCTATATGGGTCATGTAACGACCAATGTTGGTGGTGTATTCACCGATTATAAAACAACGGATCAGGATGGCGGCGTATATTCTGTGGTGCCTAAAGCACAGCAGAAAGAAGCCGTTAGCTTCCTGCAGAAGAATCTGTTCGAAACACCCACCTGGTTGCTCGACAGAAACATTCTGGATCGTATTGCCAGCCCCGGCGGGGAGCGCATCGGTCAGATTCAGGATCAGTTCCTGGGATCACTGTTGAATACCACCCGATTGAACCGTTTGGTGGTAGGCGCCAACCGCGATGCGGCTAATGCCTATCGTATTGATGAGTTCATGGATGACCTGAAAAAAGGTATCTGGAGCGAACTGGCTACACGCAAGCCAATTGATGCGTACCGTCGCAACCTGCAGAAATCATTTGTAGAGCGCCTTGGTACGATCGTAGCTCCTCCTGCAGCCCCTGCTGCCGGTGGTGGCATCACCATCAACTTCGGCCCTGCCGTGAATCCTAAAACAACCGATATCATGTCTGTTGCCAAAGGAACTTTACGCAGTCTGAAAGCCGAGATCGCCGCAGCCATCCCTACTTATACTGATCGTATGAGTAAGATGCACCTGCAGGATCTGAACGAAAGAATCGACCGGATCCTGAATCCAAGATAATAGTCGAATGCATCTAATTCGAAATTGCGCTCCCTTCGGGGGGCGCTTTTGTTTTTTTTGGGGGGCGGTAATCGGGAATGGTGAATCGTCAATCGT
>CAZKSY010000083.1:6590-9869 GCA_964555605.1 uncultured Chitinophagaceae bacterium | reverse complement strand
TGAGAGGTGAGAGGGCATACGCTGCCGTAGAATCGCTTCCCATTATAACTTAAAACTTAATACTTACTACCTACTCATATCGCAACGCCTCGATAGGATTCAATTTAGAGGCTTTAATAGCAGGATAAAGACCGGCAAGTAATCCGGTAGCTGAGCAAATTATAACACCGGCAATGATCCAGCCCCAGGGCACAATAAAGCTTGTAGAAAGTAACATGCCTACGGCATTGCCCAATAATATTCCCAATACAATTCCGATCGCTGCTCCCATCAAACTGATGATCATGGCCTCATTCAGGAACTGACTGCGTACACTGGCTTTTTTTCCACCGATGGCCTTGATCAGTCCGATTTCTTTGGTACGCTCGGTTACGGCTACCAGCATGATATTCATTAATCCGATCGCTGCTCCCAACAGGGTGATCACCCCGATCACAATAGCAGCAATGGTGATAAAACTAAGGTTACGCAAAAGCATTTCAACAAAGCTATCGCTCTTGTCTATTGCAAAATTATCTTCGTCGATGGTGGTCAGGCGACGAATGGGCCGGAAGGTTCCGGTAGCCTGACTGATGGCCCCGTCCATCAATTTGAGGTCGTTTACTTTCACCTGAACATTGAAACTTGCATTGGGGTTGGAATTGAAAAAGCGGCGGACATTGTTGTAGGATGTCACTACTACATTATCCCAACTCATACCCAGGGTAGATCCTTTGGGCTTCAGGGTACCCACCACACGGAAGGGGATATTATTGATCTTGATGATCTTTTCAATTGGTCTGTCGAGATTTTCCCCGAAGAATTTCACTGCCACATCCCGTCCGATCAAACACACATTACGACCGGTTTCCACATCAAGTGGTGTGAGGGTGCGCCCGTAGGCTATTGTGAATCCATTTTGTTCTACGAAGTTTTCATCCCCGCCAAATACACGTACGGTAGGGTTCGACTTTTTATTTCCAACGGCTACCACCCCATCCCGAATACCGAATAGCATGAGGCTCACTTTGGCCGGAAACTCGTAATTCTGCTTGAATTGTTCGGCCTGTGTTTTGGTGATGGGTTTACCGAGATTAGACTTTTTCTCTTTACGGGCCCCCTTCTTTTCTTTTTTCATGTCGCTCCCCCCGCCAAACTGGAAACGTGGTTCCCGAAAGCGAATGGTAAACCCGGTGGCGCCCATACTGGAAAAACTTTCGGTAAACTTCTGCTTGATGGCTTCAATGGCGGTATTGATACCTACCAGGGCCATGATTCCAAAGGCAATAATTGCTACGGTAATACCGGTACGCAGGCGGTTGCCCCGAACGGTGCGCATTGCAAGGGAAAAGGTGTCGCGAAATGCCATGGGGCTAAGGTACAGATTAAGATGACTGTACCCTCCCCGATTTTATGAATGGTAAATCTGCTTAGAAAATAGGATTATAAAGCAGGTCGGTCAGTAATTGTGGCATTACGCCCAGTACAATAATCAGGGCTGCCAGCACCAGTAAAATGGCTTTAAAAGCCGGGCTCGCTTCCGTTTCATGGTCTTCCCCGTCTTTGAAATACATGGCCTGAATAACCCGGAAATAATAGTACACGCTCACGGCGGCACACAGTACGGCCAGGATTACCAGCCACAGTACATGACCATTTGAAATGGCGGCGGAAAGCATATAGAATTTAGCCATGAAGCCCGCGGTGGCAGGAATACCGGCCAGAGACAATAAAAATATAGTGGTAAGGGCTGCCAGCAAGGGTTCTCTTTTTGCCAACCCGTTAAAGCCTTCATAGGTGTAATCTTTCATGCGCAGGAGTACGGCAAATACCCCCACAGTAGCCAGGGTGTATGCAACACTATAGAAAATGATTCCTTCTTTAGCACGTCCGTTCAAAGCCACCAAAGCAAGCATCATAAATCCCGCCTGTGCAATACTGGAATAGGCGAGCATACGTTTTACACTTTGCTGAAATACCGCAGTGATATTACCGAATAATAAAGTAGCCGCCGCAATGATCGAAACCAGTAACTGCCATTGCGCATGGGCATCCCCAAATACCCCTTCGAATAATTTCACAAAGGCAATGAAAGCTGCTGCTTTCACTACTGTTGCCATGAAAGCCGTGAAAACGGTGGGAGCGCCGTCATACACATCCGGTGTCCAAAAATGAAACGGAGCGGCTGAAACTTTGAACGACATGGAAAATACCAGTAACAGCAAACCGGCGGTCATCATTGGTGTTAGCTTCTGTGTGAACTGAGCAATGTAATCGATCTGAAAACTGCCTACGGCTCCATACATGAGGGCGATACCCATCAGCATCAGTCCGGTAGAAAATGCCCCCATCAGAAAATATTTCAGGGAGGCTTCATTACTTTTCAGATTGCGCTTATCAGTTCCCGTAAGAATGTAAAGCGGTATGGATATGATCTCGATTCCGAGGAACAGGATCAGCATAGAGTTGAAAGATGCGACCAGCGACACGCCACACAGAATAAAGAAGATCAGCGTGTAGTACTCGGCTACATGAAGGCCCACCTTTTCAATATCTTTTCCGCTGAGCAGGAAATACAAGAGGGTACTGCCCAGTGCAATGCTGTTGAATACGAGGCCAAAGCTGTCGAAATACAACATATTCCGCACATTCACATTGAAAAAGCGGTGTCCGTTCAGTTCGAAAATATTGGCGAGCAGTATGAGTGCCAGGCCAGCGATGGCTGTAGCACGCACTACTTTAAGTTCTTTTGCAAAAAGGCCGGTGAACATCATCACCACTCCCATGATCGCCGATAGTACTATTGCATTCATATATTCTGAATAATCGCGTTGCTTAAGGATGTTTCGTAACCATTTGTTTCAAGATCGTATCCACCGTACCCTGCGTAAGATCGAGCAGCGGTTGCGGGTAAACCCCCACCACCAATATGAGGAGTACGATGAACGATAAAACCAGCTTTTCATTCCATTTAATATCTATAGCATTGGCGGTGAGGGCACTGGTATTACCATAAAATACCTTCTGTATCATATTCAGGGTATACACCGCCGACAAAATGATGCTGATACCAGACACTGCCGTATAGATATAATTGAATTTGGAAACATTAGACGTAAATACACCGGTGAACATCAGGAACTCTCCGATAAATGCATTGGTGAGTGGCAATGCTACATTCGCCAGCGCCACCACTACCAATAAAATGGTGAGTACCGGGGCTTTTTGGGCCAGTCCGCCCAGTTCAGAGATCTTGCGTGTTTTATACTGACGTTCGATGATCTCTACCACGATCCACAT
>CAZKSY010000083.1:0-6490 GCA_964555605.1 uncultured Chitinophagaceae bacterium | reverse complement strand
GTAGGCGATTGTTCATAGGTATCGGGCTGCCAGGTATGGAAAGGAAAAATGGGCATCTTGATAGCGAAAGCCGCAAAGAACATCCAGAACAACCAGGATTGTTCAGAAGGCGTGATCGAAAGAATATAAAAATCACGCATGGCGAAACTGAGACCGGGTGTTTTAAAGTACAGGTATAGAATACCCACCAGCATCAGTAAGGAGCCAATAAATGTATAAATGAAAAACTTAAAGGTTACGGCTATACGCTTTTCACCCCCCCATCCAGAGCAAAGGAAATAGGCAGGAATCAACGCCAGTTCCCAGGCAAAATAGAATAAAAGTGCATCCGTAGCTAAAAATACACCCATCAGGCCCGTTTGGGAAAGCAGCATCAGTCCAAAGAAATTATGCGACTTGCTGTAAGAACTGTTCCAGGTAGCCATAAAGATTACCGGGAAAGCAATGGCCGTAAGCAAACAAAGTAATTGTCCCATACCGTCAAGTGAAACGGTAAATCGGGTACCCAGGGCTGGTATCCATTCGGCATCGGCTGTTAATAAAGAAGCATCCTTAACCAGGGTTAAACCGGCCACTGAAACAGCCAGTGTTCCCAATGAAGCCAGCAGGGCCCAGGAGCGCGCGGTTCCTTCTTTTTTCAGGAAGAATGTAAGCAATCCGCTTACAAAAGGAACCAGGATCAGTAATACAGGTATCATAATATCATTTTCCCCCGAAGGGATTTAGTGTGAATTATTTTTTCAGGAAGAATTGCAGGGCGAAAAAAACGATCATACCCAATACCATCAAAAGCACATAACTTCCTACCTGACCGCTTTGTACCAAACGCAATTGCCGTCCGGCCAACTGTATCAACCGGCCAATACCATTAACCACCCAGTCGATCACTTCGGTTTCAATAAAAGAAACTACTTTTTTACCCAACCATCGAACCGGCTTCACAATGATGGAATCGTACAATTCATCTACATACCACTTATTGGCCAATACTTTTCTAAATCCTTCATAGGTGCCATTGAACTGCTCTACCGCAAACCATTTCCTGGTTACGAAATAGATAATGGCCAGCAACAATATGGTGCCGCCTAATAATGCGTACTCCATGGTAGCCAACCCGGGGCCTTCATGTGTAACGGCAGATACTACGGGTTGCAGGAATTCATTGAAATAGGCATGACCACCAAATACATGCGGCAATTGCACCAACCCTCCTGCCACGCTTAATATAGCCAATACCACCAGTGGAATGGTCATGGCTTTGGGCGACTCATGCAAATGATGTTTTTGTTCGTCGGTGCCACGGAAGGAACCAAAGAACGTGAGCATCATTAAACGGAACATATAGAAAGCAGTGAATATAGCTGCGATCACTGCGATCCAGAAATACAATTTATTGTGATAGAATACAGCCAGCAAGATCTCGTCTTTGGAAACAAAACCAGAAGTGAAGGGAAAACCACTGATCGCTAACACACCAAGGAGGAAAGTAACAAAGGTTACGGGAATCTTTTTGGCCAATCCGCCCATCTTGGTAATATCCTGTTCCCCGCTCATGGCATGTATCACACTACCGGCCCCCAGGAATAATAATGCTTTGAAAAATGCGTGGGTCATAACGTGGAACACACCCGTAGTAAAAGCTCCCACACCGATGGCGAGGAACATAAAGCCCAACTGACTCACTGTAGAATAAGCCAGTACTTTCTTGATATCATTCTGATACAATGCGATGGTTGCAGCCAAAACAGCCGTAGCTAATCCGATCACGGCGATCACTTCCATGGTGGTGGGGGCCATCACGAAGATCACCTGACTGCGGGCGATCATATAAATACCCGCCGTAACCATGGTAGCCGCGTGGATCAGGGCCGATACCGGAGTAGGACCCGCCATTGCATCGGGCAACCAGGTATATAGTGGAATCTGCGCGCTTTTACCGGTTGCGCCCACAAAAAGCAAGAGGGTAATACCTGTCATGATTGCTTCTGTAGAACCACCAGCTTTGGAAAACACATCGGTATAGGTTACCGATCCGAACTGATTGATCATCCAGAAAATAGCCAGAAGGAAGCCAAGGTCACCAATACGGTTCATAACAAAAGCCTTCTTTGCCGCATTGGTATAATCGTTATTCTTGAACCAGTAGCCGATCAATAGATAGGAACATAATCCTACCCCTTCCCAACCAATGAACATGATCACGTAGTTGGCACCTAACACCAGTAACAGCATCGAAAACACGAATAGGTTCAGGTAGGCGAAATAACGGGCAAAATGATCATCGGTTTCTCCATGCATATACGAGGTGGAATAAACATGGATCAGAAAACCAATTCCGGTTATGATCAACAGGAAGAGTGAACTCAGCGCGTCTACCGTAAAGGCAAAGGGTATCTTTAAACTTCCTACTGAAATAAAATTAAAGAGTGTAATGGTTTCACTGGTGCCTGCCTTCACCTGTTGAAACAGGAGTAGACTGATCACAAATGAACCCAGAATTACGCCGCAGCCGATCAGGCTGGTCATCGTTTTAGACAGTTGCTTGCGGAACAACCCGTTGATAAGAAACCCTATCAGTGGAAGCACCGGAACCAGCCATACCAATTGAAAAATGTTACTCATAAACTGTACGCCTTGGTTAAATCAGATTAATGCTTTAACCGGTTTAAAAAGTTAATATCAATAGAATGAGTATTGCGGAACATCATCACAATAATGGCCAAACCCACACTTACTTCAGCCGCCGCTACCACCATTATAAAAAAAACGAATATCTGTCCGTCAATACCGGCCATTGGATTGGTTGCTGCCTGACCCAGGTGATGCATTTTCGAAAAAGCCACCAATAAAAGATTGGCCGCATTCAACATCAATTCGATGCACATGAATACGATAATGGCATTTCGGCGGGTTAATACACCAGCCACTCCGATACAAAAGAGGGCAATGGCCAGATAGATGTAATATTCAATATTCATAAATCAATTTATAGTCGTTCGGAACGAGTTTTATCAATCGTGATTCAATCAATCACCTTTTTTACCGATCACCACCGCACCCACCATGGCACTTAAAAACAGTACACTGCTGATCTCAAATGGAACCACATACTCGGTAAAAAGTGTTTTACCCAGATTTTGGATGAGGCCAATATCTCCCTCTTTTAACTGAGCCATCATGCCTTTACGTTCGGCTTCTTTCAAGGCAGCCACTACTACCAGCATCAAACATCCGCTGGCTACTACCCCGGCCAATTTGAGCCATTTGTTTTTCTGCGGCTCTGCTTCTGCATTCAGGTTCATCAGCATGATCACAAATAAGAAGAGTACCATGATAGCCCCCGCATAAACGATCAGGTTCACGATGCCGATGAATTGGGCATTCAGCATTATATAATGTCCTGAAATGGCGAAGAATGTAGCGATGAGCCAAAGCACGCTATGAACCGGATTTCTGCTGACCACTACCAGCAAGGCACTGATCACCGCCAGAGCGGTCAGAAACCAGAAGAGAAATTGTGTAACACTCATTGTATTGAAATATCAGTTAGTTAATCTTTTTGGAGCACCGGGCAGATCAGGCTTTCACGGCTCTTGAACCCAATGCTTTTTGGTATGCTTCCGGATTTTCTTTGGGATGCGGGATCAACAGATCGTCTTTTCCATAAATGAAACCTTTCCGCTGATAATTAGCCGGAGCGAAGGTTTCACTCAGGTAGATGGCGTCTTTCGGACAGGCTTCTTCACACAATCCACAGAAAATGCAGCGCAGCATGTTGATCTCATAACGGGCCGCATATTTTTCCTCGCGATACAGATTCTCTTCCCCGCTAACACGCTCTGCAGCTTCCATCGTAATGGCTTCAGCCGGACAGGCCACGGCACAGAGACCACAGGCAGTGCAGCGTTCACGACCTTCCTCGTCGCGGTTCAGGATATGTAATCCACGAAATACCGGACTGAAGGGCCGTTTTTGCTCAGGATACTGAATCGTTGGTTTACGCTTAAATATATGCGAAAACGTGATGAGCATTCCTTTAAAAATATTCCATAAGTACAGGCGCTCCACGAATGTCATGGGCTTGCGTTCCACCAATTGCGCTCTGTTCGTTAATGATTGCATAAGTTATTTTTTATTATCGCACCGATGCCGGTGTTCTATAAAAATCAATTTTAGTTTTTCAGGTATAAAGCGATCGCTGCTGTTAAAAGCATATTGATCAAACTTAAAGGGATCAGTGTTTTCCAGCCCAGATTCATCAACTGATCGTAGCGGAAGCGGGGGATGGTCCAGCGTATCCACATGAACAGGAATATGAAGAGTCCGGTTTTAAATAAAAGACTAACTGCCTGCAACAAGGCCAGCCAATTGCCACCGATACTTTGACCGAGAGAGGCATCATTGATACCAGGGATATCATATCCACCAAAGAAAAGCGTAGCCATGATCACACTGCTGATGAACATATTGATATATTCAGAGAACAGATAAAAACCGAGTTTCATGGAAGAGTACTCCTGGTGGTAGCCAAAGTTCAATTCATTCTCTGCTTCTGGCAGGTCGAATGGGGTACGATTACATTCAGCCAGTGCGCAAATGAAATAGATCAAAAAGCCTAATGGCTGCAGAAAGAAATAATATACGGAATCAGCTTGCTGGCCAACAATCACGCTCATTTTCAGTGATCCGGTCAGAAACAATAAAGCGATCAATGCCATACCCATAGGCAATTCATAGGAAATCACCTGAGAGGCACCACGCAATGCTGCCAGCAGAGAGAATTTATTATTCGACGCCCAGCCGCCGATCATGATACCGTACACACCCATGCTCACTACACCAAAAATATACAGTACACCAATATTGATATCCGTTACCTGAAGGGAGATGGTTCTGTCAAACAATTCGATAGGACCTGCCCAGGGTATCACCGCAGAGGTCATCAAAGCAGTAAGCATCGCCAAACAGGGACCCAGAATAAAAAGCAACTTATTAGCATTATCAGGAATGATCTCTTCCTTCATGAATAATTTCAAACCGTCGGCAAAGGGTTGAAACAATCCAAAGGGGCCTGCCCGGTTGGGGCCACGACGGTCCTGTATCACCGCAGCGATCTTTCGTTCTGCCAGAGTTTCATACAGTGCCACTACCAACGACACAGCCACTACCACTACGATCAGTGACAATTTCTCAATTACAAAAAACCAATCAAATGCTAATAACATAATATGTTCGTATTAAGTCAGTCTTACTTAAAATCATCAGAATGCGCCGGGCGGTTGATCTTACTCAATTCAATATGCTGTTTATTCACCTCACTCACCGAATGTATGTCCATAAGTAATTTTGGATCACGTCCACCCATAACCGCCGGAACTGTTTCAGCCGGTTTGTTCAAACCCACATAATGTCCCTGAGAAATCACGGAATGACGGCTGATATTGCTTGGTCCTTCGATCACCCAATCGGATAATTTTTTCTTTTCGAAGCGGCATTCATTACAGATCCAGCCGGTACCGCCTTTTGAGCTTTCTTTGATCTCTCCCCATTGGTCTTTGCGGGCTGTAACACGAAACACCTCATCACCACGCATCCATAATTGTACTTCACCGCAGCATTTGGAGCAATTACAATGGGCATCTACGGGTTTGGTAAACCATACACGGTTTTTAAAGCGGAAGGTTTTATCGGTAAGGGCGCCAACGGGACAAACGTCAATAACGTTTCCGATAAAGTCGTTGTCCAGGCTTTTTTGAATATAGGTAGCGATCTCAGCATGATCACCGCGATCGAGCACGCCGTGTACACGTTTATTGGAAACCTGGTCGGCGGTGAATACACAACGGTAGCAGAGTATGCAACGCGTCATATGCAACTGGATATAGGGGCCCAGATCGTGTTTTTCGAAAGTGCGGCGCTTGAATTCATAGCGGGTGCCTTCCTTACCATGTTCGTAACTAAGATCCTGCAGGTGGCATTCGCCGGCCTGATCGCAGATGGGGCAATCGAGCGGGTGATTGATCAAGAGGAATTCCACCACACCGGCGCGGGCATCCATTACTTTTTCGCTGGTAATATTTTTTACGATCATACCATCCATCACGTTCGTGCGGCAACTGGCTACCAGTTTAGGCATGGGGCGTGGGTCGGCGGTAGAACCAGCGGCTACTTCCACCAAACAGGTACGGCATTTGCCGCCACTGCCTTTTAACTTACTGTAATAGCACATCGCCGGAGGGGCCACATCGCCACCGATACTGCGTGCAGCATTGAGGATGGTGGTACCAGGCTCCACATCAATCGTGATGTTGTCGATGGTTACTTTGATCAGTTTCTTTTCTTCGCTCATATGATTCAATTTCACGTGACCTGAGTTTCACGCAATATTTTATTGGTTCACGCAGCAACGCTGCGGCTTGTTGGTTTCATTCTCACTCCGCCAGGGGTATGTTAAGCGGAGCCCCTCTCACCTCTCACCTCTCACCTCTCA
>CAZKSY010000082.1:0-10028 GCA_964555605.1 uncultured Chitinophagaceae bacterium | reverse complement strand
CAGGGCCTGTGAGGCATTTAACATAATGTAAATTATAAGAAAGAAAAGAACGAAAATAAGGCTGGGCGTGGGTTTGCGCTTATCGGTGAATGGGCTTACGGATCCTGAGGGACCAATCTGCGCCGCTACCCAATCCAAACTGCTGGGCAAAATTCCCCTCATTAATTGCTGCTGAAACCTGCATCAAACTATTGAAATAAAGCAATCCGGTTCCTTTAGGAACTTCGCCAAACGTATTTCGTAATGGATAAATTCCCGAATGTTTGAGCGTGTCTGAATGATAAACATTCAGCTCCAGGCTATCCCCTGTTGACCAGCCTGCTTTTTTTACCAGACTATCCGGAATATTGCTCCAGAGGTTCCCGTATTGAACATCCAGTACCGGTATATTCCCGAATAAGGCATTCTCACGCCACTCCGGTACCTGGTAAGGGATCAAAACCAGTGAATCGACCGGCCATTCCGGACCCAGCTCTTCAAAAGAAATAACACCGGCTGCCAAACGTGCTGCCGTATAGGCGTATACATCCCGTCCATGAAATGTATAGGAACTGGCTGATGACTGTCGGCGGTTAATGGCTTCATTGATCAGTCGAACTTGTTTGATGCCTGCCGACCGGGCCAGGAAACTCAACGTGCCATTGTCTGGAGTTACAATAAAATGCCCGGAAAGCGTTTCCGCTACGATCGATTTCCGTTTTGTACCAACGCCCGGATCTACAACCGAAACGAATACAGTCCTTTTAGGCCAGTAAGGTATCGTTTGCTCCAAACGGTAAGCGGCTTCCCAGATATTGTAGGCAGGAATTTCATGGGTAAGGTCGAATAATTCCAAATCAGGTGCCACCTGCATCGAAACGCCCTTCATGGCACTGACGGCCCCGTCTTTCAAGCCAAAATCGGTTTGGAATACCACTGCAGCCGGCCTCCGGCAGGCCGTAATTTGCAGCAAACAAATACCCAATAAAAGTCTATATAATAAGGAATACATATAACTGGTTTAAGACGCTAAAAATAGTGAATTGAAGTGGGGTACTAAATGCCCCTCAGGGGCGTTTATAAAAATCATTAAGGGTTTTGCCCTATTTTTACCTTAAAGAACCACAATTTTGAAGCTTCTCCGATCTTCTTTCTGGCTACACTCCATATTTTATACCTTATTACAGCGCTTTTCGCTGTTCTTCTTTGGTGCCGTTTCTTCCATTCTTTTATTCCGCGGACTATTAAACACAGAGAATGGTGTATGGTCGCTTTATCTGATGATTCTGATGATCTTTGAAACAGTAAAGCAGGGTTTGTTGAGAAATCCCACCATCAAATTCCTGGGGATGGCCGAAAATGCCGGGAAAAAAGAAGCAGTTCAATTCAATGCCCTCTTTATAAATATACTGTTCACATTGATCGTATTGATCCTGTTGCTAATTTTCGGTACCTCTTTTTCGCAATTACTGCATGCGCCCGAGATCAAGCCCCTGTTGATGTGGAGTATTGTAATGATGCTGCTGCTGATCCCTTTCAATCACTGCGAAGTGATGTTGCAGGCACAATACCGTTTCTCTTCTATTTTTTGGGCCTATTTTATCCGGCAGGGATTTTTCTTTTCCGGGATATTGATACTGTACTTTTTCTTTCGGGAACATTTCGGTTTGATCAATCTGATGCTGCTGCAGATCGCTGCGCTATTCCTCAGTTCGATCATCATGTTATATTACAGCCGCGATGTACTCATTCGTAAAATGCATCTCGATCGTACGCTCCTGATCAGCATGTTGCATTTCGGTAAATACATTTTTGGGACCAACCTTTTTTTTAATCTGGCGCGAAGTTTTGATCATTTTATTACAGCATCCACACTCGATCAGGTGCAGGGGAAAACCTATGTATCGTATTATAATCTGATCTCCAGAATCAATAATCTTACCGATATGCCTTCACTGGCGGCAGCCGATGTGCTCTTTCCCAAGAACGTGGAAACCATGGAATCAGAAGGCATCGAAAAAGTAAAGTACTATTTTGAGCGAATGATCGCCACCGTACTGGCTATTATCATTCCTATATCGCTCCTCATTTTCATCTTTCCCAAACCCCTGGTGTATATTTTAGGAGGAAGCAAATACATGGAGGTGGCGCCGATTTTGCAGCTCACCATTTTGTTCAGTTTATCCCGTCCGGTCGGTTATCTGTTCGGCTCAACACTGGATGCTATCGGAAAACCCAAGATTAATTTCCTGGTGAATCTGGCTTTTATGTTGTTTAGCCTGGTCGTGAATTTTTTCGCACTCAAACATTTTGGCGGAATCGGTGCCGCCTATGCCACCATGATCAATAGTGTTTTCTCCATTGTATTGATGATCCTGATACTCCGAAAATTCATTGATCTTGATCTCGGCAATATCTACCGGTATATAATAAACGTATACAAGGATCTGGGCAAATTACCGGGAAAACTAAAGGAAAAGTTGAAAAAAGCATAATTCATGGACATCCGCTCCACCTTACTACAGGAACATTCCCGAAAGCAATGCATGCTGGTGGTCAATTATGTGGGAAACGATGCGGAACGTTTCAAGGAATTGGTAAGGCTTTTTTTGGGTGATGAATACCGGGTGATCCAGCGGGCCGCCTGGCCGGTAAGTTATTGTGTGGAATATCATCCAGAGCTGATCAAACCTTATTGGAACCGATTTGTAAAATGTCTGAATAAAAAGGATACCCATCCTGCTGTAACCCGAAATCTGATGCGGTTATTTCAGTTCACGGAAATACCTAAACGATATCAGGGGCCATTGCTCAATGCCTGTTTTGAATTTATTTCAGACCCACAGCAAGCGCCGGCTGTGAAAGCATTTTCCCTTACAGTTTTATACAATCTATATACGATTTATCCCGAAATACTTCCGGAGATACAGTCAATTGTGGAAGAAAGCTGGGATCGGGAAACCCCGGCTTTCAGAGCAAGGGCCCGCATTTTTCGCCATCGGAAACCCTGAAATTCAGGATCAATACAGCATTCTCACCTTGATGGTCTCTTTCACTTCTTTTAGTAAGTGGAAAGCATGGGCAGAAATTTTCTTGTCTACATCCAGTACCACATAGCCTATATCCTCATTTGTTTTCAGGTATTGTGCCAAAATGTTTATGGAATGATTCGACAATTGTGTATTGATTTCTGAAAGTACGCCCGGTACATTTTTGTGAATATGCAGGATCCGGTGCGTGCCTTCCTGCGGTGGCAGACTGATGGGCGGAACCGTATGAGAACCAATGGTGCTGCCGCTTTCCAGGAATTGATATAATTTATTGCTCACATCTTCCCCGATATTCATCTGTGCTTCCTCGGTAGATCCGCCAATATGCGGCGTTAATATTACATTGGGAAGATCCTGTAAAGGGGTTTGAAACCGCTCTCCGTTTTTCTCCGGTTCCCAGGGAAATACGTCTACCGCAGCACCGCTGATATGACCATCAAGCAGGGCTTTACGTAGTGCTTCCAGATCAACCACTTCTCCCCGGGCATAATTGATCATTATAGCGCCTTTCTTACATTGCTTGAGCGTTGTTTTATTGATCAGATTTTTTGTGCTCAGGGTTTCCGGTACATGCAGGGTAACAATATCTGACTGACCCAATACCTCTTTCAAAGATTTTTTGGCCACTGCATTGCCTAAAGGCAAACGGGTGGCCACATCGTAAAAGATCACTTTCATCCCAATCGCTTCAGCCAGCACACTTACCTGCGAACCAATATTTCCATAACCTATTATACCCAGTGTTTTGCCTCTTAGTTCATAGCTCCCCTTGGCTTCCTTCATCCAGATGCCCTCATGAGCAGCTTTGTTTTTATCCGGAATTCTTCGGATCAGCATGATCGAAAGACCGATCACCAATTCGGCTACAGAACGGGTATTGGAATATGGGGCATTGAATACAGCTACACCAGAGCGTGTGGCAGCTTTAAGATCTACCTGATTGACTCCTATGCAGAAACAGCCTATTGCCTGTAATTTTTTTGCAGCCTCCAATACCTTTTTTGTGATCATTGTTTTGGAACGGATCCCGAGCAGATGCACCTCTTTTATTTCCTTGATCAGCTCGTCTTCTGATAATGCGCCCGACAGTTTGCGCACCGATGCATAACCAGATTCCTTGAAATGCTTTACTGCTGCATCACTGATGTTTTCCAGAAAAAGTATATTGATCTTTTCTTTTGGGTAACTGGTTTTTTTACTGTCGCTCATATGGTTAAATCCTTCAGTTTGGAATGCTGTTTGCTGCACAAAGATGATTGTAAAAAATGAAATCAAAAAAACGATCTGTGAATGGTCCTAACGATTGATCGTATTATTTATATTTGCTTATTACTAACCCTGTAAATGGTCCTTTTGAAAACCCAACTCCTGCTGTTGTTCGGCCTGGTGGCAATTTATTCTTGCCAGAATGCCGGATCAAAATCTCCTGTGGCATCCGCTTCCGCGGCAACGGCTTCGCATACGCCATTGTTAAGTGAGAAAGAACGAAGTGCCTATAAACAGCGTATCGTCCCTTTTGTTGATTCTCTTTTTAGAAATGGTTCCCTGAATGGAAGCCTTCTCGTTGCTAAACAGGGAGAAATCATTTATGAACGATATGAAGGCAAATTCAGATATAAACAAACGAGCGATAGTATTTTGCCCGAATCTCCTTTTCATTTGGCGTCTGTTTCCAAAACCATTACCGCTACAGCAATACTGCATCTTGTTCAGGAAGGTAAATTGGGATTGGATGCTGATCTCTCTGGCATTTTTCCCCAATGGCCGTTAACAGGTGTTACGATCCGCACCTTATTGAATCACCGGAGCGGTTTACCCAATTATGTACATTATATGGAAGTATTGGGTTGGGATAAAAGACAACGGATCACCAATCAGGATGTATTGGATTTTATCATTGCCCGACACAATGATATTGATATCGCCCGTCCAGACAGAGGCTTCAATTATTCTAATACCAACTATGCTCTGTTGGCATTGGTAGTTGAAAAAATCAGCGGACTGTCGTTTCAGCAATACATTCAACAAACTATTTTTGATTCCTTGGAAATGAGAGATTCCTATGTTTTCTCTCTTAACGACAGTGCCCGTGCGATGCCGTCGTTTTTTTACAATGGACGGCAATATGCGTTCGATTTTCTGGACCTTGTTTATGGGGATAAAAATATATACAGTACTGTTCGGGACCTTATGAAATTCGATCATGCCTTACATGAAGGCAAATTGGTGAACGATTCTCTTCAGGTTCAAGCATACACACCCTATAGCAATGAAAAACCCGGCACACATAATTATGGTTTGGGTTGGCGCATGCTCCTGTTAAAGAATGGCAAGAAGATCATTTATCATAACGGTTGGTGGCACGGGAACAGAACAGCTTTCTATCGCCTGGTGGAGGAAGATGTAACCATTATTGCCCTTTGCAACAATGATTCCAGACGGGTATATGAAGTCAAAAAACTGGCCGACCTGTTTGGTAATTACCTGCAACGGGGAGATGCCGACGAAGACAAAGAGATCGTTCGGGTGGCACCCCGGGGGAAGAAAAAAAAGTCATCAGTCCGTTTACTGGCCTCCCGTCATAAGAAGCCGGCCCTGCAAGCTTCTCATTCCGCATCAAAAAAGTAGTAACTTAACAGCATGGTAGTTTTGAGCGCCCGGCAAATGCGGGAATGGGATGCATATACCATGCAACAGGAACCCATTTCATCCATCGATTTAATGGAACGGGCGGCATGGGCCTGTGTGAACTGGATCGAAAAAGCATCACGGCCTTTTTCCTCTCTTTATATATTTTGTGGCAAAGGGAACAATGGTGGTGATGGGTTGGCCATAGCCCGGATATTTATGGAAAGAGGCTATACTGTTCAGGTAGCCATCCTGGAAACAGGGCATCCGGGCAGTCCTGACTTTCAAACCAATCTGGTACAATTACGTACGCTCGAGGTAAGCCCTCTTTATATTTCCACCATGGAAAGTTTTCCGGAAATTGATGCGGCGGGTTTAGTAATAGATGCCTTATTTGGTACCGGATTAAACAGACCCCTGACGGGTTTGGCTGCAGATCTGGTCACGGCAATTAATCAATGCAATTGTTCGGTGATCAGTATCGATTTACCCAGCGGATTACTGGCCGACCGGCCAGACAAGACTGCTGTTGCGGTGAAAGCAACTCACACGCTTAGTTTTCAGTGTTATAAACCAGCCCTGCTGGCCGCTCCGTTCACGGGTTATTTTGGAACTGTACATATATTAGAAATTGGTCTTTCTCCGGAATTCCTTACTACCCACTATCCTTTGTTTCGGATAATGGATGAGCAAACAGCCAAAAGCATGTATAAACCCCGCCCGGCTTTTGCTCATAAAGGTAATTTCGGTCATGCCTCTCTGGTGGCTGGCTCGCCGGGAATGATGGGGGCCGTGCTTCTGGCTGGTAAAGCCTGTTTGAAATCTGGTGTAGGAAAACTCAGTTTGTTTATTCCCTGGACCGAACGTGAAATTCCTCAAACCGCCTTGCCGGAAGCCATGGTACAATCTGCTTCTGCTCTGTTGCCGGAACATTTTCAAGAAGGCTCTTTTCCATTTAATGCTATTGGTATAGGGCCTGGATGGGGCGCCACCCCGCAACACCGCGACATTTTAAAAAACATCCTGATACATTTTAGCGGCCCAATGGTTTTAGATGCTGATGCATTGAATCTGCTGGCCCTTTACCCCGAACTCTGGCCGTATGTGCCGGCAGGAACCATCTTAACTCCCCATCCGGGGGAAGCCATTCGGTTATTCGGGAAGGTGGAACATGAGATAGACCGATGGCAGCAATTGATGGACATCGCCACTAAAAGAAATATTATAATAGTCTATAAAGGTCATAGAACATTGATTGCACTCCCCTCTCCCACCATAAGTTTTTTTAATTGTACCGGAAATTCCGGTTTGGCAAAAGGAGGCTCCGGCGATTGTCTTACGGGTATCATTACCTCTTTTTTAGCCCAGGGTTATCCCCCCGCAGAAGCAGCCTGTTTGTCTGTGTTTATACATGGTTCGGCCAGTGACATATTAGTTCAATCCGGACAGGAAACAGCGGAAACCTTTCTGCCCGGTTTAATTCCGGATACCTTTAATTTGATTTTCAGATCCTTTTTGTCGTAAAACGCGACAAAACCATTACAAAATTCAAGGAATTGTGTAAAAAAATATAGGGGCTAATTCGGGAAACCTTGGTATTTTTAGGCGCATTAATCATCCGGATCCCCTCTTTTGCAAACCAATTCTCTGAATCATAATTTCACTGTATGAAGAAAAATTACTCCAATTCTTTGCGCATGACCCTGACCAGTATATTCTTGTCGGGATCCTTATTGTCGTTCGCTACCGACTTTACTGTTACCAACACAAATAACAGTGGGGCTGGTTCTTTGGCTCAAGCTATAACGGATGCCAACGCGAATCCGGGTGCCGACAATATTTTATTTGATTTGCCTGAAGGTGGGTCAATGACTATATCACTTACCAGTGCGCTCCCCAACATCATTGAGGCCGTTTTTATTAATGGTTATTCGCAATCAGGTTCGGCTCAGGGTACCATCGCCGGCAGAACTATCCGGATAAATATTGATGGTACGGCACTTCCGGCCGCCACCAATATTTTTAATGTATTATCCACTAACGTTACCATTGCAGGATTGGCGATCTATAAATCTACCAATTATGGTATTTACATTGGCCAGGGGGCTACCGCTAAAATTTGGGGAAATTACATCGGTACCGACAGTACCGGTCTTTCCACTACATTGGGTAATACCCTCTCTGGAATACAGAGTAATGCTTTCAGTGGTTTAGGAAATTCAGGTATTTCCATTGGAGTTGATGGAGATGGTGTAAATGACGCTAATGAAGGAAACCTGATTTCCTGCAACGGAGAAGATGGGGTTTTCTTTTGGAGAACCAGTAGTTCTACCATTGCCGGAAATATAATTGGTCTGAATAAAAATGGCTTAGGTGCCGGTTTTGGTAACGTTCGTAACGGAATTTTGCTTACTGTGAATGCCAATTCGAACGTGGTGGGTACGGATGGTGATGGTGTGGCAGATGGCAATGAAGGAAACTATATTTCCAATAATGGAGGACGCGCGATATTTATTGCATCTGTTTCTAACTCAAATATTATTGCCGGAAATATCATTGGTTTGAATTCAAGCAATGCTGCTGCTGGAAACGGAAGCGTTGGTAGTGTGGCAAGCATTGAGATATTCCCTGGTTCGGGTAACCGTATTGGCACAGATGGCGATGGCAATTCTGATGCTTTAGAGCGTAATACGATCTGTTCCGGTGCAGGAGATGGTATATCTATTCAGGGAGGCGATTTTTTTGGATCGTCCTCTAATTCTGATGGTAATATCATAGCCAGTAATGCCATTGGCACCAATAGTGCGGGCTCGCTGGTGCGCGGGAATGCCGGTAACGGAATCACTATCCTCACCAGTTCTAACTTCAATGCCAGTGATAATATTATAGGCTCTAATGAAGATGGTCAGGGGGATACTTATGAGGGTAATATTATTGCCAATAATGCCAAAGGAATCGTTCTGGCTACTCCCGGTGGTACATCTGTAATTACGGGAAATCGTTTTTCCCGCAACTCAATTTACGATAATACCGGTTTGGGAATTGACCTTGCCAACGATGGAATTACAGGAAATGATAATGGGGATGGAGATGCCGGGGCGAACAACCTGATGAATTTCCCTTTCATTACAAAGTCAAATGTTCAGGGTGGAAACCTGGTGATCACCGGTATTGCCCCTGCTGATGCCGTAATTGATTTTTATATTGCCGATGCCAGCGGTTTAGAAGGTAAAACCTATCTGTTCAGCGGTCAGGAAGGTACTACGCTGGGTGCGGTAACCGATGATAGCACCGGTACAGATTCCTATTCCGATGTTACCTATGGTTCCGGAACCGATCAGCGTTTTGGATTTACCATTGCTGCAGCTTCCTTGCCTGCCACTGTAACCACCGGTACCATCATTGTTGCCGTTGCAACCGGTTCCAGTTCTTCTATAAACAGTAGCTCTGAATTTGGACCTGCATTTGTTTCAACACTTCCTGTACGTCTGGGTCAGTTCAATGGACGCCTCAACGCTGGTGTGGTAACGCTTGAATGGAATACCCTTGAGGAAAGCGGAAACAGCTATTTTGAGGTGGAAAGAAGCGCCAACGGCAGTCAGTTCTCCAAAATTGGAACCGTGCTGGCCCGTAGCGGAACATCCAATACATATAGTTTTGTAGATGGCCAGGCCCAGGCGGTGAATTTCTATCGTTTGAAGCAGGTTGATAAAAACGGTAAAGCAACCTATAGCAAAGTGGTATTGGTTCGTGCCGACCTCGGAAAAGGGGCAGCCCGTATCAGCCCGAATCCATTTGTGGGTTCAATTAATGTAGCCTTCGAATTAAGTAAGGATGAAAATATCACCCTGCGTTTGTATAATCAGAATGGTCAGTTGGTAAAACAACAAACCAGCGCTGCCCGTGCCGGTATCAATACCCTTAGCATGAGCGATCTTTCGCCTTTGCCTGCCGGAAATTATACGCTGGAACTGAAGGGTACTACCCTTTCCTACCGTCAGTTGATTTCTAAGCAATAAGAAATAGTATTTTCCAAAAGGGCTCTTCAAAAGAGCCCTTTTTTTTGCCTGAAACTTTTCAGAGTGAATATTTTCTGTACATTTGCAACCCCAAAGATTCGGGTGGTGGCGCAGCCCGGTAGCGCACTTGTATGGGGTGCAAGGGGTCGCTGGTTCGAATCCAGTCCACCCGACTTCGCCCACTGTTGTTAAACGACAGTGGGTTTTTTTATGTATTTACATTAAGAAATTCTGTTGGGCTACATCGGGCAGGCCCGACCACGTCCATTTTCATTAAATGTTGGTGGGTTTTTTTATGTATTTACATTAAGAAATTCTGGTGGGCTACATCGGGCAGGCCCGACCACGTCCA
>CAZKSY010000081.1:6952-10470 GCA_964555605.1 uncultured Chitinophagaceae bacterium | reverse complement strand
AATTACAAAACCGCTTTCAACACTTTCTGAATACCATCTTCCAATTCCAGTAACGGACGTCCCAATACCTCGATCATTTTTTGGTTATCAGGCTGACGGCGGGTCATATCCCCTTCTTTTAATGGTGGCAGGTGTACAATTTTAGAACTGGATTTGGTCAACCGGATAATGGTTTCGGCCAATTCCTTCACTGTGGTGAGTTTATCGTTACCCACATTGATCACATCATTCAGGTATAAATTCTCTTCCAGAATTTTAAGCGTGAATTCCAGATTGTCGTCGATATAACAGAAGGTACGGGTCTGACTGCCATCGCCATAAACAGTGATATCCTGACCTTTTACCGCGGCACGGATAAACTTACTTACCACAAAGTCTTCACTCTGACGCGGACCATAGGTATTAAAAAAACGGAAGATGGTATAATCCAGTCCGAACTCATGTTGGTAAGAACGGCAGAAACACTCTCCGATATTCTTCACCACCGCATAAGGCAAACGGGAGTTGAGGGGTGTTTCATATTCGTGTTGCGGCAATTGTACCGGCTCTCCATATACTTCGGAAGAAGAGCTGAAGAAGACACGCTTCACGCTGGTATTCTTACTCAATTCAAATACATTCTGCAGTCCTTTGATATCATCCAGTACCATCTTGGGATTATCCAGTGTTCTTTTCACGCCCACTACAGCGGCATAATGAAAAACATAATCAAACCCATAATGCAGCATCACGGAAGAAATATCGTTGTAGTCGTTCACATTGCATTTGATGAACCGATAGTTGGGATCGTTGAGTACATGATCCTGCTTTCCGGTCAGGAAGTTGTCAACAGCCACTACAAAATACTTGCCGGTGCGCAGTAAGGCTTCGGCCAGCGAACCAGGGATAAAACCGGCTCCGCCGGTGATCAATACTTTTTTCATAATTGTATAGGAGCGTTTAAATTAATGACAAAATTTGTTGCAGGCGATGCGCATAGGTCTGCCCTTCCATCACCCGCTGATGGGCTTTCACCCGGATCTGCGCCGCTTCCTGCGGGTGGGCCAATACCCATTCGATCTTCCGGATCAGTTCGGCATCACTATTAAAATACAGGATTGATTCCCCATCCTGGAAAACAGCTTCCTGCTCCGGACAGGGTGAACAGAGTTGCAATCCTCCTGCCACAGGAACTTCAAAGAAACGCATGTTGGCAGCGGGGAAATTGGTATCGTCGATCACATTAATATTGATGCGCGACCGGTTAAAATAAGCCCCGAGATCTCGTCCTACTATACCCCCACCCTTCCATAATTTACGCAGGGCCGGATTGCCGCAACGGTCTTTCCAATAAGTGCCATAGATCTCCATCTGCAACTGCGGAAATTTTTCGGCGATCACAGCCAGTACTTTCTCCCGCTCCGGACGCCACATCCCTACAAAGGAAATATCGACCTTGTAGGAATCAGCCGCGGCCGGTTCAAAACCATGTAATTCCGGATCACCGGCCAAGGGCACCCAGTGGGCATTCGGGAAGCCGATCTTTTCAAAAACACTTCTCGCCTTACTGCTATACACAGCCGAAAGATCGTACAATCCGGCACAATCCAGATTGTGATCCGTTAAATTCAACGGGGTATCCGGCCATACCCATGCGATCTTTGTTTCCTGCATGGTTTTAATAGTGGCCAATGTTCCATACAACACTTTTACATTGGTAAAAACCAGCATCAGATCCGGTTTCAGGTCACGGGCTTTCAATACCAGCTCCCGGTTCATCTTACGGGTCCAGGCTTCCACCGGTAAAAACTGGTGCAATACCTTTCCGAATTTACCCAGCTTGATATGCTTGGCCACTTCAGCACCCGGGTCAAACAAAAACACTTCATGACCAAGGGAGCGGGCTGCCCGTACATAGGAATTTTCGAGACTCGAGGTAGCCCCGGAACCTACCAATAGTATTCGTTTTGCCGCATTCATGTCAATAATCTGATTTATTGTGCCGCAGCCACGATATTATCGACGGCTGTTTCGTAATTATATTTCTTCACCCAATCAGCTGCATTCCCTCCCGCTTCTTTCCGCAGATTTTCATTTTCTACAAAAAGCCGGATCTTATTCGCCATGTCGGTAATATCGCCCTTTTGGAACGTAGCGCCATTCCATCCCTCCTTTACCAGATCGGCAGCAGATCCCACCGTATCAGACAACACAATGGGCAGATGAAAATTCATGGCTTCATTCGTAGATAAACCCCAGGTTTCACTTTCGGAACAAAGCACGAAAACATCGCCAATCGCATAGTATTGAGAGATCTGACTCTGATTGACAAATCCCGTCAGATATATATGTTCCAGTTTTCGTTCGGCGATAAACTGCTCCATCGCGCCGCGCAGCTCACCATCACCCACCATCACTAATGCTACGGGCAGGTCACGCAACTGTTCCATCGCGGCCAGCAGGTCGAGGGGTCGTTTCACCGGCATGTATTTTCCGGTATATAATATAACAATGCGGTCTTCCGGGATCTGAAACTGTTGACGCAGAGCCGAACGTTGCGGATGCCACTGCGCATATTGCGCAGAGAAATAATCGTTATCTACCGAATACGGCGTAAATACCAGCTTGTCTGCAGGCACGCCATAATATTCAAAAAACCGGCGGCTGTCGGTACCGATATATAAAAAGCGGTCTATAAAAAATGTAAAGAGGAGTTTGCCGAGAAATAATTTCTTCAGGGCTACGATAAGCGGCCGCTTGGTCAACTCTTTGCTCAATGTATTTTCCGCGCGCATCCATACTTTCCGTCCCATTAATTTGGCCGCCACAATGGTGAGCAGGATCGAAAAATACGACCAGCCATTAATGATCACGATGCGTGCCGGCTCCTTACTGATATAACGGGGCACGGAAGGATTCAGTAAATCCAGAAAATTATTATCCAGTGCCTGGCGGCTGGAGTAATTTTTTATGAAGGTGCTGTCATATCCTTCCAGCAAAGGGATATCCCATTTCACCGCACGGCCAAAGCCCTTGTCGAACCCGCCGCGTACACTTACATCAGAGAAATAATACACATGCAGATCCGATTTTTTTGCCAACTGACGCAAGAGGGGCGTGAAATACTGAATCGGGTGACTGAGATAATAACTGATCCGTGGACGGGAATTCATTCCGAAAGCAACAATTTAAAAATGGTATAGTAATGAATTATTTAAAAAGCTTTTTCTTCAACACAGCAGCGATCTTTTCACTGGCACGGCCATCACCATAAGGATTGGTTCCCTTTTTCAGTTTTACAGTACTGGCCCATTGGAATCCGGCGAGGATCTTTTTTTCCGAAACACCTACCAGTTTTGAAAAGCCTTGCTTCACCGCTTCCGGTCTCTCGGTTACTTCCCGCATCACCAGCAGGGGCTTGCCGAAAGACGGAGCTTCTTCCTGAATCCCGCCTGAATCAGTGATAACAATAAAGCAATTGCGAATGAGCTTCAATAGATCCCAATATTCTACCGGATCTACCAGCATGAAATTTTTAT
>CAZKSY010000081.1:0-6852 GCA_964555605.1 uncultured Chitinophagaceae bacterium | reverse complement strand
GAATCCACCACTGTATTACCAACCTGATAGATGTCTGCATTTTTTATCCCTTCCTTTCGCAATTGTTTTGCCGACATGGTAGTAGGGGCAAAATGAAAACGGGTGACCAGCGAGGCAACCCTTCTGTTGAACTCTTCCGGGAAGGGATTCAGGTAATCAAAACTCCGCAAACCTGCTTCCACATGGGCAAAGGGAATTTGATTATAAAATGCCACCATGGAAGCTGCCATCACTGTTGTAGTGTCGCCTTGCGCCATAATCGCTGTTATCCTGGTTTTAGATTCGTCAACGTAATCCTGCAATTGCTGCAATACTCTTGCCGTCAGGGCACTCAGGGATTGCCCCGGCACCATCACATCCAATTCCGCATCGGGCTTTAAATCAAATACTTTCCAGTAAGGATCCAACAGGTTTTTATGCTGGGCTGTATTCAACAGCACATAGGGGATCTTCTTTTTTTTCAGACCGTACACTACGGGAGCCAGCTTGATCAATTCCGGGCGGGTACCCACCACAACTAAAAGGGCCATAGCTTAGAATAAGTTTTGTATTGTTTCCCCCAATGCGCGGGCAAAATGATTCATACTATAGGCAGCATCAAATGAGGCTTTCAGTGCTGCATGATTCACTTTAGCCGTATCGGTTTGCAGCCAGTTACTGACCTGCGCATCCAGATCGGGCGCATCAAAATTGAATAATTGTCCTTTTTGAGATGCATCAAACAAAGGCAGCAAGCCACCCAGCTTGTGGGCGATCACCGGAATACCAAAAGACCAAAATTCATAGAGTTTATTCGGGGCACAGTATTCATAATTAAAATTGATGCCTTTGTACAGGATCAGGCCATAATCAACATACGGATAAATGCGGGCCAGCTCGGCATGTGGTAATTGACCGGCAGGAATAAACCGATCACCCTTTGGATGATTCGCTACATATTCCCGGATCTTATCATCAGCCGTTCCTACCTGCAGAAAAATAGCGTCATCAGGAAGGGCCTGAAAGAACTGCTTGAAATAATGCGAGCCGTCGCCCAATCCACCGATATGACAAATGATCTTTTTATCGGCCGGTAATTTTTCAAACAGCGGATGGATCGGTGGCAGGGGTTCCTTTATGGCAAAACAGGTATTGGGAACCATCCACCCTTTTGTTGGGGGTAATCCCAGATTACCGAGCAATTTTTCGAGCCGGTTTTTTTCCGGAGCGATCGCCAAACTGATCTTCGCAAAATCAGCTTTACTTAAAAGTGAGGTAGCGAATAATTTATTGAAATGATCTACATTCTCGAATTCATGATACACGATACGACAGTCGGCCGGCAAGGGCATCAGCTTCAATAACAGAAAAAGTAATTTTAAACTGGTGTCATCAATACAATAAAGCACCCGGGGTCCTTTAGCGCGTAAAACCCCGGCCATTTTACAGGTCAGCCAGATATTGCGTTTCAGATTGAAAACAGCCCCCCGTTGCAGGGAACTGGCCCGGTCGGGAAAGCTGAAAAAACGCTCTTCGATTACACCTTCCGGTAATCCGGCAAATGCTGCTACATGAAAATGATATACCCGCACGTCCATCTGCTGCAGCCATTCCCCCAGCAACAACGGGATCATGGGAATACTGTTCGCCGAATGAGAACAGAAGAGATGCAGGGATTTACGGGAGGTCATCATGTTGAAAACAGGAACAGCTCAGTGATTACAGTAAGGACTCAATACGGTCCACTTTCGAGGCATAGGTATTCGACCGCGCAAAATCACAGCGGACCTTCATGGCTTGCGGGCTATTGTATTGATCCAGGTGTGTCACCACTTCCCGGAACAGTTCCTCCAATCCGTTATTGGAATTTCTGTCGGCGATCATCTGTACCAGGTCCGGGCGGTCCTTATAAGTGGTCACATTATTCGATACAATTACTTTTCCGGAGGCAAGATACTCGAGTATTTTATGATAATTGGTGCCCTTGCTCTGATCCTTGATCACATCATAGCAGATCAGGAAGAGATCCATCCGGGGCAGAGCTTTCGCCAGTTCAGTGGAAGGCACCGGTCCATGAAGGATCACATTCGGTGCCGCTTCCAGGGCATTGATAAAAGCAGCCGTTTCCGCATCTGCACCACCACCAATATTAGAACTGTTCAATTTACAAGCCCCCCAGCATTCAAATTGTTTGTCGGGATGGGCCGCCACGATCTTCAATAACATCTCCCGGTCCAGATCGGCCCGGAGCATATTACCGGAAATGCCTACACGAACAGGGCCGGGGGTCCGCTGTCCCATCTGCGCGGCGCCTTCCTGGATAAAAATATCTGTTACCCCATGATTCAGGCTGTAACGCGGAACAGGAAGATGGGCATATTTGGAGATGATCTCTTCTGTTACCGAAAAAATGATCTGGGCGCCATTACCCGAAGCAATGGCTTGCGGCGTGAGCGGCTCATCAACCGGATGAAATAATTTGTAGGTATCCGCCGGAAAAGAAGCAAACGGATATACTTTATTCAGGTCAAAAGACCAGATGATGTCGGGCTTGACCGGAAGAAAATTCAATAAGCGACGGATATGCTTTTTCATGAACCAATCGAATACCCCCGGTAAATGAAAACGCAGGCGGGCGGGAAAGCGAAGCCGGTGATCGATCAGTAAGAGGTTCTCCGATTGCGGCAACGTCGAAACCGCAAATCCTTTTGTGGCCGGATCTCCTTCTCCGGGCGGATTTAAAAAATACACCCGGTTCCCTCTTTTGGCCAGTTCAATAGCGAAGTGATGTTTAGATATAAACATCAATCCCCAGGCCTGCGGGGATATAATGAGGATGGTCTTGTCTTTTAATTGCATGCGAGAGCCTGGAAGTATTATTGGTAAAACGCTTTGATCACCCCGGCCACATAGGCAATTTGTTCTTCGGTGAGTTCAGGGAACAAAGGCAGGGAAAGGATCTCCTGTTGTAACTCCGTTGCCACGGGATACCCTCCCGTTGGTTTCGGCAAATAATGATACGCCGGCAACAAGGGCAAGGGCGTTGGATAGTGGATCGCCGTTTCGATACCGGCGGCCGACAAAGCCTCCATCAATCCGCTTCTGTTTTGGGCACGGATCACATATAAATGGAAGGTATGTTTTGATTCGGGGCGCACTACCGGAAGGGTAATGCCCGGAATACCGGCAAGATGCTTCGTATATAAGGCGGCGTTAGCAATTCGTTTTTCGGTCCAGTTCAGAATATGCGGCAATTTGGCCGAAAGGATGGCTGCTTGCAGGCCGTCGAGCCGGCTATTGATCCCTTCCATCTGATGCTGGTGTTTTTTCAAGGCGCCATGGTTGGCATACATCCGGCATTTCTCTGCCAGTGCATCATCATTGGTGATGATACAGCCGGCATCGCCATAGGCACCGAGGTTTTTTCCGGGATAAAAACTGAAGGAACCTGCGGCACCACGCAAACCCGCCCGTATCCCTTTATATTCGGAGAAATGTGATTGGGCACAATCCTCGATCAATTGCAATCCATGTTTTTCACAGATTGACTGAATGGTATCGATCGCGCACATCTGCCCCTGCAGGTGTACCGCTATCACGGCTTTGGTGCGGGGCGTGATCAGTGATTCCAGTGTTTTTTCATCCATGGAATAGTACACCCGATCTACATCGCAGAATACCGGTGTGGCGCCTGTTTGTGAAATGGTTTCAGAGCTGGAGATCCAACTATTGGCGGCCGTGATCACTTCATCACCGGCACCAATACCCATCATCCGCATCAGAATGTATAAAGAATCGGTACCATTTGCACAGGATATCACATGTTTTACCCCGTACAATGCAGCGAAAGAGGCTTCAAATGCTTTCACCGGGGCACCACCGATAAATGAGGTGTTTTTTAGTGTGGTGGCAATCGCGCCATCAATATCTTCTTGAATAGAAAGATACTGGGCGTAAAGATCAACAAAAGGGACTTTCATATTTGACTTATAAGGTTCTGATGAATTTGGCAGGGTTGCCTGCATAAATGCCCGGCGCTGTAATATTCTTTGTTACAACGGCGCCGGCCCCGATCACCACATTGTCACAAACTTCCACCGGCATCATGGTGGCGTTGGAACCGATGGAAACATTATTTCCAATGTTTGTCGAACGCCACTTGGTTTTATCGCCACGGGCCGGACCACCGGAAATAAAGGGATCATTGATAAACATCACCCCATGTCCGATAAAACAATTCTCCCCGATGGTTACATATTCACAAATAAAACTGTGCGATTGCACTTTTGTGCCCTTGCCGATCGTGACATTCTTCTGTATCTCGTTAAAAGGACCAATAAAGCAGTTGTCGCCGATCGTGCAACCATAGAGGTTGACCGGCTGTACTACTTTTACATTCTCACCAAACACCACATCGTCTTTAATGCCAACGGCGGAAATAATTGGAGCTGCCATGTAAGGGATTATTTTACGGTTTGTGCCGAACGATAGATCTTTTCAATGATCTCAACGGTTTTCAATCCTTCGAAAGAACTGGTCGTTATGGATGCATTGTTCTGTAACACTTCGATCAGGTTGTCATATACTTTATCGTGATTACTCATCGATCCGGTATAATTTCCGTAGTTATTGGGTTTATTACCCTCCGGGAGATTTTCGATACGGTAGCCTTCGATCTGCTGGTATTCCAGTTCATTAAGATATTGGCCACCGATCTTCACCGTGCCTTTCTCGCCAAAAAGCGTGAGCGAGCCTTCCATATTTTTCTGATAACTATTCACGGTATAGTTAATGGTGCCGATGGCGCCATTGCGGAATTGCAGGAGCACGGCTCCGGTGTCTTCAAACTCAATGATTCCCTGATGGGCAAAATTTCCTACCAGGGCCTGCGCCTTATCAACATCTCCTACCAGCCAATACAGCAGGTCCACAAAATGACTGAACTGGGTGAAAAGGGTACCGCCGTCCAGATCTTTGGTGCCCTTCCAGGAATTCGCATAATAATCCGGGTTACGATTCCAGAAACAATTCAGTTGCACACTCATGATCTTCCCCAGGCGACCCTCGTCTAATAGTTTTTTTACGGCTTCCACCGGTGGATTGAAACGATTCTGTTTGATCGCGAACAATCTTTTATTCGCGCGCTCTGCCGCCTGAATCATGGCACCGCAATCTTCTACATTTATGGCCATGGGTTTTTCGCACAACACATGAAAACCCGATTGGAGCGAACGGATGGAATGATGCGCATGCAATCCGTTGGGAGAACAGATCGATACCACATCCAGCTCCTTTTCACCCGCCAAAAGATCTTCAATATCATAATAGGCTTTGGCGCCATATTGTTTGGCCATGGCATCTGCCTTGGCTTTATCAATATCACAAACAGCTACCAAACGGCCTTTATTGTTAATATGTTCTGCGTGTCGCTGGGCAATACGGCCGCAGCCCACAATAGCGAAGCGTACCCTTTCTTTCATAATTATTTTTTGGGTTTGATCAACCGGCGAATACGGGCGGTTTTATGAAGAAGATTCATATACCCTTCTTTCAAATGGGTATCGGTTTTAAAATCCTGATGCTTATGAACCGGCGCTTTCATGATGGCCGTGAATTCTTCCCGGCTCATGCCGAATTTCTTACACACATAGTCAATATCGGCCTCCAGTGATTTGGCATCGTACAGCGGCTGCGCCAATTCTTTCAACGCTTCTTCCTTTGTGATCTGTCCGGCACAGATCAGCGTTGATAAATGCGCCTTACGTTTATCGATATGAAATTTCTCGGGAAGAATATAGGCCTGATAGAATTTGGTGAAAGCCGACTCATAGTGTTTGCCGCCATAGTCGCGCCAGTCGAGTTCTTTTTGTATAAATTCCTTGATCTCTTTCTTATTATAGGGAACATAGTTGAGGATCGAAATGGGATTCAGTTTTAAAAAGGCGGAATAGTAAACGTACTTTTTAAAATCGAAGGTGGGATAGGTCTTACGCTTTACCTTACCAAAGCGATCATGAATGTCCTTCAGGTTGGCGTAATCCATTTTTTTGTACAGCCAACTGGGGGGCATGATATGTTCAGTTACTACATTGGTGCCACTGATGATGTATCCGATCTTTTTTTCCCTGGCCAGCTTGTACATGGTGGCGAAAATGGCATGATCACTCACCACTTCGATATCGACTACAGAGGCTTTCAGGTAAGCGAGCTGAATGTCTTTAAACTCTTCCCAGTTTACCACCAGCGTATAGAGATCAATATTCAGCTTACTGATGATATTCTCAATATTCTTTACGGCGAGTTCGCTGTTCCATCCATTATCGAGGTGAACGGCCAGCGGACGCAGTCCATATTGCTTAACCAGCCAGGCCACATAGGTACTGTCTACCCCGCCGCTCAGTCCGATCAAACAATCATACGGTTTACCGGCCCCTTCGGCACGGATCTGGGCCGCGAGGGCTTCGATCTTCTTCAGTCCGGCTTCTCCTTTGAATACCTCTTCTGCTTCCACCCGCTTGTAGTCATAATAATAATTGCAAATGCCGTTCTCATCGAAACGGATATCCGGATCGGCAATATTATCCATTACAGTAAGGGTACACTGCTGGTAGCCGGGGTCTGCTGCAGAAAGTATGGGTTTCATAGATCAGTTAATGAGTGAAAATAATTTCTCTTTCAGCTCCTTTTGAGAAGGATAGCTGATCAGTACCGCACGGTGCGGACGCTGGAACACAAACTGGCTTCCGGCCGACACGGCAGAAGCGCCCTGTTGAATGGCTTTGGCAAAATCATCTACCGTGGCCGAACCACCGATCGCCACCACCGGAATGCTGACCGCTTCGCTCACCATTTTAATAAGCGGCAGGTCGTAGC
>CAZKSY010000080.1:0-10490 GCA_964555605.1 uncultured Chitinophagaceae bacterium | reverse complement strand
GTCGCATCGGATTCGATGGCCTGCCAAAGTTCGTTTATGCCTTTATGTTCGGAAGCGACAGTTGTCAGAACCGGTATCTCCTTTTGTTTATGATGAAAGGCCGGAGCCAGCATGGAGCGTAGGTTTTTCACAAACAGTCCCGCTTCAGGACGATCGCTCTTATTAACCACAAAAATATCCGCAATTTCCATCAGTCCGGCTTTCATCGTTTGCACTTCATCGCCTGCTTCCGGAACCAGTACTACCACGGTAGTATCTGCTAATCCGGCCACTTCAATTTCACTCTGCCCCACGCCAACCGTTTCCACAACGATATAATCGAAGGAGGCTGCTTTCAGAAATTCGGTGATCTCGATGATTTTGGGATGTAATCCACCTAAAGAACCTCTGGTGGCCAACGATCGTATGAATACCAGCGGATTGTTATACCATTCACTCATGCGGATGCGATCGCCGAGTAGCGCACCCAGATTAAACGGAGAGGAGGGGTCCACACATAAAACGGCTACTTTCTTTCCCTGGGTTGTCATTTCTTTTAGCAGAGCGTCTACAAGGGTACTTTTACCGGCACCCGGCGGTCCGGTAATTCCGATCACGGGACAATGAGAGGCGGGCAAACTGCTCAGGAACTTTTCAAAGCCGGGCACTTCATTCTCAATGAGGGAAATGCCCCGGGCAATGGCCCGCTGATCGCCCTGTTGTATGTGTTGTAATAGATTCGTCCACATGATGCAATAATTCCGTTAGGTACCGGTCAGATCTTCTTATAGTTTTTGTAATCGAATAAACGCCAGCCGGTTTTTTTTTCGAACCAATATAAAATTCGGTTTTTTAACGAGAACTGCTTTTTTGAAATATCCAGTTCGATCTTCCAGTTTTGCTTTTCAATGCGTTCTTTCATAACGTCCGGATGGGTGCCCTGAAATTTTTCCAACGAATCGAATTGCTCAAACGAAAATATGTCCTGTGCTTTGTACGCTTCTTTCTTTTCTTTTTCTTCCTGCCAGAATTCGATAAAGTTCTGGTTTTTGATCATCATTTGTTTGGGACTCTTAACCCAGCCATAATGATACACCCAGGCATCAATGGCTTTCACCTGCAGTTTCTGTCCGTTTTTTCGAAAACCCTGTGCATCACGGTACGATTGAATGGACGGATCGTTTCGCACGATACGGATTTCATGTGCATACCATTTGCGACTGTCGCCGATATAATCGTATGTGCCATAAAAATGGGTATAGTGGAACAATAAGCCTTCTACTTTTCTATCCGACAGATGCGTAGCCGCAGCTTTTCTAATGGCATCATGATATTTTTCATGGATCACTTCATCGGCCTGAATATAGAATCCCCAATCACAATCGGGTGAGAGCAATCTGAAAGCCTTGTCTGTTTCCACAGCCAATATCCGCCCTCCTTCGAAATAGGCAGGGTCCCATTCGGAATGATGAATGCGGATCTTGGGAGAATTGATGGAACGGATCAACCCCTCCGTGTCGTCTTCTCCCGCACCCACCAGTACCACCATTTCATCTACTACAGGTAATATGGATCGGATGGCTTCCACCACCGGGTAATCGTTCTTGATCGCATTTCGAATAATGGTAAAACCGCCGATTTTCATGGTTCTTAAAATAAGTACAAACCTAAATCCCTTTTTTCAATAGTTTGCAGGTTATTTCAAACGCTTTTAATATTTCAGGGTATGGTCCCCTTTTCAATCGTTATCGTTACCAAGGACTCCGAAACCATTATCGCCCGTTTATTGCAAAGTCTGAAAGGTCTTTCAGATGATGTGATCGTTTGCGATACCGGCAGCTCCGACAACAGCATTGCTGTGGCCCGTGCGGAAGGCGCCATTGTGCATGAAATCCCCTGGGAGGGTTATGGGAAATCGAAGAATGTAGCGACCGGTTTCGCCAAACACGATTGGGTTCTCTCCCTTGATTCAGATGAAAAGATCGATCCGGTGCTGTATCAGGAATTGAGGAACTGGACACCCGAATCAGATCAAACCGTGCACCAGGTATTATGGAAGAATTTTTTTGGTGATCAATGGATCCGGCACAGCGACTGGGGCAATAGCTGGAAAAACCGCCTGTTCAACCGTCGTACCGTGAATTGGGATCATGCTATTGCGCATGAGGATCTGCAAAGTGAAAAGCCGCTGCAATACCGCCGGTTTTCCGGCTATCTGGAGCATTATTCGTTTAAAGATATGCGTCAGTATACTTCTAAAATGGTTCATTCGGCACTCATCACCGCCGAGAAATACCATACTAACGGGAAAAAAGTAGGATTGCTAAAGATCGTATTTGCTCCCCTGGTGAGTTTTTTCAAGACCTATTTGATCAAAAGAGGTTTTATGGATGGCTATAAAGGTTGGGTGATCGCAGTGGTTACCGCTCATTATACCTTTGTAAAATATACCCGATTGTATGAATTGAACAAGGAGCGCTGATCGCTTCTTATTTCCTTTGAACCATGACAAATTTCATTCCCATATTCCCTCTTGGCATAGTGGTGTATCCCGGTGAAAAATTACACCTCCATATTTTCGAGCCACGTTATAAGCAACTCATTAACGACTGCCATCAATTGGGCAAGCCTTTTGGCATTCCAACCGTATTGCCGGGCAAGCAACCCGATCTGGGAACACTGGTACAGATCACTGAAATCGTGAAAGTGTATGACAATGGCGAGATGGATATTAAAACAGAGGGTAAAAGTATTTTTCGGGTACTGGAAGTCGTCCGCACGGTTCCGGATAAGTTGTATCATGGAGCCATTGTGAACCATCTGGAAAATAATGAAAACTGGTGGACGGGATTGCTGATGCAGCGGATCGTTACCGGGTTGAGAGAAATGCATCGGCTGTTGAATATCACAAAGGACTTTAAAAAGCCTGATGACCAGTTGAAGAGTTATGATGTGGCCCATCATGCGGGTCTTTCTTTGGAAGAGGAATACGAACTACTTGGCTTGTTACGCGAAGAACAACGGCAGGAATACCTGAAGCGCCATATTCAAAAAGTATTGCCGATGCTGATGGAAATGGAGCACCTGAAAGAAAAGGTGAAGCTTAATGGTCATTTCAGAAATCTGGAAGGTTTTGATCTGTAGTTTTCAGGAATGACAACCATTGGCGGGCCTCTTAATATTCCGTTCCTGTTAAACCCGATTAATGCACTAATTTAGTTTCATGAGAACGCTTTGTTTTGATTTTGGCAATACCCGGTTGAAGTGTGCCGTTTTTAACGGATCGGAATTGGAGGAGATGCTGGTATTGGAAAATGGGGATCCTGCCACCATTCAACAATTGGTCGATACATATCAACCGGTGAAATCGCTGCTTTCTTCTGTGGTGAAGCACGACCCCGAAGTGGAAACCATTTTGGCCTCGTCCACCCGGTTTCATCACCTGAATCATCACTCCAAATTGCCCATAACCACACCGGTAGGGAAGCCCGAAACGATCGGGGCCGACCGTTTGGGGCTGGTGGTAGCCGCGGTGCATCTTTTCCCGCAAAAGAACAATCTGGTGATCGGACTGGGATCGGCCATTACCTACAATTTTATCAATAAGTACCACGAATTTTTGGGCGGCGGTATATCGCCGGGCATGGAAATGCGGTTTAAGAGCCTGCATCAGTACACGGCCTTGCTGCCCTTAGTGGAAAAAGACTGGAATTTTCCTCTCGTAGGCTACGATACCCGCACCAATATTCTGAGTGGTGTGATACTGGGAATGGCCAAAGAAGTGGATGGTATGATTGATGCTTATAAAGAGCGCTACGGGAACTTTAACGTGCTCTTAACCGGGGGTGATGCACCCTATTTTGTCTATCACTTGAAAAACAGGATATTTGCAGACCCTAATTTAATTTATAAAGGCTTATATGCGATCAGCGAAATCAACAATGCTTAAGAGAATCAGTCTGTTAGCGATGGTAACCATCGGTATTAGCGCGCTGGTCATGGCACAAAATACGAACTCTCCGTACTCCCGATATGGTATTGGCGACCTGCTTCCCAACCAAAATATCCTGAACAGGGGTATGGGAGGGGTGGCTGCCGGATATTCCGATTTTCAGTCTATAAACTTTCTGAATCCGGCTTCCTATGGTTCCCTGCAGTCAGTTACCTACGATTTTGGTGCAGAGGTAGACAATTTGACGATCCGTCAGTTGAACCCGGTGAAGAAGTTCTCCAATGCAAGCCCGGTTATTTCTTACGTAACGCTGGGTATTCCCATTAAAATCAAAGGAAAACCCTCCCATTGGGGTTTGGTGGCCGGTTTACGACCCATGAGCCGCATCGGGTATAAAATCCAGCGACTGGAGAAGTTGACCAGCGGTACCCTGAACGATAGCGTGGTAACATTTTTTGAAGGTAATGGAGGCACCCAGCAGGCATTTGTTGGAACAGGATACCGCCTCGGGAATTTACAGTTTGGCGTGAATGCCGGTTATGTTTTTGGTTCGAAAGATTATTCCACCCGGCGCATTTTTCTGCAGGATACCTTTACGCATTATAAATCCAATCACCAAACAGCCGCCAACTTCAACGGGTTGTTGTTGAATGCGGGTGTGCAGTATAATGCCAAAATAGGCAAGGATTCTTATTTGCGTATGGGTGTTTCCGGTAGCTGGAAGCAGCAATTGAATGCCACGCGCGACATCAAGCGGGAAACCTTTGAGTACGATGCGAATAGCGCCAGTTATCAAATCGACAGCGTTTATGCAGAAAAGGATCAAAAAGGCAAAGTAGTAATGCCCTCTACCTATACGGCGGGAATTTTGTTTGATAAAGTGGGTAAATTTCAATTAGGTGTTGATTACTCCACTACAAAGTGGTCGGATTATCGCTTTTATGGGGAAGCAGAACCTGTTCAGAATAGCTGGGACCTTCGGGTGGGAGGTATGATCATCCCCAGTTCCGGTAAAAGTTACTGGAGCAATGTGGCATATCGTACCGGTTTTTCTGTTGGGAAAGACTACGTGAATCTGGGCAAAGAATTACCCCGCTGGGGTCTTAGTTTCGGTGCCGGTTTGCCGATGCGTCGTGTGTATGGTACCAATCAGTTCACTATTATCAATACCTCATTTGAATTTGGTCAGCGAGGCAATGCCAACAGTTCCGTGCGGGAAAACTTTTTCCGCGTATCTCTGGGTCTGTCCATGAGTGATATCTGGTTTATCAAGCGTCAGTATAACTAATCATGTTGATCAATACAGGATCCATATTATTAAAGGCAGCTTTATTAATGAGCTGCTTTTTTGTGTTTGCCTGTGAAAATGATCAGGCGGAGGTAGATAAGCTGTTCCGGCGCAAGGCCGCCGTAGAAGAGGCTAATCAGGTAGAAAGCTTTTTAAGTCAGGATTCAAAAGTGAAAGCGCGCTTAACGGCACCTTACATGAAGCGGAACCTGGCTGATTCTCCTTATATAGAATTTCCCCGCACACTCCACGTTGATTTTTATAATGATTCCCTGCAAATTGAGAGCACTGTAGATGCCCGCTATGCGAAGCAAATGGAATTTGAGCACAAGGTGTTGTTGCGCGACAGTGTTCTGGTCATCAATAAAACCAAGGGCGACACCCTGCGTACGTCAGAATTGTGGTGGGATCAGAATACAGAAATGTTCTATACAACCAAACTCGTACAGATCTTTCAGCGCAACGGCTATCAGGAAGGACGCAATGGCCTTACCGCTAAACAGGATTTTTCTGAATGGTGGTTGCGTGGTTCTTCAGGTCGCCGTTTGGTGGCCAATGATAGCGTTCCCTTCTAATTATCTCTGCGTTTCTTTCAGGCCAGATCCAACAGGGGTTTGTTTTGCAGGATCCCTTCAATTTTTTGCATCAATTCCGCTGTGAGTTGTGGCAACACTTCCAGCGCTTTTAAATTTTCAATTAATTGCTCTTTTCTGGATGCTCCCAGTATAGCCGTAGTTACTTGTTCGTTTTTTAAGGTCCAGGCGATGGCCATACAGGAAAGGGGGAATCCATGAGCGTTGGCCAGCTCTGTCAGGGCCCGGACCTTCGCTACTTTTTCTTCCTGGATCCAGCGATCCTTCAACCATTCAAATCCCTCCAATGCCAGGCGGCTTCCTTCCGGGACGCCCTGATTGTATTTTCCGGTAAGAAGTCCGGCGGCCAATGGGCTCCAGATGGTGGTACCCAATCCTACATTTCGGAATACAGGGGTATAATCTTGCTCCATGCGGGTTCTTTCGAACATATTATATTGTGGTTGTTCCATTACCGGCGCTATTAAACCATATTGCTGTGCCACACGGTGGGCTTCCATGATCTCAGCGGCACTCCACATGCTGGTACCCCAGTAAAGGATCTTTCCCTGCGTAATCAGATTGTGCATGGTCCAAACTACTTCTTCCACAGGTACCGTGGGGTCTGGCCGATGACAGAAAAACAGATCGAGATAATCGAGTTGGAGGCGCTGCAGGGCCTCGTGGCAGGCTTCTACGATATGTTTACGGCTCAGGCCGGTTTGGTTGGGTTTGTTGTTAGCGCCCCGCCATCCAAAAAAAACTTTGGAAGAAACCACGTAAGAACTTCTTTCCCAATTTTTATTTTTCATCACACGCCCCATCATTTTTTCGCTTTCTCCCAAAGCATATCCTTCCGCATTATCGAAAAAATTGATCCCGTTATCGTAGGCGATGCCCATCAGTTCGTCGGCCACGGTATCATCAAACTGCTTTTGAAACGTCACCCAACTGCCATAGCTAAGAGCACTGAGTTGTAAACCAGATCGGCCGAGTTTTCTGTATTCCATAAAAATATTTTTTTGTTTTTGACTTAAGGCAGGAGCAGGTCCAGATGTTTCGACCCGAACCCATTGCTCGTTCAGGATCTTCAGACAAAAGTAAAACTTGTTACATTTAGGAATGAAATACATTGCTGTAATCTTTTTGTCTCTGCTGTATCTGCCTGCTGCCTCGCAGCAATTGCCCTTATTCAGTGTGGAAGTTGATGCGAAGCTGCATTGGGCTTATCAGCAGGATTCTCTTGTAAGTGATCGTATCGGTTTTCGTTTTGTGGCTTCAGCCGCCACAAAAGGGTATGATGAAATCGTTCTTGAAAACCGTTCCCGCGACACGATCGTTTTGCGAAACCTGGTTCCTTTTGGGGTATCGCGCGAACGCGTGTATATCACCGGTCTGGGTGAGCACGGGTTAAGCCGGGCCCATCTTTTTGTTCCCGGAAGAACACCGGTAAATGTGGTATTACCTGATAATGCCTGGGAAATGGGATTTTCCTGTATTGAAAATGCAGGGAAGGAAAATACTGCGGCACTGGTGCGGCGCGATCGCAATAGTTTGGTGAAAGGCCAACGCCGTCGTTTTGAAACGGTGCTGTTTCCGGGTGGTTCCATCACCTATAAACGGTGGACAGCTCCGTATTCCGGTGTTTGGCAGGAAGGATTACGTGTCATCTTCCAAAAAAATATGCTGTACGATGTGCCGCAGTTTGATAATGCGCTTTTTGAAAGATCCGATCTGTCGTGGATACGACATAGTTATGTAATGCATTTGATCCAGGCCTGGGATAAATTTTATTATGATCAGAAAGACAAGTCATTTCATCTGGATGCTTTTATGGCCCGGGGTCAAAAATTATATGGGGGAGATGAGGTGATCGGGCTTTGGCCTACCTGGCCATCGCTGGGTTTGGATCAGCGGAATCAGTTTGATCTGTTCCGCGACCTGCCGGGCGGTACTAAAAAGCTGAAAGAGCTGGCAGGAGCCATGCGGAAGAAAGGAACGCGTTTTTTCATCTGTTATAACCCCTGGGATGAAAGCACCCGCAGTGAAGGACATTTATCAGGCATCGGGGATCTGATCGCAGAAACTGATGCTGATGGCGTGGTACTGGATACGCGGGGGGAAAGCAGTAAGGAATTACAGGAGGCCGCGGATAAGGTACGTAAAGGAGTGGTGATGTATAGTGAGGGAATGGCCGTGCCGAAAGACATGGTAAATATTGTAAGCGGGCGGGTGCATAATGCTTTGTATTATGTGCCGATGCTCAATCTGAATAAATTCATCAAGCCCGAATTTTCCATTTTCAGGGTGGCAGAGCTTTACAAGGAACCCATCCGGAGAGAGTTTGCCACTTCCTTCTTCAATGGATACGGTACAGAGCTCAATATATTCGCACCAGGGCAGCCGGATTGGGTGGAGCAGCAGTATCTCTTCCTCGGACAAACCAGCCGTATTTTGCGCGAGAACACGTTTAATTTCACTTCCGGTGTATACACCCCGCTGGTGCCGGTGGCGGCAGACAGTATTTGGGTGAATGAATGGAAGGGTTCGCAAAAAACGATCTATACCATCTATAGTATTTTACCGCAGGGATTTGAGGGCGCTTTATTGCCGGTTACTCCAAGACCCGGTTACCATTTTGTCGATCTCTGGCATCATGAAATGCTGGAACCGGAAGCAACTGCGAATGGATTTCGGGTGAAGGTATCAACGGAGGCATTTCATCGAAAATATAGCGGCAGCAATAATGAAGGGGCTGTGGATTGTATTGCCGAATTACCGGTGCGCATCAATGCTTCATTAAACGGCGATGCGTTGCATTTTCGCACTACAGGCGGCGGACAATTACGCATCTGGGCAGGGAATCCTGATTATGCGAAAAAGCCCTTTGAGACCAGTTTGTCTGAAGGGACTTTAGCAGTAAGCAGTATGTTCGACCGCTTTGAGGGACCGATCGTTTTACAATTGATGGAAAACGGTATACTGGCCGATGAAGTGGTGCTTAGGATTACACCCGGCACACCCCGCCGCACCAGTGTGGTGCAGGAAGTAAAAAGAAATAAGACTGTACCCGACGGCATGGTGCCCATTCCCTCCGGTTCGTTCCGGTTCAAAGAATCGCATGGGGATGAGTTTATTCCCTATCCCAAACAGGATGTAGACAGTGTATTTGCGATGGGATCCTTTTATATGGATCGCTTTCCGGTCACCAATGTCCAGTTCAAAAAGTTTATGGATGTGACCCGATATAAACCTGCTGATACAGTAAATTTTTTAAAGCATTGGCAAAAGGGTCGTATTCCAAAAGGACTCGAGCAATACCCCGTGGTTTATATCAGTATGGAAGATGCGAAGGCTTATGCAAAATGGGCCGGGAAACGACTGCCTACAGAGATCGAATGGCAATATGCCGCGCAAACAGCAGCGCTGAACGAATGGCCCTGGCCGCAAACCACTCCTGTAACCAGAAAGGAGGAACAGATCACCGGCACGCTTACTGTTACATCAATTGAGGGAATTGATTCTACCCGGTGCAATCTTGGCAATGGACGATTATATCCGGTGGGCGCCTATCCAAAAGGCGTTAATCCAAATGGATTATATGATCTTACAGGATGTGTATGGCAACTGACCAATGATGAGTATATGAACGGAAGTTATCGTTATATCATACTGAAAGGAGGATCCTATTTTAAACCAAGCAGTAGCTGGTGGTATGTGCAGAGTGGTCCGCGTGAATTGCATTACCGTCAGTTCTTATTGCGTATTTCACCTGGATTTGAACGGAATGGTACCGTTGGGTTTCGCTGTGTACAATAAAAATGGCCCATTATTGCATGACAAAAATACTTAAACCTGTAGAGGTAAAACTACAGGGGGAAGGCTCTGTTATAGGGTATCACTTAGTATTTTAAAATCAGAATATGTAGATGGAAAAGAAAAGAGCAAAGTCATAGTTCATATTTCAATTGGCTGCTACTTTTATGGTCCAATATCGATGGGAAGCCACGCATTAATATCCATTTTCCCGAAAAACATTCCCAGATCCTTTCGAAAACCAAAAATCTTCGTGATGTGAAAGCGAAGTGAAAATCCAGTTCGTCCTTTACCACATTCTATCCAATCCTTTGAAAAGCGATAAGACGTACCGCTACTTTGAAAACGTGAACATTCAACAATTTAACGTCTTGCAATAGCCCCGCTTCAGCGGGGTTTTTTGTTTTCAGAAACGAATGTTTAACGGTTATATATAATCGAATAAATGATTTCTTTCCCGGAGCCTTTTATAGAATGGTTTTTGTCCATTCACCGATAAAAATGGTCGTTTCAGGTGTTTTTTTGGTCCCTTCTCCGATGGCGGTTGTAGAATGTTATCTACAAGCAGATGTAGCGTTTAGGTAAGAGTACTTAAGAGATAGATTGGAGTGCTATTATACCGCTGAATTTGCGCTTCAAATGTTTGAAAGCAGTGGGGAGGAATGATAGATTTGATATACCAATATCAATGAAAAGCAATCCAAGTCCGTGAAGAATCAATCCAATGTCCAATGAAGTCAAAACCGTTCAACCAGTAAGCCGTCCAAGTCCAGATCCGCGAAAAAACCAATTGTCCAAGATCCAGAAAACCAAAGACGTTTTTACTATGTGAAACTGAACTTTCCGAACGTCTTGAGCCCCGCACCTACGGGGCTCTTTTTTT
>CAZKSY010000079.1:0-10962 GCA_964555605.1 uncultured Chitinophagaceae bacterium | reverse complement strand
CCTCTCCCCTCTCCCCTCTCACCAAAAAAAAACTCCGGCCTTTCGACCGGAGTATATGCTCGAATAAACGATTTGATCTTAGTATCCTGGGTTTTGCACCAGCAGACCAGACGTAGCATCCACTTCCCGCTGCGGGATAGGGAATACCAGTTTCGGACTGTTCCAGGTCCAGCTTGACCATGACTGTTGCAAACGCTTCAGCTCATGAATGCGGAAACCTTCAAAAGCCAACTCATAGATACGCTCTTGCAGAACGTTCGCCAGGGTTGGATTGGCAATTACCGGCAGGTTCGTACGAACCGGATTACGCACCTGGGCCAGGTCGTTTTCAGGTGTGTCACCAACGGTAGTACCTAAGCGAAGATTGCCTTCTGCACGGATCAGATACATTTCTGCAATACGCACTACAGGAAGGTTCTGCGCAAAAGCGCGCCATTTACCGCAGTAGGTGTTACCCGGACGGGCACCTACCCCGATGTAATACCACTGCGATTTACGCAGGTCTCCTGCTGGATAGCTGGCCACAAAGGAAGGGGCGATACGAACGTCACCACGTCCAATACCAACCAGACTGGAGAAGAATGTAGCCATACCGTCGTTAGAGGTACCGGCATTGTTCTGATCGTTCTGCTGAATTTCCCAGATCGACTCGTCGGTATTCTTGTTATCAAACACGGCACGAACGGCTGCGTTCATAGCATATTTACCGCTTTCGATCACGGCATTCGCAGCATCACGTGCTTTGGCGAAATCACCTTGCTGAAGATATACACGGGCCAGGAAAGCCAGGGCTGTATATCTATCCGCACGGGTACCATTATCTTCAGGTAATTTGTTCGCTGCCGCAGTAAGGTCGGCAATTACCTGTGCATATACCTGTGAAACGGTGCTGCGACCCAGCTTTTCAGCAGCCTGCGCTTCTGTAGTGGCAGGGGTTGTTTTGATTACGATACCTAACTGATCGTTGTTAGCCGTAGCACCCCAGGGCAAACCAAAATAACGCACCAATTCAAAGTGCATGATACCACGCACGAACAATGCTTCCCCTTCATACTGATCTTTCAGATCGGTATCAGTTACCACACCGAGATTGGCCAGTACGATATTGGCCGTATTGATGGCGAGATAACCGGAGGTCCACATACGAGCCGCTTCTCCGTTATCACGGTTCATTGTTTTACGACCGATCTGCTGATGACCGGTAAACGTTCCTCTCCAGGAGCAATACTGCTCACCGGCAGGAAAATAAGAGGCCTGTGTTTCAGGCACCATTAAAAGATTGGTTCCATATAAAGCACCTCCTCCCATTACAGAGTAAGCACCTACTACAGCAGACTCAACGTCCTGTGCAGTTTGAATGGCAACAGTAGCGTCTACACTTTGTCTGGGTTGAATATCCAGCTTCTTGTTACAAGCTGTCATCAATCCAGTGAGTAAAGCGGCGCTTATAAAAAGTCTTGAAAATATTTTGAGTTTCATATTCAAATGTTTTTATATAAACGATTACAAACCGAGATTGATACCTACGCTGATAGTTTTCGCTTGCGGAGGCGTATAGAAGTCGTGACCGAGGTTCAGTGTACCCACGAAACCGGAGTTCACTTCAGGATCATATCCTTTATACTTGGTTAATGTAACCAGATTGTTTGCCGCTACATAAACACGGGCATTGTCGATCTTGAAACGGCTCAGTGTTTTGCGTGGGATGTTGTAACCAAAGTTTACAGACTTCACACGGAAATAAGAACCATCCTGTACCCAACGGGAAGATTTACCGGCACCGTTACCTGCATACAAACGTGGCTGCGGAATATCGGTAATGTCGCCAGGATTTTTCCAGTAGTTCATTTGATCTACTGTTTGGTTGTCGAAATAGTCACCGTTTACAGACTGGAAGAAACCAGCCATGTTATAGATCGATCCACCTTTTACAAACTGACATTGTACATCGAGGTCGAATCCTTTATAAGAGAACCGGTTGTTGAAACCACCGTAGAAATCAGGATTGGGGTTACCGAGGATGGTATCCACTGCACCGGAATAGCTGTTGGTTTTAGTTTTATCGGCTGCATAGTACAGGGCGTCACCATTATCTGGATCAACACCCGCATACATTTTACCGTAGAACTGTCCAAAAGGCTGACCAACCGCCAGGCGGCCTAAAGTACGGGTGCCGGGAGGAACAGGAATAACCAGTTTGGTTACTTTGTTCTCATATGTGGAAATGTTCACAGAAGCATTCCACTTAAAGGCGCCGGTAAGAATGCTGCCATTCAAAACCAATTCCCATCCTTTATTTTCCATATCACCTACGTTCTTCGTGATATTGGTGAAACCGTTGGCAGAAGGTAAAGGCACATTCAGCAACAGGTCTTTTGTTTTCTTGGAGAAATAGTCTACTTCACCACTCAAACGATTATTGAAGAAACCGAAATCAAAACCAACATCAAACTGTGTGGTTTTTTCCCAACGTAGATCAGGTGTACCGATCTGGCTGGCAATGATACCGGCGATATCAGCATAAGCGCTGGCAGAATAAAGTGACAAAGAACTGAAGTTTCCAATCTCTGCGTTACCGGTACGACCCACACTACCACGAAGTTTCAGGAAGCTCAACACTTTTGAATTCTTCAGGAAGTTCTCTTCACTCATGATCCAACCGGCAGAAAGGGCCGGGAAGGAACCAAAGCGGTTGTCTTTACCGAAACGGCTGGAACCATCCACACGGAAGGAAGCACCCAGTAAATAACGATCCTTGAACTTATAGTTCGCTTTGGCAAAATAAGACAGGAACGCAAAACGGCTTTCTACAGAAGAACCGGACTGGATGATCGCAGCACTGGCGATCTTGGTAAATTTATCGTTCGGGAAACCGATACCGGCAACAGACGCGCCGGAGGTTTTACCTACCTGATACTCAATACCACCCAACACATCCAGATTGCTGTTATCGCTTATTGCTTTACGATAGCTCAGGGTATTGGTAGTGGTAACGATTGTGGCGGTAACCTGGTTGTTATAAGAATAACCGTTCGGAGCACCATCCAGGGTTTCCTTACCGAGGAACTGTTCTTCCTGCAGGTTGTTGAAATCCAGACCTACCTGACTTCTGAAAGTGAGATCAGGGGTGATGATCAACTCACCATACGCACTATTGATAGAGCGGAAGGTAGTGGCCACATTGCTGGAAGAATTCTGATCGATCAGGTTATTATAATAAAGAGTAGCCTTATTATATTTTCCGTTGGCATCAAACATCGGATGCAGCGGAGGAAGGGCGTTCAACTGAATAGGATTGGTGAACGCGTTATCGCTTGGTACACGGTAGTTACGGCTCTTGGTCATGCTCAGGTTCACGCCGAATTTGATACGTGAATTCAGCATATGATCCAGATTGATACGACCGTTACCACGATCCAAACGGTTACCTAAAATGATACCGGTTTGGTCGTTCCATGAACCACTCACCAGGAATTTGGTTTTGGCATCACCACCAGTCAATGAAACGGTATACTGCTGGATCTTACCTTTTTGAAAACCGGCACCTGTCCAATCGGTATTGTTGGTGCTGTTCCAATCGGTCGTTCCTGTTTCAAATTCAAATTCTTCCGCAGGATCCCATCCTTCATTAACCGCAGCAGCACCGAACAATTCTTTGTACTGGGTTGAATTCAGGAATTGCTGCTTTTTGGTAGGCGTGCTCCAACCAGTGAAATAACCCACATTCACACGGGTTCTGCCCACTTTACCGGATTTGGTGGTGATCAGTAACACACCGTTTGAGGCACGTGCACCATAGATAGCAGCAGAAGCCGCATCTTTCAATACCTCGATAGACTCAATATCATCGGGGTTTAAGGTGGCCAATGGGTTATCGTTTTCTGTAGAGCTACCCAGTGACTGCGAAACGATGGGAACTCCATCGATCACCACGAAGGGTTGCTGATTGGCAGATATAGAGGAGATACCACGTACACGGATATTCAAACCCTGGCCCAGCTTACCGCTACCCTGGTTGATGAATACACCGGCCGCACGTCCCTGCAATGCCGACTCAAATGAAGGCAAAGGAAGGTTCTGGAAATCTTTAGATGTAACACGTGCGATAGAGCTGGTTACCTCACGTTTGATACGTGTACCATAACCAACAACTACAACTTCAGAGAGTGCCTTATTGGAGGTAACAAGTGATACGCTCAGCATGCTGCCTGTTAAAGCAACTTCCTGATCTGTATACCCTACATAGGAAAAAATAAGCGTAGTTGCAGAGGCGGAAACACCAATCTTGAAACTACCATCGGCCTGAGAAACAGTATTTGCTGTTCCTCCTTTCTGTTTAATGGTTACACCAGCCAATGGTGATCCATCTTTTGAATCTGTAACCTTTCCGGTCACCTCTTTCGTTTGGGACCATGCCGCCTGCGAAATCATAAGCAGTAAAGCCAGGCATAGTCTGTACATGTTTTTCATGCATTGCAGATTTGGTTAAAAAATAGATTGCGGTCGCTTAGACTTAAAGGACATAATATCTTACAAAAATGCTGCTAAATTTTGGGTATTCTACATGAATTGGTCCTTAAGTCGTTTGAATGGTAATCCAAATGCTTATGTTACAATACATAAATATGCGTAATAAATTGATTTTCATTGTAAGTGGTGAATTTTCACGCAAACTTCTTTGATATTGATTTCGCTCAACTATTTTATAACAGCTTTGGAATCAATAGGGGAACCAGGAAATAACTGAAAAGTGTGATCAAAATGACAGCTAACAGATTCATAATGAAGCCGGTTTTCACCATTTGTGACAGTTTTATATGCCCGCTGGCGAATACGATGGCATTGGGTGGCGTTCCCATGGGCATCATACTGGCACAACTGGCGCCCAGTGTCATGGGAATGCCCAGTAAAACAGGGTTGATATGCATGGCGTCGGCAATGCCTGCGATCACCGGAGAGAAAACGATGACCTGTGCAATATTGCTCATCACCTCACTTACAAATAAGGAAATAAACGTAACCAGGAATATGAGCAGGATGCCGCCTCCGGCCGAATTGCCCGCGATCCAGTTACCCAGCATTTGAATGAGTCCGGCCTTTTCCAAAGCCGAAGCCAGGGCAATACCGCCACCAAATAACATGAGGATACCCCAGGCCATTTTGCTGGTATCGCTCCAGTCGAGAATAAAACGGCTGCCCTCTTTATTCCGGTCGCTGGCCGGACAAATAAACAGTGCCAGGGCGCCCATCATGGCAATCATGGTATCATCCAGTTTTACCACCCCGATATATGATTTTATACTCGCATTGGCCAGCGCCATATTGATCAGATCTTTGGTGATCCAGAGTAATGCCGTTGCAGAAAAAATGATCAGCACGCGTTTCTCTGTACCACTGATCCTTCCCAGTTGTTTTAATTCATGTTTGATCAGATCTCTCGTTGCAGGATCAGAGCCCAGATGATTCCGGAAAAGCCATTTGGTCATTACCAGATATAACATAATCAGCAGCAGTATTGCAACGGGCATACAGATGATCACCCAATCAACAAACTGAACCGAATAACCGTATTTTTCATTTATAAAACCAACAAAAGCTACATTGGGTGGCGTACCGATAATGGTACCAATACCTCCAAAGTTGGAGGCGTAGGCAATGGCGAGCATCATTGCTGCGGCGAAATTGCCTAAATGCGCATTCCCTTTATGATTCTCTTTTACTACGGCAATCACCGACGCTGCAATAGGGAACATCATCATGGTGGTGGCTGTATTACTCAACCACATACTGATGAATCCGGTAGCCAGAATGAAACCCAGAATGATCCTGTCGCCACTGGTGCCCGTAAAATTCACGATGGAAAGCGCAATACGTTTATGCAGGTTCCATTTTTCTATAGCCAGCCCCAGCATAAATCCACCCATAAACAAGAATATGATCGAGTCACCATAACCTGCTGCCACTTCTTTGATGGGAGCTATACCCATCAAAGGGAATAATACCAGCGGCACCAGTGCTACAGCCGGCATGGGCAGTGCTTCCGTGATCCACCAAATGATCATGAGCGCGGCCACCGCCAGCACTTTAGCTGCTTTAGCCTCTACACCCATTGGATTTCCGATGAGCAACAAAAAGAAGACAGCGGCACCCAATAAAATGGCTACTTTATCGCGGAGCGTTTTGGAAACTTTAATCACACAGTTGGTTTTAGTAAAGCCTTTGGGGTACTAACATAAGGATTATTTCGCAGTATAAATGCGGCTCCTCTTGCCACACGGGGAATATTTATTAAGTTTGAAAACAGAACCTCTTCCTGTATTCCGCTTCACGTAACACATTAACGCAAAAACCGGTTGGATTGCTGAAAGAAATCGTAATAGCCATTCAGTCTTATTTCAGGGCACATCATTTCATTATCAAACATCGATTGTGGAAATGGATCCTTATTCCGGGTATCCTGTACATGGTCCTTTTTTGTTTCAGCATCTATTTCTTTGGAAAAAGTGCCACAGCAGTAATCGACTATCTGATGGTACAAACCGGATTACAACACTGGGCCGACAGCATGAAAAGCAGTTGGCTGGGGTTTCTGTTTACATTTGCCGGTATCATACTCTGGTTGCTGTTGATGCTTCTTTACTTCTCCCTTTTCAAATACCTCTTTCTCATCATTGGCTCTCCCCTATTTGCTTACCTGAGTGAAAAAACAGAATCCATTATTGATGGTAAGGAGTTTCAATTCAGTTGGGCGCAATTAGGGAAAGATATGATCCGCGGCATTCGTCTCGCTGTGCGGAATACACTCTGGCAAACTGTTTATGTGGTTTCCCTGCTTTTGTTATCGTTCGTTCCGGTTGCCGGTTGGATAACGCCCATGATCACCCTGTTTGTAGAATGTTATTACTATGGTTTTTCGATGCTTGACTATTCCTGCGAACGGCACAAACTTTCCGCTTCCAAATCGATTGAATATATCGGTAAACATAAAGGACTGGCCATTGGCAACGGCATGGTCTTTTACCTGATGCACCTGCTGCCTTTTATCGGCTGGGTATTGGCCCCCTCCTATGCCGTAGTGGCGGCCACCATTAGTTTGTACCATCAGGAAGAAGGAGGCATTTGATCAAATTTTAATTTTTTGAAATAATTCATTCCATTGTCTACCATTTATCTGATCCCCTCTTTTCTTCATGAGGCTGCAACCGATACCTTATCGCCAGCCATATTGCAAGCTGTTAAACAGTGTGAGGTATTTTTTGTGGAAGAAGCAAGAACTGCCCGCCGCTTCCTGAAATCGATCTGGAAAGAAATGGTGATTGATAACTATGTTTGGGAAATCGCCAACAAAGACAATGTGAATGATCCGGGACTGATCAGTAGTTTTCAAAAAGCGATCCGTGCCGGAAAAACGATCGGCATCATAAGTGAAGCCGGCTGCCCCGGCGTAGCAGATCCCGGACAGGTATTGGTTCAATTGGCCCATAAAGAAAACGCCCGTGTGGTTCCCCTGGTGGGGCCCAGTTCCATTCTGCTGGCTTTAATGGCAAGTGGTATGAGCGGGCAGCAGTTCCGGTTTTTAGGCTATTTGCCCATCGACCGGGTGCAACGTGCCAAAGCGATCCGTGAAATGGAACAGGAAGCGCAACGAAAAGAATGTACACAGATCTTCATGGAAACCCCCTACCGCAATAACCAGATGCTGGAAACATTGATGGAAACCTGTCAGCCACAAACCATGCTGGGTATCGCCGCCAATATCACCGGACCGAACGAGTTTATCCGGACGGCTCCTGTTTCCGAATGGAAAAAAAAATTACCGGATCTGCATAAGCAGCCGGTAATATTTACATTATACTAAGACGGTTATTTCAGTCCCTTATCCTGTGGCCTTACCCCTTCAATATTGATCACACTATCCACCACGTATTTACTCATGCCTCTCCAGGGCAATACGCCTAAGTATTCCTTGTAGTGCAATTCCAGTGTAGCACCGCTGTTCGACATGAGTATCGCTGCTACTTTTTCATCGACTACGGAGAATTCAAATTCATTCGATTGTATGCTTCCCGGCACCTGGGATTTATATCCGGTTTGGATCAATCGACCCTCATACGTTTTAAAGAGGTATCCCTTCTTTACAAAGAAGTTCAGTTCACCGGCTTTTGCGCCTTCACCAAATACAAAACTATACCGGAAATAAAAGAAGATCACCAGAACCAATGCTAAGATGACGCCGGCGATGGTCAGAATTTTTTTCATTTGAAGAGGTTTCGTTTAATTGGATGGATCACAATCCGTAGGTATCAATCAAATAAATCAGCGCTGCCATATTTACAGCACCGAGTTCCAGCTCGCGTTTGTTTACATTTTCAAACACATCGCTACGGGCATGGTGGATGTCGAAATAGCGTTGTGAATCGGGCACCAATCCGGCCATGGGTGTGCCGAGGGTACGGCCCAGCGGACCAATATCGGCCCCCCCGCCACCAGCAGTTAACTCCAACACACCATAGGGCGCCAGTAAGGGTCCCCATTGCTGTACTTTTGCCAACTGAGCGGTACTTACGGTAAAACCAAATCCACGTGGGGTGAAGCCACCGGCATCACTTTCCAAGGCAAAAAGGTGTTGCTCTCCTTTGGCTTTCGCTTCCTCGGCATATTTTGTACCTCCACGCAATCCGTTCTCTTCATTGGCAAACAATACAATCCGGATGGTATGTTTGGGGCGATAGCCAATAGCTTTAAAAGCGCGGAGCACTTCGATAGAATGCACACAACCTGCTCCATCATCATGAGCGCCTTCAGCGGGATCCCAGCTATCCAGGTGCCCCCCAATGGTGATGATCTTCTCGGGATGCTCCGATCCGATTATTTCACCGATCACATTATGACCGGGCACATCAGCCAGCATCTTTGATTGAGTATGCAGAAACAGGGAAATCGATTTGCCGGATTTAATTGTGGCCGCCAGCTTATCGGCATCACGTAAACCCACAGCCGCAGCCGGTATTTTGGCATAGGCTGTATCATAATTCATGCCGCCGGTATGCGGATGATTATCGGCTGCATGGCTCATGGACCGTACCAGTACACCTACGGCACCATATTTCGCTGCACGGCTGGGGCCTTGTCCGCGATACTTAGCTGCATCCCCATAAGACTGAAAGGTTTTTACAAACTTCTGGTTGAACTTATAATTATAAAAAACGATCTTTCCTTTGATCTCCTCTTTTCTTCTTTCCAATTCCTCAAAGTCGTTGATCAGGATTACCGGAGCAGTGATCCCTTTTGCCCCGGAGCCCTGTGAGTTGCCAAGTGCCAGGATATCCAACGTTATTTTTTTTCCATTCTCCAAATACCAACACTGTTCTTTGGCACCACGCTCCCAGCGGGGAACCATACATTCCTGCAACCAAACTTTATCGGCACCAGCTTCTTTTAACGTTTTCACGCCCCAGGCTTCAGCTTTCAGCATACCGGTGGAGCCCGCCAAACGCGGACCAACAGTTTTACAAAGAATACGCAGGTTTTCATAGGCTTTTCCGCTTTCCAGAATATCATCTGCCAGGCGACGGATCAGCAGGGAATCCTGGTTCTGTGCTTGCGCACCCAACGTAACAAAGAACAGGAACAGATAGAACAATTTTCGTTGCATCGATGTTAATTTTGACTAAAGTTATGGATTTGACCAATAGGTAATACAGGAACGGCAAGCCACTTTAAAAAAATCAGTTAACTTCACCCCCTTAATTTTTTCAGTATGCGGATTGGCATTGTTTGTTATCCCACTTTCGGTGGAAGTGGCGTTTTGGCTACAGAACTGGGGAAAGCCTTAGCCGATAAGGGACATCAGGTGCATTTTATTACGTACCAGCAACCCGTTCGATTGAGCGAATTCAATGCCAATATATTTTATCACGAGGTGGTGGTTCCCACCTATCCGCTATTTGATTACCCACCGTATGAAACGGCTTTGTCGAGCACCATGGTGGATGTGATCGTGAATAATAACCTCGATCTGCTGCACGTGCATTATGCCGTTCCTCATGCTTCTGCTGCCTATCTGGCGAAGAAGATCCTGGAGAAACAAGGAAAGAAAATACCGGTCATCACCACCCTGCACGGAACCGATATAACACTTGTTGGAAAGGATAAAACCTTCCTGCCCGTTGTTACTTTTTCGATCAATGAAAGTGATGCCATCACAGCCGTATCCAATAACCTGCGCGATGAAACCTTTAAGAACTTTAAGATTGAAAAAGAGATTGATGTAATACAAAACTTTGTGGACGTAAACAGATTCCGCAAAAAACCCATCGATGCGTTCCGTCGCGTGATAGCCCCCAATGGAGAAAAGATCCTCATGCACGCGTCCAATTTCCGCAAGCTGAAACGCGTAGGCGATGTGATCCACATTTTTGCCGAAGTGATCAAAAAAGTACCGAGTAAATTATTGCTGGTGGGCGATGGTCCCGAACGCGCCATGGCTGAAAGTCTTTGTCGCGATCTGAACCTTTGCGATGATATCCGTTTCGTGGGGCGTCAGGAACAAATGGAAGATATATTAGCGATCTCCGACCTATTCCTGCTTACCTCCGATTATGAAAGTTTTGGATTGGCCGCGCTGGAAGCCATGGCAGCGGGTGTGCCGGTAATTTCCACCAATGCCGGTGGTTTGCCGGAAATCAATGTAGAAGGCGTAACCGGATATCTCGGAAACGTAGGAGATGTTGCCACAATGAGTAAAAAAGCGATCGAATTATTATCTGATGAGTCCAAACTGGCCACCTTCAAAACAAATGCCGCAGCCCATGCCTTGAAATTCGATATTGAAAATGTGGTGCCGTTGTATGAGGAGTTGTATAATAGGTTTTTGAGGGGGGGAGATGAGAGGTGAGAGGTGAGAAGTGAGAGATGAGAGGTGAGAGATGAGAGGTGAGAGATGAGAGGTGAGAGATGAGA
>CAZKSY010000078.1:2367-11995 GCA_964555605.1 uncultured Chitinophagaceae bacterium | reverse complement strand
GCAGAGAACGCAGAGGTAGCGCAGAGTTATCTCCTCGCGCCCTTGCGCCTTTGCGGTTAAGCACCGGTTAAGCACCAAAAAAATCTTAAAGAAATGTTACAACACGTCTCAAACAGCATTTCGGAATAAACTTTGCCTTTAATATGTTGTCGAAAACTCAAATTTCTGCTATCGGATTATTTCTAAAACATCCCGGTTACATTTTTATTCCCTGAACACACTAACATGAAAGTGGTGCTGCCCCGCAGCATGATTCCCCGTTTTTAGATCCAGGTCCTTCCACATTTGGAACCCACTAATTCCCCACCAAGAAGCACGCTGATCCGCATCCTATGAAAACGTTCCATGCGGCTGCTTTTTTTCTAACCAACTAAACGAGTACGTAATGTTTTACCAACAGCGAATGGGGATCTTTTTATCCGTAGGATTTTTATTTTGTTCTTTATTGACGAATGCGCAGTTATCTTCTCCCTATCAATTCGGTGCCGGTATCGGTGCCTATGTGTATCAGGGCGATCTTACACCGCATCGTACCGGTTCCTGGGAAACCCTGCGGCCGGGACTGCATCTGAATGTGAGTCGCAGTCTGACCAATGCCTTTGCTGCCCGGTTGCAATTCACTTATGCCCGCTTGAAAGGCGATGATGCTGTGTATAAACATCCACCATACCGGCAGGAACGGAATCTGGCCTTCACCAGTCCGGTGGCCGAACTGGCCCTGTCGGGTGTCTGGAATATTTTGCAAACCAATTTTGAATCCCGTTATACACCGCGCATCACGCCTTATGTAACGGCCGGGGTGGGACTGACCTATCTTAATATCAATCGCGATTACAGTCGTTTTAATGCGGCTTATTTCGGAAGTGAATCCACGGTGATCGATGGCCTGTCGGCCGATGTAGCCCGTTCCACACCCCGATTCATTCCGGTGATACCACTCGGGGTAGGGATGCAGTACGCATTGAACGAAAGCTGGTCGATATCACTCGAATCCAATTACCGGTTTACGTTCACCGATTATCTGGATGGATTCAGTCAGGTGGCGAGTCCGCGATATAAAGACAGTTATCATAGTACCAGTATCGGAATTGTTTACCGACCCGGACGCAACCGTGGCATCAATTGTCCCGTAAAGCCATAGGAAATGCACCGAGCCAATGCGGTGAAATTTTTTGCCAACGACTCTTATAAATAATTCAGAAAAAAACTATGAAGTACAGACTCCTTCTTCCGGCAACGGCTATTTGTTTCGCCGTACTATTCAATGCCTGCTCAAAAAGCAGCAGCAATTCAACAACCACACCTACCACGCCCGACTGTTCTACAGCCAAAAGTTTTGCGACTGATGTGGCACCGGTGGTGAGCGCCTCTTGTGCCACAAATTCCGGTTGTCATGCAACAGGAAGTGCGAATGGTCCGGGTGCTCTCATGAATTATACACAGATCTATAATGCCCGCACCGCTATCCGTGCGGCTGTGGCCAATGGTACCATGCCACAGGGGTCTTCGCTATCCACAGCGCAGAAAAATGCGATCCTTTGCTGGGTAGATGCGGGTGCACCGAATAATTGAGCCTTATACTATGTCTTACGTTTGGATCCTGCCCGGTTGTTGTGCTTGCAACGGCCGGGCTTTTTCATTTATTTCTTTCCTAAGAGATAAGCGAGGCTGATGCCGCCAAAGAAAGCCCTTCCGGCAGCGGTATTATAATATCTTCCGCCATTGGCATTGAGATCGAAGCCAAGACTGTAGTGTGTATCACTTAAATTCTCACCCACCACAAACAGATCGAGTTTGATCCGTTGCTGCCATTCTTTTTTCCATCCCACCCGTGCAGAGATCAGATGAACAGCATTCGACAGATCTGTATTAGCGTCGTTGAGCGGAATGGGATCGTTATAACTATAGGTGATATTACTGTACAATCCCATGCGCAGCGAAAGGTCGAGTCCGGCTACCAGGGTGTGCTTCGGGACACTCGGTAATTTTTTACCGGAAAAATCGGTGCTGCCTTTGATGAATTCGTTATAGGTGAAATCGTAGAAAGTATGGCTGGCCCATACTCGTGAGAAGCCAAAGATTTTATGGCTGGAGGAAGGAAGTATATAGCCCGCCTGTGTTTCTATCCCCTTTTGTTTGGTTGAACCGGCATTCACGAAATAATCTCTTCCTACATTGTCGCGACGTACCACGATCGCATTTTTTAGCTGGTAAGAAAACAGGTTGATATCGTAATAAAATTTTCCGTTATGCAGGTTGCCTCGGGATCCGATTTCATAGCTGATCCCCTTTTCCGCTTCCAGATCGGTGCTGATGATGCCACTGCTGGGCAGTACTTCGGAATTGGTGGGTGGTGAGAAACCTTTCGATATGCTGGCATATACCGATACTTCCTCGCGAATCTTTTTGAGTAGTGCCAGTCTTGGGGCGATCTCATTACTGTAACGACGCTCTTTCGTAGTAACCGGTAATGCACTCAAACGTGTAACCGAAATCTTTAATTGCGTGATACTGGCTCCGCCAGATAACAGCCAGCCCTTGCCCAGTGATAATACACCCTGTGCAAACAGGGTGCCGATGCGGTTGCTGACATCATCATCGCTGCGCAGGCTATCGGGCTGACCACCCACATTTTTATACGCTTTGGCATTGGTGAAGCCCTGTTGGAATTCGGCGCCCAGATGCGCTGTGAATGCTTTTTGTTTGAACTGCCAAACCGTTCTGCCACCTGTATGGGGTTCGGTAGTACGACTGTAATTAAATATCCCCGGATTACGGAGTTGGGTAAACGCTCCGTACACCGTACTGGTTTGGCGCCACTGTTCATTGAACGTATAGCTGTAGCTGATGCCGGCGAGGAAGGTTTTTTGCGAAAGGGCTGCTTTGGCTTCGGCCGCGCCGGGGGTGGCACCTACGCGTGGGCGAGCGGCTTTGGGATTGGCCAGGAATTCGGTTTTATTCAGTCCGCCGGGTGTTTCATAAAAAAGATCACTGTATAAAAAATGCGTACTCAGCGTACCCTTCTCGCCCATCTTCGCGCGGAGCGACCAACTGAAAACCCTGCGATCCATTTTGGTTTGATCGCGGTAGCCATCGCTGTGCTGGGTTTGATATTGGATCGTGTGTTGCTGATTCGTTTGTCCCACACGGGCCTGCAGGTTTATATTGCTGCTTTTAAAGGAACCGGCCATGGCATCCAGTTGCAGACCTGGTTTGAAATTGGATTCGTCGCTGCGGATCAGCAACACCCCACCGGTACCCGCACCGTATAAACTACTGCCGGGGCCTTTGATGATCTCGACCGATTGAAAATTATAAAAGCCAAGCTGATTGAAATAACTATCGCCACCGGGAGTGGTGTAGGGGATCTCATTAAAATAGATCTTAATATTTCGCACACCAAAAGGGGAGCGGAGTGAGGAGCCGCGGATATTAAGCCGGTAACTGCCGGGGGAGCGTTCTTCCATGCGGATGCCCGGCTGACTGTTCAATGCGGGGAGAATGGAAGCAGGGGAGAAGCGGGAGAACTGGGCTTTATTGATGAGCGATACGGCGGCAGGGATCTCTGTCAGTTTTCTGTTTTGCTCAAAGGCACGGACTTCCACCTGCTGCAATTGCTGCGCCGAATCGGGTTGACTCAATTGGGCGGAAGCGAAGAACGAGCGTACGAAAAGAGTGCCGAAGAGCATCAGTTTTTTCATGAGAGGGAGTTGTGCTGCGAATGTAAGTAGTAAGTTTTAAGTTATCAGTGGTAAGTTATAAGAAGGGTCTTGCCCACCACTTATAACGTACCACTTAAAACTTATTCCTATCTTCCCACCATGAAGAGCACCAAACTCAATCTGTTCGATTTTACGATGATCGTAGTGGGGCTGGTTATCGGCATGGGAATATTCCGTACGGCCGCTACCAGTGCCAAGCACGCTATTGAACCCTCTGTGTATTTTACGGCCTGGCTGGTAGGCGGAGTGGTGGCGCTATGCGGTGCATTGACCTATGCCGAGATTGGAAGTCGCTATCCCATAACCGGTGGCTATTATAAAGTTTTTGCAAAAGCCTATCATCCCAGCGTGGCCTTTGCCATCAACTGTGTGATACTGGTGAGCAATGCCGCGAGTTTAAGTGGCGTGGCCCTGATCGGCAGTGGCTATATCACCAAGTTATTGCCGGGCACGAACTGGAACGATACCCATAAGGCACTGATCAGTTGTTTGGCCATCCTGATCTTTTATCTGATCAATTTGCGCGGATTGAAAATGAGTTCGAGGGCGCAGAATATTTTAATGGTGATCAAGATCGGAATGATATTAGTATTGATCGCGGCCCTCTTCTTCCCCGATGCCTATGCTACACAAACAACGGCTGTCGTTACTGAGCCTGTAACTACGGGCACCTGGATCGAAAGTTTAGGGATCAGTTTGATCGCGGTTTCATTCACCTATGGCGGTTATCAGCAAACCATCAATTTCGGCAGTGAAGTGAACAAGCCGGCCAGAACCATTCCGCGCGGCATTTTTATCGGCATCCTTATCATCATTGGTTTATACCTGCTCGCCAATCTCAGTTATTATAATATCGTGGGATTTGAGGCGATGAAGAATGAAAAAGAGATCGCTTATGTGGTGATGGAAAAAGTGTTTGGGAAAACGGGTGCAGATATTTTTTCGGCCCTGCTCTTCCTCGGGGTGCTGGCGTATGTGAATGCCTTGTTACTGAGCAACCCCCGCGTAATGTATGCGATGGGAAAAGATGGTTCGCTGCCCGGCATCTTCGCCAAAAAACAGGAGAAGACCGAAGTGCTGACGTTCTCGCTCACTATTTTTGCGGCTATTTGTCTGGTGATATTATTCTTCAGTCAGGAATTTGAGAAGATCCTCAACTTCACCATCTTCCTCGATTGCTTTGGTATGATATTGAGTAGTGCCACGATTTTCTGGTTCCGGAAAAAAACCAGACATCTGGATAATACCGGAATATATAAGATGAAATTATTCCCGCTGTTTCCACTCGTATTTATGGCTGCTTATACTTTTGTAGCCATTTCTATCGCGGCTAATTATAAAACCAACGGTTATGCGGCACTGATAGGCGTGGGCGTTTTGGTAGCGTTCATTCTTATTTATTTCTTATTTGTAGGTAAGAAGGGCAGCACACAAAGCGGAGACCCATTGCTGGAGCCGGAATCACCCGAAAACTAAACGCATTTTTATGGATCATTTACACGACCTCTCTTTTATTCTGAACGAATTGGGCGAAGAACGTTCGCAGTACTTCAATGCCATTGCGCCGCCGATCATACAGTCGAGCAATTTTGCTTTTTCCAAAGTAGATGACCTGCGCACCGCTTTTGAAGATGAAATGAGTGGTTATTTATACAGCCGGGGGCTGAATCCTACGGTCGACATCCTTCGTAAGAAACTGGCGGCACTCGATGGAGCCGAAGATGCTCTGGTGTTTAATAATGGCGCGGCCGCTATTTTCGCTGCCGTACTGGCCAATGTAAAAAGCGGTGATCATATCGTGTCGGTGAACAAACCCTATACCTGGGCGCAGCGGATGTTCGATGTGATACTCCCCCGCTTTGGGGTGCAAACAACGTATATAGATGGCACCCGGATCGAAAACTGGAAAGAAGCTACCCGGGACAACACCAGCTTCTATTATCTGGAGTCGCCCAATAGCTGGGAATTCCAGCTTCAGGACCTTGAAGCGGTGGGAGCGTTTGCCCGTTCAAAGAATATTGTCACTCTGATCGACAACAGCTATTGCACCCCGCTTTATCAAAAACCCATTGCATTAGGGATCGATCTGGCCATGCAAACGGCTACGAAATATATCAGCGGACATAGTGATACGCTTGGTGGGGTGCTGAGTGGCACCAAGGCCATGATGAAGAAGATTTTCGATAGTGAATACCTGAATATCGGCAGCGGGGTACAGCCCTTCAATGCCTGGTTGATGATACGGGGACTGCGGACCCTCCCGGCGCGTATCGAACGGATCACCCGGAGCACGCAGGTGGTGCTGGATTTTCTGAAAAAAGAGGAAAGGGTGGAAGAATGTATTTTCCCACTGGACCCCTCTTTTCCGCAGTATGAGCTGGCTAAAAAGCAGATGAAAGGGGCTTGTGGACTCATTACGGTGGTGCTGAAAGCCCAAAAACGGGCAGAAATCGTTCAATTCTGTGAAAGTTTGCAACATATATTGATGGCGGTTAGCTGGGGTGGGCATGAGAGCCTGGCCATTCCAAAATGCGCCTCGTTATACCCGGATCAGTTTGACCCTGCCAACCGGGAGCACCGGATGGTGCGGTTGTATGTGGGGTTGGAGGAGCCGGAGTATTTGGTGGAGGATCTGAAGAGGGGGTTTGGGAGTATGGGTATGAGTTATGGGGTTTGAGACCCTTCACACTCACACTCAACACCCTCTACTTTTGTAGTTTTTCTTAACCGCTGCCCCTGCGCTGAAGCTACGGCGCAGGCGCAGAGGCGCGGAGGTAGCGCGGAGGTAGCGAAACCCTTCGGGGTTCGTTGTTAAAGGCGATCCTCCCCAATCAATCGCCCCACTTTCTTATTTCTTATTCCTTATTTCTCATTCCCCACTCCCCAGCTCCTGACAGTTTTATGACCGTTTATCATAATTCACCTTTTTCACCCCTCCAGAGAACTACTTTTGTAGCATGAAACGCTTATCTGGACTCGCCCTTTTAGTCCTCCTGACGTGTATAGCCAATGCACAGGAAAAATGGGACCTTCGTCGTTGTGTAGATTACGCACTCGCCAATAATATTTCGGTGAAACAGGCCGATATTGATGCCCGCAGAGCAGCACTCACCTTAAGGCAGAGTCAGCTCAGCCAGTATCCTTCGGTGAGTTTCTCTACCAACGGAGGTATAAACTCCGGTCGTTCGATCGACCCCACCACCAACCAGTTTACTCAACAGCAGTTGTTCTTTTCCGGTTTCAGTCTGAATACCGGTATGACGCTCTTTAACTGGTTCAATATCAAAAACACGATTGCGGCCAATCAGTATGAAGCCGAGGCCTCCCGTGCCAGCGTGGAAAAACTGAAGAACGATATCGCCCTCAATGTGGCCACGGCCTATTTGCTGGTGCTGGTATCGCAGGAGCAGGTGAATATTTCCAAAGTGGCCGTGCAGCAAACCCTGCAGAATCTCGACAATACCCGCAAGCGGGTGGAAGCGGGGGCGTTGCCGGAGTTGAATCTGGCCGAGCTGGAAGCGCAACTGGCCCGTGATAGTTCAAATCTCATAACATCTGAAGCAACGGTGCTGCAGAACCTGCTTAATATGAAAGCGGTGTTGAACCTGGATGCTTCTGCTGCATTCGCCATTGAAATGCCTCCGATCGATCGGATCCCGGTGGAAAGTCTGGGTGAATTGCAGCCCGAATCCGTTTATGCATTGGCGATAGCCAATCTGCCCCAGCAGAAGATCAACGACCTCCGCATTAAATCGGCCAGTAAATTTCTGGAAGCCAGTCGGTCGGCCATGTTTCCGACCCTTTCGCTGTTTGGCGGTATGGCCAGTAACTATGCCAACAATAAAATTCCGAGTGTAACGAGTACGCCTACCGGCACGTATCGTAATTCCGGCGCCAAGGTAACAGTGTCAGGTATTGATTATAATGTTCTTACGCCTGAGTTCAACACAGTGATCACTACCTATCGTAATAAGTTCGGCACACAGATCGGTGATAACTTTCGTCAGAATATAGGTATCAGTTTGAGTGTTCCCATTTTCAATGGCGGTAATGCCAAACTGGGGTATCAGCGTAATAAACTGACCGTACAAAGTTTGCAACTGACCAAGGAGCAGGGCGAGCGTACATTGAAACAGGATATTTATAAAGCGTATACTGATGCCATGACTTCTATACAGAAATACAATGCCAGTAAGAAGAGTGTGGAAACAGCCGAGAAGGCCTACAGTTTTGCGCAGAAGCGGTATGAACTGGGATTGCTTTCTACCATTGACTTCCTGACCAATCAAAATAACCTCACCCGTGCCAAAACCGAAAGAGCGTTGGCACAGGTAGACTATGTATTCCGTTTGAAACTGCTCGAATTCTATAAAGGACAGGGCATCAAATTATAATAGCCGCAACGAAAAACAAACTTTTAAACGTTTCTAATAACAGTACAATGAGAAAGAAATTATTCTGGATAATCGGTATACTGGTAGTGCTGATCGTAGCATTGATCGGATTAAAAAAAGCCGGCGTGATCGGTAAAGATGAAGGAACCAAGGTGACTACCGAAAAAACGGCTAACCGTACGATCATCGAAACTGTAAATGCTACCGGTAAGATCTATCCGGAGTTTGAAGTGAAAGTGAGTCCGGACATCTCTGGTGAAATCATTGATCTGGGTGTGGAAGAAGGTGATAGCGTTCGTAAAGGGACTGTGCTCGCAAAGATCTATGCAGATATCTACACTACTCAGCGTGATCAGGCGGCAGCCATTGTAAACCAGCAGCAGGCTTCGGTGGAAAACACCAAGGCCCAGCTCGAGAGTTTGAAATCTGCAATGGATCTGGCGCAGAAAGCGTATGACCGTCAGAAGCAATTGTTGAATGATAAAGTGATCTCCAAGGCTGAATTCGAGCAGGCAGAAAATGCATTGCAAGCTGCTAAATCCAATTATAATGCTGCATTGCAGGGCATCCGTGGCGGACAAGCCAGTGTGCAGAGTGCTGCTGCCAGTTTACAGCGGGCAAACAAGGATTTGAGTCGTACTTCCGTACTGGCACCCATGAATGGTGTAGTATCCCTGTTGAATGTGAAGAAGGGTGAGCGTGTGGTAGGTAACTCGATGATGGCCGGTACAGAAATGATGCGTATTGCTGATATGAGCATCATGGAAGTACGTGTGGATGTGGGCGAGAATGATATTCCGAAAGTAAAGCTGGGCGATTCTGCTTTGGTGGAAGTGGATGCGTATAATAACCGTAAGTTCAAAGGCATTGTTACCAAGATCGCGGCGAGCTCTACCACTTCCGGTGCAGCAGCGGCCATCAGCTCCAATGATGTAACGAACTTTAAAGTGCATATCCGTTTGTTGCGTGAGTCCTATCAGGACCTGATCGATCCCAGTCGTCCAAAGAGTTTTCCTTTCCGTCCGGGTATGAATGCCAGTGCGGATATTCAAACCAAAACAAAGGCCAATGCGCTGGCGGTACCGATCAATGCGGTAACCACACGGGAGAAGGGCACGGATGAGCTGGTGAATAAGAAAGATGACAAGCAGGAAGAAGGGGTGCAGGAGCAGGCGGCGAATAGTTTGTCTGCCGATATGGATGAAGTGGTGTTCGTGTTGCAGGCCGATGGTAAAGTGAAGCGGGTAAAAGTGAAGACAGGGGTGCAGGATATCAACTATATCGAGATCACAGAAGGATTGAAAGCGGGAGATGAAGTAGTGAATGCGCCGTATAATGTGGTGAGTAAGGTATTGAAGGATGGAATGCTGGTGAAGAAAGTGGCGAAGGATCAATTGTATGAGCAGAAGAAGAAGTAAGGGAGAGTAATAAGTGTTAAGAAATAAGTTTTAAGTTATAAGAACCGGTGCTGCAGAGTGCCGGTTTTTTTTGGCTTAACCGGGGCTTAACCGC
>CAZKSY010000078.1:0-2267 GCA_964555605.1 uncultured Chitinophagaceae bacterium | reverse complement strand
CGGTTAAGCCCCGCACCCCTTATCTTTGCTTTTAAATTTGTGCACATGAAATTGGGAATCATCGGCTCGGGCTCCTGGGCCACCGCACTGGCGAAGCTGGCTACTGACAATAAGAACCCCATCAACTGGTGGGTGCGGAATGAATCCATTGTGCAACACCTGCAAAAACGCCACCACAATCCCCAATACCTCAGCACGGTGTATTTCGATACCAGTCTGCTGCATCTTTCCACAGATGTATCTACCGTAGTCGCGAACAGCGACTTGTTACTCATCGCTGTCCCCTCGGCCTATGTTATTGATGCCTTATCACAATTGCCGGCCGATGCCTTTGCCGGTAAGAAAGTGATTTCGGCGGTGAAGGGCATTCTGCCCCAGGACAATAAACTGCTCAATCAGTTTCTGGAAGAGCGCTTTCAATTACCGCTGAGTGATTATTTCACCGTGATGGGGCCCTGTCATGCCGAAGAAGTAGCGGCGGAGAAGCTCTCCTATCTCACTTTTTCCGGTACCGATGTAACAACGGCCACGCAGGTGGCGTCATATTTTAAGACAGGGTATCTCAATACCGTGATCAACCCCGACGTGTACGGAGTGCAGTATGCCGCCGTACTGAAGAATATCTATGCCCTCGGGGCCGGTATAGCGCATGGACTGGATTATGGCGATAATTTCCTGAGTGTGCTCATCGCCAATAGTGCCGATGAAATGGCCGGTTTTCTGCAGAAGGTGGGGGTGAAGCATATGGAAGTGGGCAAACACGATGTGGATCCGGTGATGCACAATAAAGCGCCGAACTATGCGGCTTCGGTGTATCTGGGCGATTTGCTGGTAACCTGTTATAGTTTGTTCAGCCGTAACCGGACTTTCGGCAATATGATCGGGAAAGGATATTCGGTAAAGGCGGCACAGTTGGAAATGAACATGGTAGCAGAAGGGTATAATGCCAGCAAATGTATTTTCCAGATCAATCAGGCCATTGGGTATTCCATGCCGATAGCCGAAACGATCTACCGTATTTTATGGGAAAATGTTAAACCTGCGTTAGGGTACAAACAAATCGAAGAAGTTCTCGTCTAATATATAAAGCCACTATATGCCTTTTAGTTTTGCCCTATTGAGTGCTCCGGTGCTGCTGACCCTTATCGGGTTGCTGGCCTTGCGTGAGTTGGTGCATTATTTCCGGCACCGGCAGGGCTAAAATTTTTCATACCGTCAAACTTCATTTCCTTTGTGGCTTATGAAGTTCCCCGCCTTACTATTCCTGTCATTATTGATCAGCGCCACTGTATGTGCGCAAGCCAAGCCCGTGGATGAAGCCACCCGTTTGCGGCAGTTGTTATCAGCCAGTCCGTCAGATAGTTTTATGGCGGTATTCCTGCGCTATGTGTCCACGAATGGTCTGGCAGAAACGCTGGTAGCGTTGGAAACGGATCTGTATAAGCGAAAATTTCTGAAAGGCTATGATCTCTTATCGGCACGGCAGTATCTGCTGACTACGGCGCGGCAGAAAACGGATCCCAGATGTGTGCGTAAGGGATTGCTCGATGGGCTCCTGTCGACTTATGCAGCCTTTCAGTATGATGACTACCGTCAGCGCGTGGCAGGATCGGGACAGAAGGGTACGAAAGAGTTTGTGTATCTGGAATACCTTAAAGAGGAGGGGGTACAGTGGCGGGAAGCGTTACGATATGCGTTGGAGGGAAATACCCTACAAACAGATAAGAAGTATTTTTATTTATGGATCACATTACCCAATAAAAGCTGTCAGTAAGCGATGACCCTACAGATACAGGCAGCCACCCAAGCCGATGCCAAGGCAATCAGCGCCTTGGTGTTGCGCAATGCAAGGGAAACCCTGCAGCCGCATTATACAGCGGAGCAGTGGTCGGTATTCATACAATATTATGCGCAGGAGGCAGTGGAGGAGAAGATCCGTTGTCAGGACGTCTTTGTAGCGTATGATGGTGATCGTTTGGTGGGTACCATTGCGCTGGAAGATTTCTTTGTTCTCGGTTTTTATACCGCTGCCGATTACCTTGGTCGAGGCGTAGGTACGGCTTTATTGCAATATCTGGAGCGGCATGCCGCCGCGAAGGGGTTGACAACGCTGGAATTGGCCGCCTCCCCGGTGGCCGTGGGCTTTTATACGCAACGCGGCTGGGAGGTAGTGGGAGAAGAGTGGTTTGAGTATAAAGGCGTGCAGTTTTGGGAGACGCGCATGCGGCGGGTTGTATAAGGTAGTCAACTGTATACAGTTGACTACC
>CAZKSY010000077.1:0-12003 GCA_964555605.1 uncultured Chitinophagaceae bacterium | reverse complement strand
TCCTCACCCCCCTAAAAAGAAAAATCCTGAAGTATTACTTCAGGACTTCTCAAAACGTTTTGTGCAGCCTTAACTCAGTTGCTGAACATCGTAGGTACAACTTTACGTTTTTCAGGATTTTTGGACATGGACGTTGGACAATGGATTCTAGGCGTTCATTTTTGAAAGATGCGGAACTGGTTTTTGACATTGGATGTCCACTTGTGCCTTCACTGTTGTGGATCTGGTCTTTCTAAGGATTCTTGGTGCTTGGTTTTCTGTTGGATATCGGATCGTTCCTGTATCAATCAAATTGACAATACAAAAATAGTCTGCCACAAGCCCCTAAACAAGAGCATTATTGCTGAATTTCAAGGCTTCCTGATTTACCGCAGTATTCGTAATTCTACGTTTTTTATTTTGGTTAAAATACCCGTCTTTTTTCCCGTAAAAAGCCGAATCCGCCCTATATTTAGGGACATTTTTATTCCTTATCAAACGATTATGTATGCTATTTGAAAACAAAGTGGTATTGGTAACCGGTGGAACCCGTGGAATCGGCAAAGCGATCGCCTTACGCCTGGCGCGTGAAGGGGCGCATTTGGCCATTGTAGGGAAAACAGCAGAACCACATCCCAAACTCGATGGAACCATATTTACGGCTGCGGAAGAGATCGCTAAAGCTGGTCCGGGCAATGTATTGCCCATTCAAGGGGATATTCGCTTTGAAGAAAGCATTCAGCATATCGTTAAAACCACTATCGATACCTTCGGCAAACTCGATATACTGATCAATAACGCCAGTGCGATCAGCTTAACCGCCACCGAACAAACTGAATGGAAGCGATGGGACCTGATGCATGGAATTAATGTAAAGGGCACTTTCTTTATGAGTAAGGAATGCATTCCCCATCTTCGTAAAGCACATAACCCTCATATCCTGAACCTGTCGCCGCCCCTGAATATGGATCCTTCCTGGTTCGGAAAGCACCTCGCTTATACCATGAGTAAATATGGCATGAGCATGGTAGTACACGGACTGGCAGAGGAATTGAAGCAACAACGTATTGGTGTAAATGCACTCTGGCCTAAAACCACCATTGCCACAGCAGCCGTTCAAAACCTGTTGGGGGGTGATTTTCTGATTCAGAGAAGTCGTACCCCTGAGATAGTAGCGGATGCTGCTTTTCATATTCTGCAACGGCCCTCCTACGAATGCTCCGGGAATTTTTTCGTAGATGAAGAAGTGTTATCTGCCGAAGGCGTAACAGATTTTACAAAGTACGCAGTGAATCCTGAGCAAAAACTAATGATGGACCTCTTCTTATAAAGAATTACCGTTTTGATTGGGCCCCGACTGCTTTTGTAAAAAGGACAGGAGGGGTTTCTTTTATTCCTTTAGAATTTAATGCTATGATCAAAAGAATTATTTCCAGTGTATGGCTTCTTGCCTTATTGACAACGGTTACTGCGCAAAAGAAAAAAGCAATAGACCCGGCGGATGCAATGAAAGCGCAGGCTTTACAGGACATTCAGGCAGATTATGATGTTTATAAGAAAATTGCTCTGCAGATATGGGATTATGCAGAGCTGGGTTATAAAGAAGTAAAGAGTAGTTCTCTGTTACAGGAAACTTTAAAAGCGAATGGATTCACCATCACGACACCGGTGGCTGGTATTCCAACAGCTTTTGTGGCCACCTATGGCAGTGGTACCCCGGTGATCGGTATTCTCGCAGAGTATGATGCATTACCGGGGCTATCTCAAAAGGCGGTGCCGGAAAGAAGTGGAATAGAAGGGCAGGCCGGCGGACATGGATGCGGACACAATTTATTTGGTACGGCCTCCGTGGCAGCGGGTATTGAATTGAAGAAATGGATCGATCAGAAAAAAATCTCCGGCACGGTTAAGGTTTTCGGTTGTCCGGCAGAGGAAGGCGGCAGCGGCAAAGTATATATGGTAAGGGAAGGATTGTTCAGGGATGTTGATGTGGCGCTTCACTGGCATCCTGCCGCAGAAAATGCCACACAGATGGTGAGCGCGCTGGCAAATTCGTCCGCGAAGTTCCGCTTCAAGGGCATCTCCTCACATGCGGCAGCAGCGCCTGAAAAAGGTCGTTCGGCATTGGATGCGGTGGAAGCCATGGATCATATGGTGAATATGATGCGCGAACACGTGCCGCAGGAAACCCGCATTCATTATGTAATTACCAATGGTGGAAAGGCGCCCAATGTGATTCCCGATTTTGCGGAAGTATATTATTATGTGCGTCATCCCAAGCGGGATCAGGTAAAACAGATCTTTGAGCGGGTAGTGAATGCAGCCCGCGGGGCGGCACTGGGCACCGAAACCGAAATGAGTTATGAAGTGATCGGTGGCACCCACGATCTTTTATTGAATAAAAGTCTGGCCGAGATCGTTCAGCGAAATCTGCAACGCACCGGAGGGGTTCGTTATAATGATACGGAGCGCGCCTTTGCGAAAGGTTTGCAGGCCAGCTACGGCTATGCAGCCCCCGATCTGCAACTGGCCGACAGCATTCTTCCTCTAAAACTGATACCGGAAACCGGTGCCAGCATGGGCTCTACCGATGTAGGGGATGTAAGTTATGTAGTGCCTACCGTTGGATTTACCACAGCCACCTTTGTACCCGGCACGCCCATGCACAGTTGGCAGGCCGTGGCCTGTGGCGGAACTGATATTGGGGTGAAGGGATTGATTGTTGCAGCCAAAACCTTAACCTTAACGGCCATCGACCTGTTTACGCATCCCGAATATATTCAGAAGGCAAAAGAAGAATTCAAATTACAACTCGGGAATTATAAATACGAGGCGCTGTTGGGAGACAGGAAGCCGGCGTTGAATTATCGGGACTGAGGGCTCATTTGAAAATTTGAATATTTGAAAATTGTGGTGCAATGGTTTTATAGATCAAACCGGGCAGTTTTAAATTCTCAAATCTTCAAATTTTCAAATTTCCCCCGCCAGCAATACCTGCCAGGCCTCTCTCACTTTTCCTTCCTGCAATAATTTCTTTGCCAGCAGGTGCAGTTCTTTTTCCATTTCCTCGGGACTTACGCTGAAGTATTGAATGATGTGTTTGAGTTCGCTATCGTCGAATGCCGGATCGATCGTTGGATATTCGTGTACGTTGGCGAGTTGTCCTAATTCGTTGCCGGTAAGAATGTGGCTGTTGCGGATGGGTTCCGGAAGGGCGTCTACCCCAATGCCCAGTTTGGTATTGGGTTTTTCTACTTTGAACAGATTGGACTCGTTTACCTTGCAGTACCAGTCGCCCCCGAGGCGTGCCACATGATGAATCTGACGTTGATCGATCTTTTTATCTGCATCGAGCAAGCTGTCGTTGATATGCATGCAAAGCACTTCACAGATCACCAGGTTGCCGGCGCCACCAGAGGTGCCCAGGGGCTTTACTTCCAGTACGCGGCATTCCATATTGATGGGGCTTTCTTTTACCAGGGGCGGTTTTACATGTGTGGCGGGCATTGGAGTAAAGCCGGATTTTACGAACTCGCTGACATGTTTGGGAAACTCGCAACTGGAGAGCGACATCTGCTGAACCATATCGTAGGTAACGATGGAAATGACAACTTCAGGAACTTCCAGTACGTTCTCCAGGGTATGCTTGGGGGTATTGTCTCTTACACGGCGGGCGGGTGAAAATACAACGATCGGTGGTTGGGAAGAGAAGAGATTGAAAAAACTGAAGGGGCTCAGGTTCACCTGGCCATTTTTATCGATCGTACTGGCAAAAGCAATCGGCCTGGGGGCAATGGCGTGCTGCAGGTAATATTGCTTTTCAGCGGGGGATAAGTCATGTAAATTTATAATCATAATTTTTATTTACCGCAGAGAACAGGAGGAAAAGGAGGTCTCGCAGAGTCATTGAAAATGCCAAACTATTCTCTTGAATCCTTCTTTTAATAATGGCACATTAAAATTAATAAGATATCCAAGATTTTTGTTGGATAATTTTAGGTAGGCAATCAGTTGTGCATCATGAATGGGATTCAAGTTGTCAACTGATTTTACTTCAATAATGATTTGGCTTTCTACCAGTAGATCTATGAAATAGGTTTTTCCTAACGGAACATCTTTATAAATCAACTCTACCGGCACTTGTTTTTCTACTCTTATATTTCGAGACCTTAATTCTGTAATGAGTGCTGTTTCATAGGCTGATTCCAGTAGGCCGGGTCCTAATTCGCGATGTACAGTAATTGCAGCATCTAATATGCACCCACCTGTCAAATTTAATTTATGTCTATTCATAACTCTGCGAAACCTCCTTTTCCTCCTGTTCTCTGCGGTGAAAAAAACACTCATTTGAACAGTCGGTACCAGATAAGAAAATTTCGCAAAAATTATTTAAAATAGTTACTTCTTACTTGCTGTAGATAGCATTAGGTTTGTATGAAACATCATTTCTTTTTCAACGCCAGTATGGAGTGGTTGGTATCTTCAGCAACGATGGTATTGGTCAGGCGCCCCAGGGCTTCTACTTCCATTTCTACCACATCACCTTCTTGTAACCACTGTTCCTGATAGTTAGGATCATGCAGTTTTCCGGTACCGTTCAATTCCAGAAAGCAACCGGTACCCACTGTTCCACTTCCAATCACATCACCGGGATGCAGGGTAACCCCGTACGACGCCCGCTCAATGATCTCTGCAAAGGTCCAATCCATTTCGCCCACATTGCCCGCACTCACCTGTACGCCATTCACCCAACACTTCATCGGCAGGTTCCAGCTTTTTCCCACATGATTTTCCTTCGCCGGTATTTCATATTGCTCCAGTTCATCTAACGTAACCAGCGTTGGTCCGATTACGGTAGAAAAATCCTTTCCCTTCGCAGGCCCCAGGTTCAACAGCATTTCCTCCATTTGCAGGGTACGGGCACTCATATCGTTCATGATCATCAATCCGCCAATATAGCTGTCGGCTTCTTCCGCCTTTATGTTCCGCCCCTGCCGGCAAATTACGATCGCCACTTCCAGCTCAAAATCGAGCTTTTCAAAATGATCGGGCATGCAATTGATCTCTCCGGGCCCTTGAATACTATGATGATTCGTGAAATAGAATATGGGATATTGATCGAATTCAGGGATCATTTCCACCTTGCGGTTCCGACGTGCCGCCGCCACATGTTGACGAAAGGCATAGCCATCACGGCAACTGGTGGGAAACGGAACAGGGGCGAGCACCTGTACCGATTCGATCGGCTTGGCCTTATAACTGGAGTTTTTACCCTCCTCTATCAGCATTACACCACCCTGGGCCATAGGGAAATATTCGTCCCAATAACTCAGGAACATGCCCATGTTGTTAGGCAGTTCGGGATGCAATAATTCCATGTCGTATAACAATCCGTTGATCAGGGCGGCCAGGCGTTCATGTCCGTCTTCGAGATAGGAAACAAGTTTCATGGTAGTGATTTTGGAATGCGAAGATAGTTTAATGGAGAAATAAGTAATAAGTTATGAGTGTTAAGTAATAAGTGGGGATGTTGCGTTTTTGGGATGCTCGAGCTGTTATTACTTATAACCTATCACTTATAACTTATCCCTTATTTCATCTATCTTTGCCTCTCAAAATTTCACGTTTTAATGAGTCAGCATTTATCAGAACAGGAGCTTATCAGAAGGGATAAATTGAAGGAATTGCAGCGTCTGGGGATCGACCCCTTTCCCGCCCCCTTATTCCCTGTAAATCAAACCGCCATAGCTATCAAAAATGGCTATAAGGGAGAGGAAAATAAAGCCGACTATGCTGATGTATGTTTGGCCGGCCGTGTCATGAGTATTCGCGACATGGGTAAAGCCAGTTTTGCTGTTTTACAGGATGGAACCGGAAAAATCCAGATCTATGTGAAGCGGGATGATATTTGCCCCGGAGAAGACAAATCGCTTTATGATGATGTATGGAAGAAGCTGAGTGATATCGGGGATATCTTCGGTGTAAAAGGATATGTTTTTACCACCAAGACCGGTGAAACCTCTATTCACGTAAAAGAACTCACTCTTCTTACCAAATCCCTGAAACCACTTCCGGTGGTTAAGGAGAAAGAAGGGGAGACGTTTGATGCTGTAACTGATCCTGAATTCAAGTATCGTCAGCGTTATGCCGATCTGATCATTAACCCACAGGTAAAAGACACGTTCGTAAAAAGAACCATACTGGTAAATACGATCCGTGAATTTCTGAATGCACAGGGAGCGCTGGAAGTAGATACGCCGGTGTTGCAATCCATTCCGGGCGGAGCGGCCGCTAAACCCTTTATCACGCATCACAATGCACTGGATGTGCCTTTTTACCTGCGTATTGCCAATGAATTATACCTGAAGCGATTGATCGTGGGCGGCTTCGATTGGGTGTATGAATTCAGCCGCAATTTCCGTAACGAAGGAATGGACCGAACCCATAACCCTGAATTCACCGTGCTGGAATGGTACACGGCTTACAAGGATTATTACTGGATGATGGAAATCACCGAACAACTGATCGAAAAGATCGCTGTGGCTCTTCATGGCACCACTGTTGTGACCGTTGGCGACAAACAGATCGATTTCAAAGCGCCTTTCAAGCGCATATCCATCCATGATGCCATCAAGGAAAATACCGGTATCGACGTTTCTGAAATGGATGAAGCCGGATTAAGAGAGGTTTGTCAGAAACTGCATATACATACAGAACCCAGCATGGGTAAGGGCAAACTGATCGATGAGATCTTCGGTGAAAAATGCGAGGGTAAATATGTACAGCCCACATTTATCATCGATTACCCGGTAGAGATGAGTCCGCTCACCAAAAAGCACCGCAGCAAGGCCGGACTGGTAGAGCGTTTTGAGCTGATGGTGAATGGAAAAGAGATCGCCAATGCGTATAGCGAATTAAATGACCCCATTGATCAGCGCGAACGCTTCGAAGATCAGGTGAAACTGATGGAGCGTGGTGATGATGAAGCCATGTATATCGACTACGATTTTCTGCGCGCGCTGGAATATGGGATGCCACCCACTTCCGGTATCGGCATCGGTATCGATCGTTTGTGTATGCTGATGACCAATCAGCCCAGCATCCAGGATGTGTTACTGTTCCCGCAAATGCGGCCGGAGCAGGGAAGTGGTGAGTAGTGAATGGTGAATAGTGAATAGTGAATGGTGAGTCATTGCGTAACATTGCGTCCTTGCGTCTTTGCGGTTAGAAATACACTTAACCGCGATGGCGCAAGGACGCTAAGGCCTCTTCCTCATACCCCATACCACTTAAAACTCACTACCCCAAAACCACTCCCATGAAATGGTTCCCCTTCCTGTTCATTCTTCTTCTCGGCTTTCGTAAACAAGAAAACCCCGGCGCCTGGGTACGCGTGAATCAGCTGGGCTATAAAATGCAGGGTATAAAAGTGGCCGTATTTTGCAGTAAGCAGACAGGTATTCTCAAAGAGTTTCGATTGGTAGATGTGATCACCGGCGCCACAGTTTATACCGGGCGTAAAGTGGAGAATTTTGGCAGCTATGGTCCCTTCAGTCATGTGGCCCGCCTCGATTTCTCCGACCTCGATCGCGAAGGCCGTTTTGTGATACAGGCCGGCGGTGTTTCTTCTCCCGAATTCACTGTAGCGCAGAATGCTTTTAAAGGCGCAGCCGACTTCTGCTTAAAATACATGCGTCAGCAGCGAAGCGGGTTCAATCCCTTTTTGAAAGATAGTTGTCATACCCATGATGGGTATGTATTATACGGAGCTTCGGCCGGCATCAAAGACAGTACGCATATTGACGTAAGCGGTGGCTGGCACGATGCCAGCGATTACCTGCAATACGGCACCACTTCTGCGAATGCCACCTATCACCTGCTGATGGCCGCCCGCGATTTCCCGGATGTTTTTACAGATGCCCATAAAGAAAACGGACTGCCGGGTAAGAACGGTCGCCCCGATGTGCTCGATGAGGCCAGGTGGGGATTGGATTGGTTGCTGAAAATGCATCCCCGTCCCGATTGGCTGTTCAATCAGTTGGGCGATGATCGCGATCATATGGGTATGCGCATACCCAAGGAAGATAGTTTTTATGGAAAGGGGTTTGAACGCCCGGTGTATTTTGCCAGTGGAAAGCCCCAGCAACGCGGTACATTCATGAACAGCAGTACCGGCACCTCTTCCATTGCCGGAAAATACAGTGCCGCCTTTCATTTGGGCGCACACCTGTTTCATTCCACAGATACGGCGTATGCTCTCCGTTTAGAAAAGAAAGGTCAGTCGGCATTGGCATTTGCGCAAAAGCAGCCGGGATACAGTCAGACAGCCTCCGTAAAATCGCCCTATATCTATACCGAAATGAATTGGGTGGATGATATGGAGCTTGCTTATGTAAATGAAGCCTACCGATTGAATCGAAAGTTGACGGCCCCGGGGAATTTGGAAAAAAAGGCAGTAGACATGGCGAAGGCTGAACCGGTGACGCCCTGGTTGGGAAAAGATACAGCCACCCATTATCAGTGGTATCCATTTGTGAATGTGGGCCATTTTGAATTAGCCAAACGCCTGACAAAAAAGGATCGTGCATTGGTAGTGGGGTATATGAAAGAGGGAATCGATCGGGTATGGCAGAAAGCTAAGACCAATGGATTTTATTATGGCATTCCCTTTATCTGGTGTAGCAATAATTTAACCGTGGCTTTTGCCACGCAATGCTATTGGTATCGGGAATTGACCGGTGATACACAGTATGCAGGGTTGGAACAGGCCTGCTTCGACTGGATCTTTGGGGTAAATCCCTGGGGCACAAGCATGGTGTATGGATTGCCCTCCTGGGGTGATACACCGGTAGACCCGCATTCGGCTTTTACGAAGATCAAAGGATATCCTATTGATGGGGGACTGGTAGACGGTCCGGTTTATACACGCATCTTTAAGAGTTTGATCGGAATTACACTGTACAATCAGGATGCTTATGCGGAATTCCAGAGTGATCTGGCCGTATATCATGATGATTATGGCGATTACAGTACCAATGAACCCACGATGGATGGAACGGCTTCCCTTATTTATTTACTCGCTGCAAAGGAGGCAGAGCGGTTTCGGCCAAAAAAGTAACAGCCTCCTCCGGAGGCTTCAGAACCTATCAGGGCGCTATTATTGAAGGGGATCCTTCGAAAAGAAGCGTCGCGCTGGTTTTTACCGGTGATGAATATTTTCAGCAGGCAGAGGAAATCAGGGTTTTCTTAAATAAGATGAAAGCAAAGGGATCCTTCTTTTTTACCGGAAACCTTTATCGCAATAAGTCATTCCAACCGATATTGGCACGAATCATAAAGGACGGTCATTATCTGGGTCCGCACTCCGACAAACACCTGCTGTACTGTGATTGGGCCAAACGCGATAGCTTGCTGGTGGATCAAAAGACCTTTGCGAAAGATTTACTGGCCAATATTCAAGCGATGCCACCGGTTGCAAGGGATACAGGATCTTTCAAACTTTTCATTCCACCGTATGAATGGTATAATGATTCTATTGCCAGCTGGTCGAAAGAGTTGGGCTATCAGCTCTTCAATTTTACACCGGGATTGATCACCAATGCTGATTATACCACGCCCGACATGAAAAATTACCGAAGCAATGCAGCGATACTCGAGCAGGCATTAGGAAAAGAGCAAACCAATCCATCCGGTTTGAACGGGTTTATCATATTATGTCATATCGGAACGGACCCCAGGCGTAGGGAAGGGGTGCTGGGATATTTATTTCCACTGATGCATTATCTCGATCAAAAGGGCTACCGTTTTGTTACAGTCAAGGAATTACTGACACATTGATCATTAGCGTTAATTTTGCGGGATGATGATCAAATCGATTCAACAATTTGAGCGGGTATTTTTTATTGGAGTAGCCGGTACCGGTATGAGTGCGATTGCACAGTATTTGAGTGGGGTAGGAAAGCAGGTGTCGGGCAGTGACCGGTATTTTGTGGCCGGCGAGGAAAATGAAACAAGGACCAAACTCGAAAATGAAGGTATTCGTTGTTTTGAGCAGGATGGATCTGGTATTACCTCTGCTACGCAACTGGTGGTGGTGTCCACAGCAGTAGAGGATACGGTGCCGGAAGTGCAAAAGGCGAAACAATTACAGATCCCCATCATCAAACGGTCTGAATTACTGGCCTTGATCGCCAAAAGTAAAAAAACGATCGCTGTAGGTGGCACATCGGGGAAGTCTACCACCTCCGGAATGTTATTTGATATACTGGAACAGGCCGGATTGGAGCCCAGTATCATTAGCGGAGCCGGATTGGTACATATCATCAAGGAAGGAAAGATCGGGAATGCAAAAGTTGGCAAGGGTGAGTGGCTGGTGATAGAGGCGGATGAAAGTGATGGATCCATTGTACAATATCATGCAGAGATCGGGTTGTTGTTAAATATTGACAAAGACCACAAAGAGATCGATGTATTAATGGATGTTTTTAAGACCTTTCAAAAGAATTCAAAAAAGTTTGTGGTGAATCAGGGTCATCCTCTGGCACGACAATTGTCGGTAAAGGATGCGTTTGATTTCTCAACGATTAGCGGTAATGATGCCCGGTATGTTGCGGAAAATTTCCGGCAGAATGGGTTTGACGTTCATTATACATTGGATGGGTTGCCATTTGTGTTGCATACAGTCGGCCGGCATAATATGGAGAATGCCCTGGCTGCAACGGCAGTAGCGCATGGTATCGGCGTTTCGCTCGAGGATTGTGCAGAAGCATTGTCAAAATATGAAGGGATCTACCGCCGTCATCAGGTTTTGGGAAAAGCCAATGGTGTTTGGGTGATCGATGATTACGCGCACAATCCTGCCAAATGTGCGGCTTCCATCGAAGCCTGTCAGCCGTTGGCAGACAAGGTTGTAGCCTGGTTTCAGCCACATGGCTATGGGCCCACACGTTTTTTGCGGAACGATTTTGTGGAGGAGATCGCGAGGGTATTAAGACCACAGGATGAGATCTGGATGAGTGAGATCTTTTATGCGGGAGGCACGGCAGTGAAGGATATTTCAGCGAATGATTTGATCCAGGATATAAAAGCCAAAGGCAAACAGGCCTTTTTTGTGGCGGATCGGAATGAATTGGTAGCTGCCATACGCCCGCATCTGAATGATAAATCAGTTTTGTTGCTCATGGGCGCCCGTGACCCCGGTTTGGAAACTTTTGCAAAATCAGTGTGGGAACAATTAAACTCTTGAAGCGCAAATTGGAACAGTTATTTTAATTTTGCAGTGAAAAAAACGGAATTGGATGCAGTTTGAGAAAATACATAATAAGGGACAAGCCCGTCTTTTTAAGAATCCTTATCTGGAGATGCTCACCAAAACACATCCTTTGGTGATCTGGGGAATGTATATTCCGATTCTGAGTTATATCATTTACCTCGCCGCTACCGATTATAATTATACTACATTACGGATCGTACTCACTTTTATTGGCGGTATGTTTTTCTGGACTTTCTTTGAATACATCGCTCATCGATTTCTGTTTCATCTGGTGAGTGAGAATCCGCGAATGCAGAAATTTGCGTATATCCTGCACGGTAATCATCATCATTATCCCCGCGACAAGCAGCGTCTTTTTATGCCGCCGGTTCCCAGTTTGATCATGTCTTCCCTCATCTTTGGCGGCATGTACCTGTCAATGGGCACCCATGTCTTTATGTTCTTTCCCGGCTTTATGATCGGCTACCTGATGTATGGTACCATGCATTATGCCATTCATGCCTGGAATCCTCCGTTCAAGTGGATGAAGCCTTTATGGAGAAACCACCACCTGCATCATTACAAGAATGAGCATAATGGGTTTGGGGTAAGCTCCACCATCTGGGATCATGTGTTTGGAACCATGTTCGATCTCAAGAATGAGAAGGAGGATAAAGAGAAGGTACAGGAGTTGATGTTTGAGAAGAAGGGTTGAGGCTAAATACTCGCTGCTCGATGCTTTTTTGCTCAAGGCCTAGGGCCTAAGGCTAATA
>CAZKSY010000076.1:0-12151 GCA_964555605.1 uncultured Chitinophagaceae bacterium | reverse complement strand
ATGCTCCACCGCTTGTGCGGGCCCCCGTCAATTCCTTTGAGTTTCAACCTTGCGGTCGTACTTCCCAGGTGGGATACTTAATGCTTTCGCTCAGACACCAACAGTGTATCGCTGATGTCGAGTATCCATCGTTTAGGGCGTGGACTACCAGGGTATCTAATCCTGTTTGATCCCCACGCTTTCGTGCCTCAGCGTCAATTTCTGTGTAGCAAGCTGCCTTCGCAATAGGTGTTCTATGTCATATCTAAGCATTTCACCGCTACATGACATATTCCGCTTACCTCCACAGCATTCAAGACAGATAGTATCAACGGCAGTTTCCAAGTTAAGCTCGGAGATTTCACCACTGACTTACCTGCCCGCCTACGCACCCTTTAAACCCAGTGAATCCGGATAACGCTTGCACCCTCCGTATTACCGCGGCTGCTGGCACGGAGTTAGCCGGTGCTTATTCATCTGGTACCGTCAACCATCGTAGAAACAATGGGTTTCTTCCCAAATAAAAGAAGTTTACAATCCAGAGGACCTTCATCCTCCACGCGGCATGGCTGGTTCAGACTTGCGTCCATTGACCAATATTCCTTACTGCTGCCTCCCGTAGGAGTCGGGCCCGTGTCTCAGTGCCCGTGTGACTGGTCGTGCTCTCACACCAGTTACTGATCGCAGGCTTGGTGGGCCGTTACCCCGCCAACTACCTAATCAGTCGCACGCCCATCTTTAAGCGCCGGAGCTATAAGTATAAAGTGATGCCACTTCATAATATTACGGGGTATTAATCCAAGTTTCCCTGGGCTATCCCCCACTTAAAGGAAGGTTGCGTACGTGTTCCGCACCCGTTTGCCGGTCGCCGCCCATGTATTGCTACACTGCGCTGCCCCTCGACTTGCATGTATTAAGCCTGCCGCTAGCGTTCATCCTGAGCCAGGATCAAACTCTCCATTGTAAATGAGTTTTGATCGATAGCTAAATTTCTCTTAAGAAAATTAACGTTGTGATCTGATTTTATTATCGCTAGACCTTACCCCCGAAAACTAATTTTCGGAGTGCTGTTGCTTCCAAACTTTCAAAGATCTTTAGGCTTTTTTGCCTCCCCATTTTTGATTGGGGTTGCAAAGGTAAGAGCCTTTTATATTTCAGCCAAATTTTTCTCAGAATTTTTTGAAGTTTTTTTCTTCGTGAACCCTGATATAATTTGAAGAACTATTGCTTTTTTTTAAAGCGGACGGCAAAGATACGATGCGATTACTTTGCTACCAAATTTTTTCGGTTTTTTTCTTCTTAACCTCTTCACTCTGAATCATCACCGAAAGAACTATTGCTTTTTTCCTAAAGCGGGCCGCAAAGATAGGACGGAACAGGTTACTACCAAATATTTTTTGAAACTTTCTTTCAAAAAAAACCAGAAATCCAGTGCTGTTGCGGGTTTCAGACCTAAAAAAAAATTCACTCCTTACACCCCCGCTTTTTCAAAGTATCCTTCCGCAAATCGTACCGCACATAAGGATAATCCATGCCCAGGTACCGCAAAATCCGCCTCTGTGGCGTCTTTCGCCTCTATCACCCCCCTGAATTCCGCCATCGCCATCTTCCCCCGCCCCACCTGCAATTGAGTTCCCGTTAATCCCCGCACCATACCCCGCAAAAACCGGTTTGCCTCTACTGTATACACCAAACAATTCCCCCTCAGCTCCCAAAAACTCTGCTGAATCGTACATATATGTGTCTTAACCTGACTGTTACGCTTGCTGAAACTCGTAAAATCCTGGTACCCCCTTAACACGGCTGCCGCCTCATTCAACCGTTCGATATCTAATGCATACGGATAATAATAGCTTCTGTCTTGCAAAAAGGGGTCCTTCTCCCGACATACTATATACTCATATCGTCTGCTCAGGGCATCAAAACGACAATGGGCTTCCGGATGCATCCGACGCAAAGACTTCACCACTATGCCGGAGGGTAATAACGCATTGAGATTATATACCCGGGCCGTATCCAGTTCAAGCCCCGTGTCAAAATGAAAATAATTCTGATATGCGTGAACACCCGCATCCGTTCGGGATGATCCCGTTAACTCAAACGATTCCCTGAAAATGGTCTGTAAAGCTTTCTGTACCTCCAACTGTATTGTAGGGACATTGTCCTGGATCTGAAATCCGGAAAAGCCGGTGCCCATATAGGCCAGTTCAATAAAATAGCGGTTCATGCAGCGAAAGTAGGGAAGGTTTTTCAAGCCTCTATAATATCCTTACCATCGCTTTGAAGCGATTGATGTAGTAGCTGTCTGTCAGCAGGGAAACCAAGGATTTGAAATTGTCCGTATCAACTATGTACGGGTAGGCCGCATCGAGGAATTGATACCTGCTTTCATCTGTAAAGAACAATTCTGATAAAGCCTTGATCTGTCGCGTATAGTAACATTTAGCCCGAAAAGCTTTCCTTGCCAGTAATATGCGTTCCTCAACACCGGTTTCTGCCAGCATCTTCACCCGTAATTTGTCCAGATCATTATCTGAAGCCGTTGCCCGGCAATCGGAATTGACCATCGCCAATTTGACCGGGGCCTTTTGGACACTATCAACGCCGGGGCCTGCAGGCTCAGAAGTGGTAGCTGGCTGTTTTAGGTCAGCAGCCCGGGTTGTAACAGTATCAGTCTGTAACGGCTTCGGCACAACAGGCTTTTCCGGTTCCATAACCACCATAGCCTTCTGCACATGGTCTGGTTCAATATCGATCTTGATCATGATCGTATCTACCCCTGCAGCACTACTATCGCGGTAGCGGATATCCCGATATTCCTTGCCCGTATTATCAAACATCTTTCTGATAACTGCACCGGAAGAAGGCGGAACCGATTTGCTTATTACCGGTGCTGCGGGTTCCAGCGGTACGAAAACCGGAGCGGTATTCGGGGAAACTGTATGTGCAGTGTCTGGCGCCGACTTACGTACAACAATAAACGAATCCTCCTTCCGCACCTTATCGTCTGGAACCGGGAGACTACTGATTGCTTTTTGCTGCGCAGTATCCCTGGCTACAACTACAGCATTTTCAGCAGGAAGATCGGTTCTGGCCAAGGCTGCTGCTGTATCTTTTGCCGGCGGGCGAATGGCCAGCCCGCTATCTGCAGATATTACTGGCTTATCTTTTTGATTCGTACTTGTTTTGACCAGTGTGGTGGTATCTTTCATAACCATAACTGGGGCCGGCGGCTTATTTTCTGCAACAGGCAAAGCAGCGGCACCGCCCGCTTTCCGGGCCAGGGCATTCTTTGAAACCGTATGCACCAGAATAGCACTATCATTTACTACTGCAGCCATCATCCGCGCAAATCCATCTGTCCTGATTTCTGTTCCGGGCGGAATTTCGGCAACCGATTTATTCTCCACTACCGGGGGGATCAATTCCATGGTCTGCCAATCATAAAGCGCCCATGTGAGGTCAGACGTTTTTTTTAATTGAAAGCCTCTGTCGCGGGAGCCGGCAGGAACCCTGAAAAGATGTTCTTTGAATCTCTGCTGGGGGAAATTGATCTGGATGCTGATAACGGAATCGGTCAGGTTTGCCAGTACAAGGTGACCGGCTGCAGAGGAACTGGCGTTTTTCTTTCCCATCACCACAGAGAAAGGTTGCATATTTTCAGCATCGATCGTAATAAAACGGGTATTCTGTGCGCTGCAAACACCTGCGATTAATAACCCCGTAAACAAAAGCAACACATTCTTCATGAAAAAGTCGTGAATTTCCGTTAGCTACAAAACTACTTATTTGCGGTGAGCCCTCCGCCACTTATATAAATTTTCAAAAATATTAAGAAGTGCTCCGCTTATCTTTACTCCTTACTAAATTTTTCATATGAAAAAATTGTCCGTTTTACTCGTTTCGATCCTTGTTTGCGCTGCGGTGTTTTCTCAGAATCCCGGAGCAGATACCAGTTGGAAAAAGAAATACCGGGAAACCTATACCCGTATCAATGATCTGGTGCATACCGATCTTGACATCCGCTTTGATTATGCAAAAGCTTATGCCTTTGGGAAAGTAACCCTGACACTTCAACCTCATTTTTATCCCACCGATTCCCTTTTGCTTGATGCAAAAGGAATGGAAATTCATAAAATTGCTTTAGTAGCCGGCACAGTAAAGAAAGACCTGAAGTACGAATACAATGGCAATGAATTACAAATTCAGCTCGACAAATTGTATAAAGGAGGTCAGAAATACCAGGTTTATATTGAATATACAGCCAAGCCAAATGAATACAATGCTCAGGGCAGCGCAGCCATTACAGATGCCAAAGGGCTTTATTTCATCAATCCAACCGGAGAAGATAAAGAAAAGCCCATTCAGATCTGGACACAGGGGGAAACAGAAGGCACCTCCGTATGGTGTCCTACGATCGATAAACCCAATCAAAAAACAACCCAGCTATTCAAAATGACCGTTCCGGATAAATATGTGAGTTTATCCAATGGAAAACTGGTGTCCCAGAAAAAGAATGCGGATGGTACCCGTACCGACACCTGGAATATGGATCAGCCACATGCACCTTATCTCTTCTTCATGGGCGTGGGCGATTTTGCCGTGATCAAAGACAATTACAAGGGAAAAGAAGTGAGCTACTATGTTGAAAAGGAATATGCACCGGTAGCCCGTAAAATCTTCGGACACACGCCTGAAATGATCGCTTATTTCAGTCGTATCACCGGAGTGGATTATCCCTGGGTAAAATATGCCCAAATGGTAGGACGTGACTATGTGAGTGGTGCCATGGAAAATACCACTGCGACCTTGCATCAGGAAAGTGCCCAGCAGGATGCCCGTGAACTGGTGGATGGCAACCAATGGGAAAGCACTATTGCCCATGAATTGTTTCACCAGTGGTTCGGCGACTATGTTACTACAGAAAGCTGGAGCAATCTTACCCTGAATGAATCATTCGCGAATTACAGTGAGGTATTGTGGGATGAATACAAATATGGTAAGGATGCCGGTGCGGCACAGAACTACAGCGATATGCAGGGCTATCTGATGAGTGGCAGTGAGAAAAAAGACCTTGTGCGTTTTTTCTATAGCGACAAAGAAGACATGTTCGATGCGGTGAGCTATAATAAGGGTGGCCGCATTTTGAATATGCTGCGCAATTTTGTTGGCGACAGTGCTTTCTTTAAATCACTGAACTTATACCTCAGCACCAACAAATATAAATCTGCCGAGGCCCATCAACTTCGTTTAGCCTTTGAAGAAATCACGGGTCGTGACCTGAACTGGTTTTTCAATCAGTGGTATTTTGGCAGCGGTCATCCAAAGATCAGTATAGACTATGTATATGATGATGCTGCCGGAAAGGTTCAGGTGATCATCAAACAAACCCAATCGGGTGATAAAGTATTCCGCTTGCCCATTGCGATCGACATTTATAATGGGGCAGAAAAAGTGCGCCAGCAGGTATGGGTGCAAAATCGTGTAGACACCTTCAGCTTTTCCTACAGCAAACGCCCAGATCTGGTGAATGTAGATGCTGACAAGATCCTATTGGCGGAGAAAAAAGACAATAAAACGCTGGAGCAATTCATTCATCAGTATAAATATGCCGGTAATTATGTAGATCGTCGCGAAGCCATTGAATTTGCTGCAAAAAAACAGGATGACCCTAAAGCGATTGAATTATTAAAAACAGCTTTAAAGGATCCCTATCATGGTTTAAGAAGCCTTACGCTAAGCCGCATCAATGTAACGAAGGAGTCGGTTCGTAAAGTAGTGGAACCGATCATTGTGGATCTGGCTGGCGCAGATAAAAAACCAACGGTAAAAGCTGCCGCCCTGGAAGCGCTGAACAAATTCAATAAAAAAGAGTACCGCCCGGTATTTGCAGCTGCATTGAATGATTCTTCTTATTCTGTGGCTGGTGCGGCGCTGGAAGGTTTAGCCACTCTGGATCCCGCTGCTGGATTGGCAGAAGCCAAAAAATTGAGTACTGCGAAGGTTAAGGGCAAGTTGATGGAAGTGGCCTTGAAAACCTTGGTAGAATCGGGGGAAGAGAGTGCCTTTGAACCGGTGGCATCGGCTTTTGAGAAGCTCCCCCTCGGTCAGGAGAAATTTGAACTGATACAGCCATTCTGCACTTTATTGGGAAAGATCAACAATACCGAAAAAGTGAAGAAGGGTGTTGATATGATCGCCGCCTTCCGTGATGAAATTCCTGAGCAATATGGCGTGGGACCGGTGATCAATAATTTCCTGAAGGCAATTATTACGAAGAAAGAGGCCGCAAAAGCCATCGCCGAAAATAAGGCAGCCTTGCAGGAACAGATCGATTATGTGAAAGAGAAGATGGCGGGGAAGAAGGGGTTCTAGGGGAAGTTTTAGGTTTTAAGAAATAAGTGATGAGAGGTGCCTGTATGCCGAAGCTTTTGCGAAGGCATAAGAGGTGAGAGATGAGAGGTGAGAGGTGAGAGGTGCCCGTATGCCGAAGCGTTGGCGAAGGCATAAGAGGTGAGAGATGAGAGGTGAGAGGTGCCCGTATGCCGAAGCTTTAGCGAAGGCATAAGAGGTGAGAGACACTAAAAATAAGAAAGGGGATCGATGGTCGATCCCCTTTCTTATTTCATCTAATCGAATGCTTTATGATAACGCATTTTCAAATTTTCAAATGACCAAATCTTCAAATTAACTACCAGCTTCCACTCGCGCCACCGCCGCCGCTGCTGCCGCCGCCGAAACCACCAAAGCCACCGCCGCCGGAATCACCGCCGGACCAGCCTCCACCGCCGCCGGGCCAGAATATCGTTGGACCCACACCGGTATATCCACGCCGGCTCATGAAACCACCTCCTCCACCGCGTTTAATATTGGAGAGGAATACAATGATGATGATAATAATGATAATCACTTTCAGCACACTTCCTCCATCTTCCTGGTTGCGGTTGTTATAACCTTCGGGAGCGGTGTATTCGCCTGCTGCAGCTTTAATAATCGAGGCCGCGGCGGCAGATAATCCGGCATAATAATCTCCGCTACGAAAATTGGGTCCGATATCATTTCGAATGATCTGATTGGCTGTAATATCCGGTATGGCACCTTCCAACCCATACCCTACTTCGATCCTTATCTTGCGATCATCAATAGCTGCAAGAATCAGGATTCCGTTATTCGTTTTTTTATTTCCTATGCCCCATTCCCTGAAGAGTTTGATGGCATACTCTTCGATCGGATAATCATCCAGCGTTTTAATCAATACAATTGCCACCTGATTGGAGGTGCTATCGTCGTAAGCTACCAATAGTTGCTCCAAACGAGCTTCCTCATCTGAAGAAAGAACACCGGCAAAATCGTTTACCAATTTTGGGGGTGTTGGTTTGCTAACGATGGATTGAGCCGTTGCCGAAAAAGGCAACCAGGCGATCAAACAGAGTAACAGTATATTAATACGACGCTTCAAGGAGTTTATTTTTCATGATCATTTGCCAAAAACGATATCGTCAGGAAGTTCATTCTTATCCACTCCCGGTTCATATGGGAAATGGGTGTGAAGGGCAACACCCACATCATCTATGACACGGGCAATAGCTTCGGCCACCTGATTTTGCTTGAAATGAACATGCATGGCTTTTACTTCCTTATTCCAGAAATCTTCACCCAACTGCTGATGAATACCTTCATCGGCAAAAACGGCGTACTGATGATCACGAATGGCGATATAAACAAGTACAGCGTTATGACGATCTGTGTGATCCATTTTCAGTCCCCAGAAAATTTCTGCCGCCCGGTCGAGCGGGTCCACAAAACGGCAACGACTTTCAATGAATACACGCACTTCACCACTCGTATTCTTTTCTGCATTTTTGATAGCAGCTACAATACGTTCTTTCTCTCCAGCGGTGAAATAGTCACTCTGACGGAAAATAGAAAATAAACCCATGGATGTTCTTATGATTAGAATTTAACTTCCGGCGCTTTTTCAGCACCTGGATCGGCCTTGAATCCATCTTTTACTTTGAAGCCGAAGAAATTAGCGAAAATATTGTTCGGGAACTTACGCACTGTAGAATTAAACTCCTGAACAGCGGTATTAAAGTCGTTACGGGACACTTTGATCCGGTTTTCTGTTCCTTCCAATTGCTTCTGCAGGTCCATGAAATTATTATTGGCTTTAAGATCAGGATAGTTCTCTACTACAGCGAGCAAACGACCTAAAGCACTGTTTACGCCAGCCTGTGCTTGTTGAAATTCAGCCAGCTTTTCAGGCGTAATATTAGAAGGATCAATTTGTACAGAAGTAGCTTTCGCACGAGCTTCCACCAAACGAACCAGTGTTTCCTGTTCAAAATTCGCCGCCCCTTTAACCGTATTCACCAGGTTGGGTATCAGGTCACTTCTTCTTTGATAATCACTTTGCACGTTAGCCCATTTAGCTTTAACGTTTTCATCCAGCTTCACCATGCCATTATAACCGTTGCATCCACAACCACCAAGGATGAGGAGAAAACCAACAATAACAATAAGAATAAGATTACGCGAATTCATGTGTAATAGGTTTTGATTTGATACTTAAAATTAGCGCTTTTCGGGATGGTCTCCCCGTTAATTTTGGGGGTGTTTACCGACAAATAAGCCCTGTTTCCTGCGGGCTTACCGACAGATCTTCCCTGGAAATAAAAAAAGCCGGAAAACCGGCTTTTGTCAATAATTATAAACGATGATTATTGGCGCTGTAAGGTGATCACAGCCTGTACTTTCAGGTCTTGTTTGGTGGTTACGCCCTGGTCAACAGTTGTTTGACTGTAGCTGCCTTTGCTGGTCATATATAATTTGGTTCCTTCAAAACGAAGTTTGGCCCCGCCCGGCTGATTGGGAGCACCATTAATACCGGGCGTCAACCCTCCGTTGGGGAAATACAGGGAATCGGTACCGATACGGGTAAAATTGTTTTCGGCGCTCATGGGAGGCACATCATAATTAAAAGGCGTGGCAGTTTCATTCACCAGCAAACCGTTTACATATAATTTGGTCAGTACCGTATCATCAATTGAATAGGCAAGACCATTGGCGGTCATTTTAGTATCGGTAAAAGAAATGGTTCCGGCATTATTTCGGGTAATATAGTCGCTCAGGTTGGTGGCTTTTGCTACCAGCAGTCCGTCAGATTCTTCCACCGTCGTTTCTGTAACCACATTCATATCCACGAATTTCCAGGTGCCCGCCAGTGTGGTATTGGTGGTACCACCTCCGTTCCCACCGCCCAGCGTATCCACTGAAACTTCCTTTTGGCAGGAGTTCAGGAAGAATGCGGTCATTATTACGCATAAAACCAGTAAATTTTTCTTTGTCATAATTTTCTCGTTTAACAGGTGCTGTTACAAATCTAATCTTTTCAGGTATACCCCAAAAGAAAAGCCGTCTGTTCAGACGGCTTTATAAAATGTTTGACAAGTATCAGGCTTTGACTGCTGCAATACCCGGCAATTCTTTTCCTTCGAAATATTCCAGCATGGCACCGCCGCCGGTGGACACATAGCTAACTTTCTCTGTATAGCCGAACTGATTCACCGCCGCTACACTGTCGCCCCCTCCTACCAGAGAGAAAGCGCCATTGCCGGTACTTTCGGCCACTGCATCGGCTACGGCCTTGGTTCCAGCCTGAAATTTTTCCATTTCAAATACCCCCATGGGACCGTTCCATAGCAGGGTTTTCGATTTATTGATCACTTCAGCAAAAACGCCACGGGCTTTCGGGCCGATATCAAGACCCATCCAGCCATCCGGAATGGCATCGCTGGGGGCAATTTGCGTATTGGCATTTGCATCAAATTTGTCGGCAATCACGGAGTCTTCAGGCAGGTGAATGCTTACGCCTTTGTCTGAGGCCTTTTTCAGCAGATCTACTGCTGTTTGGATACGGTCTTCTTCGCAAAGTGAACTACCGATCTTACCGCCTCTGGCCTTCATAAAGGTATAGGCCATGCCTCCACCAATGATGATATCTGTAGCCCTTTCCAGAAGATTCTCAATAATGAGAATTTTATCACTCACCTTCGCGCCGCCGATAATGGCGGTGAAGGGTTTTTCAGATTGATGCAATACTTTCTCGGCACTCATCACTTCACCTTCCATCAACAAGCCAAACATCTTTTTGTCGCCAGGAAAAAACTGGGCGATCACGGCCGTGCTGGCATGGGCCCGATGGGCCGTACCAAACGCATCGTTTACATACACATCACCCAGTTTGCTGAGTTTTTCAGCAAATGCCACATCACCTTTTTCTTCCTGCTTATAAAACCGGAGATTCTCTAATAACAGTACTTCACCGGAACGGAGCATGCCGGCAGTGAGTACGGCTTGTTCACCAATACAATCGTCGGCGAAAAGAACAGTAGCCCCATCCAGCAATTCGCTAAGATGGCTGATCAGATGTTTCAAAGAATATTTTGCTTCGGGCCCTTCTTTGGGACGACCCAGGTGGCTCATTAAAATAACAGACCCGCCGTCGGCGAGAATTTTTTTGATCGTAGGCACTGCTGCACGCATACGTGTATCGTCGGTAATAGCCTGTGTTTGTTTGTCGAGCGGAACGTTGAAGTCGACGCGGATCAAAGCCCGCTGCCCACTGAAATTATGATTAGAAAATTTGCTCATGGTTCGAAATGTTTTAAAATCTATTAGGGAAAGGCAATGTATAAAGAAAAAAGGTAGTAAGCGGCACGCTGTAATGAGCGTTCTTACTACCTCTGACTTATAACGTAAAACGTATCATTACTTACTGATCAAACCGGCGAAATAGCGTACGGTACGAACGAGCTGGCTTACATAGCTCATTTCGTTATCGTACCAGCTTACTACGCGTACCAGTTGAGAATCGCCTACTGTTTGTACACGTGTTTGTGTGGCATCGAACAAAGAACCATAGGTGATACCGATGATGTCGCTGCTCACGATCTCGTCGGTGGTATAACCGAAGCTCTCGTTTGATGCTGCTTTCATAGCGGCATTGATCTCTTCTACAGTAGTTTTCTTACCCAGAACAGCCGTTACTTCCGTTAAAGAACCGGTAAGGGTTGGTACACGCTGAGCGGAACCATCCAGTTTACCTTTCAGGTTGGGCAATACCAGACCGATCGCTTTGGCAGCACCGGTACTATTGGGAACAATATTCTGTGCGGCAGCACGGGCACGACGCAGGTCGCCTTTTGGATGTGGTGCATCCTGTGTGTTCTGGTCGTTAGTGTACGCGTGTACAGTGGTCATTAAACCGTTAACGATACCGAATTTCTCATCCAGTACCTGGGCTACAGGAGCCAGACAGTTAGTAGTACATGAAGCGCAGCTAATAATGGTTTCGCTGCCATCGAGGGCGCTATGGTTCACGTTGAAAACGATGGTCTTCAGATCACCCGTAGCAGGAGCTGAGATCACCACACGTTTAGCACCAGCAGTAATATGCGCTTGTGCTTTATCCTTATCAGTAAAGAATCCTGTACACTCCAATACTACATCTACGCCATGATCTTTCCAGGGAATCTGTGCAGGATCTTTCTGTGCGTAGATTTTCAATACATCACCGTTCACTGTAATAGAAGCTTCCTGAGCGGTTACTTCAGCGTCAAAACGACCCTGAGCGCTATCATATTTAAGCAGATGTGCCAGTACTTTCGGACTGGTGAGGTCATTGATGGCCACCACATCGATTCCTTCCATTTTATATATCTGGCGGTAAACAAGACGTCCGATACGTCCGAATCCATTGATCGCCACTTTAACTGTACTCATGTTACATTAGATTTAGAATGGTTAAAAATGCGGGGCAAAGGTAATGAAACTGGGGGTAAACCTCCGCTTAATTGAGGTTAAATGTTGAAAAACAAGGCGAACGGATGGTAGTTAGGGGCGTGAGCCGTGAATCGTCAATCGTGAATGGTGAATAGTGCCTGTATGCCGAAGCATAAGCGTAGGCATAAATAGTGAATGAGTTGACCTCAAACCCCATACCTCATATCTCATCCCCCCATGCCTCATACCCCTAACTACATAGCATTGAAAACTTTAAAAATTGTTTGGAAGGAAAACCGCAGACCATTATCTTTGCGCTCCCTTTAGGAACAAGGCCCGTTCGTCTAAGGGCTAGGACACCACCCTTTCACGGTGGTGATACGGGTTC
>CAZKSY010000075.1:0-12444 GCA_964555605.1 uncultured Chitinophagaceae bacterium | reverse complement strand
GTATGAGGTATGGGGTATGAGGTAGAAGAACTTACCTCTCATCTCTCACCTCTCATCTCTCATCTCTCATCTCTCACCTCTCACCTCTAATACTTATAACTTACCTCTCTCAACCTAAGACATATTATGAAACACCTTCTGTACATCATCATCCTGTTCCAAACGTTCAATCAGTTTACTTACATCTTCCGCTTGTTCATCAGTTAACGGAACGGTTGTTGAGGGGATCCATTCGAGTTCGGCACTTATAGGAGTAATGGAACGTTCTTCCAGCGCTTTTTGCAGATTACCGAAATCGGTGAAGGCACAACGCAGCACTAAAATGGTTTCTCCATTTTCGCCGCTACCTTCTCCCAGTTCTTCCAGTCCGAAGTCGATCAGTTCCAGTTCCAGATCATCAGCACTCAGTCCTTCGGGTTTCAATTTGAATACTCCCATTTTCTTGAACTGAAACGAAACGGAACCGCTGTTTCCGAGGGCTCCGCCGCCTTTATTGAAATGACTTTTTACATTGGCAACAGTACGTACGTGATTGTCGGTGGCTGTTTCTACGAGCAGGGCTACTCCATGGGGGGCATAACCTTCGTACAGAATCTCCTCATAGTTTTCCATTTCCTTGCCGGTGGCGCGCTTAATGGCTGCTTCCACACGGTCTTTAGGCATATTCACGCTCTTGGCGTTCTGAAAACAACGACGCAGGGCCGCATTGGTATTGGGGTCGGGGCCGCCGGCTTTTACTGCAATGGCAATTTCCTTTCCGATACGTGTGAACTGCTTAGCCATACGGTCCCAGCGTGCGAACATACTGGCTTTCCGTACCTCAAAAATCCTACCCATGAGTGATGGTTTATAATGTTTAATATAACGGGACCTTCTTCAGGTGTAATGCCTGAGCGACCGAAGGATACCCGTTGGGAGCGCAAAAATAGCATTTTGCCCTTAATTTTTCGATCTGTTACAGGGAAGAAACCCTTGCCTGATAAAATAATACGGGGCGGGCAGATTGTTGCCGGGCGATCCAGAATTGCTGGATAGTAACAATGTCTGTACTCCGGATGCTGATGGCCAGTTCATACATATTCCCGTTGGTTTCCAATTGAAAGAATGGTTTTACTTCAAACAACTCCACCAGGGTTTCGATCCAATGCAGGGATTCGAGGTAGTCATTACTGTAGGGGATAAAGTAAAATGAGATCAGATGCGCATAATTGGGCATTCCTTCCGGGCCTTCGTCCTGCAAATGGGAATGATTTTTCAGGTAAGGGTCAATGCCGTAATCCTGCATGGCTAATACCAGTCCGGGCCCCGACGTTTCATTGCCTTTAAGGTCTCCGATGGTTGTTTTAACCGGGATTCCCTTGAGCAGAAAATAATTTTCTGTTTCCGTAGCAATGGTATGGAAGATCTCTGGCAGCATGCTGCTGTTTTTCTTCTTTAAAGTTAGGTCAATACGGGCATAAAAAAACCGCCCGGAGGCGGTTTCTTTTTTAGTTGAAGTCGGAGGCGTGTGGCACGATCTCCGAAGGATTTTTCAGTTTACTGTTTTTTCGGCTGTAGGTGAAATAAACGATCAGTCCCAGAGCCATCCAGGCAAAGGCCACCTGAAGGGTAAAGGCGTCGATTGCAATGATCATCCCTGTACAAATTACGGCGCCGAGTGTTGAAACAACGGGTACGATCGGCGTACGGAACGGACGCTCAATATTGGGTGCTTTTACCCGCAGGATCCATACACCAATACTTACCAGTACAAAGGCGAAGAGCGTACCAAATGAGGTGAGGTCTCCGGCCAGGTGTCCGGGAACGAAAGCCGCAAATGCGCCCACGAAAATAAACAGGATCCAGTTGGCTTTATAAGGTGTTTTATATTTTGGATGCAGATCGCCAAAAGCTTTCGGGATCAATCCGTCATTACTCATGGTATAGAAGATACGGCTTTGACCCATCAGCATCACCAGAATAACAGAAGAGAAACCGGCGAGGATCGCTACGGTTACGGCTGTGGCCAGCCATTTGTAACCGACCATGTATTGAGAAATGGCGTAGGCAACGGAAGCTTCACGACCTTTTTCAGGATCCACAAAGTCTTTCCAGTTGGCAACACCGGTTAATACGTGTCCAAACAGGATATACAAAATGGTACAAACCACCAGTGAGCCCAGGATACCGATCGGCATATCTCTTTTGGGGTTCTTGGCTTCCTGTGCCGCAGTACTTACGGCATCAAAACCAATGAAGGCAAAGAATACGATAGCGGCACCACCCAGGATACCCCCCATGCCATGTTTGAAGAAACCGGAATAATTCACCAGTTCTTTACCTGCGGAATCCAGTACGGCAGGTGTTCCTTCAGGGATCATGTAGGGCGTATGGTTTTCGGGTTTAATGAACTGCCAACCCAATACAATGAACAATAAAACGATCGCTACTTTGATAAATACGATCACCGCATTCACTAAAGCGCTTTCCTGTGTTCCCTTGATCAGCAGGAGGGTTAACAGTAAAAGGATGAGCAATGCCGGCGCATTAATAATACCCTGATGGGCTACTCCGGCGGCATCAGTAAAATTCTCGAAGGGGGAGTGACACCATTCATACGGTATTCGTCCATCCAATAGTTTATTAAGATATTCACTCCAGGCAATTGAAACGGTAGCTGCTCCCAAAGCGTATTCCATGATAAGGGCCCACCCAATGATCCACGCGATCAATTCGCCCATAGTAACATAAGAATAAGCATAGGCACTACCCGCAATCGGGATCATGGAAGCAAATTCAGCATAGCATAAACCGGCAAAGGCGCAACCAATAGCGGCTACGATAAATGACATGGTTACAGCAGGACCTGCAGCCTGACCAGCGGCTGCAGCGGTTCTTACAAACAAACCGGCACCAATAATAGCACCGATACCCAATGCGATCAGATTACCTGCACCGAGGGTTCTTTTCAAACCCTTTTCCGAATCAGCAGCCTGCGCCAACAAATGAGTAAGCGATTTCTTGCGGAATAAACTCATAGCAGTATTTATTAATTAAAATGTGTTTAAGACGTGAAAAATACAGAATTATTCAAAATGGCACATAATTCTTTTACAAATGGGTAATTTAACGGGAAAATCTTTTAACAACCGGATATTTTTCGGATTTTCGGACATTGTTTAACTGCTTGTAAGTTATTAGTTGTTTATGTTTAAAAAGAACCGTCTCACGATCCTGATTCTGCTGGCCATGGCCCTTGGTGTGCTTGTTGGATATCTTGTGCACGTGAATAGCTCTCCCGAATTCATCAAAACATTTTCTAAGAACATAAACCTGCTGGGTAAGATATTCATCCGTTTGGTACAGATGATCATCGCTCCATTGGTGTTTTCTACACTGGTGGTAGGGATTGCCAAACTGGGCGATCTGAAAGCCGTAGGCCGTGTGGGCGGAAAAGCCATGCTGTGGTTTATCTCGGCCTCTCTTGTTTCCCTTATGATCGGTATGGTGCTGGTGAACTGGCTGAAACCGGGTGATTATATCAGTCTGTCACAAGCCGATACCGAAGGCGTGAAGGATCTCATGGCAAAAAAGACAGCTTTCTCACTGGAGAATTTCGTGGACCATATCATTCCCAAAAGTGTTTTTGAAGCCATGGCCACGAATGAGGTGTTGCAACTGGTGGTGTTTTCTATTTTCTTTGGGGTGGGAACTGCGGCATTGGGTGAAAAAGCCAAACCCATTGTAAAAGCATTGGACACTATTTCACATATCATCCTCAAGATGGTTGGGTATGTAATGAATTTTGCTCCCGTGGGTGTATTTGGTGCGCTGTGTGCTGTGGTCGCTTCAAAAGGACTGGATATTTTTTCTTTCTATATTGTTTATTTCCGCGATTTCCTTTTCGGTATCCTGATATTATGGGTGGTGCTCTTCAGCGTAGGATATTTGATTCTGGGAAAGCGCATGCTGGATCTGCTCAAACGAATCGGCAATCCACTTCTCATTGCTTTCAGCACCACCAGCAGCGAAGCGGTGTTCCCCAAACTTACCGAAGAACTGGAGCGTTTTGGTTGCCGCGACCGAATCGTTTCATTTGTATTGCCCTTGGGCTATTCATTCAATCTGGATGGCAGTATGATGTATATGACTTTTGCGAGCCTGGCCATTGCACAGGCCTACGACATTCCCCTGGATATGGGCACCCAGATCACCATGCTACTTGTATTAATGCTCACCAGCAAAGGGATTGCAGGTGTGCCGCGCGCTTCTCTGGTGGTGGTGCTGGCCACCTGCGCCATGTTCAATATTCCGCCGGAAGGCGTGGCCATCATTCTGCCGATTGATCATTTTTGTGATATGTTCCGCAGTATGACCAATGTAGTAGGAAATGCACTTGCCACCAGTGTGGTAAGTAAATGGGAAGGGGAATTAGAAGCTTAATCTTAAAACCGACACATGTTATTATCTATATTTCTGGAGTTTCACTGGACACAATTATTGCAACCGCAATTCTATATTGAAAACGGCGGACTCTGGCTCCTGCTCTTCGTGGTGTTTGCTGAAACAGGTTTGTTCGCTGGTTTTTTTCTGCCCGGCGATAGCCTCCTCTTTGTAGCCGGCATATTTGCCACCAAAATGGGCGAAGGGGCCGCAGAAGAGCCCGGGCTGGCGCATCAATTTTTGAAATTGATCGGATTGGGAGGGGTTCAGAATGAATGGCTGGACCTCCTCGTGCTGATCGCACTGATCGCTATGGCCGGCATCATTGGAAATGCCGTAGGCTATTGGTTCGGTAAAAAAGTGGGGCCTTCTATCTATCATTGGAAAGACACCATTTTATTTAAAAAGCGCTATCTCCAGCAAGCCCACGATTTCTACGAAAAGCATGGCGCTATTGCTATTGTGGGCGCACGTTTCCTTCCCTTTATCAGAACCTTTGCGCCTATCATTGCAGGTGTGGTGGATATGGATAAGAAGAAGTTCATGTATTATAATGTCGTAGGATCTTTTGCCTGGGTGGGAAGTATGATATTGGCCGGACATTTCCTGCAGAAATGGATCCTGGCCGAATTCAATTTTGATTTGAAATCTCATCTGGAAGTGATCGTACTGGGGATCGTGCTGGTAACCACCGCGCCGGTGATCATTAAACTGGTATCTGGAAAAAAGAGTAAAAAAGAATCAACCAATACTAATGCCTGACCGTATGCAAAATAAAAACGGATCGATCTTCAGTGTGGCATTGATCGTTGCGGCATTGGGATACTTCGTAGATATTTACGATCTGCTGTTATTTACAATTGTAAAAAAACCGAGTCTTGAAGGAGTAGGCGCTACGGCTGCCACCATGATGATGGACAGTACCAAAGTGATCAACTGGCAAATGACCGGTTTGCTGATCGGCGGTATTATTTGGGGCGTATTGGGGGATAAACGCGGACGCTTGTCTGTGTTATTTGGCTCTATACTTCTTTACAGTGTGGCCAATTTTGTAACTGGTTATATTGAAACCGTACAGCAATATGCGATCTGTCGTTTTGTAGCAGGACTTGGATTGGCCGGAGAACTCGGGGCAGGTATTACGCTGGTGAGTGAATTAATGCCGAAGAATAAAAGAGGAGTGGGTACATCGCTGGTAGCCGGTATCGGCCTGAGCGGCGCTGTGGCGGCCTATTTTACCTATCAGTTTACCGAAGACTGGCGGCTTTGTTATAAGATCGGTGGTGTACTCGGAATAGTATTGTTGTTTCTGCGGATCAAAGTGGCAGAATCAGGAATGTTTCATATGGCCAGGGGAACCAAAGTGGCCATGGGCGATTTTACCATGTTCTTTACCAATGCCCGTCGGTTCAAAAAATATGTGCTGGCCATTCTGATCGGCTTACCCACCTGGTATGTGATCGGTATACTCGTAAATCAAAGTGATAAGTTTGGAGAGAAAATGTTTGGGTCTACCAGTATCAATTCCGGTCGCTCCATCATGTTCGCTTATGCGGGAATTGCCGTGGGTGATATTGCAGTAGGCTTGATCAGTCAGTGGTTCAAAAGCCGGAAAAAAGCCCTGTTGCTATTCTATATTTTTACCATCATTTCCCTGCTGTTGTTTTTCAGTCCCTTTAATAATAGCGACACCAGCATGTACATTATTTGTGGAGCACTAGGATTCAGTACCGGCTTCTGGGCCATATTTGTAACAATGGGAGCCGAACAGTTCGGCACCAATTTAAGAGCTACTGCAGCTACTACCATACCCAATATGGTTCGGGGCGCCTTGCCACTGATCAATATGATGTTTCTGGACCTGTTCCAGAAAAGCTGGAACTGGCCGTTGATTCAAAGTGGTATTGTTACGGGTGTAATAGCCCTTGTGATCACCCTGATCGCATTTTATTTTACGGAAGAAACATTCCACAAAGACCTTAATTATCTGGAAGGAGAAGAGATGCTTCCCTGACGGGAAATTTGACGCATGAAATTTTTGATCATACGATTTTCCTCTATTGGTGATATAGTACTCACCACCCCTGTGGTGCGCTGTTTAAAGCAACAGATCCCTACAGCCGAAGTACATTATCTCTCCAAGAATTCTTTTCGCCCCCTGCTGGATACCAACCCCTATATCGATAAGGCTATTTATGTTCAGAAGAATGTGAAAGAGGTTTATGAAGAACTGAAAGCGGCCGATTACGACTATGTAATAGACCTGCACCACAATCTGCGCACCCTGCGGGTGAAGCGGGCCTTGGGTAAACAGTCTTTTTCTTTTCCAAAGCTGAATTGGGAGAAATGGCTGTTAACTAATTTTAAGGTCAATAAACTCCCGGATACGCATATTGTGCATCGTTATATGGAAACGGTGGCCTCGTTTGGCGTTCGTTACGATGGCAAGGGATTGGATTACTTTATTCCGGAGGAACAGCGGGTAAAAGAATCCGATATCCCCACTTCTCACCACGCAGGTTATATTGGATTGGTGATAGGGGCGGCACTCGGTACCAAACGGTTGCCCCTGGAAAAATTGCAACAGCTTGCCAGCCGAATTCCCTATCCCATCATTCTGTTAGGTGGTAAAGAAGATCAGGCTAATGGCGAACAGATTACGGCTCTTGATCCGATACGGATATACAATTCCTGCGGGAAATTTCACTTGAATGAATCGGCCGATCTGGTTCGGCGGTCGAAGCTGATCATTACGCATGATACCGGCCTCATGCATATGGCTGCGGCTTTTAATAAACCCATTATTTCTATCTGGGGGAATACGGTGCCGGATTTTGGCATGTATGCTTTTTATGCCAATGCCAGCCAGCGGGAAGAACGATTTGAAGTAAATGGCTTGCGTTGCCGGCCCTGTTCCAAGATCGGCTATGATTCCTGCCCGAAAGGGCATTTTAAATGTATGCAGCAGATCGATATTGAATTAGTGGCGCAAAAGGTGGAAGAAATGTTCCGGTAATTTTTATTTTAATATAAGAATGAAAATAAAGAAGCCGGTTACAGTAACCGGCTTCTTTTATGATCAGATCCAGAAAGGATCAGAGTGTTTTCAATACATCGTTCATGCTTCTAACAGCAGCCGCGCTCTTATCGAACAGGGCCTGCTCGTCGGCATTCAGACCGAAGTCCACGATCTTTTCCCATCCGTTACGACCGATCACTACGGGAACACCTAAACAGATATCTTTCTGACCGTATTCGCCATCGAGGCTCACGCAGCAGGTGAACAGTTTTTTCTCGTCGCGCAGAATGCTTTCCACCAATGCGGCACCAGCGGCACCTGGCGCATACCAGGCAGACGTACCGATGAGGGCTGTAAGCGTAGCACCACCCACCATGGTATCCTTAACGATCTTCTCCTGTTGTTCAGCACTCAGGAAGTTGGTAACAGGAACACTGTTCCAGGTAGCGAAACGGATCAAAGGGATCATCGTTGTATCACCATGACCACCGATCACCACGGCATTCAGGTCACTCGGACTGCAACCCAGATGCTGGCTCAGTTGATATTTGAAACGGGCGCTGTCTAATGTACCACCCATACCGATGATGCGGTTCTTGGGCAAGCCGGTAGATTGCAGGGCCAGATATGTCATGGTATCCATCGGATTGCTGATCACGATGATGATGGCATGGGGGGAATATTTCAGAATGTTCTCTGCCACGCCTTTCACGATACCGGCATTCACACCGATCAGTTCTTCACGCGTCATACCCGGTTTGCGGGGCAATCCGGAAGTGATTACTACCACATCGGAACCAGCCGTTTTAGAATAATCGTTGGTGCTTCCGGTAATTTTAGTATCGAATCCCAGCAGTGTAGCTGTTTGCATCATGTCCTGCGCCTTTCCTTCAGCAATACCTTCCTTGATGTCTAACAGTACGAGTTCTGTAGCGAGTTCTTTACGGGCAATATTATCGGCACAGGTTGCACCTACGGCACCGGCACCTACAACAGTAACTTTCATCTAAGATCAATTTATGAGTGAGGAAATTATTTGCGGGGCAAAGTTAGGTGAATACGGCAAGTTTTCACCGTAGGATTTTGATCCGGAATCCCCGACCGGATCGATGCGATCTTATTTTTTTTGAAAACCTTCCAGCACTTTCTCCATTTTGGTTGTGCCTTCAAACGTTGTGATCAGGTTGCCTTTTTTATCGTACAAAGCCAGGTAGGGGAGAGACCGCATGGCAAAAAAGCCGGGAAGCATAAACTTCTCATCCCTTCCGGTGATGATATTGGTATGCTGGTCGAGCCCGAATCGTTTGATGAATTGGGCCAGATCTTCCATGGGTTCATAGGTAGCCAGTACCAACTGATAATCTTCTAACTGTTTCCAGTATTTATTCATATCGGCCATTTGCTGTATGCAATGGTCGCAGGTAGGACTGAAATACATTAGGAGCAAAGGCTTTTTGGCCAGGTTCGCCTTGGTGTGCAGTATGCTATCGGTACCCAACAGTTCATATGGCGGCACCGTAGGGAAACGCTTGAATGGAGGTTCCTGAGGGGCTGTGCTGTTTTCCTGGGCCAATAACGGGCCGCTGCAGATCAATCCAATTACCAATAATAAACTACGCATGTACTAAATGGTTTACAAGCCTAAAGCTAATTCCGGGCCGGAATTAATAAAAGCCTTTAACAAAATTATAGCGACAAATTCTTGGGTGATTACGAAATTTCCGTAGATTTACGAAAATTTCGTAGAATGATAGAGAAATTAAGTCCGCAGGAAGAACAGGCTTTACGCGCGGTATTTCAGGCCGGGGAGGGAAATGTAAAAACCTTTCTGGACCATCTGGAAGAGCCGGTGCCTTATACCACCCTGGCTTCGACTATTAAGAACCTGGAGAAAAAGGGATTGGTGCTAAGCAGGCAGGTTGGCAATACGAATATCTATAGAGCGTCCATGTCGGCCGATGAATATAAAAAGCAATTCATGAGCGGCGTGGTCAAAGATTATTTTGAGAATTCGTATAAGGAGCTGGTCAATTTTTTTGTGGAGCAGAAGAAGATCAGTCCGAAAGAATTGAAAGAGATCATCGATATGATCGAGAAGGGCCATTGAGGCAGCTCAATTCATCCACATTAATTTTTCAAACATGTTGCCGTATTTAACCAAGCTTTCGATCGCAGTGATGGTGGTGTTTTTGTTCTACCATTTCCTGTTGCGCCGACTAACTTTTTACCGGTGGAACAGATGGTATTTATTAATGTATGCAGCCTGTTGCTTTTTTATTCCATTTATCGATATCAATCCTTTTCTGCAAAGCAACCAGTTGGATTCGAGTGCGCTGGTAGGTTATATCCCAACGGTAAATGGAGAGCGCATGCAACGCAGTATCGCGGAAAGCCAGTCCTGGTTACAAGCCCATTGGATATGGCTACTATTCCTGTCGGGCATCCTGATACTCAGTCTTCGTATGATCGTGCAGCATGTTTCATTGTTTCGGATGCGACAAGCGGCCCGTTTGCTGGTAAGCGACCGTATTAAATTGTATCAGGTAAACAAGCCGATTATACCATTCTCTTACGGCAATGCCATTTACGTGAACCAGAACCAGCACACAGAAGAGGAGTTAAAAGAGATCATCCGGCATGAATTCATACATGTAAAGCAGGGGCATACGTTTGATATGCTTTTTGCGGAGATCTTTTGCATACTCAACTGGTATAATCCCTTTGCCTGGTTATTGCGCCATGCGATCCGTCAGAATCTGGAATTCATTGCCGATCAGGAGGTGTTGGAAAAGGGGGTTGATAAAAAACAGTATCAGTATCTGTTATTAAAAGTCATTGGTATTTCACAATATAGTATAGCCACTAATTTCAATTTCTCCTCACTCAAAAAACGTATAGCCATGATGAACAGAATGCGCACAGCCAAAGTGCACTTGTTGAAATTTCTTTTTTTACTACCGGTGTTATTGGTGTTATTGGTTTCATTCCGCCAGCAATTGTTAACAAACAATGATGTGAGTGATTCGTACACCTATACCGACACGGTTCCTACCGCCAAGCAGATAGGGAAAAAACTTCCCGACAATGTACGATCTATTAAAGTGCAGAACGACCGTATAACCGTTTTGCTCAAGGATGGCACGCAGGAAGTGTATGACCAGCATAAACCGGAAGATGTAGCCGCTTTTGAAAAGAAGTATGGTGCGTTGCCGCCACCGCCCCCTCCACCGGTACGACCATCCGCTCCTTCCAGCGTGGCACCTGCTCCACCACCCCCTCCAGTAGCACCACGGTCGGGAGTAAGCTCTCCTGCAGCCCCTTCCGTTCCGGCAGTACCAACCCTCCCGTCGCAGCAGGATTGGGTGAAAGCAAGTGTGAATAAAAAGGGGTATATTCTTTCGGTTGCCGATAATAATGGTGAATGCGTGGTGATCATTAAAAACAGGTCTGGCAAGATCGAAAAATCGATGTTAATGACCGACTGGACTGCGAACGAAAAAGCGAATGAAGCCCGGTATGGCTCCATTCCGCCACCGCCGCCACCAACACCCGCTCCGGCCCAGGCGCCAAAGTTTGGGGTGAAAGATCCGGGAGCCATTCCGGCACCCGGTGCTGATGCGGGTATCATTCAGGCACCTGCGGAAGGCTATTATTTAAAGGCCGATAAAATTGAATATACCCCTGGCGCAAAAGGGAGTAAAGAAAGTATTCGGTTGTCAGGCACAAATGGTGTCATCGTAAAGGGGCAAACCAATGCGTTGATCGTGATAGATGGTGTGGTTCAGGAAGGGCAGGGTGCCTTAAGCCGGTTGAATCCGGATCAGATCTCCCAGATCGAAGTATTAAAGAATGAATCAGCTACGGCTATTTATGGAGAAAAGGGCCGTAACGGCGTTTTACTGATCAGCACCAAAAAAGATGCATCGGATCAGCCGCTTCTTTTACAGCCTGCCCGTGCTGCCGAAACCCGTGAGGAGCTCCCGTTAAAATCCAAAACCTTAGCCGAAGTTAAAGGTGATGCAACAATTGCTTTTTATGTGGTAGATGGAAAAGAATATACGGTAGAGGGTTTTAAGCGTCTGAAACTGGAAGGCAGTGCTATAAACAGTATTCATGTATGGAAGGGAGATGCTGCGGTAAAACAATTTGGAGAGCGCGGTCGTGCCGGCGTAATAGAGGTGAAAACGAAATAGAAGCTTTTGTAAATCAATAGCTAAGCAAAGGGCTGAAGGGAAATGATACGCTCCCCAGCCCTTTCTTTATGCAATTATTGCAGGTTCGATACTTCTTTTACCCTTTTCATGTAATTTTGCCCCCGCATTTGGGGCGATTCTGCCTTAATTGCCTCATTTTCAAATATTCAAATTATCAATTTCAAATGGCAAGTACAGCAGATATCAGCCGCGGTTTGATCATCAAATTAGATGGCAGCCTTTATTCGGTGGTGGAATTCGGTGAGAACAAAACCGCCCGCGCCGCAGCAAAAGTTTGGGCAAAACTGAAAGGGGTGGATAATGCCCGCAGTATTGAAAAAACCTGGAACAGTGGTGATACCATTTATCCGGTTCGTGTAGAGCGTAAAAACTATCAGTATCTGTATAAGGATGATACCGGCTACAACTTTATGGATAATGAAACCTTTGAACAGATCGCTGTACAGGAGAATCTGGTGGATGCTCCGCAGTTTCTGAAAGAAGGTCAGGAGGTTTCTGTTTTGATCAATACAGAAACAGAATTACCCATGAGTGTGGAATTGCCTGATAAAATTGTGTTGCTGGTTACCTATAGCGAACCAGGTGTAAAGGGAGATACAGCCACCCGCACCTTGAAGCCTGCTACACTTGAAACAGGTGCTACAGTTAACGTACCCTTGTTTGTGAATGAAGGCGAACTGATCCGCATTAACACCAAGAGTGGTGAGTATGTGGAGAGAGTGAAGGAGTAATGAGAAGTGAGAGGTGAGAAGTGAGAGGTGAGAAGTGAGAGGTGAGAAGTGAGAGGTG
>CAZKSY010000074.1:0-12475 GCA_964555605.1 uncultured Chitinophagaceae bacterium | reverse complement strand
CTCACCCCTCCCCTCTCACTTCCCCCTCACCCAATCCCCCAATTCACGTCTGCTACTCGAAAAATCCAACGCCTCATAAATCACGAAGTAGTTGTTCTTATCCACTGTATGATCATACGCGTATTTCGCCAGTTCGAGTTTATTGGAATCGAAGGCAAAACATTTCACCATTAGCTTCACCTGTTCGCTGGTAAACGCATTACGATCCACACTCTGTTTTACCATTTCCAAACGCGTCTTCTCAAAATTTTCTCTGCGCAAGGCTTGCAACAGCATATCAAAAGACCGGTTGTCCATGGGGCTGCGGGTATTATCATATCGATAATCACGGTCATCATAACGACGGCCATCATTGCGGCGATCATCACGATCGTCATAACCATAGTCGCGGCCGTAATCATCATTCATATCCCTGTCATCCACCCATACTTTCCCAAAACGATTCACCACGATGTCGATATGCTGACGGGGACGCACCATCAAAATGGAATTGTAGAGGTATTTGCGCTTGTTATCACGACCGAATACACCACCCCAGCCATTGTTCCGTTCGAGTGTATAGATCTGGATATTGTGACGGCCCGGCTCCAGATTATTGATCAGGATCTCACGGTCACGATCATTGTAACGACGTCCGTCGATCTCGATCTGAATATCCATTCTACCCAGTTGGGTAATGGTCAATCGGGCATCACGGTAATCAGCGAAGCTGGTTAATGTAACCAAAGCGGCTGCTAAAAGTGTAAAGATTTTTTTCATAGTTTAAATCCTCCTTGCACTATAAGAAACGAACGGCATGCCAAAGATTAATACCGTTTAGATAAGGTTCTGTTAAAGAACCCCAACCCGTCATTTGAACCAATGGTAATAGTGGCTTTCCGCTTATGAAATAGTACCTTGGGGCGCATCTAAGTACAGCATGAAATCTCTAACTTGTATCAAATTCCTCCGTATGCGGAACGTTCTTTTGACCACCGTCCTTTTCACCTTATCCTTTTTCAATAGCCTGATGGCACAACAATCTTTCTACGATAAAGCCTGGAAGAAAATAGACACACTTCTCGCCAAAGAGGCGTTGCCGGCAACTGCTGCAACAGAAGTGCAAAAAGTTTATCTGCAGGCACAAAAAGAAAACCGACAGGATCAGTTATTAAAGGCACTGCTCTATAAAATGGGCATTACCGAAAAGAAAGAAGAAGAAAGCGTGTTGAAGAATATCGCCTTCCTCGAGAAAGAGATCATCAAAATGAATGGCGCCTCCCGCTCTATTGCGCAGAGTATGCTGGCCGGATTATACTGGAATCAGTTTCAACGCAGCAGAGAGCAACTCTACGACCGTACTGAAATAAAAAATTATTCCCCGAAAGATATCGCTACCTGGAGCACCCAAAATTTTCATCAAAAGATCCGCAGCCTCTATCTCGCCTCCTTAAAACCCGAAGCAACACTTAAAAAAATACCGGTAGCTGCTTTTGATGCGATCATTTACAAAGGATCGGTTCGAGAACTTCGTCCTACCCTTTTCGATCTGCTGGCTCATAATGCCCTGTCGTATTTTGAGAATGACGAACTCGATATCGAAAAACCCGCTGATGCATTCGAGATTCAAACCGCTGCTGCTTTTGATCCGGCTGCAGACTTCGCTTATCGGAAATTCCCCACGAGCGACAGCAGCTCCCCGCATCACACGGCCCTTCTTCTGTATCAGAAATTAATCGCCTTTCATTTACTGGATAAGAAAAATGACGCTTTGGTAGATGCGGATCTTGCCCGACTCAAATTCGTACGTACCTATGCGGTGCAGGATGATAAAGACGAACGGTATCTGGCCTCTATTCAGCATATCGCACAGCAATACGGACAAACCAATGCCGCTCATGAAGCAAGAGCCCTGATAGCGCAATACTATTTTGATGAGGAAGAGAACCGCGACCAAACCGATAACACCCTTTGGTTGGTGAAAGCAAGAGAAGTATGCGAGCAGGTATTGCAATCAAAAGATAGTACCTCCGCCACCGTCAGTTGCCGCAATCTGTTGAACCGTATTCTGACAAAAGAAATCCAGTTGCAAACGGATCTCGTGAACCTCCCCGGCAAACCCTTTCTGGTATCGATCGAATACCGGAATGCTCCAACACTTTATGTCCGGCTCATTCACCTTACCCCAGAAATAAGAGCATCACTGAAACGAAAAAATGAAGACGAAGAAAGCTATTGGAAAAAAATCGCCGCACTACCTGCCAGCAAAAACTGGCACTGGTCCTTACCTCTGGTGGCCGATCACCGAAAGCATCGCGTAGAAGCAGCCGTGCCGGCGCTGCCGGTAGGTGACTATGCCTTACTCAGCAGTACGACACCCGATTTTGAGCCCGGATCGGGCCCCTTGCAGTTTACCCGTTTTCATATCTCTTCCCTCGCCTATTTCTCGAGTGAAAACCGTTATTATGTGGTACACCGCGAAACAGGTCTGCCCATGGGTCGCACCAATGTACAGGTATGGTACCGCGGATACGATCAGTTACTCCAACAATATACCGAACGCAAAGGCGAAAATCTCTTTACCGATAAGAACGGCTTCTTCACCATTCCCTGGGCTAAAACACCCGGCAACAGTAATATCAGAATAGAACTCACCAGCACAGACGACCATCTGTTTCTGGACCAGGAACAGTACCTGCCCTTTCAATATCGAAACACATCCAACAATAGCAGATCCATCACCTATCTGTTTACCGACCGGTCGATCTACCGGCCAGGGCAAACCGTATATTTCAAAGGACTGGTGATCAGCAGCAAAGAAAACGAGAACAGTCGTTCTCAGATCGTAGTAGGGCAAAAGGTTACGCTCACCCTGCATGATGTGAATGGCGAATTGATAGACAGTTTTTATGCCACTACTTCAGACTATGGCACTTATTCCGGTAAATTCAATTTACCGCTCCATAAGTTGAATGGTCAGTTTTCGATTCGCGACAAACAGCAGGGATATCTGTCCGTGATCAGTGTGGAAGAATATAAGAGACCCAGATTTGAGGTTACACTCGATGCCCCCGACGGCACTTATAAACTGAATCAAAAGATTCTCGTGCCCGGCGAGGCCAAGGCCTTTGCAGGTAATGCGATCGGTGGCGCAAAACTATCGTATAAAGTCACCCGCACGGCCAGCCTTCCTGATTGGATATATGAAAGCGGGATGATGCGTAGCTGGCCTCCCTTCCGTGATAAGGAAACGATCATTGCTACCGGGGAACTCAAGACCGGAGCCGACGGAAAATTTGAGATCCCCTTTACCGCTGTGCCCGATGAAAAGATACCGTCCAAACAAAAGCCCGTTTTCAGCTATACTGTAGCGGTAGACATCACCGATATCAACGGCGAAACCCAAAGTGCCAGCACCATGGTAAATATTGGTTATCATGGACTGGACATTGCCCTGATCCTTCCCGCCAGTGAAGAGGCAAGTGCGTTTACAAAACTGTATGTGAAAACCACTAACCTGAATAATAAATTCGAACCCACGGCCGTAACCATTCAACTGCGGGCGTTGCAACAGCCTTCCCGGCTGTTCCGGAAACGTAACTGGGAGAAGCCGGATCAATTCATGATGACCCGGGAGGAATTCTACCAGCAATTTCCGCTGGATATTTATAACAATGAAGACGAGCCGGAGAACTGGACAAAGAAAGAAGTGGTATTAGAGTTCAGCGACAGCACGAATGCATCCGGAGCATTATCGCTTCCCCAAAAAACCATTCCCGAAGGATGGTATGAAGTGGTCGCTTCCTGTAAAGATCAACAGGGAGAATCTTATCAGGTGAAAAAGATCATACAACTCACCGGCGCGTCCAATACCGAGGTATTACTGACCGCCGACCTGCAATTATCAAAGCAGGTGGTGGAACCTGCGGAAGAAGTGAACCTGACCATCAGGAGTAATATTGACAGCATCTGGGCCTTGCATCTTGTAGAGAAAAATGGCAGCGAGGCAACAACTTCGCTACAAACAGAGAAAAAAGGAAATAGACATGTCCGCATCATACCCACAGAAGCCGACAGAGGCGGGATCCTTCACAAACTCTATTTTGTTCGATATAATCGATTTTTTGAAAGACATACAAAAGTTATTGTGCCCTTTACAAATAAAGAACTGAAGATCACCTACGAGACTTACAGGGACAAAACCCTGCCCGGTGCTGAAGAAAAATGGAAGGTTAAGATCAGTGGCTATAAAGCCGATAAGGTGGCTGCAGAATATCTGACAGCGATGTATGATGCTTCGCTGGATCAATTCACTAACCACCGCTGGAATACACCTTTTATATATAATCATACCCCTGGGAAAGTTATCTATCGCAAGGGACCAGGCTTTGAGACGAGTTCCAGTGATCAATTGGAAAAGCTGGAAGAGGAAGGTTTTTTCTATAAGGAATATGATCGTTTTTATTTCGCAAATAACGAGGGAACCTTTTGGTGGCTGGATAATGGCATGGGAAGAATTCGGGTGATCAGTCAAATGGGAAGTAAAGACGAAGAAGTTGTCAGCTATTTTTCCCAAAGTAAATCCATTATGGCCGTCTCTAAAAATGCAGCACCAGTAGCAAGAGAGCTGGATGTAAATGATGGTATTGATGATGCAAAGGTGGATACTGCCAGAGCCGAAATTCAGCAGAATACCTCCAACATTCCACTCCGTAAAAATTTCAATGAAACGGCTTTCTTTATTCCCGAGCTGCATACCGACAGCAATGGCGTGATCGAATTCAGTTTCACCATGCCGGAGGCATTAACGAAATGGAAATGGATGAGTCTGGCCCATACCAAAGACCTGGCCTTTGGCTATAGTGAGAAAGATATCCTCACACAAAAAGAACTGATGCTGCAACCCAATCCGCCCCGCTTCCTGCGTGAAGGCGACCGGATGGATTTCACCACCAAGATCGTCAACATGACCGATAAGGAACTGACCGGTCAGGTGGAATTGCAATGGATCGATCCTACCACCAATCAACCGGTGGATGGCTGGTTCCGTAATTTCTTCCCCAATCAATATTTTACCGTACCCGCCCATGGCTCCGTACCCGCCAGCTTCACCATCGAAGTGCCCTTTCAGTATAACCGTCCGGTTACCTACCGGCTGATCGCGCGCAGTGGCACCGTTAGCGATGGCGAAGAAATGACACTACCGGTAGTGAGCAACCGCCAGTTGGTGACCGAATCCATTTCTCTGAATCTGAGAGGCACCCAGGCCAAAGAATTCCGCTTTGACAACCTCCTGAAGAGTGGAGCCAGTGAAAGCCTGAACCACCACGCGTTTACCATTGAAATGACGAGTAATCCCGTATGGTATGCGGTACAGGCCCTGCCCTATCTGATGGAATACCCCTATGAATGTGCGGAACAGACTTTCAATCGTTACTATGCCAATGCGCTGGCTACAAAAATTGCCCGGTCAAATCCGAAGATCAAAGCGGTTTTTGACAAATGGGTAAAAGCAGCCGGAACCAATAAAGAAGCCCTGCTGTCGAAACTGCAGCAGAATGAAGAACTAAAATCGGTGCTGCTGCAGGAAACCCCCTGGGTGATGGAAGCCAAATCGGAAGCCGAACAAAAAAAGAATATCGCCCTGCTCTTTGATCTGGTGCGGATGAGTCGTGAGATGGATAGTTATATTGATAAACTCTCCGCCCTGCAAACAGCACAGGGCGCTTTCCCCTGGTTTGCCGGTGGCCCGAACAACCGATACATCACCCAATACATTGTAACAGGTTTGGGGCATCTGAAAAAACTGGGAGCATTGGAGCATCCTAAAGCAAATGTGTTACTCAAACAAGCATTGGCCTATCTGGATGGAGAAATCGTAAAAGAATATAAAGAACGCCGCAAAAAACAACCGGCCACTACAGCCTATCAACTGGCGGGTTATGATATACAGTACTTGTACATGCGCAGTTTCTTCACCGATGAGCCGATACCGGGCGCACTGCTGGCTCCTTATCAGGCCATGCGCCAACAAGCGATGACCTACTGGGCAAAGGAAAGTAAATACCTGCAGGGCATGATCGCTCTTTCCCTTTTCCGTACCGGAGAAGTTAAGGTAGCCAACGACATCCTCCGCTCCCTGAAACAAAATGCGCTCTATAGTGAAGAAATGGGGATGTATTGGAAAGAATTTACCAGTGGCGGTTATTACTGGCATAATGCACCGGTAGAATCACAGGCCCTCCTCATCGAGGCCTTCGATGAAATCAGCAAGGACGCCAAAACCACCGACGGTTTGAAAACCTGGTTGTTGAAACAAAAACAAACCAGTCGCTGGAGCAGTACCCGTTCCACTGCAGAAGCGGTGTATGCACTACTGCTGGGTGGCTCGAACTGGCTACAGGTAGAGCAAACCGTTAGTGTGATGGCCGGAAACACCGTGTTGCAGCCTTCTGAAACAGAAGCCGGCACGGGTTATTTTAAACAAAGCGTGGATCCCAAATTCATCAAACCCGAAACAGGAACGATCAAAGTAGTGGTGCAATCAAAGGAAACGAATACCGTTCCTGTATGGGGAGCTGCCTACTGGCAGTATTTTGAAGAATTAGATAAGATCAAATCAGCCGCCACCGGCATCAACATCAATAAAAAACTCTTCGTTCGAAAGAATACCAGCAAGGGAACGGTACTGGAGACCTTGAAAGAAGGTGGTAGTTTGAAAGTGGGCGACAGGATAACCGTTCGTATCGAGATCCGTAGCGACCGTGATCTGGAGTTCGTACACCTGAAAGACATGCGTGGTGCCTGTATGGAACCTGTGAATACTTTAAGTGGTTATAAATGGAAGGGTGGACTCGGTTATTACGAAAGCACCAAAGATGCGAGCACCAATTTCTTTTTCGATCGTATCGCCAAAGGCACCTATGTTTTCGAATACGACCTCTTCGTTACTCATAGTGGTACTTTCAGCAATGGCATCACCAGCATGCAGTGTATGTATGCGCCGGAATTCACCAGTCATAGTGAAGGCATTAAGGTGAATGTGGACGAATAAACATTGTACCTTCGCGGCATGAAGGTTGATTTTCTACTGGTGGGACAAGGCATTGCCGGCACCTGGTTGAGTTATTATCTGCAGCAAGCCGGCTATTCCGTGCAGGTGATCGATGCGCCGCCAACCGATACGGCTTCGCGTATTGCTGCGGGCATTGTGAATCCGGTGACCGGCCGACGCATCGTTAAAACCTGGATGATCGATGAGGTATTGCCTTTTGTATCGCAGGCCTATACCACATTAGGAAAGGAACTTGGTATTACCGCTATCGAAACAAAACCGATCGTTGATTTTCACGCCACGGTTCAAATGAAGCTGGCCTTTGAAGAACGATTTGCCAAGGAACCTGACTACCTTGAAAAACCCGGTGATGAATGGTTTTGGAAAGAATCCTTTCAATACGATCTGGGCTATTTCACCGTAAATCCCTGTTATTTCGTTCGACTCGACAGTATCCTGCCTGCCTGGCGTCAACAATTATTGGCGAAAGGGCAATTGAGAGAAGAAGTATTTGACATCGAAAAATTAACGATCAAGGAAGATCATATCCGCTATACCGATATCCATGCCGACAGAATTATTTTCTGTGATGGCATTGGCTCCTTTCATCATCCGCTTTTCCGTCGCCTGCCCTTTGCCCTTACCAAAGGAGAGGCTATCTGGATCGAAGCAAAAGAATTACCCAACTCCAATATCTTCAAAAAAGGATTGATGCTGGTTCCCTGGAGTCCCGATGTATTCTGGGTAGGTTCTACCTACGATTGGGATTTCCCCGACGACCGACCAACAACTGCCTTTAGAGAACGCGTGAACACGCAACTGCAGCACTGGCTGAAGGTTCCTTTTAAAATAATAGATCATAAAGCATCCATTCGTCCGGGAACGGTAGAACGACGCCCCTTCATTGGCTGGCATCCGGTACAGCAGCGTGTGGGTATCATGAATGGCTTTGGTACCAAAGGCTGTTCGCTGGCACCCTGGTTCGCCCGGGAGTTGGTGGCGCATATCCAGGAACACGAACCCATCCATCCTGAAGCAAGTATTGATCGCTTCCGCAATGTATTGAGCCGACCATAATTTTTAAATGGAATAGCGTCTGATAAATTATTTTTGGTACTGCTTCCATCACCAAAACTGTCAAGGCGCATGAGTTTACCCCAGATGTATGCGATCCCCGATCGCTTTCGCCGTATCGAAAACCTGCACATCGTATTGTGGCTGATCAAAGACATGAGCTGGGCCCTGCTCTGGAAACCGATCGGTCTCATCATGCTGGTACCAACCATACTGGTGGCCATTCTCATCACCTGGCAAACCCGTAAAATCCGTTCTGAATTATTGCATAATCTGGCGGTGGTATTCTGGATCAGCGCCAATGGGTACTGGATGATCGTGGAGTTCTTTTATCCCGATATCGATTCCTTACGCTACTATGCAGCGATCCCCTTCTCTATTGGCATTCTAATTATCGCTTATTACTACCTGATAGATGCTCCCAAACATAAAGGAAAAGACAACAGGGTGCCGGTAACCATCGGCATTCCCAGTGACATGGTGCAATTTGCAGAGAAGGATCTTTCCAAAAACTGATCCTTGTCAGGCTGCCACCCGTTGCAGGTTTGAGATCACAATAGGATCCTGACGCAGCAAACTCTTCATCGCATTATAGAGTTCGGGTAATTCGTGGCGCAGACGAATGGGATTCTCGAAAAACACCTCCACGCTTACGGCCCAGAATTCGTGGTAATTGGTAGCGGCATAAGCGCCTAAAACATTCTTATGATTGTATTGCATCCGCTCAAAAATCGGGCGGGCTACCTTGGAGAAATTCTTGAACTCTTTCTTGAAATGCTTGTCCTCTTCTGTTTGTGTTATGAAATTCACATAGGTAAGCGCATGACCCATTTCGTGAATACCCACATTACAATTCGCGGTTAACCCGTGAATGCCTCTGAGAAAATTATCCCAACTGAGATAAATACCACTATGATCCACATGGCCCTGAAACGGGCGGGAATAAAATCCATAGTGATAATCATCCTTCAATACATAGATATCGCGGAAATAATTGAGCATGAACTTATCTAACCCAAATGTAAGTTGCACCGCTGTACCACTAATGAGGACCGGCATTTCAGGTACTTCCTCTACTTCGATATAATGGAAACGACGGGCATTACGGAACAGATAGGTGCGGAATAAAAATTTTCGCTGATCCTCTGTATTCAAACGGTTATAAAAACGAAGATGACGGGAAATAATATTATGGTACCAATGCTCCTGGGTAAGAAATTTAGAATACTGTCGCTTCATACGCCAGGCTTCGATTCCTTCTAACATAGGTTGATGCAGAATAATAACGCCGATCACTACGATCAGAATGATTAAAATTTCCATAAGGCTCTTTTTTGTGATTCCCGGTACGAGCAAGGCACTTATGGTTTATCAATAAGATGATGGAAGACAGTAGAGGTCTTCAGGGGAAATGGGCGGTTTAATTCAGGGGAAGAGTCGGATCAGGTTGTAGTAATTGGAAACAAAATAGAAAGAAAAGTTTAAAAATGAAAGCCCCCGGGAAAACTTTGTTTTCCACTATCCAACGATCAGATCAGGCTCATTCTCAATAACATGCAAAAATCTGCCCGGATGCATCGGATCCTGATTTAACAAAAGGGTCAATTGCGTATACAGTTCAGGTATATTCGTTTTCAATTCAAAAGGCCGTTCAAAAAAGTTCTCGACACATACGGCCCAGAATTCATTGTAATTGGTGGCGGCATAGGCACCCAGCATGTTCGGCACCGTTTGCATCTGATTAAAAACACGTCGCCCGGTTTTAGAGAACTGTACAAATCGTTCGGCAAAAGCCGCATCCTTTCCTTCTTTCACTACAAAATTCACGTAGGCAAGCGCGTGAGCCATTTCATGCAAGCCCACATTCTGCCCGTCGGAATAGTCCGCAAACGCCCTTTCGAAATTTGACCAGGAGAAAAAAATACCATCGGCACTCACATGTCCTTCAAACGGGATATTATATAAACCATACCGATAATTATCCCGCAGTATATGAATGTCTTTAAAATAGTCGAGGTGAAACCGTTCCAGTCCGAATGTGAGCTGCACCGCTGCCGCACTGATCAACAAGGGGATCCGCTCCTGCTCATCGATGTCGTGAAAATGAAAATTCTTTTCGGAACGAAATAACAAGGTGCGGGTGAGAAACCGTTCTTTCAAGTCTTCACTCAACCGACGGTAATAAGGATTGTAATGAAAAAGCCAGTTCCGGTATTCCACTTCCCTGTCTTCATACACCCGCTTGATCGCCTTTACTTTTTGTTTGGCAATAAAGGAATGACGGAGCAGGCGACGGACCTGTTTGACCAGAAATCGTAATAGGATCGGGAGGGAAAAGAAGATAAAGAAGGAGGCCAGTACAATGAAGCCAAAACCATAATCCGGCTCCTCCTGCGTGTTATAATAAGGGTCGCCGGAAACATCGGTCACCGTGATGGTATCTGTTTCAATCTCAATAATATGGGTGCTGTCTTGCGGCATATCGGATAAGGAATACCCTAAAACGACATAAATTTAGTATTAGTATCAGATAGTCAGCCTTTTATCAGCCAGATTCCCCGGACCGGCCCATTTTCCCTTCCTCCTGCTTTGCCTTGGGTAAAACAGGCTTTTCAGTTACCTTTGCGGTCCTATAAATCGTTTAAAAATCAGGATCATGTACAGAACGCATACCTGCGGTGAACTCAGAAAAGAACATGTTGGCAATAAAGTAACGCTGGCCGGATGGGTGCAAACCGTTCGGAAATTCGGAAGCATCACATTTGTAGACCTTCGCGACCGTTATGGTATCACCCAATTATTATTTGGGGAAGAATTGAATCAGGAACTGGAATCACAGCCCCTCGGCCGTGAGTTTGTATTACAGGCTACCGGAGAAGTGAGTGAGCGCAGCAATAAAAATCCCAATATCCCAACGGGTGATGTAGAGATCAAGATCAGCAGCTTTACCATCCTCAATAAATCTGTAACACCCCCTTTTACCATTCAGGATGATACCGATGGCGGTGACGACCTGCGGATGAAATACCGTTTCCTCGACCTGCGTCGTAATGCGGTAAAAAAGAACCTCGAACTACGCTATGCCGTAAACCGCAGCGCCCGTAATTACCTCCATGAGAATAATTTCATGGACATTGAAACCCCCTTCCTGATCAAGTCTACACCGGAAGGCGCCCGTGACTTCGTGGTGCCCAGCCGGATGAACCCCGGTCAGTTCTATGCCCTGCCACAAAGCCCGCAAACCTTCAAACAATTGCTGATGGTGAGTGGGTACGACCGTTATTATCAGATCGTAAAGTGTTTCCGCGATGAAGACCTGCGGGCTGATCGTCAGCCGGAATTCACCCAGATCGACTGTGAAATGTGTTTTGTAGAACAGGAAGATATCCTGAACACTTTTGAAGGACTGGTAAAACGCATATTCAAAGACGTTAAAGGAATAGATTATAGTGAGAAAGTGGAACGGACTACCTGGGAGGAAGCCATGTGGACCTATGGCAACGACAAGCCGGATATCCGCTTTGGCATGAAGCTTTGCAATATCAAATTCCCCGCTCATACCTTCCCTGCCAAGGAAAACCGTAATGATCTGGTTGCGGGTAGCGGATTTGGTGTATTTGAAAATGCGGAAACCGTGGTAGCCATTTCGGTCCCAGGTTGCAGTGAATATACCCGCAAACAAACGGATGAACTCACCGACTGGGTGAAACGTCCGCAGATCGGCATGCTTGGCCTCGCTTTTATCAAATGTAATACCGACGGAAGCTACAAGAGCAGTTTCGACAAATTCTTTACAGAAGAAAAACTGAAAGCACTTGCAGATGCTACCGGCGCACAGAAAGGTGATCTGGTACTGATCCTGGCCGGTGCTGAAGAACGCACCCGCAAAGCCATGAGTGAACTGCGGCTGGAAATGGGCAAGCGACTGGGAATGCGTAAAGACAATGAATTTAAATTACTGTGGGTACTCGATTTCCCATTGTTTGAATATGCTGAGGAAGAAAATCGCTGGGTGGCCCGTCACCATCCGTTTACCTCGCCCAAACCCGATCATATTGATATCATGATCAACAATGATCCGGTGATCGCCGATGCGGCAAAATATCTGGAACATCCCTATGCCAATATTAAAGCCAATGCGTACGATATGGTGTTGAACGGAAATGAGATCGGCGGTGGTTCCATTCGTATTTTCCAGCGCGAACTGCAGGAGAAGATGTTTGCAGCCCTGGGGATGACCAAAGAGGAATCCCTGCATAAATTCGGCTTCCTGCTCGGTGCATTTGAATATGGCGCGCCTCCACACGGCGGTATCGCCTTCGGATTCGACCGCCTCTGCTCTATTTTGGGCGGCAGCGAAAGCATCCG
>CAZKSY010000073.1:7166-13384 GCA_964555605.1 uncultured Chitinophagaceae bacterium | reverse complement strand
ATGGCCGATGGTACTGCACCACAATGCGGGAGAGTAGGTAGCTGCCATATTCATTGATCCCGATCAGAAATGATCGGGATTTTTTTTGCCCTTACCTCACACACCTAGTCTTATATTTTTATCTTCACCTCATGCGCACCCCCCTCTCTTTTATATCATTGAATTTGTCACTGAAAAAGTATGCCGCCTGCTTCTTGCTCGTCTCACTTCTTCTTACTGCTCTTTCTTCGTTTTCTCAAACTAACTTTAAAAGATTCTATATAAAGGGTTATGCTCAGGGCACCAGCTATTCAATAGTTTATTATCATTCCGATAGCCTCTCCATTACACCGGAAGTTCAAGCATTGCTGGACCGCATCGATAGCTCTCTATCTATTTATAAACCCTACTCCCTGATCTCCGCATTTAATAATTACAGCGCAGCCATAATACCAGACCAACATCTTAAAAATATTATTAAGCAATCCCAGGCCATTCATTTAGATACGCGCGGCATTTTCGATATCACGATCGGAAGACTAACGGAATTCTGGGGTTTCGGTGCTAAAGCAAGCACGGACTTTACAGATAATCATCATCGAAGAGAAGCGCTGAAGTGTAAAGGGATGAATTATCTTATACTTACTGATTCTACCTTGTCTAAGTCGCTTCCTTGTATTAAACTTGATGTAAATGGTATCGCACAGGGATATACAGTAGACCTCCTGGCCAACCTGCTGGAATCAAAGAACATCTTTCATTACGTTATTGAATTAGGGGGGGAAATTCGGACACGCGGAAGAAAATTACCAGCCAACGAACCCTTTAAATTAGCTATCGAAATTCCTGCTGTAGATATTTACAGTACTTCAGACAGTCTTTTGCAGATCAGTATACCGGAAGGAGCAATCACGACTTCAGGTAACTATAAAAAGTACAAAGAATCCAACGGTAAAAAGATCCCCCATCTGTTTGATGCCCGAAATGGCAAACCTGTACATAATGAAATGATCGCGGTAACAGTCTGGGCTGCTTCTGCCGTGATAGCTGATGGCTACGACAATGCGCTTATGATAATGGGTCATAAGAAGGGCCTTCGATTTGTAGAATCCCGTCCCCGGTTAGCGGCCTTGTTTATATATAAAAACAAGAAGGGTGAAATTGTTGCCAAACCTTCCTCCCGGTTTGCGTCTATGATTATTAAGTGAAATCTATATCTTTAGCCATAGGCATGAGTAAACAGCTTGCGATTATAACAAATCATTTGGCCGGGAATGGCAAAGGGCTGCAAATGGCGAAACATATTGCGCAGATCCTTGATTCCCGCCGGATTTCCTTTAAGATATTTCAAGACAACTGGCCTACAGCGTGGAATGACTTTACTGATCTATGGGTTGTTGGTGGAGACGGAACCTTGAATTATTTCGTCAATAAATACCCTTCCGAAAAAAAACCTTTGATGATTTTCCCTGGAGGAACAGGAAACGATTTTAGCTGGTCTCTTTATAAGCATAAATCTGTGGAGGAAATGGTTGAAGTTGGATTGGCAGGTAATCCAAAAGCCATTGATGCCGGCCTCTGCAATGGCAAGCTTTTTATGAATGGGTTAGGGGTTGGCTTTGATGGAGCTGTAGCTCATGCCCTGCAGGGAGTTCAGAAAACCAGTGTGGGAATTTATTGGAAAACGATCTTAAGATTGATATTCCGATTTCGTGAGTCGGTCTTCAACATTACATCAGCGGAATATTCAACCAGGCAAAAAGCACTCATGATAAATCTGATGAATGGAGAGCGGGCTGGGGGTAGTTTTTTTGTTACGCCAGGCACTTCCTTCACCGATGGGTTCTTACAGGTAAATCTGGTACAGCCTGTTCCCAGTTGGAAGCGGTTTTTTTATCTGCCACTGATCGAGAAAGGCAAACACACCAAATTATCTGTAGTAGCATATTTTACGACGAAAAGCATGTGCATCGAATCAGATACTGCTTTTCACGCCCATATAGACGGAGAGTATTTGCATACCAGTAAAGTAGATGTATCCGTTCTCCCAGGGCACTTCAACTTCGTGTTCTGAAAAGGCCCAGAACTATACAGATTTATCAGGGAACGTCTTGTCCCGTTGAAGCGGTCCATATTCGATACCAATCCTCTCTTTGCAGAGGAATGTGCACCGCTTCCATCGCTCGCTTTACCCGTTCCAGCTTACTGGTACCCAACACCGGTAAGATCCCTGATGGATGCTTCATCAACCAGGAAAGCAGGACCTGATTGGGTTCACATTGATACGTTACTGCAAGGGCGGAGGCCACCTTATAAATACGTTCACCAATTTTATTTGCCGGATCAAGTAAGGGGCTACCGCCAGCCAAAGGACTCCAGGCCATAGTATGAATTTTATGGCGGAGGTGATAATCAATCGTACCGTCTAAAAACGGATCAAGATGAAATGCAGAAGCTTCGATTTGATTGCAGACTATTGGAAAGCGCGATTCCATAAGTGCAAGCTGCGACGCATTAAAATTCGAGACACCAAACTGCCTGACTTTGCCTTGCTGAAAAAGGAATTCAAATGCTCTGGCTATTTCATCCGGATCCATCAGTGGATCAGGACGGTGAATCAGCAGAAGGTCCAGATGATCTGTATGCAGGTTTTTTAAAGAGCGATCAGTTGAGGCGATGATATGTTCAAAGGAGGTGTCGTACGATTTGATTTGATGCGCGGGGCGATTTGCTGCCAACATCTTAATCCCGCATTTTGTGATCAATTGCATCTGTTGCCGTAAATGTGGTTTTGCCTGAAGTACCGCGCCAAATTCTCCCTCCGTGGTATAGCCACCATAAATATCTGCATGATCAAAACTGGTAACATCCAGAGCCAGACAGCCTTCGATCATACGTTCATAACCTGAACGGTCATACGCCACACCCCAACGTCCCCATTTCATGGTACCGGCAATCACCCGGGAAAAATTAAACGGAACAGCAACCTGCATAAACAATAATGTATTTGGATGAACAACAAAATAGATAGAATACGGCAAGGGGTAAAACAAAAAATCCCTCTGCAAGCAGAAGGATTTTTAAAAGTCGGTATATTAAAAGCGATTAATAATCTCTGTTAAAACCGCCACGGTCTCCACCGCGATCACGGTAACCACCGCCGCCGCCACCGCCTTTGCGATAACCGCCGCCGCCGCCGCTGCCGCCGCCGAAGCTTCTTTTCTTAAATCCACCGCCGCCGCCACCTTGGGGCTTTGGTTGAGCTTCGTTAACGATGATCTTGCGACCCATTACTTCTGTTTCGTACAGACTGCTTAAAGCATTTTGTGCTTCTGCATCTTCGGGCATTTCAACAAAACCGAAGCCTTTGCTACGGCCGCTTACTTTGTCCTTTACAATTTTGGCAGAAGTTACAGAACCGTACTGCTCAAAAAGGGTTCTCAAGTCCTCGTCGGTCATTTGCCAGGAGAGGTTCCCTACGTAAATGTTCATTGTCAAAAAAAATTTAAATGTTCTGAAAAAACCGATAATGACAGTAGTTGCTGCAATGAACTGAGGAACCAAAAAAGGGTAAGACACTTCAGAACACGAGAACTAAGTACAATATCAATTGTGAAGATAGGGGAATTTACCCGCCAAACCAATAAAAAACATGGAATTTGGGATGACGGCCATTTTCTGGGATATTACAGAAAAAAATTTATTCAAGTGAATGAATTTCAATTTGTTGCATTTTTATCGGTGAATGCACCTGGAATTGAACCTAAAACCGGCCGGCCTGAATGGTTTCAGGGTAAATAGGAGTTCCGGTGTTTTATTGAACTTCTCCATTTTACAGGGACCAGACCGGATGATTATTGGTATGAGGGCAGAACGTAAATCAAATAAAAAAAGCCACGCACTGCGTGGCTTTAGAAAATTATATAGACCGTAGGCATTATTCTGCTACAACCTCGAACTCAACTTCTGTTGAATGACCATTACCGAAATCGATAGTGGCTTTATAGGTACCGAGTTCTTTCACCTCATCAGCAATGCTGATTTTACGGCGATCGATCTCATAACCTTTCTGCTCACGAATAGCACGGCTGATCTGTAAAGAGGTTACGCTACCGAAGATCTTTCCGGATGTACCGGTTTTAGCACCCAGTTTCAGGGCACCTTCTTTCAGTTTAGCAATAACTTCATTGATAGCAGCCAGCATCTGATCTTCTTTCTTCTTCAGTTGCTTTCTTTTTTCCTCCAGTTGCTTCAGGTTAGAAGGACTGGCTTCAACAGCGAAAAGCTGAGGAATGAGGAAGTTTCTGGCATACCCGTTACGAACTTTTACTACTTCGTTGGCAGCACCCAGATTGTCTACGTCTTTAATCAGTATTATTTCCATGGTGTTGTCCTCCTTACTTTAATAGATCAGTTACATAAGGTAATAATGCCATCTGACGGGCTTTCTTAACAGCCTGTGCCACCTTACGCTGGAACTTCAGTGAGTTACCAGTAATACGGCGGGGAAGCATTCTTCCTTGTTCGTTGATGAACTTTTTCAGGAACTCAGCATCCTTGTAGTCGATATAACGGATACCCATCTTCTTGAAGCGACAATACTTCTTGCGGGGTTTCTCGGTTTTAATCGCGGTCAGATACTTAATTTCATTTGCTTTTGCCATAATTAAGCCTCCACGGAATTTGAGTTAGCTGAAGATACACCACTTCTCTTTCTGGCATTGTACTCGACGGCGTATTTATCGAGTGCAGTGAACATGTGACGGAGAATGTTCTCGTCACGAAGCATCTGAATTTTCAGTTGCTCATTGAGGCTGGATGGCGCACTGTATTCCATTACCCAATACAGACCTGTGGTCTTCTTGGCAATGGGGTACGCCAGTGATTTTAGTCCCCAGGGATTTTCGTGCACAATACTACCGCCATGCTCTTTCACAAAGGCAGTGTATTTTTTCTGAGATGCTTTGAAATCATCTTCAGACAGCACAGGGGTAAAAATCACCATCAATTCGTAATTGTTCATGATCCCTGTTTAATTGTTTAAAAATGTTATTAAAAACCCGTTTTAAGGTCACCCGGAATGGGAGGCTTTTAAAGCGGGCGGCAAAGATACGCCAATTCCGCATCTCCTCCAACGGAAAGGGGCTGTTTTTCTTAAATTAAATACGCGCCTAAGTGGTTGATATTCAATGAATGATTCCGATGTCCGATTTGCAAATTACACCCGGTAACCGCTTACTGGCTTAATTCACAAAAAAAGGCCTCCGGTATCCGGAGGCCTTTACTGTTATAATTTCGATTGACTAATCGATGATCACTTTGGCGGTTCGGTTCTCTGCGCCGGCTTTTAATTGAAGCAGATAAACACCTTTCGACAAACCGCTCACATTCATGCGGATGGTTTGAGAAGGGATGCCTTCCACACGTGATTGCATTAAACTGCGTCCATTAAGGTCGCTCAACTGCAGGGTTCCCGCACCGGAAACATTCTCAATAGTAACGTTCAGTGTTTCCTTCGCAGGGTTTGGACCAAAGCTGAAATAGAATGCTTTTCCAAAATAAAGAGTAGCTACACGAGACAACTCAGACTTATTATCGATATCAGTTGCTCTTAATCTGTAATAATTGATCCCGGTACCTGGATTAATATCGGTGAACTGATAATTCCGCAGCGATTGACTTTGTCCGGCTGCAGCCACCGTACCTACTGTCGTGTAATTTCTGCCATCAGAACTTCTTTCTACAACAAAAGATCTGCTGTTCACTTCCAGTACAGTAGACCAGGTGATCAGCGCACTGTTATCTTTTTTCGCCACCTGGAATGATTGCAATCTTGAAGGTAACAAACTACTCATCAGGAAAGTACTCATTACCGGATAGTGATCGGATGTAGTTGTGGAGAAATTGGTAATGCCGGCCGCACTGCTGATATCATCAAAAATAGTGGCCGAATAATTGATATAGGCATTGGCCATTTCATTAGAGATCACCACATGATCAATGAAGTCGGAGAAACTGAAGGTAGAATTCTTCGATAACAAACTCAATGGCATGGTGGCGGAACGATAACTGTCTGCATCAGTGGAATCGCTGATCAATGTAGTATAGGAGCTCAGCCGTGGGTTGATGCCCAGCCCTTCCGGAACGATCGTAGAATCCAGATCGTCGTTGAAGTCGCCCAGTATCATCACATTTGCATTGCTGAAATAGGTATTCAGGGTATCTTTTAATTCGTCGGC
>CAZKSY010000073.1:4683-7066 GCA_964555605.1 uncultured Chitinophagaceae bacterium | reverse complement strand
TAAGAATAGCCGCCCGCAAGGGAACTTACCAGACTGTTGAAACGGGTGGCATCAACGATCTCTGCCAGTGCAAATGCATCCGCGTTCATGAATTCCATGGCTGTTTTGGCATTGGCCTGTTGCAGATTTTCATCTGCAGGACCGGAGGCGGTGCTTCCAAACCACTCGATATTCCAGTTCACAATACGTAGGGTTTGGCTTTCAGGATAAGAATGCCCCTTTACGAATACGGGTGCCAGATTCAGACCCGTACTGCTGAACTGCAGATAGCCGGCATAGGTGTTATTTGCAGAAACAGGCGTTAAGCGAACAAATAGATTTTTTTGCAGATTCACTGTTTCTCCTGCTGTAAAGGAAACCGAAGGGGTATAAGCGATACCATCTTTCGATACTTCAAATCCTGTTGGAGCCGTGATCGTAAGATCTGTCGTAAGATTGTCTGCCCAGAAAGCAATTGACTTTCCGGTACTGCTGCCGCCAAAATTGGTTTGACGCAGGTCGATCAACTTTGTAGAAGCGATTAATGCAGGTGCCGGTGCCACAGCGGCATCGATCACCGTAATATTGTCTACTGTCCACCGACTGGCTTGTGCCGTATTAGACGTATAAACAAAAGCGATATAAACAGCGCTTTGTTTGAAAGCAGATAAATTGATGCCGCTGGATAATGTCCAGGCATCAGAATGGGTAGCCGGGAATTTTCCATTTAATTCGGTCCAGGTGGCCAGCGCTGGGCTTCCGCTTCCTGTATAATCAGTTGAAACAAATAATTTCAGAGAAGGACCTGCAAATTTTGTTCTGCTGTAAAAATTCAACAGGGGTACCGTGGTAACAGACAGGTTTAGCGCAGGGCTGATTACCCAGTCTTCGTTGTTTTGTGCAGCGCCTCCGCCAAATCCATTCATCTGAATGCCATTGCCGCTTTGACCAAAGGTGGTACAAGCCCAGGCCTCCGTACCGTTTACACTGAATCCTGTAAATCCATCGCTCAAACCTGCTGTGCAGGCAGCGAAATCATAATTATACAAAACAGACCCGTCGTTATCGATAAGATTGATTACCGCCGGGGTAGTGCTATAAGCAAATCCGCCGCTGGCAGAGGTTATGGTGCAGGAAATGGTTTCTGTTCCTTCCGCTTCAGTATCGTCCACGGGAACAAAATTAATAGAAGCCGAAGCGGCTCCTTCCGGCACAGTGATCGTACCATTAGCGGCATCAGTGTAATCGCTTGTTAAGGTGGCCGTACCTCCACGTGCATAGGTAACCGTAATGCCACCAGCCGGGGCGGGTGCGCTGAGGTTAACAGTGATCACGCCTGTAGTGCCGCTTTCTGTGGCATTGGTCACAGCAGTTAATGAAGCATTGTTTGATGTAGCCAGATTTCCAACCACGCGGAAATTATCAAAACGGTTATTTCCGGTAGTTGAAGTAGCGCCACTTAGCGTGATACGTATTTTAAAATTGGGGTTATTATTTGCGGCGGTGATAGACGTAAAATCAACTGTTTGTAAACTGAATGTTGTGTTGTTTCTTCCGGCTATCGTCGTAAAATTCGTGAAACTGGTACCGTCGGTGGAATAGTCGATTGTATGGGTAGTAAATCCCGTAGACGTACCTCTGGTAGCATACGTTAAAACAATATTCTGATATCCCGAAGTAGGTACGGTCAGAATGATCGACTTTGCGTTATTGGCGCTGCTTATTGGTGAGAACGAGTTGCCACTAACACTGGTATAGCCAGAAGCATCCAGCGTAGAACCTGCAAAAATTTCAGTTAGTGTAATGTCGTGCGACAATGAACCCGAGCCAATGGTGCTGGTAGCCGCAACCGGACTTGTCCATTGCGCGTTGGCGGTTCCGGTTTGTCCGGCGTTAAAGTCCCAATAATGCAAGCTGGTATTAGTTTGTGACCAGGCATTTGTGCTTATTAAAGCACAAAACAGGAATAGGGAAAGTAGGATCTTTCTCATTTAAAAATCGTTTAAGGTGGATGAATCTTTCTTCGGGTGCAGGGTGGGATGGTTTTTCCACGGATAGAAGGGGGGGCAAATGTATTGTTTCTCTTTATTCAGCCATCATCTGTGGTATGAAGGAATCATTATTTTTTTCCACCAAATACATGTTCATTTGGGGATACCTGATAAATACCCAACCACCCTGATGATACGCCTATTAGTTAAGAAGCTGTTGCGCCTGTAATTATGACCCAATGGGCATTTCTTTTACAGACTTAAGTGTCTGAAACTGTCATTTTTTCCTGAAAACAAGCGCTGTATACGGGTGGCATCCAGTTTGTTAAGGAGGAAGGGTTCTAATTTTAAAAATTAATTAAAATCTACAGTATGCGGAAAGGCAATATCAGTGTTCAAACAGAAAATATTTT
>CAZKSY010000073.1:0-4583 GCA_964555605.1 uncultured Chitinophagaceae bacterium | reverse complement strand
TTAAAATCTACAGTATGCGGAAAGGCAATATCAGTGTTCAAACAGAAAATATTTTCCCGATCATTAAGAAATTTCTGTACAGTGATCACGAAATTTTTCTGCGGGAGTTGATCAGCAATGCTGTGGATGCGACTCAAAAACTCAAAACATTATCCTCTTTAGGAGAAGCGAAGGGCGAGTTGGGCGAATTGGCGATTGAGATACTGCTGGATAAGGAGGCGAAGACGATTACTATTTCTGATAAGGGGATCGGTATGACTGCTGAGGAAGTAGAGAAGTATATTAATCAGGTAGCCTTTAGCGGTGCCGAGGAGTTTGTGAACAAGTACAAAGGCCAGAATGAAAACGCCATTATCGGCAAATTCGGTTTGGGCTTCTATTCTGCATTTATGGTAAGTGATCGGGTGGAGATCCGTACAAAAAGTTTCAAAGAAGGATCCGAAGCCGTTCGTTGGGAATGCGATGGCAGTCCGGAATATAATTTAGAGAGCACGGAAAAAGAGGGTCGCGGTACCGACATTATTTTGCATGTAAATGAAGAGAGCGTCGAGTTTTTGGATAATGCGCGCATCTCATCAATCCTCACCAAGTTTTGTCGGTTCTTACCAGTAGCGATAAAGTTTGAAGGCGAGCAGATCAACAATCCGCAGCCAGCCTGGACCAAGAAGCCTGCTGAGTTGACCACAGAAGATTATCAGAATTTTTATAAGGAATTATATCCCTATAACGAACCGCCCTTGTTCTGGATCCACCTGAATGTGGACTATCCGTTTAATCTTACCGGTATTCTTTATTTCCCGAAGATCAAGCAGTCGTATGAGATCCAGAAGGATAAGATACAATTGTACTGCAATCAGGTATTTGTAACAGATGAAGTAAAAGACATTGTGCCCGAATTCCTGATGTTGTTGCAAGGGGTAATTGATAGTCCGGATATTCCGTTGAATGTAAGCCGTAGTTACCTGCAGGGAGATCCCAATGTAAAAAAGATCAATAATCACATTACGAAGAAGGTTGCTGATAAGCTGGAAGAGATCTTTACAAAGGAAAGACCCGAGTTTGAAAAGAAGTGGGAAAGCTTGGGATTGTTTGTGAAGTATGGAATGATGACGGATGACAAGTTTCTGGAAAAGGCGAATCGTTTTCACATTTTTGAAGATACTGTTGCCGTTCCTGCAGAAGAGGGTAAGGAAGCCACTCCTAAATTCTATACGCTGGAGGAATATCGGTTGGCGGCAGAAACATTGCAAAAGAATAAGGATGGTAAACTGGTGATCCTGTATACTACCAATCCGGTACAGCAGGATGCTTATATCAAAGCGGCTCAGGCTAAAGGCTATGTAGTGGTGAAAATGGAAACACTGGTAGATGCAGCCTTTATCAATCAGATGGAAGCCAAATGGTCTGATGTTAGTTTTACCCGTGTGGATGCCGATATTACTGACAATCTGATCGACAAACAGGAACACACGGAAACAGTATTGAATAAAGAAGAGGAAGAGCAGATCAAAAAACTCTTTGACATTAAAGTGGCGGACCTGCATGTAGGAGTGGAGATTAAAGGATTGAGTCCTGATGCCCCTCCGGTAATAGCCACCCGTCCGGAGTTTATGCGCCGGATGAAAGATATGGCCGCTGTAAGCGGACCGATGGGAAGTTTCTATGCGAATATGCCCGATGAGGTTACCCTGACAGTAAACGGCAATCATCCGATCTATCAGCAGGTGTTGAAAGAAACAGATGCGGTGGTGCAGGAAAAGTCGGCACGCAATCTGGCTGATCTGGCCCTTTTGTCACAGGGACTGTTGAAGGGGGCGGGTTTGACGGATTTTATAAATAGATCTGTTGAGTTAATGAAGAAATCATAACCTCTTAATGAGGGGTTAAGTAGTAATTGTATAAGTGATGATTAATTAAGGTGATTTTCAAATTGCCAGTGATAGTGAAATGGATCATTCCTAAAATTATACTTGCTAATTTGAAATACCTTAATTGATCATCCTTATCCAAGCACTGATCCGCTCTTTTTGCTGCCTGGATACTGGTATTTGATCGCCGTTTTCTAAGATCAGATAATCCCCTTCTTCCTTTGTCCAACTTTTTACAAACCTTCTATTCACAAGATGCGATTGGTGACAACGCGTAATACCATATGGTTCTAAAATTTCTTCATAGTAATAAATTGGCTTTGATACGATCATTTTGCTCTTATCACTAAAAAAGAACGTGGTGTAGTTGTTTGATGATTCGCAACGGATAATATCTCTGGGTCTAATAAAGCGCGTCTCTCTTGAAGTAGGTAAAGCCAATCGGTGTTCTTCCATATTCTGTTTTTGCTCAATATACCATACAAGGTTTTCCAGTTGTTGATTCTTTTCCTTAATGGCACTTTTTTCTACCGCTTTTGCAACGGCAAGTTTTAGCTCTTCAATGTTTACGGGCTTAAGTAAATAGTCGAGTGCGGCAAATTTCACTGCCTGTATGCCATACTGATCATAGGCGGTCACAAAAATGATCTCGAAGTCTTTTTTAGGTAATAACCTGAGAAGCTCGAATCCGTTTTTGTCTGGCATTTGGATGTCCAGAAATACGAGGTCGGGGTCAATGGACGCAATTAGTGAAATAGCTTCTTCCGCATTTCCGGCTGTCCCGGAAATCGTGAGTTCCGGGCAATATTTCCCAATTAATATGGTAAGGTTGAGGATATTATTGGGTTCATCATCAACAATTATCGTTTTGAGCATTTTAGCATATTTCTTTAAAAGTTAAATTTGCTTCCATTGTATTTTCCTTCTTGCTAAAATTAAGATCAATTGAATTGAGCTTATCTATCTGATTCAGTAGTTCAATTCGCTCAAGTGTAAGTTTAATTCCAAGTCCATGGTGCGTTAATTTATCCTGACTGAATCCACTGCCGTTGTCTATTATACTAATCACCAGGTCTTTATTGTATTTCGTTACAACAATTTCAATCATCCCATTTTGTTGCAGATCTGCCACACCATGCTTGACGGCGTTTTCTACCAATGGCTGAATCAATAATGAGGGGACCTCAATAGAGGAGGTATTGATATCGGGTTCGACATTAATCTTAAAATTGAAGCCAAATCGCAACTGTTCCAGTTTTAAGTACCTGTTCATTAATTCAAGTTCGGCTTGCAAAGGATTATAATCTTTAGTGTTCCCCGATAAAGTTTCCCGTAGGAGTTTGGAGAATTCTGAAAGGTATTTATTGGCATCTTCCGTTTTGTTTAAATTTATTAAACCCTGAATGGAATTTAATGCATTAAAGACAAAATGGGGGTTTAACTGGGATCGAATGGTCCGGAGTTCAAGAACTTTTTTTTCTTTTTCCTGTAGCTGATTTTTGAGCTTTCTTTTTTGAGAACGTTGTTTGACATAAACTATAAAGAGGCCTATTAATATGAGGATGATTGCGCCAAGCATCGCCTTAAAAGCTCCTGATTGATACCATGATGCTTTTACGTCGAATTCATATTCACTGATGCTCTCAGGTTGAATGGAGTAGCGTAATTGCAGCTTGAACTTTCCTGGTTGTAGTGATTTGAGCCAGATAAAATTAAAGTCAAATTCGTTCTGTTTCCATGGCGAATTTGAAGACGACTCACTGATGATCCTGTATTCTATAATGTTCTTGTATACCAGGTCTTTTAAAAGAAAAATTATTCCATTTTGGTCAGTAAAAAAAGTATGTTCTTTTGCCAGAGCCTCAAGTTCTTTCCCTTCTGTCCACATATTAAATGAGGCTTCGTTTTTTGACGAAAAATCCAAAAACTTAAAAAACTCATTTAATTGATTAGAGTTAAATGTTGCCAAGACCTCTGGCTTTTGAGCCAGCCAAAAAATATCCGTGCTGCAAATGATTCTCTCTCCTTTTTTTTCACGAACCTCTATTTTTATTAAACTATTCCACTCGCTTCTAAGTGGACCGATATGCGCCATTTCCGGATCGTCTTCTCCAAATCCACTAACATATGTTCCATTGAGAAAGTCAACTGGAACCGTCCAGTCTGTTATGATTTTGCCCGAATTGGTTAAGGTCCTGAATTCGTAGTTAATGGCATTCCTTCTGTTTATGCCTTGCACGAAAACGTGCACAGGGGTCGTGTCAAAACAAATATTAGATTGACTGTAAATTTTGGAAACCAGGTAGGTCGAATCTCCGGATATTTTAAAAAGTTTTCTATTTAGGATCGTGTCCTGGGGATATTTGCCGTTAATCAAATAGACCGGGGGTTTGATCGATCTTGGGATAACGGTAATTAAAAATGGATTGATAGATCCGGCCTCGGAGGGTCTGTATTTAAGGGAGTATTTTTTATAAAAATGAGTAATGTCTGCCGGGAGTTGACCTTTAACAAGTGCACTGCTTATCAATATCAGGAATATAAGTAAATGCTTCATTATTTTTCTTTTTGTAAAATTCTCCCCAAAAAATCCAAGAAAAGCGTCAAATGTGAATGCGGATTACTTTGATGAGAATTCAGCTTGGATGGTTGACTTCCTGAAATCAACCACCCGTATCTGTAAGCTTTTATTTCCATTCCATTCATTCTCATCAA
>CAZKSY010000072.1:7708-14108 GCA_964555605.1 uncultured Chitinophagaceae bacterium | reverse complement strand
ATCCTACGTATCTGTGAAGTGGAGTTGGAAATGCTACGGCGAACAGGTTCGCCTTTGCTTTTATCATACGCAGCTTTTACGCGAAGTTGTAAAAGCCATGGCGGGCGGAAACACCGTTGCTATTTAAAAATATGGAAGTACAGTAATGGATGTAAAATAAACTGTTATTGTTAACCTAGAATAGGAAAGTAGTTAATCAAGCGGACGCTGTCCGCCGAAGCGCGCCGGGCGGGGAAAGGGGCCCATAATAATAAAAAAGCCCGCCTTCGCTAAAGCTACGGCGGGCGGAGGCGGAGACTGAGGGATTCGAACCCTCGATACCCTTTAGAGGTATACACACTTTCCAGGCGTGCTCCTTCAACCACTCGGACAAGTCTCCAATTATGATTTTCCGTTAAAGGGTGGCAAAAATACAATAACGCAGGTCAGATTCCGAATATTTTTTTGGCATTGGCCGTAGTTATGGCGGCAACTTCTTCTAAACTTCGTTCTTTGACTGCAGCCACGGCGGCGGCTACATATTTAATATAACTGCTTTCATTTCTTTTGCCCCGGTATGGTACAGGTGGTAAATAGGGCGCATCTGTTTCCAAAACGATCCATTCCAGGGGGATCTCTTTCACTACCTCCGCCAGCCCGGCTTTCTTATACGTCACCACTCCACCGATCCCCATATAAAATCCCAGGTCCATCACCTGTTCCGCAATCCCTATTGAATCAGAAAAACAATGAAATATGCCCCGGGGCTTCTTTCCGGTGAATTCCTTTAATATACGGAGGCAGTCTTCCACCGCACTTCGGCTATGGATCACTATGGGAAGATCTTTTTCAATAGACCATTGCACCTGCCGGCGAAAGGCATCCTGCTGTTCCCGCATAAAATTCTTGTCCCAGTAATAATCCAGCCCAATTTCTCCCACCGCAATAAAAGGTCGTTTATCCAGCCACTCTTTCACCAGGGCCAGTTCTTTTTCAAAATCTTCCTTTACGGAACAGGGGTGCAACCCCATCATGGCCCGGCATTGCTCAGGAAAGGCGGCTTCCAGGGAAAGCAGGTTATGCAATTCCTCGCTGTCGATCGCTGGTAATAACATTGTTGTAACACCCTCATCTTCAGCTCGTTTGAGCATGGCTTCCCGGTCCTCCGCAAAGGCATCAACATATAAATGGCAATGAGTATCAATTAGTTGTATATTCATAACTGGCGCAGAATTTGTAAAAATAATTAAGAAACCGTTAAACCCTTTAAAATGGTTTCGGTCTATTTACCGTTATACCATTGCATCATTAAAAAATCAAATCATGAAATCCTTGACAAGTCTTACCCGAGTGTTAACCGCAATGTCGATCATTGCTCTTTTCACTTTTATTTCCTGTAAAAAAGAAAGCAGTTCCTTAGGAACCCCTGCCGAACAAGAAGAATTTGCGGCCGCCACTGCCGAGTCCGACGCCGAAGCTGAAGTAGTATTCGACGACGTATTCGACAATGTGGTAGGTGTTGATACCGAAGTAGGTATTGGCGGAACCGGCGTATTCGGTGGTGCCAATAACAATACCGGCATGGGCCAGGAGATCATTTCTGGCGCCAATGGTGCCGACTCAACTCGTTGCTTTACAGTAACATACACGCAGTTGAACCCACCCGCACGCTTCCCCTTAAAAGTGGTGTTGGACTTTGGTACCGGTTGTACCGGTCGTGATGGTCGTACCCGCAAAGGCAAGATCATTACCGTATATAGCGGTCCGTTATTCATCCCTGGAAATTCTACCGTAACCACTTTTGAGGGTTATGTAGTAAACGATATTCAGGTAGAAGGAACCCACAAGACCACCAATGTAAGCACACAGGATAAAAAAGCCTTTCGTGTAGTGGTACTGGGTGCCAAACTGACCAAGCCAAATGGCAACTATTCCCAGTGGAATAGCGAAAAAACAATTGCCCAGGTAGAAGGCTTAGGTACCCCGCTTTTCCCTCTTGACGACGTGTTCAAAGTGGACGGTGGTGCCAATGGTGCTGTAAAAAGAGGCGATAAGTTCTTCCAGTGGTCTACGAACATTACCGAGCCCCTGGTGAAGAAATTTACCTGCCGCTGGATCGTAAAAGGCACCGTGGTAATGCGTAAAAGTAACGCCCCCGTGGCAGAGCTGAATTATGGCGCCGGAGACTGCGATAATAAGGCTACCATGACCGTGAATGGGGTGGTTCGGGAAATTACTTTGCGTTAATTAAAAAAGTCTTTACCTTTAATTAGTTTTCATAGGGTACGGATTAAAAACGGGCCAGGGTGTCTACCCAGGCCCAACTTTTTTTTAGCCCCTCCCCAAGGCCCTTTTTCACCTCTATTTTTAGGTATAATTACTTAATGGTTTCAAAATTGAAACCCCTATTTCGAAGATTTTCCAATACAACAGGTAATGCTTGTCTCAATCTGGGAAAAGCTTTTTCACTATCGTGAAACACAATGATGGATCCTTGTTTCACATTGGAAAGAACATTGTTGATACATTGTTCTGCTGTAAGATTGATATCGAAATCGGCACTTAAAACATCCCACATTATTATTCTGCTGCGCTGCCATTTGTTGCGGATCAATTTGATCTGTGCTCTTTTTATCTTTCCATATGGCGGACGAAAAAGATCGGAATGGATCCATTGCCGGGCCTTTTCAATATTTTCTATATACGTTTCATCAGAGGTATTCCATCCGTTGAGATGATTGAAGGTGTGGTTGCCGGTACGATGTCCCTCCCGTAAAATCTGATCGTAAACGGCCGGATATTTTTCTACATTATCACCAATGCAAAAAAAAGTGGCTTTGGCATTTACCTTCTGTAGTTCTGCCAATACAAAGGGGGTTATTTCGGGATGTGGTCCATCATCAAAACTCAGATACACCTGATTATTCCCCGAAGGAATATCCCAGACCAGGGATGGATAGATCCACTTTAATATGAAAGGTATTTTGGCTGTGTACAGCATGCCGCAAATGTAGCGTAATTATTCACCGAAAGCCGTGAGGTGCACCACGCGACCTTTATAACGAAACAACTTGCCATTCTTTTTCAACCATTCTTCCTGTTGTGTTTCATCTTTCAAAAAATGATCGAGATAGCGGATCAGCTTTTCTTCCCGCACACTTACTATGGCGCCATTGGTGATGGCTTCTTCTGCATAACCACTTAACAACGGAAGTAATTGTTCATATAACAACGGAATGCCTTCGAATATCTCTGTGCCGATCACTTTATCGCCACTCATACATACAAAGCCCACCCAGGAACTATCTGTTTGATGGATCCTGGTTCGGAAATAATTCATATAGGCTTCCTGCTCCAGCACAAATTTTTTATCTGTTCGTGTAGAAGCATACGAAAGGGTGGGTGATTTCACACCGGTACTGTCGAGCTGCTGATAGATCTCCCGCCATAGTTTCACCTGATTGTGCGTTTGATCGAGCACTTTTCGCAAACGCGGATTGGCGTAATTGAAATAGTTGAATTTTTTCTCTTTCTCGCTCCAGCGATCTTCTTCCACACACATCACCTGCACATATTGATCGGCTCCTGAATAGGGGAGAATGGTGTCATGCATCACCATTCTGTCTTGACGACCTCCCAGGATCAATTCCCCTGAAGAAACGAGCAACGCCTTTTTGGATCGGTTATTAATACGCAACCAGTGTACATTCTCCACCGACGTGGTGCCCCTTTCCGAAACCGTTACCTGTCCGGTTTCAATAGCTTTCGCCAGGGATATATATTCCGGCACTATGGGTGTTCCGGGTGCTTTCAATTTAATAGGCACCAATCGCAGGTTTTTATATTCGATGGCGCTATCTAATTCGATCATCAGGGTTTCATAGGTGAGCTGTGCCCGTGCCACCACCGACAGAAACATTAAAATCAATCCGATCGAATACGTTTTCATGCAGGAATAAAACGCCATTGTGAGGGAATTAGTGCGCTTTGCCGGGATACAGTTCCCCGTCCAATCAATTATCTTTGCCCTATGAATAAAAAAGTGCGTGTACGTTTTGCCCCAAGCCCTACCGGTGGCCTCCACCTGGGAGGTGTAAGAACCGTATTGTATAATTATCTTTTTGCCCGTCAACAGGGTGGCGATTTTGTATTGCGTATTGAAGATACCGATCAATCGCGCTATGTGCCGGGGGCGGAACAATATATTTTCGATTGTTTAGCCTGGTGCGGACTGCTGCCCGATGAGAGTCCTCAAAAGCCGGGAGCCTTTGGTCCCTATCGCCAAAGCGAGCGTAAACCCATGTATCGCGAATATGCCGAGAAGCTGGTAGCCAATGGTCAGGCGTATTATGCCTTTGATACACCGGAGGAACTGGAGCATATGCGCATCCATCATAAAACGGCCGAGAATCCTTCGCCGCAATATGATCATAACCTGCGTATGAAAATGCGAAACTCTCTCACGCTTTCTGCTGAAGAAACAGCGCAGTTATTAAATGCGAATACCCGTCACGTGATCCGTATAAAAATGCCGGAGAATGAAACCGTGCAATTCACTGATATGATCCGCGGGGAAGTGAAATTTGACACTTCTGTAGTAGATGATAAAGTTTTGCTGAAAGCAGATGGTATGCCCACCTATCACCTGGCTGTAGTGGTTGATGACCATCTCATGCAGATCACCCATGCCTTCCGTGGGGAAGAGTGGCTGCCCAGTGCGCCGGTGCATGTATTACTCTGGAAATACCTATTTGGTTTGGAACATATGCCACAGTGGGCGCATTTACCCCTGATACTCGGTCCCAGTGGAAAACTCAGTAAACGTGATGGCGCGAAATATGGATTCCCGGTTTTTGCCATGAACTGGACCGATCCTAAAACCGGTGAGCTCACCGAAGGATTTAAGGAAAGAGGCTTTCTGCCCGAAGCATTTGTGAATTTGCTGGCCCTGCTGGGATGGAATAACGGTACCGATAAGGAACTCTTCACCATGGAGGAACTGATCGCTGATTTTTCCCTGGAGCGCGTGCATAGTGCCGGCGCCAAATTTGATTTTGAAAAAGCCAAATGGTTCAATCAGGAGTGGATCCGTAAAGTGGATCCTGCTTCACTGCTCAAGCCGGTTCAGCAATTACTGGAAGAAAGAGCTATTCCTGTGACCACTTCATTATTGGAAAAGATCATCCCCCTGGTGCGGGAGCGCTGTATATTCCTCAATGATTTTGTACAGCAAACAGCTTTTTTCTTTGAAGCCCCTAAGGAATGGGATCTGGCGGCTATACAACCTAAATGGACAGCCGAAAAGAATACTTTTTTTGAAGCGTATGGCACACGCCTGAATGCCCAAGCCGATACCTCCGCTCCGGCATTGGAGCAACTGTTTAAGGACCTCGCAACGGAACACAATATAAAACCGGGTGAACTGCAATTACCCTTCCGCATCATGCTGGTAGGAGGCAAGTTCGGTCCACCGGTATTTGAAATTGCGTCGTTGATCGGTCTGCCAGAAACCGCGCAGCGTATCAAAACATTATTGGGTCATTTGTAAGGCTTACTCTTCCGGAAGTGCGAACCACTTCCGGTAGCCTTTTTTCAATACCGGCTCCAGAAGGAGCAGGAAGAGCACCACGCCCAGCAACTCACTGCCAACGAAATAGAGCTCTCTGTTTTCATACCAATGGGTCTTGTCAAAATCTTTAAAGTCTGATACTACGGAATAGATCATACCATAAATGATCAGGGGAATAAAGGCTGTGATACCGGTAAATATATTCAACCCGATACCCGATGCAATGGTGCGGGTACTGTTGCTGTTGATCGTAAGCGCCAGCACCCCTGCGATCAGATAATAGAATAATAATAGTACCAAATTGGCCAGAGCCGAATTCCCGGAGGTGGCCAGAACCAACATCGTAAAGATGAATAAAAGCACACTGGTAAGTAGGGTGAGGAAAAAGGTCTTGGCCGTGGTATAGCGGAACATAAAGATCAACAGACTCAGGCAAAAAGCGCAGTAGAGCATGATGCGCAAAAAGACCTCCGTTCCTGATGCATCCCAACGGTGTTTTCGTTCCATGATATTATTAATGCTGTCGTCAATCCGATCCAGTTGATAGGTTTTTTTGATGCGAACGGCTTTTCCATCCTCCTTATTGATGACCAGATAATTGTCGCTGTAATACTCGTAATATTTCCCCTTGGTGTATTTGTCAATCAGCGTTACCATTTTTTGCGTGATCGCTGCTGTATCAGTGGGGGCGGGCCGGGAAATGATCTCTCTGTAAATATCCAATGAGCGTATCATTTCGCCTTCGGTTCGCTGACTGATGCTCCAGGGGCTTAAAAATTCAAAATCCGGGCATTTGTACGAAATAAATGCGCTGTCATTGATCACTACCACACTATCGGCTAACCGCTTATT
>CAZKSY010000072.1:0-7608 GCA_964555605.1 uncultured Chitinophagaceae bacterium | reverse complement strand
ACTGAAGGGTAAAAAGCACAGAATGAAAGAAGACAAAAAATAGAGCAGGAAAGTGGTCAGTCCTTCTGTTCTGGATTGGATTCCGAAGCGCTTAAATACGTTAAAACGCAGCATAAACACCAACCAGAAAACAAGCCCCAATAAAGAAACCATCGACATCAGGGTACTGAACACGCCCATATTGCTGTCGTTCCGGGGATCGTTTGGAGCAATAAATCCTATAACCGTCAGAATTACCAGGAACAATCCGGAATACCACCATACCAAATGGGTTCGGGCCGACCATACCGCCGGTTTATGGGTGAGTAACCAGTGATCCAGTTTATGCAGGAAGGCCGGAGCCAGTATGCGTTTCGATTTCATATTTTGGCGTAAGAGGTCAAAAAAAGCGTTTAGTAGACTTCGTTATATCTCTGAAATAACTGATGGGTACATCCTGTTGCAGGAGTTTTACGATCATCTGCTGTACGGTGATCGTTGTAGCGCTGATCGTGAAGAAACCACCATTGAACTGGATCTGCACCGTATCGGCCCCCAGAATTTCGAGTAACCGTTCCCTTGGCGCACTTGTTTCCAGTTCCATTACCTGTCCGCTCATTTCTTCCTTACCCGATTGAAACAAACAAGCACCCTGTTTTATGAACAATACGTTATCGGCTACTTTTTCCACCTCATGTAATTGTTGCGAACTCAGGATGACACCCATGGCGTGATGCGCCGATTTTGCCATAAAGCGCAGATCGGTCAGAATGGTTTGTTGCGCATTGATATCCAGATTGGCCAGGGGTTCATCCAGAATGAGCAGTTTGGGTTTTTGCAGCAGGATGCGGGCTATTTCAAATCGGGTGCGATAGCCGCTGCTGATCTGATTCCAGTTCAGTTCTGCATACTGCGAGAGGTTCAGTCGTTCGAGCATGAAATCGACCATCAAATGATTTTCCTCTCCATGAATGCCTGCAATGGAAGCACTGAAATGAAGATTGTCTTTCAGCTTGCCATACCAGCGGGGTATCCGTTGCGGGATAAAGGCAATATAATTTCTGATCGCAAAGCGATCGGGTGAAGACAATCGGGGGAAATCGATTTGACCGCCATCGAGGGCCAGTTGTCCGCCTAAACAACGTAAGAGTGTTGTTTTGCCGTTGCCATTCTCTCCCACAATACCAATGATCTCTCCACTGCTGATGGCAAGATCTACCGGCTGTAATTGAAATTGACTATTGCTGTATGTTTTTGAAATATGATGCGCCTGCAGGAGTGTTACAGTATGATCCGATGCCACTGATAAAGCTTGTTGAGCCTTTTTCAGGAGCGCATCCGCTTTTTCCAGAAAGACTGCATCGGGAGCAGAACCCTTAGGGCTTGTTTCCCAGTTTCTGAATTGCCGGCTCCATTGAATGGCCTCGCGGACCAGTTGCTGATCATTGGTATCCAAACAGGCATCGAGCATGCGTCGTACGGCGAGAGAATAATCCTGATGCCGCAGGCTCGAGGCGATTTCTTCGGTTAAGGTAGAAGGCATTCGGTGATTTTCGGGGTTTATACAATGAATTTACATAATGTGTGTGGGAAAACCTTCCCCCAGACGTTAAGGAAAATTCAAATATTTGATGGCAGGGAATACACTAAAGACTGTAATTTTGAGCAAGTTTATGAATCTATGGATACAGTAAACAGACCCATACGCGTATTGGTAGCCAAGGTAGGATTGGATGGTCATGACCGTGGTGCCAAAGTAATTGCCACCGCTTTGCGCGATGCCGGCATGGAAGTGATCTATACCGGTTTACGTCAAACACCCGAAATGGTGGTGAATGCTGCCTTGCAGGAAGATGTGGATGCTATCGGCATCAGCATTTTGTCTGGCGCCCATAACACGGTATTTCCTAAAGTAATGCAATTGATGAAAGAGAAAGGTTTGAATGATGTATTACTGACCGGAGGGGGAATCATTCCCGAGGAGGATATTGCCGGTTTGAATACATTGGGAGTTGGCCGTTTATTTCATCCCGGCACCAATACTCACGAAATTGCCGACTATATTTCTGCCTGGGTTAAAGAAAACCGTAGTTTTTAATCGGACGGCTTGCCATGGGGTTTGGCCGCAAGCATTTTGGTTGACAACAGTTCAAAACAGATCTTCCAGGCTTGTTCTGTTTCCGCATTCCATTCGTCTTCCAAACACTCTTTCAGCGTATCTATAAAAGTAACTCCCATGGCCAGATAATGTTCCGGTTTGGCACCGTAATCAACATGTTTTCCGGCCAGGTTAAATATTTCTTTATCGATGGAATCCAGACTGTCTATTCGCATGATCACCAGATTGAATGTATCCAGAAATTTCCGGTATTGCGATTCCATATCAGAACGAAACAGATTCCTGAGAGGCGGATGAAGGGTAAAGAGTTTATCGTAAAAAGTTTGAGCTAAAAGTAACGGATCAATTTCACGAACACGTCTCCACGATTTCTTAACCAATAAAATTTGAGGTGTTGTCATATAGCGACACTAAATTCGTAAATTTACTTAAAACAAGACCGTATTTTCCGCAGTTTTCCTGTCGCTAAATTCGATTTTGATTGTGATTAATATTTCTAAGGCAACTGGGTATTTTTATTTTCGATTATTGCCTCCTGCGGGCAGGCGATGAAAGATAAGGGATACCGGAATTGATTATAAATTTGACAAAACGATTGACATATGTATGAAACGATTGTAACGGCGGTTGAAAATGGGATCTGTACCATCACCATTAATCGGCCCGATAAAATGAATGCGTTAAATGCAAAAGTGTTCGAAGAGTTGAATAAAGCCCTGGATGTAATCGGGGCAGATGATTCGATCCGTTCAGTGATCATTACAGGTGCGGGTCAGAAGGCTTTTGTAGCCGGTGCGGATATAGCAGAGTTCAGTGGGTTTTCAAAAGAAGCAGCGATGGAACTGGCGCGTCGGGGGCAGCAGACCTTCTTCCGTATTGAGAATAATACCAAACCTATTGTTGCTGCAGTAAATGGTTTTGCATTGGGAGGAGGTTGTGAGTTGGCCATGAGTTGTCATTTCCGCATCGCAAGTGATACAGCCCGCTTTGGACAGCCGGAAGTGAATTTAGGACTCACGCCGGGATATGGGGGAACGCAGCGACTCGTGCATTTGGTCGGTAAGGGGAAGGCCATGGAATTGTTGTTGTCGGCGCAGATGCTCCATGCTGCCGATGCTTTGCAATGGGGTTTGGTGAATCAGGTAACCACTCCCGAAGAGTTATTACCTGTGACGCGTAAGTTATTGGAATTGATCAATACCAAAGCACCGCTGGCGGTTGCGGGATGTATTAAAGCAGCGAATGCCGTTTTTGATGAAACGCAGAACGGTTATGAAATAGAAGTAGAAGCTTTCGGAAGCAGTTTTGCTACGGAAGATATGAAGGAAGGCACCACAGCCTTTTTAGAAAAACGTAAAGCTGTTTTTACGGGGAAATAAAAAAGGGCCGGTCTTGACCGGCCCTTATACTATGTGTACTAAACTTACCCTTTTTGTTGTGCGAATTCGAGGTTCAGCACAATTTCAACCTCCTTACCTACTACGGCACCACCGGCTTCTGTAACGGTGTTCCATTTCAGGTTATAGTCAAAACGGTTGATAGAACCTTTTGCTTTGAAACCGGCTTTGATATTGCCCCAGGGATCTTTTACGGTACCGCCATAGGTAACATCAAATTTCACACGCTTGGTGATATCACGGATGGTCAGGTCGCCTTCCAATACATATTTGTTGCCACTCACTTTCTTGAAAGAAACACTTTTGAAAGTCATCTGAGGGAATTTCTCTGCATTGAAGAAATCATCTCCTTTCAGGTGTTTGTCGCGATTCTCATTATCGGTATTGATACTGTTTACATCCACGCTGAAATTGATCACCGCATCGGTAAAATCAGGCTTGGCAGCACTGATGGTACCATTATACACTTTGAAATTACCTTCTACTTCACTTACCACCAGGTGGGTAACAGTGAATTTTACATTGGAATGGGAATTATCGCTTTTCCAGGTACTTTGGGCAGAAGCTGCTACCATGCTTACTACAGCAACCAGCGCCAAAAATGCTTTCTTCATAATTGTAATGTTTTATTGATTAGGGTGCGAATATCAGTCTATAAATTTGGTGGGCGATTGACCTATGTTAAGAAAACTGCTCCTGCTTGTTAAAACTATGCAAACAAAAAAGGCCGGTCGTCCGGCCTTTTTCTGTAACGGGAAATCTTATATAGTGATTCTCAGTAGCTGTTTCCGTTAAAAAGCCGTATTTCTCCCAAAACAGGTGTCGCTTTACTATCCAGAATACGTACCCGTATTTTCGCAGTGGTTTGGCTGGGAAACTGCAATATTCGTTTTTTACCTACGGTGGTACCCTTACAGATCTCCTTGTATTTTTCCCCATCCCAGGCTTCCACTGTAAAACGACTGATCCGCTGTCCCAATTCAATATATTCTTCCAGCATGATGGTATTAAAGGTTTGCGGATGGCTCATCTCTAACTCAATAGCTACAGTTTTGCTTTTGTCGGAAGGTGCCCAATGGGAAAACCGGAATCCGTCGGTGAGCAAACTGGGTAAATAGCCCGGTCTTGCTTCCGAAACCTTCACGTTGGCTCTAAGCGCGAGATTGTTCTTAAAAAATGACTCCCGTATTTCCTTAAAGGCCATTAAGGCAGCCGAATCTTTCTCATGAAATAATCCCCTGCGATCGGGCGGCACATTCAATAATAAATTACCGCCACGGCCCACCGACTTCAGAAATAGCGACATTAATTGCTCCCCGGATTTCACTTTGTTATCTTCTTCCGCATGATAAAACCAACCGGGTCGGATACTGACATCACACTCGGCCGGTATCCAGTTCTTCCCATTATAATTCCCACTGTTCAGGGTGTCTTGCGGAGGACCACCCGCCCCACGCTTGAATCCGGCTGTATCCAGCAGATTCCAGTTGGTTTCACCCGCAAAACCACTTTCGTTTCCTACCCAGCGGATATCGGGCCCGATATCACTGAATACAACAGCCTGCGGGGCAATCCTTCGAACTGTTTTTTCAAAACGACCAAAATCATATACCTGCTTTTTCCCATTGGGTCCTTCGCCATTGGCACCATCCCACCACATTTCAAAAACAGGTCCGTATTTGCGCACCGCTTCGCGCATGGTTTTCACATAAACATTATTGTATTCCGGCGTACCGTAATCAGGATGATTGCGATCCCACGGTGAAATATAAATGCCGAATAGCAATCCATATTCTTTGCAGGCTGCAGAAAGTTCCTTCAACACATCACCTTTTCCATCCTTCCATTTACTTTCCCGTACGGTATGCCTGGAATAATCACTGGGCCATAAACAAAATCCATCATGATGTTTAGCGGTGATGATAATGCCTTTGGCGCCGGCATCGCGGGCAATTCTGGCCCACTGACGACAATCCAGTGCTGTTGGATTGAATATATCCTCCGGTTCATCGCCATGTCCCCATTCACGATCGGTAAATGTATTCGGACCAAAATGCACGAAGATGTAAAATTCCAGATCGTGCCAGTTCATCTGTGTACGTGTGGGCACCGGTCCAACCGGCTTGATCATCTGGGCAATCAGCGATTGCTGTAACAGCATTAAGAAAACGAAACCTTTAATAATTCTCATTGATGTTGATTTTGTATATGCGGTAGGGTAATTTCATTGATCTTATGAACCGGATCCATAATATAGGTCAGGATGCTGCCATCCTGATATAATTCTACCATTCTGAATCCTCTGTAATCCGTACCCCAGTTACCTCCGAAATGTGCATCAAAAATAAAGGATACCTCCTCTCTTTTTTTGATGCCCTGTTCGTCGTGATCATGTCCGTTAAAAACACAACGAACGGCCGGGTATTTTTTTAACAGGGTGAAAAATCCGGGACAATCTACAGCATGTCTGGTCAGTTTCCCCGGATTGATATGTATGAAGATGAAGATGTGGGCCGCTTTTTTATGTTTTTCCAGTTCTTTTTCCATCCACGTGAGATCCGGACAGAGATAAGTCCCTTTTTCATTCGAGGTACTGGCGATCAGATAGGCCACATTCTTTTTCGTAAAACTGAAATTAAGGGGCATTTTCCAGGTATGCTCCCATTCCTCCCTGCTGCAATTGTCGTGATTGCCCTGACTCACGTAATAATGCATGCGTAAACGATCCAGTGCTGTTTTTACTTCGGGCAGGAATTTTTTATCATCATGAAACAGGTCTCCATTGATCACGGCAAAATCAATGGGCTCTTTCCCATGAACCGTATTCACGTTGTCGGTAAACGTTTGGAAGTATTCCTGATAGGGCGTATTGGGTTGGCCATAGTGTCCATCTGATGCCACCACGAAACGCGCCAGACGTTTACGTCGGGAGGTTTCGAATTGCATCGCTTGCTGACCAAAAACCCACTGACCCGCTCCCAGCAATAAAAGTGCCGGAGCACTGCGTTTGATAAATTCTTTTCGATCCATAAAACGGGTTTAATTCGTTTTGGCTGGCTGAATGATCAGGTGCTGTCCTTTCTTCATGTCAATGATAAGGCCGCCATCATCTGAATCCATTATTTTTTGCGGGTCGATCCCGGAAGCGGAATATTTTGCAAAGGGCAGCATCAGATTAACCGTTCTATCACTCGTTGCCGTTAGTTCAATTCGGGTAACCTGATGATTCTCCATCGTTGCGGATACGAGCGTGCCGCCTTCAGCAACAAGCGATTGGAAGGAGATATTTCCCCAGTGTTGCGGCGTTGCCGGGAAAATCCGTATCACCCCGGCATACGTTTGCAACAGCATTTCATGCAATCCTTGTGCAAAAGCAAAATTTCCTTCCAGGGTAAACGGACGATACGTAAAATCTGAATACTGTCCGCCTTTCTGATCCCCATTCAAATGAAAACTATTCGTGCTTACAAAGTTGCTGGCAAAGATCCGCAGTTGTTCTGCGGCTTGATCCGCTTCGAGTGCCCGTGCATATAAATTTGCCGCCCATGAAAACGAATATCCACACCACTGCCTTGTGCCCTTCTTCTCGAGCCAGCGTAAGGAATTCTTGATGATCGCTGAATCCCCCGGATCCGAGATCTGTAATTCGTCAAAGGGATATATCGCCATCAATTGTGCATGATGACGATGCGATTCGTCGAGGTTCTGTCCTCTCGCGATCGTTAAACCCGTTTGATTTACATTATAGGAAGGCAACCTTTGATACCGCTTGGTATAATTCAGGTAGGCAGGGTCGCCGGCAAGAAATGCCAGTTCAGCCGCCTGTTTATAGAAATTCCGGATCAGGGCCAGATCATAATTGGTGATCGTGGGAAACCAAGCCGTGATGCGGTTATCGTTGTATTCCGGACTGGAACTGATGGGTATGGTCAGGCTGTCATTGCTTGCAGAGATCGGTTTTAAGAGTTGTGAAAAAAACGCATCGATGTCTTTAAAGTAAGGCAATACATTTTTCCGCAGAAAATTTTCATCCCCACTATATAAGTACTGCCAGTAAAAATGCTGCGAAATCCAGGCAACAGTGGTTGGACTCAGGGAGTATTGCACCCATCC
>CAZKSY010000071.1:3212-14636 GCA_964555605.1 uncultured Chitinophagaceae bacterium | reverse complement strand
TAAAATTTAAAAATACTCGTACGATCAGTGTAGGGGTACTCTTCAAGGAAAAGGTAGAGGTGATTCTCTAGGATATTCTTCGTTAAAGGGGGGCGATCAAGAGGGTACAGGTTTGTTTAACCTTGTAAGACAAAAGTAATATAAGGTTTTGAAGAAGTCAATATATTTTTTCCCTTATAGGGAATTTACGAAAAATACCCGCTTTAGGGGCGGGTATTGAATATCATATTCAGGGCTGGTTTAGCTCTGTGAGAACCAGAACGAAAACAGAACTAAGGCTGAGAAATACAGCACAGCGGCTGCGGCCAAGGTTACGTTTTCCCCTGCATGTTGAAGGTCTGCTTTAGGCATAGATAATGGATTTAGTGGTTTAAACATAACACAGGGTTGGATTAATGTACAAAGTCGGACTTGTATTATCTTTTGATAATCAGCGTATTTTAACACGCTTCTCATCATTTTTTTTGGTTTTTCGTGGTGCCTGCTCCCGGGTAATTCCTAACTTTATCCTTCATGTATGCCATCGTCGACATAGAAACTACAGGAGGTTACGCTGCTAATAACGACATAACCGAGTTGGCTATTGTGTTGCACGACGGACAGAAAATTGTAGATAAGTATCAATCACTTATACATACCGACCGGGAGATTCCCCGCTATATCCAGGTACTTACCGGCATTAATCCGGCCATGCTCCGCAACGCGCCCCCTTTCGCTGAAATTGCCCCCAAAGTGTATGAGTTGTTGAAAGACAAGGTGTTCGTAGCCCATAATGTGAATTTCGACTACTCTTTTTTGAAACATAATCTGGATGCCTGCGGGTATAACCTCGATGTATCCAAACTGTGTACGGTACGGCTGACCCGAAAAGTTTTTCCCGGACTGCCTTCTTATAGCCTCGGAAATCTCTGCCGCCAGTTGGAAGTGCCCATCACACAGCGCCACCGGGCCGGTGGAGATGCCGAAGCCACTGCCTTGTTGTTTGATCTGCTGCTGCGGAATAATGCAAAGCCGCATATTGATCAGTTCATTAAAAAGAAAGCAAAGGAACAATCGCTGCCCCCGCATTTATCCGGCGATCAGGTGGAGCAATTGCCGTATGGCCCCGGCGTGTATTATTTTCATGATCAAAAAGGTAAGATCGTGTATGTAGGAAAGGCCAAGAACCTTCGCTATCGGGTGCGGAGTCATTTTACCCATAATGGAACCGGAAAACAACGCCAGGATTTTTTGCGTACCATCCATTCCATTACCTATCAGGAATGTGGAACCGAATTAATGGCCTTCATTCTGGAGAGTATAGAAATCAAACGACTCTGGCCACCCTATAATAAAAGTCAGAAGCAGTTCACTGCCCAATATGCTATTTACGAGTTTACCGATCAAAATGGTTTCCGTCGTTTGGCGATCGATAAAAAGCGAAAAGGCCTTCCGGTGCTGTACACCTTTAATGTGATCAGTGAAGGCCAGCAACTGCTGCGAACGCTCGCGAAGGATTATCATCTTTGTCCCAAGCTCTGCTTTTTGCAGCAGGATGATGTTGATTGCAGCGGTATGGAAGAGGGCTATTGCAAAGGCGCCTGTTGTAGTAAAGAAAAGGCAACCGCTTACAATAAGCGGGTGAGCAAGGCATTGGCTTATCTGGAAACCTATCTGCCCAGTTTTGCGATACTGGATCAATCGAATAAACCCGGAGAACGTTCCTGTATCCTCATGGAGAAAGGACGGTTCTACGGAATGGGGTATATACCGGAAGCACAACTGAATGAACCTCCGGCCAACTGGAAAGCCCTGCTCACTGTTTATCCGGAGAATGAGTATATCCGGGGATTGATCCTTTCCTTTGCCGAAAAGGAGCCGGAAAAGCGTATATTGTTGAGCGATATAAATTAAACCTATGAAGCGATTTTTGTTGTTTGCTGTTTGGGGATTGGGCAGTAGCTATTTCTACTCCTGTGCCCAGCAGGGTGATAAACCGGTAGCGACCGTCGAAACGGCTCCGGTGGCTACAGAGAACCTGCCGCCGGTTGTTCCGGAAGAAAGAGAAGTGGTGGCAAAAGACGCTGTGGCGGGTTATGAAGAAAAGGTGGACAATCCCCTGAACGATTGGTATTTCCGGGTGCAGCTTTTTGAAACGCCCCAGACCTTTAAATTCCGGATGCGATTGCAGTATGAGGAGATCAGGGGAGAAGATACGCTCAAGATCCCCAATTTGGGCGTGGCGCCACGGGTGGAGATCCGCAAGGGCCCGACAGCCTATTCCTGTATCATTGGTTTTTTGGATAAGCAGGGCGTATTCAAAGAGTATAAAAAAGTGTACGTGTTGAATGGGGCCCTGAAAGTAACCACCCTGCATCAGTACGGGGTTTCCAGGGTTCGGAAGGAAGTTCCCTGATCGGTTCGTTAAATCCGCCCTTTTGCCTATTTTCATTCTATAAATCATTCCATGAATAAGCATATCACTTCCTGGCACAGTCCTTCCCTGAATAAAGAAATGCCCATTGCCGTATACGGACATTACGGTTTTGCCTTGTTGTTAGTGCCTACGGCGGCAGCCGATTATCTGGAGTATGAGCGTTTCCAGTTGCTGGAGCATATCCGCCCGTATATTGAAAGCGGAAAGGTGAAAGTGTTTTCGGTGGATAGTATCAATAACGATAGCTGGATGAACAATCATCTGGATCCGCGCTACAAAGCCATTCGTCACCAGCAATGGAATGATTATATATTTAATGAGGTCGTTCCGTTTATCCGTAACAATACCAGTGCCGATACCCCTATCATTACCTGTGGGGCCAGCTTTGGCGCCCTGCATTCCATGAATCTTTTTCTGAAGCGTCCCGATATCATCAATGGGGTGATCGCCATGAGTGGGGTGTATGAACTTACCGAATACACCAAGGGTTATTGGGATGATGATGTGTACTTCAACAGTCCGATGCATTATATCCCCAACCTCACCGATCATACGGTATTGGAACAGATCCGCAGCAGCAGGCATATTCATATTTTAACCGGAAGCGGGGCCTATGAAGATCCGGCCAGCGGCAGCCGTTTTGCCAAAGTATTATATGATAAAGGCATTTGGTATGAACTGGATGTATGGGGTACAGAATGGACGCACGATTGGCCGACCTGGAAAGCGATGCTGCCGCATTATCTGGCAACCCGGTTTTAATGGATCAGCTCATTGATCTGTTCCAGAAATCGTTCCCGCGGGATCATAACAGCGCCCAGACTTTCGAGATGCTCGGTATACACCTGGCAGTCGATCAGTTCCACGCCTTCTTTTTCGAGGTATAACACGAAACTGATGAAGGCGAATTTACTGGCATTGCTCACCTTGCTGAACATGCTTTCGCCAAAGAAAGCTTTATTGAGCCTAATGCCATATAAGCCCCCGACCAATTCTTCACCCTGCCAGGCTTCCACGCTATAGGCATAGCCCATTTTATGAAGCCGGATATAGGCATTTTTCATTTCCGGCGTGATCCAGGTATCGTATTGTCCATCCCGTTTGATCTTCTGGCACTGGGCAATAACCTGATCAAATGCTTTGTTTACCGTTACGGTGAATGCTTTCTTTTTGAACAGGGCTTTCATGCTTTTGCTGATCCGCAGTTGCGAAGGATATAAAACAAAACGCGGGTCGGGCGACCACCACAATATCTCTTCACCGGAATACCAGGGGAATATGCCGCTGCGATAGGCCAATAATAATCTTTCCGGTTGCAAATCGCCCCCAACAGCTAATAAGCCGTCGGGCTCGCTGTGTTCCACTGGAGGGAAGATCAGTTGTTCATCCAATGCATATACCGGCATTGGATAAAATTAGTGAATACCAAAGAATGAAAGGACAAAAAAAAGACCGGTTTTAAAACCGGTCTTTATGAATTCAGAAAATTTTATTTCTTGATGAATTTGGATTGATGCAAGGTCTTTCCGCTATTGTTGCTTACGCGTAGGAAATAAACACCTTTTTGTAATGACTCTACATCCAGTGCTGTGGTGCCTCTAACATTTGCACGACTGATCACCTGACGGCCACTGATGTCGTATAACTGGATATTGGTTTGTTCTTCCACACCATTAATGTTAACAAAAAGCGTCCGTCCAACAGGGTTCGGATAGGCGCGTATGCTATATTTCTCAGTAATGGTTTCCGCACCATTTCCGTCTGGTGCAGCAGCGGTACCCAGTTGAACTTTTAAGGTATAACAAATGGTGGTGTTATTTGCTCCATTAACACCAAACACTCTGGCATAATAGGTATTCGCAGCGGCCGTATAGTTGATCGTTTCATTCGTAGTACCACTATTGGTTGATTGGGCTACTCTTGAGCTTCCTCTATACAGTTGTAGTGTATAGTTTGCCGGTAGTGTCGATAATGTTAATGTGATGGTACCTGGAGTGCTGATCACAAATTTGTAGTAATCGTTATCGGTGGTGGTATTAATTCTTCCCAGTACATCTGTATTGAAAGGAATAGCCGGAGCTGTATTGCGTGTTTCATTAGAAACCTGGTCATAGGTTCCAGGACAAGCTGGTGCTGTGAGGGTTGTCAGTTGGGCCTGTACATAGTTGCTTGATGAAGCGGCGCAATTGGTACGTACTCGCCAGTCGTAAACTGTACCCGCTGTAAGACCGGTTAAACCATAGCTTGTTCCGGTATTAGTGGCGGCTGCAACGGTCCAGGTAGCAGCAGTGGCCATTTTATATTCTACCGCATAGCTTGTTGCACCGCTTACAGCAGTCCAGGTAAGGGTAGCTGAATTGCTGGTAACAGAACTGCTGTTCAATCCGGTTGGATCCAAACAAGGAGCTCCTGTGGTGAATGCAGCCTGCACATAACTGCCGCTTCCGGCAGCGCAGGTAGCACGCACTCTCCAGTCATAGCCTGTACCCTGTGTTAATCCGGCTAAATTTAAGGTGGTAGAGGTTGTTGCCGTAGCAGCGTTGATCCAGGTAGCTGAACTACTGGCTTTGTAGTCTACATCGTAACTGATCGCATTCGCAACCGGGGCCCAGTTGATATCTGCTGAAGTAAATGTGATGTTACCGGTGCTGAGTCCTGTAGGATCGCCACACAGTGCCGGGGCGCATGCATCGAGGCTGAAGGAGGCGATGCGTGTACTCCAGGTGGTTGCTCCATTGTATTCTGCGGTGAACCAAAAGCTGGTACCATCGGGATCTGCCACCAGATGATTGTAATCGCCATAGCGGTTGCTGCTGTTGGCGGCTGTTCCGGCAATGATCACTTGTTCTGCATACGTCATGGTGTTTAAGGGATCACACTCTTTTCTTCCGGTGAAACGGGCGCCGGGGTAAACACCGGTGGCGCTGGAAGAAACGTTATACGCCAATCCGATATTCCCATATTTATCGTAACACAAACTCGGGAGCCAGCGATGGGTATTATCTGGAGCAAAAGTACTTTGCTGGTAAATGTCCCAGTTACCGGTCGTTTTTCTCAGCTCATACCAACGTACGCCGGCAATATTAGTGCCTTTGTCTACCAGATGCGTAAACGCAATTCCTTCATACGAACCGAAATTGCGGTAAACGGGTTGGTTCTGCACTTTCTGGTGCAGGGCCTCGAGTGCGATAGTGGTTCCGGGCTGCGAAATACAACGTCCACGGGTAGCTGTACAGATGTCAGACTTGTAAGCAGTGGTCGCCATGGAAGATTTATGGGTAACAGTCGACAAGGCCGCATTGGCGAAATTCACCTTGAATTCCAGTAATCCGATACTGTCGCGGTCGGTGGTAGACGTGGTCCAGGCATCATCGAATACATATCCGATCAACCCGCCGGAACCAGCCGGAGGAGCCGTAGTGCCTTGCCATAATACCGGGCACATAGAGAAAAATTTGTTCGTATTTCCCAAGGTGAAGCGTTGTGCAGTAGCCGTAGGATCACCGGCGATCATTTTAGCACGATCGAAGGCCCAGGCACTGGAACCGGAATAAGACGTAGCGTTTGCAAAGTCGTTGGTAGTGGCATAATAGGCATCGTTCCACACACTTACTTTAGGGTAATCGGGGAAGGTGGTGCCAAAGCCAAAGAAATATACATACCAGCTTCCGGTAGGATCAGGGGTTTGTGAAATGGCAAAGGTCAATCCTTCCTGAGTGGTTTCTGTTTTATTGTTGAATTCGATCAGTACGAAGCGGTCTGCGAGTTGATCGTATAGGGCAATCGGATCGCCCAGACCACCTTTGCCGGTAAAGGCATCGAGGTAAGTTTGTGCCACTACCTGTCCGCCTGTTTTATTGAATACTTTGAGCAGGGCTCCAGAGGAACCGTTCACCATTTGAATAATATGATTGGGGCCCACACAGAGTGTAGGGTCGGGCGGGTTCAATGGCTGATAACCGATGCCATTGAAATTGGCGCCAATGGTAGCAGCGTTTAAACCATCTGCCAACACATTGTATTTCTTTTGAAGGGCAGGGTCTTCTGCCAGAGCATTTTGTTCAGGGAAGTAGGGGAACACAACCGGTTGTTTTTTATTTCCGATCATACCATTTTCATCCCGAACAGGTATATCTTTTACTAAGTGTTGGTCGGGTGTGAGATTTCTCAGGGGGGCCGTGGTTCGTACCAGTTGGCCTTTGATTTCACCAGCGCCACGGGCAATAACATTTTCCTGCGCAAAGGAGGCTAAAACGAACAGGCAGCAAAGTGCCGATAAAAGAAGGATTCTTCTCATAATAGCATGAAGAGGTTTTGGTTAACAATAAACAGTAAGAAAGGGAGCCAACAGCAGTTTTATGAGGATAGGAAATCGGTCAATACTGCTGGCAATATAGCATTATTAAATATATGATGAGCGGACGGGGAAATTTTTTTAAAAACCATGCCGTTCAGGCGGTAACTTCTATCGTTGCGCCGATGCCTCTGTCGGTAATAGCATCGCATACAGGTTTGAGGTCATCGTAGGAGCCAGACTTTACCGCATATTTTCCGCGGAAGTGAATGATATAGGCGCATTGCTCAGCCTGTTCGGCAGAATGGCCGCAAACTTCCATCAGTGTTTCGATCACCCACTCGAACGTATTCACCTCATCGTTCCAAACGATCAGGTTACAAGGCTCTTCCTTGTCAGTTAAAACATCCACCTCCTCAAATTCCTGCTCTTTTGTGGAGGGCTTGTCAAAGTCGGTGATCATGCACGTGGTTTTGGCAAAAGTAAAGAATGATTTTTGGAGTTGCAAAAGAGGGGGGGACAAGAAATAAGGAATAAGAAATAAGGAATAAGAAAGTGATCGGGTTGCTTATTTAACAGCCAACCCCGAAGGGGTTGAATAGTAGTAACCCCGGGTGCAGCCCGGGGCAAGAAAGTAGCATGGCTGCTGCTATGCCCCCCACGCTCCACATAGTGGCATAAAAAAAGCCTCTAAACTAGAGGCTTTTGTGGGAGTTGACGGGTTCGAACCGCCGACCCTCTGCTTGTAAGGCAGATGCTCTGAACCAGCTGAGCTAAACTCCCTTCCGATTTCGGGAGTGCAAAGATAAGGGTTGTTGGTTTTTACCCAAATTTTTTTTCAAAAATATTTGAATTTCAGGCCCGAGGATGGCAAAGGGGGGGAAGGGACTGGTAAGTTGTAAGTGGCATTGTAAGTTTTAAGAAATAAGTTTTAAGTCTCAGATAATAGCAGGATTTATAAATAGCTATCAGGGGCTCCAACTCTTAACACTTACCACTTACAACTTACCACTCCCTTCCCCCAACTCCAACCGTTTGTTTACACAAGAAGGTATCTGCCCGCTATAATGCGATACATATAATAAAGTATGGCCAAAATGCGCCACCAATTGATCGATCAGTGCATTGAATTCTGCCGTTTGTTCGGCATCCAATCCCTGACAAGGTTCATCCAGTACCAGCAAAGCCGGGTTTTTTACAAGGGCTCTGGCCAATAAGGCTTTCCGCTGTTGTCCCAGCGATAACTGCGATAAGGGCCGAAGCCGGAATGCTTCCAGTTGAAAAATCATGATCCATTGTTTTACCAGAGATTCTTGTTCCTCCGAAAGTGGCCTGAATAAACCCATCGTATCGAACAGTCCGCTTCCAACAGTATGATATACGTTTGTGCCATGGGGGAAATACAAATGCAATTCAGGTGAAACCAATCCGATCCGGCGCTTGATATCCCAGATACTCTCCCCCGTGCCTCTTTGTCGGTCGAATAAAACCAGATCATTCGCATAGGCCTGCGGGTGATCACCGGTGATCAAACTTAAGAGGGTAGATTTCCCGGCCCCATTTGGTCCTGAAATACCCCAGCATTCTCCTTTCTTCACTTCCCAATTCAATTGATCCAGCACCAGGTTTCCGCCATACTGTACCCGCCCGTTGCGAATCCGGATCGCCGTTTCAAAATCGATCCCTGTCAAAGCCGGTAATGGAGCCAGCAGGCTTTCCGGTATCGCCGGAACCGAAGCAGGGGTGGCGGAACGATAGGTTGCCACCGGTCCATTATACAGCAAACTGTTTTCACCTAATTCCAGTACATGTGTGCAGGCGATGGGCCGCTCCCAGGAAGTGGTGATCACTACCAGTGTAATACCGTCGCTTTTCATTTCTTCCAGCAATTTATGGAGCAAGGCCCTGCCCTCTGTATCAAGTCCGGTAAACGGATTGTCCAGAATCAATAGATCCGGATGGTTTAACAGCGCCTGAACAATCTGCAGCCTTTTGTTTTCACCATTCGACAATTGAATAAGTGGTTTATCTGCCGAAGCGGTTAAATGCAACAGATCGATTAACCTGCCTGCTTCATTTGCCTCATAGGGGGCCAGTAATTCACGGATGGTCAGTGCATCTTCGGAATCCTGCGACTGAAAGCGTTGCTGATAATAAAAATCGCTGGTATTGGATCGATTCCGGAAATGATGCTGCTGTTCTACAAAAGAAACCCTGCAATCGGGAGATCGTTCCCGGATACCTTTGTAGTAGTACAAACCTGTAAGGGATTGGGCCAGACTCGTTTTGCCCGTGCCGGTTTTTCCCAATATGACCCAGCATTCACCCCTTCGTAATTCCCAATTCAGGAAACAGGTAACCGGTTTTCCTCCCCGTAGCACCTGGAAATCTTCCAGCCGGATCAGAACCTGGTCTTCCGACACAGCTTGCGCAGCATTTTTAATTGTCATGTTCCAAAAATACCAAAACCCCTCCTGCCTGTCTGATTGAAAATCATGATTTTGTTTTTCCACAACCGTTAATAACTGCACGCCCCCCAAGCCGTCGCTGTTTTGGTATATTTGCCCGATAGGCCTGCCGTATCGGGCTTCATGGGGTCCCGCGGACCTGTCAGAGAATTTGCGGCGGCAGGATGAAAAACTGATTTGAACTATGGCAAAGGAGAAGGATAATAGTAACATGTTTGAGTATACCGAAGACAGTATACGGACCCTCGAATGGCGGGAACATATCCGTTTGCGTCCGGGTATGTATATTGGTAAACTGGGCGATGGCAGCAGTGCCGACGATGGTATCTATGTATTATTGAAAGAGGTGATCGATAACTGTATCGACGAACATACCATGGGTTATGGTAAGCAGATAGAAGTGACGATCGAAAAAGGTACGGTAACGGTACGCGATTTTGGTCGTGGTATTCCCCTTGGTAAAGTGGTAGATGTAGTGAGTAAGATCAATACGGGTGCGAAATACGACAGTAAAGTATTCCAGAAAGCAGTGGGCTTGAACGGTGTGGGTACCAAGGCGGTGAATGCACTCAGTAGTTATTTTAAGGTAACGGCTTTTCGTGACGGTAAGGAGAAGACTGCTGAATTCGAGAAGGGCGTTCTGGTGCGCGAAACCAAAGAACAAAAATCGACCGAAAGTAACGGAACCCTCGTTACGTTCATTCCTGATGATACGGTATTCCGCAACTACCATTATATCCATGAATACATGGACCGGCAGTTCTGGAACTACTGTTATCTGAATGCCGGACTGGTCATTAATTTCAACGGAAAGAAATATGTTTCCAAGAATGGCTTGCTGGATCTGTTGCAACGCAATACCAATCCGGATGAATTGCGTTATCCCATCATTCATTTGATCGGAGAAGATATTGAAGTGGCGATCACACATGAGAATCAGTACGGGGAAGAATATTATTCCTTTGTGAATGGACAGTTTACTACCCAGGGGGGTACCCATTTGAATGCCTTCCGGGAGGCGTATGTAAAAACCATCCGTGATTTTTATAAGAAGGATTACGATGCCACCGATATCCGTGGCAGTATTTGTGCGGCGATCAGTGTAAGAGTACAGGAGCCCGTGTTTGAAAGTCAGACCAAAACCAAGCTGGGTTCGCAGAACGTTTCAGATGGTGGTCCGTCGATGAAGAATTTCGTGAACGATTTTCTTGCCCGCGATCTCGATCTTTTTCTGCATAAAAATCCGGCGGTAGCCGATGCCTTAAAGAAGCGCATCGAGCAAAACGAACGGGAACGAAAGGAATTGGCCGGCATCAAGAAACTTGCCAACGAAAGAGCCAAGAAAGCCAACCTGCATAATAAAAAACTCCGCGATTGCCGCTACCATTATAATGATGAGCCAACAGGGAAGGACAAGGACGCCATCATAGAGAAAGCTAAAGAGAGCACCATCTTTATTACGGAAGGAGACAGTGCGAGTGGTTCCATTACGAAAGCCCGCAAAGTGGAAACACAGGCTGTGTTCAGCTTGCGCGGTAAGCCATTGAACTGTTATGGTCTTACCAAAAAAGTAGTGTACGAAAATGAAGAGTTCAATTTGCTGCAACATGCACTGAACATTGAAGACAGTTACGATGACCTGCGGTATAATAATATCGTTATCGCTACGGATGCCGACGTGGATGGTATGCACATCCGTTTACTGCTGATGACCTTCTTCCTGCAATTCTTCCCCGATCTGGTGAAGAATGGCCACGTATATATTCTGGAAACACCTTTGTTCCGGGTTCGGAATAAACAGGAAACCATTTATTGTTACGATGAATCGGAAAAGCAGGCTGCGGTGAAAAAACTGGGTTCAAAGCCAGAGATCACCCGATTCAAAGGATTGGGAGAGATCAGTCCGGAAGAATTTGCCCGCTTTATCGGTGACCAAATGCGATTGCAGCCTGTATTACTTTCGGGTGAAATGCATATTCAGCAATTGCTGGAATATTATATGGGCAAGAATACGCAGGAGCGTCAGGAATTTATCATTGATAATTTGAAAGTGGAACTGGATCTGGTGGAAGAAAAATGAGCCGGATAGATTTTTAAGCAATTAAACGATTAATCAAGAGTGTCATGTTTCATGTAGTTTTTAATACCGCGGATATTGATGTATTGCGTCAGGCCATGGAGCTGGATGCCAGTTTGCAGGGAGAGATCTTTGAGATCAAGGACGATCTGGGCGTAGGTCCCATTGC
>CAZKSY010000071.1:0-3112 GCA_964555605.1 uncultured Chitinophagaceae bacterium | reverse complement strand
GGGTGATGATCCTGTATTTGAATAATCTGCCTTTCATCAATGAAAAGGGGCAATTGTTCTATCCGTCATGGATAAGTGAAATTCTGCCCCGCGAAGCGATTAAAGCCAAACGTTTGGCCCGTGCCATAACGCTCAGTGAATATGAAGTGGATCCCGATGAGTGGAAACGGTTGAGTGAAGAATCGGCTCCGGTACGCATATTAGAAGGAGGGAAGAAGATCGCGGGTAAGGAAGCGAATTTTTACGATAGTGAGATTATTAAAAATATTACACAGGAATGGCAGAAAGCCTGGCGGGTTTTATCCAATACGCTGAATCGTATGAAGATAAAGACCGGTGATGTGTACATCATGTGGCGGATCAAACAATTGATCACAGAAGCTAAAATTGAAGTGTCTGGAGATGTTAGCAAGGGCTGGAAAGAATTTGAATTGAAATTGCAGGATGCCCGTCAATTGGAAATAACAGAACAATAATCGGATCGATAGAAAAGTGAATAGCTATGAGTGCAGCGAAGAAAAAAGAGAATGTTTTTGAAAACGAAACCGGGATTCAGGGACAGTATAAAACCTGGTTTCTGGATTACGCTTCCTATGTAATACTGGAGCGAGCCGTTCCCGCCGTGGAAGATGGTTTGAAGCCCGTGCAACGCCGTATCCTTCATGCGATGAAGGAAATGGATGACGGCCGTTTTAATAAAGTGGCGAATATTATCGGACAAGCCATGCAGTACCATCCGCATGGTGATGCCAGTATTGGTGATGCTTTGGTGAATCTGGGTCAGAAAGACCTGTTGGTTGATACCCAGGGTAACTGGGGGGATGTGCGCACCGGTGATGATGCAGCCGCCGCCCGATATATTGAAGCCCGTTTAAGCAAGTTTGCACTGGAAGTGGCATTTAATGCCAAAACCACTGAATGGCAACTGAGTTATGATGGCCGTAAGAATGAACCCGTAACCCTTCCCATGAAATTCCCGTTGCTGCTGGCACAGGGGGCCGATGGTATTGCCGTGGGGTTGAGTACCAAAATTCTTCCGCATAATTTTTGTGAACTGATAGAAGCCTCGGTGAAATACCTCCGGGGTAAAAAGTTCGAGTTGTATCCCGATTTTCAAACGGGCGGAATGATCGATGTGAGTGCGTATAACGACGGAAAACGCGGAGGCAAAGTGCGCGTTCGTTCCGTGATCGAAGAGTTGGACAAAAAGACGCTGGTGATACGCAATGTTCCTTACGGTGTAACCACCACGCAGTTGAAGGAGTCGATCATCAAAGCCAATGATCTGGGAAAGATCAAGATCAAAAAAGTAGAAGACCTCACAGCGGCCGATGTGGAATTGCGCATTGAACTGGCGGCCGGTATTTCACCGGATATTACCATAGATGCGCTGTACGCATTCACCGATTGCGAAGTGAGTATTTCGCCCAATGCCTGCGTGATCGTGGACCAGAAGCCGCAGTTTCTGGGGGCCCAGGATCTGCTGCGTTTATCGGTGGATAAAACCAAGGACCTGCTGCGTCAGGAACTCGAGATCAAACTGGCCGAACTGCAGGAGAAATGGCATTATACCTCGCTGGAAAAAATATTCTTTGAAGAAAAGATATATAAAGAACTCGAGAAGAAACATGCTACCTGGGATAAAGTGCTTGAGGCCATCGCTGATGCCTTTGTTCCCTTCCGTAAGGTTTTAAAAAGAGATGTAACACGTGAGGATATTGTCAAACTCACCGAGAAGCCTGTGCGTCGCATCTACAAACTTGATATCGACGAGTTGAATGAACAGATCAAAGGCCTGGAAGCCGAGATCAAACAGGTTAAATTCCATCTGGCCAATCTGGTTGATTTTGCCGTGGCCTATTATGAAGGGTTGCTGCAGAAATACGGAAAGGGCCGGGGCCGTAAAACCGAGATCAAACCTTTTGAAGCCATTCAGGCCAAACAGGTGGCCATTGCCAACACCAAATTATTTGTGAACCGGGAAGACGGATTTGTAGGTACCGGATTGAAGAAGGATGAATTTGTGACCGACTGTTCCGATCTCGACGATATCATTGTATTTACGAAGCGGGGCCTCATGAAAGTGGTGAAGGTGTCGGATAAGTCGTATATCGGTAAAGACATCATTCACGTGGCGGTGTTTCAGAAGAATGATGAGCGTACTACCTATAATATGATCTATGCGGATGGGAAAGCCGGCATCAGTTATGCCAAGCGCTTTAACGTTACCGGTGTTACCCGCGACAAAGAGTATGATCTTACCAAAGGGGATGATAAAAGTAAAGTGCACTATTTTACGGTTAATCCAAACGGTGAGGCAGAAGTAGTAAAAGTGGTATTGAGCCCCAATTGCTCAGCCCGTATCAAAGAACTTGATTTTTATTTTGAAGAACTCGACATCAAAGGGCGTAGCAGTCAGGGAAATCAGGTGACCAAATACCCGATCAAGGCTGTAAAATTCAAAGAGAAGGGGCGTTCGACCCTCAGCGGTAAAAAACTATGGTTCGATGAACAGTTCGGTCGATTGAATACTGAAGAGAAGGGGCAGTATCTGGGCGGCTTTGAGCCCGATGACAAGATCATTGTTTTCTATAACGATGGTAACTATGAGATCACAGACCAGGAACTGATCCAAAAATTTGATGGGGAGAAAGTATTGCTGATCGAAAAATTCAATCCGGATCGCATCGTCTCAGCTGTGTATCTGGATAAGAAGAACCTGCAGTATAATGTGAAACGTTTCAAAATTGAAACCACCACGTTGCGAAATAAATTCTTCTTCATTAAAGAAGGGGAAGGAAATTATGTAGAAGCAGTGAGTACAGATGAGGAACCGATCTTAAGTGTACAGCAGGGAAGGGGTACCCAGGTGCGGAAGGGAAAATTCAAGATCGCCAAGGTTGTGGAGATCATGGGATGGAAAGCTGTGGGTGCCAAGTTGCTTGACTACAGCAAGAGTGTCGAAATGCATTGGGAGAAGAAAGCAACGGATCAGGGACAACCGGAATTGTTTGAGTAAAATCGGCAACGATCTATTGATAGTTATAATGGGCGGGTGAGTATTAATTGCCAGCCCATTTTTTCTTAATCTGGCAAGGTTTTTTCTTAAATT
>CAZKSY010000070.1:0-15241 GCA_964555605.1 uncultured Chitinophagaceae bacterium | reverse complement strand
TCGCCGCGCGAAACATCCTCGCTCCTTTGCGCCTTCGCGGTTAAGTGTATTCAACATCACCCTAATACCGCCTGCAACACCGGCAGGGTCTTCATCACCCCGAACTCGGGGATCTGTAAACTGTAGAAACTCTGCCAGGCCTGTAATAAGATCCGTCGCTTTTCCTGATTGATGGGAATATCATTCAGATCATCGGGATGCTGCGCTTTTAAAAACTGTGAGGCCAGTCCGCTATACGGATCGGCTAAAAAATGCGGATGAATGGGCTGCTCCTTTACAAACGCGCCTTCCTGCAGATCCAGAAAGGAATGTGCGGCATCATAACTGTCCGTAATACGGAAGCCAAAAAAACCCGCTAAATGACTCGCAAAATACAAGGGATAATTCGCCAGCACGGTATCGGCCGCCGTATCCAGATGCGTAAACGCATCTTCTATAAAATAATATAAATCAGGATTGGCCTCGGGCTGCCGGATCGTTTTCTGCAATAACTCCACCATAAACACTGCCACACTATGCCGTATCACATCAAAGAATAAACGCTGATACAAAAAACCCCATTTGAATTCCTTCAGCCGCTGCAGGTTCTTCAGATCGTTATGATACGATACCAGATCGAGGATGGCCGCGGGCTGAAACAGACTGGCATGACTACCGCCTTTCTTCGACTGCTGCCGCACCCCATTCACCAGATAACTCTGCAAGCCGAACAGCTCCGTATAGATCGATACGATCACACTGGTCTCGCCGTATTTGACCACGCGTAGTACGATGCCTTTGGTATGGTGTACCGTTGCTGTCATCTTATTTTGCTATGAACACGATCCGTGTTACAGCTTTTTGTTTTTTGGTTTCATCACTGATTAATACCAGATACACGCCTGAGCGTATCGCCTGTCCTTTGTAATTCTTTCCATTCCAGATGGCCTGTCCGCCCAGGGCCCTGGTCTCAAATACCAATCGTCCATCCGGCTCCGTGATCTTTACAAATGCCTGATCGGTTAAACCTCTGATGGCAATGGTTCCGGTATAGCCGGGCGGTACGGGGTTGGGATAGACCAATACATTGCTTTGTGTTTCCGCGCCGGCAGTGGCCGTACTCCGGAAGGATACCATACCCCGGGCCGTCGAGAAAAAGACTTCTCCGGTGCTTTCATCAATGGCAATGGCACGGATATCGTTGGAGGGGAGGGGACTGTTGGCTGCCGTGAAACGGTGAATGGTTTTTTCTCCCTCCTTGCTGATCAGCCACACGCCATTGCGGGTACCGATCCATTTGCGATCGGCTCCATCCACGGCCATGGCCTGCACTTCTTCGTCGCGGAATAGATAGCCGGCAAAATTATCCTGCTGCACCACGGGTAACAGGGCCTCACAACCGCTGTTGCTGAATACCTCCTGTACACATTGTATGATGCCGATGCCGCGGGTAGTGCCCACCCAGATAAAACTATTCCTGTCTTTAACGATACTCAATACCTCATTGCTCGGCAGATTGCCATTGCCGCTTCCGGACCGGTACCATTTCCAGCGATCATCAGCCGTGTTATCCACCGTTGCGCCGTTGTTGAAGCATAACAATCCCTGTCCGTTCGGTGCGATGATCCACTTCTGATCGAGCTCATCAATAACAATACTGGATACCGCTGCCTCATTCAACGGAAAGGGCGCTGCAAAAGAACGCCAGTTGCCATCGGTCTTGCGCACATGCAGATTTAAATTGGCGCCGTAATTACTCACCCATAACTGCTCCTGGGTATCGAAGGCGAGTCCGCTCACGCGGTACGGTCCACCTGCGCCGCCCTGCGGTTGTAACGGCCCGTTTTGTTTATATACTTTCCAGGTGCTGGGTGCCGTGTATTGAAACAGTCCGCCGCCAAAGCTGCCGCCCCAGAGACTGTTGGTACTGCGGTTTACCGATAACGTTAGAATATCAGGCAGACTGTCGAAGGTATTACCGGACAGGACCGTCCATTCGTCATTTTTGAAAAGGGCTACGGGTGTTTTATTCCCCTGAGGCTGCATGGCACGACTGATCTGCCCAAAGCCGGCATAGACCTGCTGATCTGCTATTTGCAGTGCGGTGGGGGTGGGCGCCGGAGGACCAGCCAATCCCATTGCAAATAAATTGTTGCCGCTTCGCTTTACCAGTCCGGCCAGGGAATCGGCATACCAAAGATCGCTACCCAGCCAGAGGGCCTGTTGCGGCGATGCAGTGTAACGGGCATCCTGTAAAACAAGATCCACTACTGCCGTTGGCTGCAGTGAAACAATACGCCCGCTGTTTCCCTGCTTTTCGCATACTAACAGTTTGTTGCCCGACGCCTGCAGGGAACGGATGGACCAGCCATCGGTGTAGAAGACATTCCATTGGTTGCCGTTCTGTACAAAGACCGTATCGGATTGCACACAGTACAAACGGTTATTGCTTTGCGTTATATTCTTAACAGGGGCGTTGCGCAGGCCATTGGCCGGACCGATGCCGGTCCAGCTCCGGTAGTCGGATAAATTAGCCGCATTCAGCGGGGCCGATTTCAATCCTTCTGCGGTAGCAGCATACCAGTTGCCGGCGTCTCTGGCGAGTCCGGTAACCGGGACCCTGCTGCCATTGGAACCAATGATATAGGTAGCGGATACGATGTCACGCTGCAGATCGATCACTACAATGCCGCTATTGGTGAGCAGATAGGCAAAGCGGTCGTGGCAGAAGATATCGTTAACCGTTTTATCCCCGGTAACGGCGCTATTGGCCAGGTCTTCGATGGCCCGGAGGTTTCCTTCCCGGAGGATGTTGATGCGTTGGTTCTGCCAAACGACCACGAGGGCATTTTGATCGCTGTTCCATCCAAGGGCCTGCACACCGGTTTCACTCAGTCCGTTCACTTTGGTCCAGCGTTCGATCTCGTTGCTGTTGGGGTCGATGGCGGCGATGCTGAGCGGACTGGCCCACCAGATCCGTTCGCCGTCGTGCAGGAGTCTGATGGCACTGTTCCAGGGCAAATGGGCCCGCCATTGACCAATGGATGGCAACTGCGCAAGGGCACAAGTGGTCCAGAGAAGGATCAGGAAGAGCAGGCCATATTTCTTCATCGGCTCAAAGATAGCTCTAATCACAGCTAAAATTAATCTTCCCTAAGCCGCTTAAATTGAGTTTCTTTGCATCACTTTTTACACCAACAGAAATTCCTATGTGGGCATCCATTGGGCGATTCATTCTCGCTTACCGCTGGTTATTACTCGGCGCTCTCACCTTGTTAACAGGCTTCATGACCTGGCATGCATCGAAAGTTGAATTGAGTTATGAGTTTACCAGGGCCATTCCCACCGACAATCCCAAGTATCAGGCCTACCAGGCTTTTCGCGCCCGTTTCGGGGAAGACGGCAACCTCCTGGTGATCGGGGTACAGACCGATAAATTTTTCGAAGCCGGATTTTTCAATGATTATACAGCGCTCGCGGCGGAGATGAAAACCATCAATGCGGTAGAAGATGTACTGAGTGTTCCGGCTGCGACCAATCTGGTGAAAGATACGCTGGAAGGAAAACTAAAAGGCAAACAGATCTTTGGCACCGGTACCTTATCGCAGGCTGCGATCGATAGCAGCGTCAGCATTTTTCATTCCCTGCCTTTTTATCAGGGGCTTCTGTATAATCCGTCTACCAGGGCGTACATGATGGGCATCCGCATCAACAAGCAGGTGCTGAATTCCAAGAAACGTAATGCTGTGGTGGGAGCCATTGTAGATGCCGGAGAAGCTTTTGCAAAGAAACACAGTATCGAGTTTCATTATAGCGGACTGCCTTTGATCCGTACCAATCTGGCCACCAAGGTAGCCGATGAAATGCGGTGGTTCCTGCTGGGTTCCATCCTGCTTTCAGCGGTGATCCTTTTATTATTCTTCAGAAGTACCAGTGCCATGTTGCTCAGTTTGGGCGTGGTGATCATTGGGGTGGTTTGGAGTTTGGGCACCATTCATATGCTGGGGTATAAGATCACCCTGCTCAATGCCCTGATCCCGCCATTGGTGGTGGTGATCGGTATTCCGAACTGTATCTATTTCCTGAACAAGTTTCATACTTCGTATAATGATACGGGTGATAAGCGAACTGCGCTCGTTGAAATGGTGAACCGGATGGGTATCGTCACCCTCTTCTGTAATATCTCCGCAGCCATCGGCTTTGCCGTATTCGCTTTAACCAAGAGTGCGATCCTGAAAGAGTTTGGTGTAGTGGCGGGGATCAATATCATGGCGCTCTTCTTCATCTCCATCATTCTGATACCGGCGGTACTCAGTTTTCTGCCGGCTCCGAAACCCAAACACACGAAATACCTCGATAATAAATGGCTGCTGGCTTTTCTGGATCGGTTGGAGATCTGGAGTCTGCACCACCAGAAACTCATCTACGGTGTTACCATCCTGATGCTGGTACTTTCTGTAGCGGGAATGTTCCGTTTGCGTTCCGAAGGATTTATTGTAGATGATCTGCCCAAGACCGACCGCATTTACCGCGACCTGAAATTCTTTGAAACCCATTTCAGAGGGGTGATGCCTTTGGAGATCGTGATCGATACGAAGCAGAAGAACGGTTTGCGCCGGAATATGCTGCAGACCTTTGAGAAGATGGATTCCCTCTCCCTGTTCATTGCTTCTAAACCTGAAATGGCGCGTCCGTTATCGATCGTGGAGGGAATGAAATTTGCGCGTCAGGCGTATTACGATGGCGACAGTACGAATTACGGATTGCCCAATAGTTTTGATATCGCCTTTCTGGCCGAATACCTTTCCGGTAAAAAAGATTCTACAGCCAATAACGGTGGGGGGAATCTGAACCGGGTGATCCTGTCGTTCATGGACAGCAGCAAACAACAGGCACGCATCAGCGTAAATATGGCCGATGTGGGCAGTCATCGCTTGCCCCTGCTGATCGATTCGATCGGAATGCGCAGCCGCGAGCTGTTCGACAGCACGAAATATAAAGTAGAATTTACCGGTACAAGTGTCACCTTCCTCGAAGGCAGTGCGTTTATTATCAATGGACTCAAAGAAAGTATTTTCTGGGCCTTCCTGCTGATCGCTGTGTGTATGTTGTATCTCTTCCGTTCGGTACGCATCCTGATCAGTTCGTTGATCCCGAATATCATTCCGCTGCTGATCACGGCCGGTGTGATGGGATGGGTGGGTGTAGCCATCAAACCTTCCACCGTATTGGTATTCTCGGTAGCCCTGGGTATTGCCATTGATATCACCATTCGCTTCCTCGTGAACTACAAGCAGGAATTGCAGCGCAGTGGCAAAGAGCCGGAGGAAGTGGTGATCGATACTATACATAAAACCGGCATCAGCATCATCTATACATCACTTGTTCTGATCGCCGGATTCGTGATTTTCTGCTTCAGCGGCTTCGGGGGCACCCAGGCCCTGGGTTGGCTAACCTCACTAACGCTCGTTTTAGCTACCCTTACGAATCTGGTCTTTCTGCCAGCCCTTTTGCTTCGGTTGGTGAAAAATTCCCGAAAAAGTAAATAGGGGTTTATTTACCCATTTGCCCCAGTATTTTGGCACTGGCATATATTGAAATAATTGATAATTAATCATTAATAATTAATGATTAATTATCAATTATTAATTATCATGAAAAGAACTGTCATAAAATTGTCATGATTTCCTTCTAAGTGCAAACCATTGCGTAGCATTTGCGCCAACTATGCAGCCTGTGGAATAAATTCGCTGTCCTTTTTAAACGGTGACTAAACCAAACGTCACTTATTCTGTTTTGTAAAAACAAAAACTGTTGCACATGAGAAAATTGTTCTTGCTTATGCTGGGTGTGCTATTCGTTGCCGGTCAGTTGCTGGCGCAATCCCGAACTATTTCGGGTAAAGTAACTGATCCCAAGGGAGCACCGGTGCCCAACGCCTCAATTATGGTTAAAGGCACTACGATCGGTACTACTTCTAAAACCGATGGTACATTTTCTATTACTGTTCCTGCTTCTGCCCGTACGCTGGTATTTTCCGGTGTAGGTTTAGCTGAGCAGGAAGTAAGTATTGGCAGCCGTACCATGGTGGAAGTATCCATGAAGGCTGAAGACAAAAACCTGACCGAGGTAGTGGTAGTGGGTTATCAAACGCTGAAGAAGCGTGAGGTAACAGCGGCCATTGCACGTGTAGGTGGTGAAGAGATCCGCAACCTGCCTATGCAGAGTTTCGACCGTGCGATTCAGGGACGTGCTCCCGGTGTGGACATCCGTTCCAATAACGGTTTGCCCGGTGGTGCGGTAAACGTTCGTATCCGTGGTGTGGGATCTATCACAGCCGGTAACGATCCGTTGTACATTGTAGACGGTATTCAGGTGAACTCCGGTACCGTGAGCTTCGGACAAACATTTACCCAAACCAACCCGCTGGCTTATCTGAACCCGAACGACATTGAGTCTATCGAGATCCTGAAAGATGCCGCTGCGGCGTCTATCTATGGAGCCCGCGCCGGTAACGGTGTGGTGATCATCACAACTAAAAAGGGTAAGGGTGGCAAGACCAATGTAACCGTGAATGGTTATTATGGTATTACCAATCCCCTGAAATATCTGGATGTACTGAACACCCAGGAATATATTCAGGCACGTTCTGAGGCGTATATGAACGCCTTCAACCTGCCAACTATCACCACACCAAACGCTGGTTTGGGTACTATTGGTGGTAACCCCATTTCTGCCCAGCAGCGTACGCTGAGCGATATGGGTTTGAACCCATTGATGGCGAAAGGTGATATTGATACCCTGAAAACTTACGACTGGCAGCGTCCTGCTTTCCGTCAGGGTCAGGTGAAAAATGCAGAGGTGAGCATTTCTGCCGGTGGTGAAAAAACCAGCTTCTATCTGTCTGGTTCTTATACCAAGCAGGATGCGATCGTGTTGCCCGCCGACTTCGAGCGTGCTACCTTGTTGTCTAATATCAGCCACAAGCTGAACCGTAAATTCTCTATTGAGTCTCAGATCAGCTTGAGTACTATTTTGCAGACAGGTCCATTTGCACAGGATGGTTCATTCCTGGGTAACCCGGCCTTCTCTGCTCCTTTGATGCTGCCTCATAACCCCATTTATAATGCAGATGGCACTTTCTACGGTTTACCTCCTGCAGCGGTTAACGGTATCCTTAACCAGAACGTAATTGGTGTGGTTACCTATAACACTTCCCGTCAGCGTACCAACCAAATGGTGGGTAGCCTGGCAGCCAACTATGAATTGGCGAAGGGATTGAAGTATAGAGGTACATTCGGTATGGACTACCGTTTGGTACAATCTACCCGTTACACCGACCCGCGTACCAATGATGGTTTCGCTGTGGTAGGTCGTTTAACAGAGGTGAGCAACTGGAATACGAACTTCCTCACTACCCATACGCTGAACTATGTTACCTCTATCAATGATGTTCATAATTTCAATGCATTGGGTGGTATTGAATACCGTAAAGATGTGAACGAGCAGATCAGTGCTACCGGTATCGGTTTCCCTACCTATCAGTTCCGTACCGTAAACTCTGCGGCTACGCCGGAGAGTGTGGGTGGATTCTGGAGTGGTTCTGCCACCTTCTCTCAGTTTGCTAAAGTAAACTACGATTACGACCGTAAGTATCTGTTCTCTGTAACAGTACGTCGTGATGGTAGCTCACGTTTCGGTGCGAACAATATCTATGGTGTATTCCCCGCCCTTAGTGCCGGTTGGAATATCGCCTCCGAGCGTTTCATGGAAAAAGTGAAAGCCGTGTCTGATCTGAAGATCCGTGTATCATGGGGTCAAACAGGTAACGACCAGATCGGTAACTTCCTGAGTAAAGGTTTGTACGGTGCTACCCGTACTTATAATGGTGGTGCCGGTATCGGACCCACACAGTTGTCTAACCCCGATCTGAAATGGGAGCGTCGTGAAGAGATCAACGCGGGTATCGACTTCGGTTTCTTCAACAACCGCATCAGTGGTTCGTTTGATGTATACCGTCGTACCAACAAAGATCTGTTGCTCGATCGTCCTGTTTACCTCACTACCGGTTTCGGTTCTATCACACAGAACGTAGGTGCTGTACAGAACCAGGGGGTGGAATTCGCGATCCGCGCGAAAGTGCTGGATGGTGCGTTCAAATGGACAACCAGCTTCAATATTTCTTATAACGACAACCGTGTAACCGGTTTGTATGATACCCTGACTTCACTGCCATCTGATCCTTCGATCAAGATCGGTAAGTCACTGGGTTCTTTCTTTACCAACCCTTATGCTGGTGTAAACCCTGCTACAGGTCGTACCATGTGGAGAGATCTGAATGGCAACCTTACGTATTTCGCGAATGCTGCCGATCGTATTTTCATGGGTAACTCCCTGAACGATTACTTCGGTGGTTGGAGCAACAACTTCGAGTATAAGAATTTCGAACTCGAAGTATTCTTCAACTATGAGTATGGCCGTTTGGTAAGTGATGGTCAGATCAACTTCATGTCTGAGATCGGTGGTCGTGCATTCAACGTATTGCAGGAGCGCTATGATCGTCGCTGGCAGAAGCCTGGTGATATCACTGATATTCCCCGTGCCATTAATGGTAATGCGGAAACCCGCGCCTCTGGTAACTTCTCTGGTAGCAGAAACCTGTTGAAAGCGGATTATATCCGTTTGAAGCAATTGACCTTCAGTTACAACCTGCCTTCTGCTTTGCTGAAGCGCATGAAGCTGAACGGGGCTAAATTCTATATTCAGGGTGTAAACCTCTGGACATATGATGATTTCCCTGGTTACGATCCTGAGTTCGGTGCCACTTCAACCGGTATCGTGCCACAGAGCAAGAACGTAACGTTTGGTGTGCAGTTAGGTTTCTAATACAAAACATTAATGATTATGAAAAAGACAATGAATAAATTTTCTTTATTACTGATGGCCGGGATCATCGCCTTCACTTCCTGCGACAAGCAGTTGAGCGTGGAGCCCCGTCAGTCTATCAGCTTTGAGTCGGCTCTTACCAGCGCCGCCAACGTTGAAGCAGCCCTGAACTCTGTTTATGGTGGCTTACGTCAGCAAACAGAATATGGTCGTGATAAACTGGCTGTTGCGGATGCATTAGCCGATTTAACACAGGCAACTGGTAAATCCGGTCGTCTGCAACCTGAAAACCGTAACACACAGGGTTCTCATTTCGCGAACTGGGGTTCTTCTTATGGTTTGCTGAATGAGATCAACCTGATCCTGGAAGCGATTCCCAATATCGCTGATGCCAGCACAGCTACTAAAGACCGTTGGGAAGGCGAGTTGAAATTCCTGCGTGCTTTATTGCACCATGACCTGGCCCGTTCTTATGCATATGATACTACTGCTGTGATCAGCGGTCAATATCGTGGCAATATCGTTCTGGCTCTTACAGCGGTTAAAACCGGTGCCGGCGCCCTGGAATTCCGCCCTTCACGTGCCAGCACGAAAGAAGTGTACGATGCCATCTATGCAGACCTTACCGTAGCGACCACCAAACTGGGTAATACCCGTGGTGTATATTATGCTACCAAAGCTTCTGCACATGCATTGTTCAGCCGTGTAGCCTTATATTATGGTGATTGGGCCAAAGCGGTTACAGAAGCCAATTCAGCTATCAGCAATGCGGCTGGTGTAGGTGCTGCACTTTCTACCGGTGCCAACTATGTGGCCGGATGGAGAGCACTGCGTAACCCCGAGAGCATTTTTGAAGTACGTTTCAATATCCAGAACGAAAATCTGGGTGTGAACGTATCCCTGCAAACAAGCTATACTACATTGAATACACTGGGTAATACCAGCACAACAGGTGGTTTTGGTGACCTCGTTCCCAATAACTTCCTGATGGGTCAGTTGGGTATCGCTTCAACCGGTTTCCCCAATATCACAAGAGGTAACGACGTTCGTGCCAATTTGTATGAGTGGGGTACTTCCGGTCGTGGTACACGTTTTATCGAGTGCACCAAGTTCTTTGGTAAGAGTGGTTTCCCCAACCTCGATAACGTTCCCGTGATCCGCTATCCGGAAGTGCTGCTGAACCGTGCCGAAGCTGCTTTACGCAGAAACGGTGCCGGTGACGAAGCGGCTGCATTGGCCGATCTGAACAGCGTACTCACCAACCGTGGTCTTACTTCAGTTACTTTATCTGGAGCCGCTCTGATGGCAGAGATCATGCGTCAGCGTGCATTGGAATTTGCGTTTGAAGGACATCGTTGGTTCGATCTGAAGCGTACCGGTCAGGATATCGTGAAGAGTCCTGCCAACCTTCCGTTCAACGATACGCGCGTTCTGCCTGCCATCCCGCAGCGTGAGATCGATGGCAATCCTAACATGAAACAAAACGCAGGGTATTAATATCAATAAAATCGTAATTATGAAACGTAACTTTTTATTTCTCGTTATTTTATCGATGTCGGTACTCCTGGGTTCTTCCTGTATTAAGAATGACCTGGTTACCGTAAAGGATCTGGTAGTAGAGTGGGATGCTACGGTATTGAACACTCCATTGACCGGTCAAACCTATCCCGTTCTCACCCGTGTACCTGCTTATGGTGCTGCGGTGGTAGCGGCCAATCCGGCAATCAACCGTGCCGCTGGTACCATTAAGTTCCGTGTGAACCTCGTGGGAGCACAGCAAAGCACTGATCAGTCGATCAAGTTCAAGGCCGTAGCCACTCCTGTATTACCTGCAGGTGTAGCCGCAGCAGCCACCGGAACACATTACACCATCACCGGCACCGTGGTGATCCCTGCTAATACCAGCTTTGGTGAAGTGGAAGTACGTGTAGTGAATCCGGGTGTATCCAGTGCAACGCCTGTTGGACTGGTACTGGAACTGGAAGGAAACGAAACAGTGAAGCCCAGTGCGAACTATCGATTCCTGGGTATTCAGATCAGTCAGTCCTGATAATCGGATATCTAAATAAGTAAAAGCTCTCCTTCGGGGGAGCTTTTTTAGTGAATGGTGAATCGTGAATCGTCAATCGTGAATCGTGAATGGTGAGGCGTGAATCGTGAGGTGTGAAGTGTGAAGCGTGAATCGTATTCCAGGCCACATTCAAATTTACAATCAAAATCCCAGCGTTTCCTGGCGCCTTTGCGTCTAATCCAAGCTTAAGCGCAGGCGTAGCGGTTAAGCAAAAATATACTTAACCGCGAAGGCGCGAGGGCGCGAAGAAAGTGTGTGTTTGAGTGAGCCCATTCACGCTTCACCATTCACGATTCACGATTGACGATTCACGCTTCACGATTCACGCCTCACTTCAACACCTCCACCAGCTTTTTAGTGAGATCATCTCCACGCAGGCCTTCCGCAATGACGGTGCCATTGGGATCTACGAGGATGTTGAAAGGTATGCCTTCGAATTTAAAGGTGGTAACCGCCGCGCTTTTCCAATACGCGAGGTCGCTGATATGCGTCCACGTGAGGCCATCGGCTTTGATCGCTTCCAGCCACTTGCTCCTTTCTTCATCCAGCGATACACCCAGTATGGTGAAATTTTTATCCTTGAATTGATTGTACGCCGCTACTACATTGGGATTTTCTTTCCGGCAAGGCCCACACCAACTGGCCCAGAAATCCACCAATACATATTTACCCCGGAAAGAAGCGAGACTGATGGATTTTCCATTGGCATCAGGCAAACTGAATTCCGGAACTTTCTTACCCACCCAGCTATTTTCTTTCAGACGCTTTTCCGAAGCAGCCGATTGTGCTTTGAAGGATTCGTACTGTGTTTTTAGTTTGGCTAAACTGGCATCAGACTGGAACTGCGCTGCTAAACGGAAGAGTTCTTTTTCGAATTCTGCCTGTGGCAGTGTTTGAAAACTCTGACCCAGGGCAAAGGAGGCTACACTGGGATTTTCAACTTCTTTCAGGAACTTCCGTAAAAAAGTATTCATCTCTTCCAGCTTCGCATTCTTTCTATTGGTGGCTTCAATCACGATGCTGTCGGCTGCACTCATCTTCTTTAAACTGTCGATCTGCTGAAACGCATGGTCGAGCGACTGATAGTTCTTATTATATTCATTGATAAAGGTCTGCAGGGAACTGGTCGCCGTGGAACCGGTTACTTTATAGAAGTCTGTTTTATTGCTGGCATCGATGATAAGTGTCAGTTCCGGTACATCGTTAACCAGCGGGATCATGGGACCGCCTTTATCGATCAGCACGTCGAACATGCCCTGATTATTCGTCAATGCTTTCAGGGTGAAGCTGGTTTCTTTGGCTGAAATGGTAACCGAATCCAGTTGCACGGGCTGCCCTTCATTGCCGAAGGGGATTTCGAACAGGAGCAAGCGCATTTTCCCATCGGTAACACTGGAGGGGAAGAGACGGGCCAGTTCCTCAAAATTTTTCACCGTACCGTTCACTTCAAAACTCCCTTTGGGTTTTGATTTACAGGCCAGCACCAGGATCAGCAGCAGCCATACAAGACGAAGATTCTTCATTATTGTAATTTTTTTAATAATAATTCATTGGTCAGTTTGGGATCGGCCTTGCCGGCAGAGATCTTTTTTACTTCTCCCACAAATAACCCGATCAGTCCTTTTTTACCTTTCCGGTATTCCTGCACTTTGTCAGGCATTTTAGCGAGCACGGCATCCACCCATTCTTCCACAACATTCGAATCAGAATTCTGGATCAGGTTCAGTTTTTCTGCCAGTGAAAGCGGCGTGGCGGAGGGCTCCTGTATAACGGCCTGCAATACACGACCGGTAGCGGTGGAGAAATTCAGTTGCCCTTTTTCGATGAGCCGGATCAGTGCCCCAATACTGGCAACCGGTACGGGAAATGCGGTAATGTCGATACCTGTTTCATTTAAATAGGAACGCACGGGTCCCAGGATCCAGTTGGCGGCCTGTTTGATGCGGGCGGCGGGATCAGATGCATCGGTCTGTAATTCCTGCACCAGTGCTTCAAAATATAAAGCCGTTTCTTTTTCCTCAGCCAATTGTGCGGCATCGTAGGCGGGCAAGCCGAAGTCATTGCTATAACGGGCAGCTTTCGCTTCCGGTAATTCCGGAACGGTGGCGCGGATCGCTTCCAGCATGTCGGTCGTAACCATAAAGGGCGTCAGATCGGGATCGGCGAAATAGCGGTAATCATTGGCCTCTTCCTTACTGCGAAGGGCAAACGTGGTTCCGTTATTGGCATCGAAACTCCTTGTTTCCTGCAGGATGGGCTCATTATTCTCGAGTAATTCGATCAGTCGTTTGCTCTCCCATTCGATCGCCCGTTTCACATTGCGGATGGAATTGAGGTTTTTGACTTCCACCTTGGTGCCCAGTTTGGTATCGCCTTTCTTACGGACAGATATATTCGCATCACAACGCATGCTGCCTTCTTCCATATTGCCGTCGCATACGTCCAGATAACGAAGCCGTTTCCGGATCTCGGTGAGATAGGCATAGGCTTCATCAGCGCTATGAATATCGGGCTCGGTTACGATTTCGATCAGGGGAACACCGGCACGGTTCAGGTCTACACAGGTATAATCGGGGTCCAGATCGTGGATGCTCTTGCCGGCGTCTTCTTCCAGATGGATTCGATTCAATTGAATATCGCGGGTGCCGGCTTCGGTATGTACCCGCACACGACCGCCTACACAAATGGGGGTGGTATGCTGGGATATCTGATAACCTTTTGGCAGGTCGGGATAGAAATAATTCTTGCGGGCGAAATAATTGCGCTCTGTGATCCGGCAGTCGCAGGCCAGACCCATTTTGATGGCGTATTCCACCGCTTTTTTATTCAGCAGGGGCAGGGCGCCGGGATGGGCCAGGGTGATGGGAGAGATATGGGTATTGGGTGCAGCGCCGAATGTGGCACTGTCTCCACAAAAGAGTTTACTCTCGGTCAGCAGTTGGGCATGCACTTCAAGGCCTACTACCAGTTCGTATGCGTCGTATGGGATCATGAAGGCACAAAAATACCGGTTTTCAGCTTTATGGGGCCGAAAACCGGTTTGTATTTCATGGCTTACCTGATACGGTTACAGATTGGCTGTCTTTAATTTTTTCGGTGTTTTGATCTCCACTGTTTGTGTTTTTCCATCACGTTTCAGCTCCACTTTTACCACCGTTTTGTCCTTACTGTTTTTCGCCGCTTCCAGCAGTTCTTCGGTCGTGGTAATCTTTTTATCATCAAAACGGGTGATGATATCCCCTTCTTTGATACCGGCTTTTTCGGCCTGTGATTCATTCCATACTTCCAGCACTTTCAATCCATCCCCTTCTTCCGTTTCCTGTGCTTTGATGCCGAGGCGCGGGCGACCGGTAACAGTCAATGCCCTATCGCCAAAAGAATCAAAATTGAAATTATAGTTGTCGAAGCCGGGAACGCCTTCCAGTTGATTGAAACCACCGGGTCCGCTAAAAGTGCTTCCCATGGAGTATCGTGCAGCACCGGGATTCTTTTCCAGTGTGGCGGAGGCCGTTTGTGTTTTACCTTCTCTCTTATAGGTAATGGTTATTTTATCTTCGGGTTTGTATTTTCCGATCACCAGCGTGAGGTCGTTGGGATCACCTATCTGATCTTCGTTGATCTTTGTAATGATATCACCCGCTTTCAAGCCGGCTTTTTCAGCAGCCGATTTCTCCGACACTTTCATGATCTTAGCACCTTCCTCTTCCGTTTTTTCAGAGGTTACCCCCAGCAGTGCTTTATTCGATGGACCGCCATATATAACTGAAGGGGCCAACCCGTCGCCGATCATCGGATAGCCCTGTACGATCACTTCGTCGGGCATGGTACGAAAGGTAGAGCCGCGTACACCGGCACTTACGCGGGGGATCTTTCTTTTGATTACGGCCACATTTACATCGTCAAAATCCTCGATGGGTTTTCCATTCACCACTACTTTATCTCCATTGATCTCGATGATCACTTTGGTGCCTTTGTCGCCTTTTTTGCGGATCACCACTTCATCGAACTGATCGCTGATGGTCTTCATCGGACGACCCTCTACCACTACCGGTTCATTTTTATCGGCCTTTTTTGGCTTTTCCGTTACCTGGGCCTGCACCAGTGTTACCAGTGAAAACAATCCCAGCAGGGAGCAGAATGCAATCTTTTTCATACGCTAAATTTTTATCTACGTTGATTTTCGTAGATCAAATATAGGGAATAATTTGAAATACGAAACTTTTCGGAGAAAAGGGAGGGGGTTTAACGTTTTGTTGGGAATCTTAGAGGAATAAGGAATGAGAAATAAGGAAGTGGGGCGTTTGA
>CAZKSY010000069.1:4810-15956 GCA_964555605.1 uncultured Chitinophagaceae bacterium | reverse complement strand
GCCTTCTCACCCCAGTTTATCCACCAGTTCCGCATAATCAGTACTGATCAGTTCCGCTGCTTTTTCTTTTTGGAAAAGCGGCTGCAGGCTATCGGGGATCGGTACCTGTTCACCCGTGGCTTTCAGGATGGCGTCGGGAAATTTTACCGGATGAGCTGTTTCGAGCAGGTAGCCCCACTGACCGGGATGGTGCTGCAAATAGGTTACCAGGGCTTCATAGGCCACAGCACCATGCGGATCAAGTAAATAATCATACTCTTCTGCTACAAAACGGATCACTTCCAGCGTAGTGGCATCGCTCACCCGGGCACTGGAGATCATATTTTTCAGGGAAGGAAGTTGCTGTTCGAAGATCTCCATGATGCGTATGAAATTGCTCGGGTGGGCCACATCCATCGCATTGGAGAAGGTGGCGATCGTATCCTTCGGATCCCATGCCCCTGATTGAAGGTATCGGGTAACCGTATCATTGGCATTGCAGGCCGCAATAAAATGCTTAACCGGAAGGCCGGACGCCCATGCCAGTACACCGGCACAGATATTACCGAAGTTGCCACTTGGCACACTGATTACCGGAGCCTGATCTTTATGTCGCGACTGCTTCCAGGCCAGAAAATAATAAAACTGTTGGGGCAGCCAGCGCGCCACATTGATGGAATTCGCCGAAGTAAGAAAATGTTTTTTCCGCAGTGCCTCATCCGCAAAAGCTTGTTTCACCAAACGCTGACAATCATCAAAACTTCCTTTTACTTCCAGGGCTTTTATATTCTTTCCTAAACAGGTCAGTTGTTTTTCCTGTACCGGGCTCACTTTTCCACTCGGATAAAGGATCACCACTTCCACACCGGGTACATCATAAAAGCCATTGGCCACGGCCCCGCCGGTATCGCCGGAAGTAGCCACCAGTACGGTTACTTTCTTATCGGCATTTTGTACAAAGGCGCCGAGACAGCGACTCATAAAACGGGCTCCGATATCTTTGAAGGCCAGGGTAGGACCGTGAAATAATTCCAGTGAATAAATATGATGGGCTACATGTTTTAAGGGAACCGGAAAATTCACGGTTTCTGCAACGATCTGTGCCAGTTGCGCTTCCGAAAGTTCATCGCCGATATAGGGGCGTATCACTTCGAGCGCAATTTCTTCATTGCTGCGCTGGTCAAGCGTTTCTACAAATCCCTTGGGTAAACGAGGGATCTCTTCCGGGAAATAGAGCCCTTTGTCAGGTGCCTGCCCCTGAATGGTGGCTTCACGAAAATTAACACTGGGAGACTGCTTATTTAAACTATAATAACGCATAGCGGATGTTCTTTAGATAATTATTGGATAACGGTAACGCCTGCCGTATTTACGGCTGTTACATAGGTGCGGTAATCAATGCCCAGAGAGGAAAAGACCTCTTGCATGATGGCTTCATTTTTTCGGGCGATCGCCTCTTCTTTATTCAACATAAAGAGGGAAGGGCCACTTCCGGAAATACCACCCCCCAGTGCACCGGCCTCCCGGCAACGCTGTTTCACCTCGTCAAATCCGGGTATGAGAATGCTTCTCACCGGTTCAATGATCACGTCTTCCAGACTTCTGCCAATCAGATCATAATCGCTTTTCAGGAAGCCCGCTACCAGTCCGGCAATATTACCCCATTGACGGATCGCATCTTTCAGCAGAACTTCTTTTCGTAATATCTGACGTGCATCAGAGGTTTTTACTTCGATCTGCGGGTGTACCACCGTCACGTATAGGTGCGGAGCAGGCAGGCTGATCACATCCAGCGGATGGATGGATCGTATCAAAGTAATGCCCCCAAAAATACAGGGCGCCACATTATCGGCATGCTTCACCCCGCTCGCCACTTTTTCGCCGAACATGGCAAAACGCAGCAGGTCCTGGTTGGAAAACCGCAGCTGGAGTAGCTGATTGGCGGCCACCACTGCTCCCGCTGCGCTGGCGGCACTGGAGCCCAAACCGCTTCCCGGTTTGATATGTTTATGGATCAATACATCGAAGCCGACTTCTTCGTCTATCTCTTTCAACATTTCAATCAGGGGCGCTCCAGCCGTATTCTGTGCCGGATCGGAAGGCAGTGGGTAGCCATCGGCCGCACGAACATGAATTTCCCGTTTGTTCAAAAGGGTTACTTCCATGATATCGGCCGGATCCTTCAGACACATGCCGAGTACATCAAATCCGCATACAAGGTTGGCTACGGTAGCCGGGCAACTGACGGTTACTTTTTTCATCTGTTTCAGGGTTTATCCGTTTACGGTACGCATGATGTCGGCAAAAACGCCACTCGCTGTTACTTCCGCGCCCGCGCCGGCTCCCTTTACCACCAGGGGTTGATCGGGATATCGGTTGGTATAGAATAGTACGATATTATCTTTTCCATATAAATGATAGAGGTTATGTGCCGGATCGATATGCTGTAATCCTACATTGGCTTTCCCCTGATCGAACTGTGCAACGAATTTTAATTTCTTTCCCTCCGAAGCCGCTTTTTCGTAGAGGGATTTAAAATGTGCTTCTTCTTTGGCCATTGCTGCATAAAAGTCATCCACAGAACCCTGCATACAAGAGGCAGGCATAAAAGAACGGTTTTCGATCTGCTCCATTTCCATCACTTCGCCCGCCTCCCGCGCCAGAATCATGATCTTTCGCATGACGTCGGTACCACTGAGGTCTAAACGTGGATCCGGTTCGGTATAACCTTCGTCCTGTGCCTGTTTCACCACTTCGGCAAACGGACGGCTGCCATCATAATTATTGAAAACAAAATTGAGTGTGCCGCTCAGTACCGCTTCAATTCGATTCACTTTATCGCCGGTACGCAACAGGTCGTTCAGGGTACCAATTACAGGCAGTCCGGCACCCACATTGGTTTCAAACAAAAACTGACAGCTAAAGGAGCGGGCCAGCTCTTTGAGCTTTTTATAATTGGAAAAGGCAGAAGAGGCTGCAATCTTGTTACAGGCTACCACTGAAATACTCTTGGTCAATAACCGCTCATACACTGCCGCTACATCGGCATTGGCAGTAACATCAGCAAAAACGGAGTTACGCAGGTTCTTTGATTTGACCAGCAGTACATATTCATTCAGGTCCATCTTGCCCGCTTTGCCGAGCGCTTCTTTCCAGTTGGATAGGTCAATACCTTCTTCTTCCACGAGCATGTTACGACTGTTAGCGATGCCCACCACATTTACCTGTAAGCGAAGATGTTCCTGCAGGTAGGCTTTCTGCTGATGCAGTTGGTCGAGTAAACGACTCCCCACATTGCCCACACCGGCTACAAAAAGATTGACTTGTTTATAAGTGGTTTCAAAAAATTCTTCATGCAGTACGTTGATCGCTTTGCGTACATCGGCACTGGCGATCACGGCGCTGATATTTCTTTCGGAAGAGCCCTGGGCAATGGCACGGATATTCACGCCATTCCGGCCAAGTATATGAAACATCTTTCCGGCAATACCCGGGTGACTCTTCATATTATCTCCCACCAATGCCAGAATGGATTGTTCTTTTTCAATGGTAACAGGATCCACCTGTCCGGTTTCAATTTCAAAACTGAACGCTTTATTCGCCGCTTCTCTGGCCGTTTCCACATAGGCTTCTTCCACAGCAACACATATGGAATGTTCAGAAGAACTCTGGGTGATCAGTATCACATTGATACGTTCATTCGCGAGTGCTTCGAACAGGCGTTTCGAAAACCCGGGGATGCCGACCATGCCACTGCCTTCGAGACTGATCAGCGCTATTTTATTCATACTCGAAATGCCCCGCACGCTATTGCCATGGGCCGTACTTTCTTTTTCGATCAGGGTGCCGGAATCGTTGGGCGCAAAAGTGTTTTTGATCCATACGGGGATATTCTTTTTCATCACCGGCTGAATGGTAGGCGGATAGATCACTTTGGCACCAAAATGACTCAGCTCCATTCCTTCCTGATAGGAGATATGCGGAATGATGCGGGCATTGGGGACCAAACGGGGATCGGCCGTCATCATACCACTCACATCGGTCCAGATCTCTACGGCACCCGCATCGAGAGCAGCACCATAAATTGCGGCGGTATAGTCAGACCCACCGCGGCCCAGCGTAGTGGTTACATCATTGGATTCGGACGCAATAAAACCCGGACAAACATATAGTTGCCCTTTATCGTTTTCGAAATAGGATCTGATTTTTTCATTGCTGCGGGAAAAATCTACAGCGGCGTTTCCAAAAACTCCATTTGTTTTAATGAGTTCACGTGAGTCTTTCCAAACAGCCGGTACATCCAATGCCAGAAAACGCTGCGTGATGATCTGTGAAGAAAGTAATTCACCATAGCTCATGATACGGTCACGGGTTTGAGCCGATAATTCATGCAATAAAAAAATACCGTTGCAAATATCTTCGATCTCATTGCAATGCTTTTTTACCAAACTGAGTACAGCGCTTTGTTTGGTTACAGGGACCAGTGCTTTAACCGCTTCCATATGGCGTTGCTCAATGAGGGCCAGTTTTTCTTTATAGGTTTCATCACCCGAAGCGGCCAATGTGCCTGCTGCCAGGAGCGTATCTGTAATACCGCCGAGGGCAGATACCACCAGAATGGTACGATCTTTTTTAATAGCTTCCTGAACAATGGCAACAACCTTATTAATGTTCTCTGCATTGGCAACAGAACTGCCGCCGAATTTTAATACCTGCATAGTATGATTCTCTGTAACCGAGAAGGATTTAATAATGTAAATGGTGGATCTTCCGAATTTTTAACAGCAAGCGCCCAAAGGATGATATGACAATGTACAACCCTTAACGGGTTGTAATAATGGTAATAGTAGTAGCAGCAGCCGTAGCTGTGCTGAAGGATGGAATACTATAATTATTACCCATTTTCATCGATGTTGCTAAGATAATCTGCAGGAAGAATATAACAATCGTTAGTGACTGTCAAATTTTGTAAAATCACTGAAAATAGCCCTCCTGTTGGGTTTCAGCGCCAAATAACAGCCCTGCTTTCACTTTTTAATTGTATTTTTATTGCCCTGCTTGCTTGTGTATTTTAATCGAATTAACTCAACGTATCATGCATCAACAGTCCACACGAGGGTTGCAGCAGTTCCGCAATTTTGTTGCTATCAAGTTTCAGTTATATAACAGTTTGTTTACGTCCCTGCCTTTTCACCGTATTGAAAAGACAGGCATCCTGCTTTCTTTGTTATTGAATAATTGTGAAGAAGGATATAAGAAGAAACAAAGCCCGGCACAGATCCTCGAAGATTTTTTTGTTCGTCATACGGTGTATACCAAGGACCAGGATAAACTGGACCTCTTGTTTCGTTTTGTGCAATATGTGGAGCGGCAGGTGGTATTGTTTGATGCACTGGAAGATGCGGCCTTTCGGGAAGTAAACGATATGAACGGCATCGGTACCCTGAAGCATCTCGAATCGGAAGTGATGCAATCGGCCAAGCAGGAAGATCTGGTACGAAAGCTCAATGAGTTTTCGATCCGGTTGGTACTAACGGCGCACCCTACCCAATTTTATCCCGGAACGGTTTTGGGTATCATCAATGATCTTTCCAAAGCGCTTTCGGAGAATAATGCCGGACAAATCAATGTTTTCTTACAGCAATTAGGTAAAACCCCCTTTCTCAAAAAGCAGAAACCGACACCGTATGATGAAGCGATCAGCTTGGTTTGGTATTTAGAGAATGTATTCTATAATGCGGCCGGACGTATCATCAGTTTTTTTAAATCGCAGTTCCCCGATGCCATCCAGCCCGATCATCAGCTATTCAGTATGGGTTTCTGGCCCGGCGGCGACAGAGATGGAAATCCCTTCGTAACAGCAGAAACCACCTTGCAGGTGGCCGATGCCCTGCGTGGCAGCATCATTAAATGTTATTATCTGGATGTGCGCCGACTGAAACGCCGACTCACTTTTAAAGGAGTGGATACCATTCTGGCCGATCTGGAAAAGCAGCTTTATAATAATATTTTCATTCCGGGACAACGTACCCAGATACAGAAACAGGATATCCTGAACGATCTGCAACGGATCCGTGATATACTGGTATATCAGCACAATGGATTATTTGTTCATCTGGTAGATAGTTTGATCAACCGGGTACAGGTTTTCGGCTTGCATTTTGCCTCCCTGGATGTACGCCAGGAAAGTACGGTACATCACGAGGTGTTAAGTACCGTGGCAGAAAAAACAGGTGTATTACCCGCCGATTATCGTCAGTTGCCAACAGTGGAGCGTATGCGTATTTTGACCGCTGCTACGGGTGATGTGGGGACGCATGTGTTCGAAGCCGGATTGGTAAAAGATACCCTGCAAACCATTAAGGCCATACGGGAGATACAGCAGTATAATGGCGTGGCCGGTTGTCAGCGTTACATCATCAGTCAGTGTAATTGTGCGTTGAATGTGATGGAAGTGTTCGGACTTTTCCGGTTGAGCGGATGGAAGGAAGCTGAATTAAACATCGATATCGTTCCTTTATTTGAAACCATCGACGATCTGCATAATGCCGCTTCTGTGATGAAAGAATTGTATGAAAATCCTGCCTACCGGGCGCATCTGCAGCGTCGGAGCAAGCGTCAAACCATCATGCTGGGCTTTAGTGATGGTACGAAAGACGGCGGCTATCTGATGGCTAACTGGAGTATCTTCAAAGCCAAAGAAACCCTTTCAGCCTTATCGCGGCAATATGATATCGATGTCGTGTTTTTCGATGGTCGTGGTGGTCCTCCGGCCCGTGGTGGTGGAAAAACCCATAAGTTCTATGCTTCCATGGGACGAAATATTTCAGGCAAAGAGATACAGTTGACCGTACAGGGACAAACAGTGAGTTCTAATTTTGGCACCATCGATTCTGCGCAATATAATATTGAGCAATTGTTGCATGCCGGAATCAGTAATGAATTGTTCAACACGCACGACAAGACCCTGAGCGATGAGGAATCGGCCTTGTTGGAATCCCTGGCTGTGGAAGGATTGAAATCGTACCAGGCACTAAAGAACGATCCGGCTTTTCTGGATTATCTTTCTGAAGTAAGTCCGCTGAAATTTTATAATGAAACCAATATCGGCAGCCGCCCGGCCAAGCGGGGCGGATCGAGCCGGTTATCGTTAAAAGATTTACGCGCCATTCCTTTCGTAGGGGCCTGGAGTCAGTTGAAACAGAATGTGACCGGTTATTACGGGGTGGGTACCGCTTTGCAGGAGATGGACAAACAGGGGAAATTTATGGCGGTAAAGAAGCTGTATTCGAATTCCCTCTTCTTCAAAACGCTTATTGATAACTGTGAGATGGCGATGCGGAAATGTTTCTTCCCGCTCACAGCGTATCTGGCCGATGATCCCCGGTATGGAGCCATCTGGAATCAGATCTATCAGGAATACGAGCTCACGCAGCGCTATATCTTCCTTTTATCCGGTAAAAATGAACTAATGAGCAGTTATCCTGTTGAGCAACTGAGTATTCAGATGCGGGAGCGGATTGTTCTGCCCCTCACCACGATACAGCAATATGCCATGAGTCGCATTCGGGAACTGGAACAGCAGCAGGCGCCACCGGAACAGAAGGCCCTGTTTGAGAAATTAGTGATCCGTTGCTCTTTTGGAATCATCAATGCGGGACGAAATTCTGCGTAGGCAGAGTTGGCCCGAAATGCCCTAATTTTGGTGCCCCATTATGTCAGTAAAAAAGAAAGCAGCTCCCAGTCGGGCTTCGAAGCAATCGCCCTCAGTGCCCCCGCCCGAAACCGGCGAGCAGATTGAGGTGATTGGTGCGCGGATGCATAATCTGAAGAATATTGATATCAATATTCCCAAAGACAAGCTGGTGGTAATCACCGGTATCAGTGGCAGTGGAAAATCGTCTCTGGCATTTGATACCATTTATGCCGAAGGGCAGCGCCGCTACATGGAAAGTTTCAGTGCCTATGCCCGTCAGTTTATAGGCGATATGGAACGTCCGGATGTAGACAAAATCTCCGGCCTGTCTCCCGTAATTTCCATTGAACAGAAAACGACCAATAAGAACCCCCGCTCTACGGTGGGTACCATTACCGAGATTTACGATTTCATGCGATTGCTTTTTGCCCGCATCGGTGATGCCTACAGTTATAATACAGGCAAGCCGATGGTGAAATGGAGCGAAGAAGAAATCGTTGCCAATATTTTCAAACGATTTGACGGAAAGAAGATCAGTTTGCTGGCACCCCTGATCCGTGGCCGGAAAGGTCATTACCGGGAACTGTTTGAAGAGATCCGAAAAAAGGGTTTTCTGAAAGTGCGGGTGGACGGTGAGATCAAAGATCTGGTACCGAAGATGCAGGTAGATCGTTACAAGATCCATGATATTGAAGTGGTGATCGACCGGCTGAAAGTGAGTGAGGAGTTTAAAGTACGGATCAGTCAGAGTGTGCAGCAGACCCTCAAAATGGGAAAAGACCTCATGTTTGTGGAGGTTGAACCTGATAAAGCGAAGCAGGCTCCCGTAGTGGCCGGCTATTCCCGTCAGTTGATGTGTGAGGATACCGGTATCAGCTATGAAGAGCCATCGCCCAATGCTTTTTCCTTCAACTCACCTTATGGCGCTTGCCCTGTTTGTAAGGGACTGGGCACCATGTTTCATATCCATATGGAATCGGTTATGCCAGACCGGTCGTTAAGTATCAGTGAAGGGGGGATAGCGCCGTTGGGAGAGGAGCGGGATGCTTTTGTATTTCGTCAGGTACAGGAGATCGCGAAGAAAAACAAAATTTCTCTTACTACGCCGGTAGAAAAGATCCCGGAGAAGTCGCTGAATATACTTTTATACGGCAACGAAGAAGGGATCGAAGAAGAGATCGACTTCGAGAATGTGAAGTTTGATCCCTATGGTCCCTATGAAGGAATCATCAATATGCTGAAGCGCTGGTTTAATAACGGATACAGTGAAGGATTGCGCGAGTGGGCCGAAGGTTTTATGCAGTTGCGTCCCTGTGATGCCTGTGGCGGAGCGCGTTTACGTAAAGAGAGTTTATACTTCCGCATCAACGACCGGAATATTTCGGAGTTGAGTAATATGAATCTGGATAATCTGGCCGCCTGGATGGATGGCCTCGAACTCCGGATCAGCAATAAGCAAAAGACCATTGCCAAAGATGTATTGAAAGAGATCCGCGACCGCTTGCAGTTCCTGCTCGATGTGGGACTTACCTATCTTACCCTGAACCGCAGTTCGAAAACATTGAGCGGGGGCGAGAGTCAGCGGATACGCCTGGCCACACAGATCGGTTCCCAGTTGCAGGGGATCACCTATGTGCTGGATGAGCCGAGTATCGGATTGCATCAACGGGATAACCACCGGTTGATCGAAGCATTGAAAAACCTGCGCGATATAGGAAACAGTGTGATCGTGGTGGAGCATGATAAGGATATCATGATGGCTGCGGACCATTTGATCGATATCGGGCCCAAAGCCGGATACCATGGCGGAAGGGTGGTGGCACAGGGGCATCCGGAGGATCTGTTAAAACTGGATACACTCACATCGGGCTATCTGAACGGACATCGGTCCATTCCCATTCCGAAGGAACGTCGTAAGGGGAATGGAAAAATTCTGGAGTTGAAGGGCTCGAATGGTAATAATCTGCGTAAGGTGGATGTGCAGTTTCCTCTGGGGAAATTCATTGTGGTAACAGGGGTGAGCGGCAGTGGAAAATCCACGCTGATCAATGAAACATTATATCCCATTTTATCGAAACATGCTTATGGCTCCCGCATGACGCCATTGGAATATAAGTCGGTGAAGGGGTTGGAGCATATTGATAAAGTGATCGAGATCGACCAGAGCCCTATCGGGCGTACACCCCGGAGTAATCCGGCTACGTATTGCGGATTCTTCACCGATATCAGAACGCTGTTTGCCTCTGTTCCGGAAGCGAAGATCCGCGGGTATAATGCCGGTCGTTTTTCATTCAACGTAAAAAGTGGCCGCTGTGATGTTTGTGAGGGCGGTGGCATGCGGGTGATCGAAATGAACTTTTTGCCGGATGTATATGTGCATTGTGAGAAATGTCAGGGGAAACGCTATAACCGGGAAACCCTGGAGATCCGTTACAAAGGAAAATCGATCAGTGATGTATTGGATATGACGGTAGAAGATGCGGTGCAGTTTTTTCAGAATGTGCCTTATATCTACCGTAAAATAAAAGTACTGGAAGAAGTGGGCTTGGGGTATATCACCCTCGGACAAAGTGCAGTTACGCTAAGTGGTGGGGAGGCGCAGCGGGTGAAACTGGCTACAGAGTTATCGAAGAAGGATACCGGAAAGACTTTTTATATTCTGGATGAACCCACTACCGGATTGCATTTTGAAGACATACAGCACCTGCTCGATGTGTTGAATAAACTCACGGATCGGGGGAATACGGTGTTGGTGATCGAGCATAATATGGATGTGATCAAAGTGGGGGATCATATCATTGATCTGGGTCCGGAAGGCGGTGATGGCGGTGGCCGCATTTTATTTGAAGGCACACCGGAAGCCTTGCTTTCCTGTAAAGAAAGTCATACCGCCCGTTTCCTGAAACCGGAACTGAAGCCTGTGAAATGATTTTATTTTAAAAGACCGGAATTGATTTCTGGTCTTTCTTTTTAAATGAAACTGCTATGTCAAAAGAACGCATTATTGTAGATATGGATGAAGTGATTGCCGATCCATTGGAAGGCATGATCCAATGGTACCGCAAGCATTATACGGGCGAGATCAATATTGATGCCATGCGGGCGGGCTCTATTGTGAAGGGATTTCCGGAGGAGCATCAGGCGTTGGTACGGCAGCAACTGTTTGAGCCGGGGTTTTTCCGTCATTTGCCGGTGATGCCCGATAGTCAGCGGGTATTGAAAGAGATCAATGAAAAGTATGAATTATTCATTGTATCGGCAGCGATGGAATTTCCGAATTCCTTAAAAGATAAGTACGATTGGCTGGCCGATCATTTTCCATTCATCAGTTGGCGGCAGATCGTTTTATGCGGCGATAAAAAACTGGTGTATGGAGATCATATGATCGATGATCATGTGCGCAATCTGGTAGACTTTCCGGGGGAAAAATATTTATATGCTGCTACGCATAATGTAGATGAAACGAGATAC
>CAZKSY010000069.1:0-4710 GCA_964555605.1 uncultured Chitinophagaceae bacterium | reverse complement strand
TGGCGTTTCATTGCGCCCTCGCGTCTTGGCGGTTAAGAAAAAAATACACTTTACCGCAAAGACGCTAAGACGCGAAGGCACACAACCGCCATTCACGATTCACTATTCACTATTCACTATTCACCATTCACCTCTCACCTCCCCAAAAACAAATAGCCGGCCACTATTCGTAGCCGGCTATTTAGTTTCAGAGATAGACCATTTGAAAACTGCCAATAAGCTGTGGCAAGGAGTGATCAATAAAATCTTTTTATTTGGGTACGTGAAAAAATAGGGAACGGATCAGGTTTGACTCAACCGGATATTAGATTTTACTAATTTCCCTGCCGCTTATTGGTCATAAGTTATGAAAACAAAGAACTAAAGATGCCTGTCATTTTACGATCAGATGTCCGCTTTCAATGCGTTCATCGTCGCTGAATACGTCAAAGGTGTAATTGCCTTTGTCGATTCGGTTCAGCACAGTTACCTGACTGTTCAGGATGTTTACCTGCTTGATGAGTTTGCCATCGATATCGAAGAGGAAGAGTTGGAATACTTTCCCTTCTTCTCCATTGGCACTGAAGAACAGTACCTGGTGATTGGCGTTAGGATAAAGTTTAATCTTGTGCTTTTTGCTGGAGAGCTGTTTCTGTACCAGAATGGTATCAGTTGGTTGAACAGTCACCTTACCAAGAGCGGCCGCATGTCTTTCATGCCTGAAGCCGGAACCTGTTACCAGGATCGTTGCCAGGAGCAGCACAGTAGTCCAGGCAGCGGTTTTTTTAAAGGGTACGATCGTTTTCATAGTGTTTGCCTTTGGATTAAAAAGACAAGAAAGGGAAAAAAGGGTACGGATCAAACTAACGGGTCAGTGTAACTTATTTTAGTAGCGAACCGGGCAACGGGTACTGTTGTCCCAACGGTCGCCACCACCCAAACGGATACCTAATTTGAATCCGAAAGAATAATAAGCGTCGTTGTTAGCGGCAGTTCCGCGTTTTTTGCCGGGGCCAAAGCCAATTCCATTGTTCAGGGGATCGCTTGATTTATTCGCCATACGTTCGGCCAGTTGCGCTTGTTGCAGTGGCATGTATTGGTAGAATAAAGCCGGATCGATATAACGGGTACTCACGTCGTCGATATAGTCGGTGAATGTTTTGCGGTGAATAACTTCCAGGCTCAAACTGGTTTTTTCGTTCACGAAATATTTCACACCAATACCCATGGGGATATTGATCTGGGTGAGTTTATATTCTTTTCTGTCGGGATATTCTGGAAAACCCTGACCTTCTGTTTTCAGTGATTTCAGTTCTACCCAATTGCCGGTCAGCGGATCGGAACCTTTAGGGTTGAAATTGAACACACCCACGCCGATCAAACCATACGGACGGATCTTGTGAAACACGTCTTGCTGGTCGTACTCCAGAAATACGGTGGGATAAATTTCAGCGGCTACAAACGCCTCTTTCAAACTTGATTTGAAATTGGAGTTACGGATGCGGCGGGCTTCTTCGAGGCCGCCTTTTCCTTTAATAATGGCATCATCACCTTCCAGTGTACCGATATTTACCGCTACGCGGAAACCGAGCCACTCGCTGGGATGGTATGCAAAGAAGCCACCAAACATCATTTTGGTTAGCTGAAAGTTGTTGTCTTTTAAAAAGGTGGTACCACGACCTACATTACCTCCAAGGTCACCCAGGAAGTTAGAGGGGGCAACAGTAATACCGGCTTCAGTAAATGAAGTACGTTCCCGTTGGTATTGCCCGTAAGTGGTGATGGAATTTACGGTGGTTAGGATGAAGGCAGCGAACAGTCCTTTCCACACAAAAGAGTGTAGCTTCTGTTTCATGAGATATTAGATTTAGTTTTCAGATGGTCTCTGGATCAGGTGCCAAATTAATGCGCACTAATCTTACATACAAGAAACGACGGAAAGATTCTTTTTTGTGTGCTGTACCCCTACTTTTTTTAAGAAAGTTTTTCAATATCGGGTTTCTACTTAGAGGGAGATAGTAACATTTCGATATGTTCTATGCCATCTTCGAGGAATATTTTGCTTACCTGCTGAAAACCAGCCTTTTCATAAAAACGCTTCAAATAGAGCTGGGCACCGATCCGTATGGGTACTTTTCCCCATATATTATATATAGCATCGATCGAACGCTGTATCAGTTCTTTTCCCGCCTGATGTCCACGGGCAAAGGGGGCGGTGATCACCCTTCCGATAGAATATTCGGTGAAACTAAAGCCGGCGGGTACCAAACGGGTATAGGCTGCTAATCGCCCATCTTCCGACCAACCCATTAAATGCCAGCAGTGCTGGTCTTTATTATCCATATCGTGATAGGCACAGTTTTGCTCTACTACAAATACCAGACTTCTTACCTGTAAAATGGCATACATCTCGGCGCCGGACAGTTCGTCAAATTTTTTCAGCTCCCAATTAATGGTCATGGTTGGTTCCTGTTTTCAATATTTATATTTATCACCCCAACGGCTTTTCAGGAATTTACGCAATTCTTCCTCCCGCGCATTTTTCCCCGGCTGATAGAACGATATGCCTTTTAACGCATCGGGCAGATATTCCTGTGCCGAAAAATTATTCTCATATTGATGCGAATACTGGTAGTTCTTCCCGTAATCCATATGCTTCATCAATTTAGTGGGCGCATTTCTTAAGTGCAGGGGCACCGACAGATCTCCTTGTGTGCGCACAGCAGCGAGGGCGGCATCAATGGCTTCGATAGCGGTATTGCTTTTAGGCGATGAGGCCAGATAAATGGCACATTGCGATAAAATGATCCGGGCTTCCGGATAACCGATCTTATTCACGGCATCAAAACAGTTATTGGCCATTACCAGGGCAGTAGGATTGGCATTGCCGATATCTTCACTGGCCAATATCACCATGCGGCGTGCAATGAACTTTACATCTTCACCACCTTGTATCATTCTCGCCAGCCAATATACGGCCGCATTGGGGTCGCTGCCGCGGATGGATTTAATAAAAGCGGAAATGATATCATAATGCTGTTCCCCGGCTTTGTCGTATAAAGCGATCTTGTTTTGCGCAATTTCCATTACCGCCGCATCGGTGATCTCGATGGGCTCGGGCAAGGCCTCACAAACAATCTCCAGTAAGTTCAATAATTTCCGGGCATCACCTCCGGAGATATTGATCAGTGCGGCGGTTTCCTTTAATGAGATCTGCTTCTGCTTCAGCCACTCATCCCGACGGATGGCCTGCTGCAACAGTTGATCTAATTGGTCGGGGCCCAGTGCCCGTAATACATAAACCTGACAGCGGCTTAATAAGGCGCTATTGACTTCAAACGAAGGATTTTCTGTGGTGGCACCGATCAGGGTAACAATGCCCTTCTCAACGGCTCCCAGCAGGGCATCCTGCTGCCCTTTATTGAAGCGGTGGATCTCGTCAATAAATAATATGGCTTGCGGATGGTCTTTCGCTTCCTGGATCACTTCCCGTACTTCTTTCACGCCACTGCTGATGGCACTGAGTGTATAGAACGGCACCTGAAGGGTATGGGCGATGATATTCGCAATGGTGGTTTTACCGGTTCCCGGAGGCCCCCAGAGGATCATAGAGGGAATCCGTCCTTTTTCTATCGCTGTGCGTAAAATGCTGCCTGTTCCGGTCAGATGCTCCTGACCAGCGAGAGCATCGATACGTTCCGGTCTTAACCGTTCGGCGAGGGGAGGAATCTGGCTCGACATTTGGATGAATTGATCAGCAATACTACAATAAGTTTCCCTGATTCTAATTGAAACCATGAAACCCAACCCATCCGGAATACTCTTTATTGCATTGGTGTTTTGTGCCCTGTTTGTTCGGGCGCAAGGGGTACAGCAATACAACTGTAATCGGGCGGCAGTGGTGATGATCAAAACATCTATTAAAGCTGAAGTGAATGTGCCCGGTGTAGTATTGCATGAGCGGGCATTAAACCATCTGCTCGATTCGGTAAAGCAACTGGAAGAAGATTCCATTCATTTAACACCCGCCCAGCAGCTTGATATTGTATTACAGGCTTTTCACCGCGAACCCCGGCGCTATTTTATCACCAATTTTAATTATTTCCGTCATTCAGAAAAAGTAACCGCCACGGGCTCCGGGGCCATCATTGGGCCGGAGGGAAGGGTTCTTACCAATTGTCATGTGGTAGATGAAGGCGATGCCTATATCAAACGCCGGTTCATACAATCTGCTTTTAATTATGTTAGTCAGAATAATATAAAAGCCATCGAGCAGGCCTGGGCCATACGTTTTACAGACGAGCAGCGGAAGTTGCTGGATCAAACCTTTGCCAGTATTTATTCGCAGGTGGTCCCCATTGAATTGGAAAAGTTGGAGAAGCGGATCGATGTGATCCTGAATCGGGAAACCACTAATGGCGAACCCCTTGCCGTGGCCTATCCGGCTACAATCTTGCGCAAAGGCCGATCAATGCCCGGAAAGGATATTGCGATACTGCAGATTCAGGCATCGGGACCCTTTCCTGTCATAACAGTGGCAACCGATGCAGAAACGCCTGTTGGATCTGATGTGTATGTTTATGGTTTTCCCAATCCGGTAAACACCAATGAATTTTTATCGGAGCAAACTGTTTCTGAGCCGACTCTTACCCGTGGTATTCTGAGCGGATGGAAGCAGAGCAGTCAGGGCTGGCCGGTGATGCAAATGGATGCCGCCATCAATCATGGTAA
>CAZKSY010000068.1:5846-16158 GCA_964555605.1 uncultured Chitinophagaceae bacterium | reverse complement strand
TGCTTAATCAGTTGAAAGGAATTTCGGTTGTACATGAAGATGCCGACCATGTATATGTTAAAGCCGGGGCAGGGGAGAACTGGCATGGATTTGTTCAGTATTGTATTGAACGGAATTGGGCTGGACTCGAAAACCTATCCTTGATCCCAGGTTGTGTAGGTGCTTCTCCCATGCAGAATATTGGAGCTTATGGCGTGGAAGTGGAACAGGTTTTCTGGTCGCTGGAAGCTTTACATATTAAAGACAAGTCGGTACACACTTTTACAAAGGCCGACTGTGCATTCGGTTACCGGGAGAGTGTTTTCAAAAATAAGTTTAAAGGACAATTTCTTATTACATCGGTTACGTTTCGTCTGAATAAGATTCCCCAATTTCATATTTCCTATGGAGCGATCCAACAGGAGTTGGAACGGATGGGTATCGTTGATCTTTCTATTCGTGCCATCGCCGATGCAGTCATCACTATTCGCCGGTCCAAACTTCCCGATCCGAAACAAACCGGTAATGCCGGAAGTTTTTTCAAGAACCCGGAAATAAATAAGGCGCAGTATGAAGCACTTAAAACCCGGTTTCCAGACATCGTAGGCTATTTGCTGCCCAATGATCGGGTGAAACTGGCCGCTGGCTGGCTGATTGAGCAATGTGGCTGGAAAGGCTTTCGGGAGCAGGATGCCGGCTGTCATGATAAGCAGGCACTGGTACTCGTAAATTATGGTCATGCTACAGGCAAACAGCTATTTGATCTCAGTACGCGAATTCTGGAATCTGTTTATGACCGTTTTGCTGTGAATCTGGAACGGGAGGTGAATATTATTTAACATTTTCTCTGGTTCATTTACCTTTGATTCATAGTCATATTTAAAATTAACGTATGAAACTTAAAGTAATCTTATTAGTGGCGCTGTTCTGTAGTGGAATTTCTTCCGTAAATGCGCAAAAATCTGGTGCTAAGTCCATGTATTTTGAACTCGGTGGCCCCGGTTTGGCCTCTCTGAATTTTGATACCCGGTTTTCTGCCCGTCAGGACGGTTTAGGCGGACGCATAGGATTCGGGGGATTTGCATTGGATGGTTCTGGTGTCGTGTTTATTCCCGTTGGTTTAAACTATTTGATTGGAAAGGAAACAAAAAACTATTTTGAATTGGGTGCGGGTATCACACCTATTATTGCCTCTGGTGATTTTACCAGCGACGGCGGTACTTTTACCTCCACTTTCGGTCACCTCAATTTTGGTTACCGCTATCAGCCTCAGGCTGCCGGTTTCACTTTCAGGGCTTTTATAACTCCCATTTTTGGGGAATTTGGTTTCGTCCCTTACTACGGTGGGGTTTCCTTTGGTTATAAATTCTAAACATATTCATTGCCATAAAAAGGGCTTTCCACCTGGAAAGCCCTTTTTATTGGATGCCATTAATTGAAATCTTCCGGATCCTGTTCTTCCTCCATAGAGGCAGTGCCGAGATTCAGCATGGACCCCATCAGGTCCTTAAATTCCATTCGGCCTTCCACCAGCTTTTTGCTGATCAGGGAATAGGCCGATAATCCATATAGCACAAACTCCATTAACAGGGCCGCTTCGTATTCATTTGCCTGCGAATAGTATTTTTTCACCAGTGCATGCAAACCATCTACCCGATACAGTTGATGCACTTTCTCTTCATCACGACAATTAAACAGCAGGTTGATGGTATTACCTTTATCGAACCAGTTTTGGATTGCTTTATAGGGATTCTCTGTACCGGCATTCCCCGTTCCGCCCCGTCTTTTTTTGCTGGCTTCCGGATTGGGGAAATAAAGGCTGAATTGGGTTCGTATCGCTCTGTCTACTAAATTCATCGCTACTTCGTAGGGCCCTTCCTGCTCGCCTTCATATACCAACTCGATTTTTCCAGTAATGGAGGGAATGATACCCATCAGATCGGAAACCCAAATTTGGGTGTTTTTGTCCTTGTTCACGATAGCCCTGCGCTCTGCCGTACTGACGGCATTTTCATAGGCCGAAATACTCAGTCGGGCCGATACACCGCTCTTTTTATCTACATATTCATTATTTCTGGCTTCAAAAGAAACCTGCTCCACCAGTCGTTTCAACAGATCACTTGCCCGTACCATTTTCTTCTGGTCGTCGTGTATACTCGCTTCCTGCTCGGTAATGGTGAGGGCGGTATCAATGGTTTTGGGATAGTGTGTCAGGATCTGACTTTCGATTCGATCCTTCAAGGGCGTTACGATCGAACCGCGATTCGTATAGTCTTCCGGGTTGGCGGTGAATACAAATAATATGTCGAGCGGCATGCGTAGTTTGAATCCTCTGATCTGAACATCTCCTTCTTCCAGAATATTGAAAAGAGCTACCTGTATTCTTGCCTGCAGGTCGGGTATTTCATTGATCACAAATATGGAACGGTTGCTCCGGGGGATGATACCATAGTGGATCACCTGTTCATCGGCAAAACTCAATCGCAGGTTGGCAGCTTTGATGGGATCTATATCACCAATCAAATCGGCCACGCTTACATCAGGAGTAGCCAGTTTTTCGCCATATCGTTCACTTCTGTGGATCCATTTAATGGGCGTATTGTCTCCTTTTTCCCGTATCAATTGAATCGCATAGCTGGAAATGGGCGACAGGGGATCATCATTGATCTCACTACCTTCCACAATGGGTATGTACTCATCCAGTAATGCTGTCATCAATCGGGCCATGCGGGTTTTGGCCTGTCCTCTTAATCCTAAAAACAAAATATTATGGCGCGATAAAATGGCTCTTTCCACATCAGGGATCACCGAATCTTCATAGCCCAGGATACCGGGAAAAGTATCTTCTTTTTGCTGTAGTTTCCGAATGAGATTCTCCCGTATTTCTTCCTTAATGGATCTGGAGTGGTAGCCGGATTTTTTTAATGCACCTAATGTGGTAATATTTTTGAACATAAAATTTGATTCGAATTTTAGTGAACTTTTTTTTGCTGTCCGGTTCTGCTAATAAAGGGTCTTTCTTCTTCCGCTTTCAAAATCCTTAAATACAAATGAACCCAGTTTGTCAAGTCCGGCAAAGAAAGCTTTGCCGTTATTGGTTTCTGTAAACTCCTGCACAAATCGTTGTAAATAGGGGTCCGTTGCGATCATAAAGGTCGTGATCGGAATCTTGAGTTTCTTGCACTGTGCTGCCAGATTCAAACAACGATTGGTGATCTTTCTATCTAATCCAAAACTGTTTTTATAATAACGGTTTCCTTGTTTCAAACAAGTGGGCTTGCCATCGGTGATCATAAAGATCTGCTTATTCGGATTTCTTCTCCTCCGCAAAATATCCATGGCCAGCGTTAATCCGGCCACTGTATTGGTGTGATACGGACCAACCTGCAAGTAGGGAAGGTCCTTGATCTCTACCGGCCAGGCATCATTTCCAAAAACGACAATATCAAGCGTGTCTTTGGGATATTTGGTGGTGATCAGTTCACTCAATGCCATAGCCACTTTTTTGGCAGGAGTAATCCGGTCCTCTCCATATAAGATCATCGAATGAGATATATCGATCATCAATACTGTCGAGGTCTGTGCTTTAAAATCCGTTTCGCGTATCGCCAGGTCATCTTCCTGCATGCTGAAGGAATCAATACCGTGGTTGATCTGCGCATTGCGTATGGAAGTGGTAAAATCGATCTGCTCCAGCATGTCACCAAACCGGAATGGTCTGGTCTCTGGATTCATTTCATCTCCCTGTCCGGGTTTGAAGCTGTGGTGATCGCCTTGTTTGGTCTTTTTTAATTTTCCAAAGATCTCCTCCAATGATCTTTTTCGTATGCCCTGCTCCGTTTTAGGTGTGATCTTGATACCCCCGGTTTGTTCATCATTTTCAATATATCCTTTCTCTTTCAACTCCTCAATAAAATCGCCCATGCCATATTCATCATCGGTCAACTCATATTGTTTATCGAGCTGATTCATCCAATTCAGCGCTTCACTTACATCTCCATTGGTATAGGTAAGCAATTCGGTAAACAGATCGAGTAGTTGCTCGAATTTAGTTTTACCCTCACCGCGGGGATCAAATCTGGTAAAATGATGTGCTAGCATAAGTTGGGAATGGCGCTTGTGTCTGTAAGTTCGTACTAAGTATATAATAAAAAAAATCCCGGAATGTTCATTCCGGGATTCGAAAGTATTTAATGAAACAAAACTATTTATTAGAGTCTTTGGCGGGCAGATCCACCGGGGCTTTTTCTGCTGCTCCCGCTCCTGTGCCGGGGCTATTCAGAAATTGCTTTTTCCAGTCTTCCAACTGTCCCAGCATCTGGAAGCAGGAGGCGATATCGCGCACAAACCCTTCTTGCTTCTCATTCAATGAATTGGCTCTTTGCTGCATATAATTCATTGCCTGCATACCCAGCTCTTCACTGGTCATGGCTTCAGCACCAAGCGAACGGTAGTATTTCATTTGTTGCTCCAGATCCTTTTTCAGTGAAGCATCTACTTTCTTGGCCAGTGCCAAATTGCCACTCTGATAAGCGGCCAGCAGGAAACTCATGGAAATGGCATTGTGCTGATTGCCTCTGTTAGAAGTCATACCATACGGAAGATTCTCCTCATTCACCATTTGATCATAATGTCCCAGAATCTTGCTGGCAGAATCCTTACGACCAACTTCTGCCAATCGTAAACCCAGGATGCCGTGTGTGGCACGGATGCTGTTCAGATGACGACGGTTTTCTTCATCGAAGAATACCCCTTTTTTATTGGCGTTGCCATAGGCAAATTTCTCCATGATATTCTTATAGGCGATGTCCATCTGTAAATTGGTATTTTCTACGGGTACCAAACGATACGACATACCTTCCATACGGCAGTATTTCTCCAGACCCAATTCTTCCAGTTCCTGTGTAGACGTGAAATAGATCGGACGTTTCCAGTTGGTGGTGGCGATCAGGGCAAGAATAGCCAGGTCGTTCTTCTGGATGAATCCTTTCTTAATGTCAATTTTCAATTCTGAAACAATGGTGTCACCCGGATTCAGTTTCAGGTTCTGTTTTACCCATTCCACATCAACAGGCACACTCACTTTCGAAACAGGGAAGGTGTTCATGTAGTCGCCTTCACCTACGGCCACTGTATAACGGGGATCGTCACTGCCTACTACATTTTTCAGGATGTCGTACAGGTTATAGTATTTATTCTGATCGAATTGCTTGATCGGATTGTTTGGAATCGTATAACGGGCCAGGTAGCTGGCGCTGAATACGGCATCTCTTTTATTTCCTTCGATCTGTTCCGGAGTGAAGATCACATCAGCAGGGGCACTTTCGTTCACACTATATCGCAATTGGTTAACATACCAGTCGGTACCCAGCAAACTATAATTCATCACACGAAGGTCGCGCCGGTTGCCGGCTACTTCCTGTGTATACCAAAGCGGATAGGTATCGTTATCGCCGAAAGAGATAACGATCGCATCTTTTTCACAGCTTTCGAGGTAGTTCTTACCCAGATCGTAGGCCAGTGTTTTCTGGCTTCGGTCGTGGTCGTCCCATTCCTGTGATGCCATCAATACCGGAACAGCAGCCATTGAAACGGCCAGTGCCAGATAATTCGCACCTTCACCTTTGATCACACGGGCAAATGCATCTTTTAACATTAAAACGCCCAAGCCGATCCAAACCGCCCAGGCATAGAAAGAACCCACATAGGCGTAATCACGCTCACGTGGCTGGTAACCCGCCTGATTCAGGTAGATCACGATCGCAAATCCTGTAAAGAAGAATAACAGGAAATTGATCAGGAAGTCGCGGCGATTCTTTTTCAACTGATAAATGAAGCCTGCAATACCCAAAAGGAAGGGGAGGAAGAATAATTTATTATTGGCTTTATTTGATTTACCTGCGGTGTCGGGCAATACATCCGGAGTGGATGTGCCAAAAGCTTTATCCACTACATTGATACCACTCGCCCAGTTGCCATCGCGTACATTGCCAAAGCCCTGAAGGTCGTTTTGCTTACCGGCAAAATTCCACATGAAATAACGCCAGTACATCCAACGGAACTGATAGTTGAGGAAGTATTGAATATTATTGGCAAACCCTGGTTGCTGCGAAGCATCCATGCCTCCAAAAGTACGATACACGTATTCCTGATTTCTTTCATTACCATTATCGTACATGCGTGGGAACAAACGGGGACGAATTTTATCGGCATCCCAGTCAGGATGCTGGTTCATGATCGACTCAATATCCTGTTCGCTCGGACGGGCAGCATAATCAGATTTCGTCATTTTACCCACGATATTATACTTGTCGGTACCCTTCACATACATATCACCCACTGTTTTATTCGGTGCGCGATAGGTAAAGTCAGGTCCGTATAAAATAGGCCAGTCGCCATACTGCTCACGGCTAAGATAACCAACCAAACTAACCGGATTATCTACATTATACATATCCACAGAAGGATTCGCTGAAGAGCGGATCAGTGTCGTGAAATAGGTAGAGTATCCTATAATGAGGAAAATGGTTGATAATAATCCGATGCGCAGGAAGGAGGAAATGGAATCTTTGTAGAAATAACATACGGCGATTACAACGCCCAGAATTACCAATAAGCCAAAGAAGGTTCCGGCCGAATTAATAAAAGGGAAACAGAATAAAAGCAGGAGCAGACTCAACCAAACAGGGAAACTGGTAAACTTCTTAATAGAAATTTCATTGTAAAACAATCCCGCTACCAGTAACACCGTCAGTAAAATGAAATACACGGCAAAGCCTACAAAGAATGGCATGCCCAAACTATTCACGAAGAATATATCGAACAATCCGGCTCCTTTGATACTCCATTGAATGATGGCCACCTGAACCACGCCGGTAATAACACATCCCAGCAGAAAAGCAATGATAGCACCGTTACGGCTTACTTTGTAGCGTTTGAAATAATACACCATTACAATGGCCGGAATGGTCAGCAGGTTTAATAAGTGAACACCGATAGACAATCCCATCATGAAGAAAATGAAAACGATCCACCGGTCGGCACGGGAAAACTTATGTCCGTCAGTAGTGCTTTCCATTTCCACTTCATGCTCCCATTTCAGAATCGCCCAGAATACAACAGCTGTAAATAAAGAGGAAAGCGCATATACTTCACCTTCCACAGCACTGTACCAGAAAGAATCAGAGAAGGTATAGGCCAGGGCACCAACGGCACCGGCAGACATGATACTGAACAACTGCGAAGAGCTTAACTCTTCACCGGGTTTGCGTACCAGCTTACGGGCGAAATGGGTGATGGTCCAGAAGAGAAATAATATGGTCAAACCACTTGAAATAGCACTCATGAAGTTTACTCCGCGTGCTGCTGTCATGGGATCATCACCAAACAACACAATGAATAAACGGCCCAGTAAGGTAAAGAGCGGAGCGCCGGGTGGGTGTGGGATCTGCAGCTTGTAAGCACTGGATACGAATTCACCACAATCCCAGAAACTTCCGGTAGGTTCCATTGTTAGTACATACACAGTACATGCGATCAGCCCCACGATCCAACCAACAATGTTGTTCAAACGGTTAAATGTCATATAGCGTTGATTTTGAGTAAAACTTCGCAAACCTACATGAAAATTAGCGACTTCCAAATTTGGCCCCGTTAAAATTCGGCAGGGTTTCTTATTTTCAATTTACAATCCATTTTTATGCAGTTCAGGCCTATTTTCGGGGTATTGGTTTTAATATCCCTGATTTACTGTTCAAGCCCCAAAAACACTCCTAAAACCATGCCCGCGCCCGGTCAAAAAGAGGTTGTTAAAAAGGATACTGCCACCCCCGCGGCCCCAGTTCCCCCGGCAATGGAGGGGACTCCTGCAAAGGGTGAAAAGCCGGTTACCCAAACCGACCCCTTTCTGCAAACATTGCTGGAAGCCCATCCCCAGTATTTTAAGTCTATTCTGGAGAACAAAGAGGCCTACCGGCTGCAGATCATTTATACCCGGATAGACAGGAATGCCCAAAACGTGCCGCACTTTATCAATTATTACTATAATGTGGGAGCGGGATTGTATTTCTATCCGGCTTCTACGGTGAAAATGCCGGTAGCCTTGCTGGCGCTACAGCGGTTAAGGGAATTGAACCGAGCAGGGCTGGGGAAGGAGTCGACCCTGCTCACGGATGCCGCCTATAGCGGTCAAACGGCCGTACTAAATGATCCTTCTTCCCCCGATGGCCGTCCTTCGGTGGCACAGTATGTAAAGAAAATTTTTCTGGTGAGTGATAACGACGCGTTCAACCGGTTATATGAATTTCTGGGACAGGATTATATCAATTCGAAACTATCTGGAATGGGTTTTCGGAATACCGAGATCGTTCACCGGTTGGAACGCGTGTTGAGTGAAGACGAAAACCGGCATACCAACCCGGTTCGGTTTTTCGATACGAATGGGCAATTATTGTATGAACAGCCGATGCAATTCAATACAAAACCCTATCAGGAAAGGAATGATCGTCTGGGTAAAGCGTATTACAAAGGTGGACAGCTTATTCAGGGCCCGATGGATTTTTCTAAAAAGAACCGTTTTGCCTTAGAGGATCTGCACGGGGTATTAAGAAGCATCATTTTCCCTGAATCTGTAGCGGCGGCCCAGCGTTTTAATATCAGCGAGGAAGAGCGCCGCTTTGTGCTTAAATATATGTCGCAATTTCCCTCCGAAAGCAGTTATCCCGCCTATCCGGAATTGAAAGAGTGGGATGCCTATTGTAAATTTTTATATTGGGGCAGCGAAAAAAAGAAAATACCCAAAACATTCCGGATGTTCAATAAGGTAGGGGATGCCTATGGCTTTTTGATCGATGCGGCTTATGTGGCAGACTTCGAAAACAATATCGAATTCATGGCTTCTGCGGTTATTTATTGCAATAGTGATGGCATACTGAACGACAGTAAATATGATTATGATAGTGTTGGATTTCCTTTTATGAAACATTTAGGTGAGGTGCTTTATCAGTACGAAAAAAACAGAAAACCTGCATTTAAGCCGGATCTTTCCACATTCCGTATGAGCTACTAAAAGTAAACAGTTGTTAGTGGTATTTATCACTAATTTTGCGCCCGTAAAACAGTAACAAATGCAAGCAAACACCGCTACACAGGAATTATCGTCTTTATTGAATCGTTTCAACGAACCCGAGACATTGAAAATGGCCAAACTGGGTCGTGAATTGAGGGCTCAGGGGATTGATGTGATCGATCTGAGTTTAGGAGAGCCGGATTTTGACACCCCTCAGCATATTAAAGAGGCGGCTAAAAAAGCCATTGATGATAACTGGAGTCATTACACACCGGTGCCTGGATATCTGGATCTGCGTGAAGCGGTTTGTACCAAATTGAAAAGAGATAACGGCCTCGATTATAAGCCCGAGAATATTGTGGTTTCCACGGGAGCCAAACAATCACTTGCCAATGCCATTCTGGCCGTGGTGGATCAGGGTGATGAGGTGATCATCCCGGCGCCATTCTGGGTGACCTATTCTGAACTGGTGAAAATTGCCGGAGGCGTTCCGGTGATCATACCCACCACCATGGAATCAGGATACAAGATCACCGGTGCGCAATTGGAAGGCTATATTACACCGAAGTCTAAAATGTTCCTGTTCTCTTCTCCCTGTAATCCTTCGGGCGCAGTATACAGCCAAGCAGAGTTGGAAGACCTTGTTCAGGTATTCCGCAAACATACCGGCATCGTGATCATTTCAGATGAGATCTATGAGTATATCAACTTTGTTGGGAAACACGAAAGCATTGCACAGTTTGATGATATCAAAGACCGCGTGATCATTGTCAACGGACTGAGTAAGGGATTTGCCATGACCGGTTATCGTTTGGGATATATTGCCGCCAATACAACCATTGCCAAAGGTTGTGAAAAGATCCAGGGGCAGTTTACCAGCGGTACCAACTCCATTACGCAAAAAGCAGCGGCTGTAGCACTCACTACGGATCTTACTCCCTCTCATGACATGACAAAAGAATTCGCCCGCCGTCGTCAGCGTGTGGCTGAATTGATCAGCGGTATTCCTGGTTGGAAGAGCACTTCACCTGAGGGTGCCTTTTATGTTTTCCCCCGGGTAGATTATTATTTTGGCAAAACCGATGGCACCAATACCATCGAAAATGCCGATGATCTTTGTATGTATTTGCTGAATGTAGCCCACGTTTCCACTGTAACCGGTCGCGCCTTCGGGTCTCCGGAATGCATTCGTCTTTCCTTTGCCAATAGTTTAGAAAAGATCGAAGCGGCCTATGCGCGTATCAAAGAGGCATTAGCGAAGCTGAA
>CAZKSY010000068.1:0-5746 GCA_964555605.1 uncultured Chitinophagaceae bacterium | reverse complement strand
ACACACACCAACCCACTCACCGCATCCACTATAAAATGCAAAATGATCACCGGGATCAGGGAGCCACTGTACCAATAGATCATTCCGAACAGAAAGGAGAGGACTGCAATTTTAAATACAGCCGTAATGCCCTGGTAGTAATGTGCGATGCTGAATAGTATAGCAGGAAGCAAGAGGGCAATGGTACTGGCTGCGGGATGCGTACTAAATAGCTGATGGATCAGCGTGATCAGATATCCGCGGAAAACGATCTCTTCGAATACGGCGGCACTCAGGCACATGATAAAATAGGTGGGCAGATCATCTTTTTCTGTAGGCATGAAAGGAGCTTGCTGTAGAAATTCTTCAAATCCTTTATCACTTTGATGCATCTCCCAACTGGAATACAGACTGTCTGCCAGAAAAATAAAAAGAAATACGCCGCATAAAATCCAGGTAATCGTTTGGTATTCGTTTACGGGTAAACGGAAGCCAATTTCTTCAAACGGTCTTTTATATAGAAACCAAACCACCAGAATGACCGCCGCCATCAGGAAGAGCGAGAAGCTGTTGCCCAGATAAAACCGTCTGCGTGTGGGGCCATTAAAATACAGCAAACGGCTTTTGAATAAAGCAGCACTTCGTAAACCGGTTCCAATAGGCAATAGCACTCCAAATATAAACAGCAGGATATAATCGACCCAGGTGGGGGAGGAACTCATTAGGACTGTTTTTTTGAAATCTCGAGTAAGGTTTCATGCAATTGCAATACCTGATTGATCAAAGGATGCTGTTCGTCGTTGACAATAATGAAATCGCATAATTTCATTTTGATGTCTTCATCCATTTGTTGAGCCATTCGGGCCATCACTTTTTCTCTGGTACTGCCATCGCGTTTCATTGCTCTGTGTAGGCGAAGGGTGGGAGGGGCAGAAACACCGATCACTTTATCGAGAAATTGCTGGGTGCCGCTTTCAAATATAAGGGCGGCTTCTTTGATGGCGTAGGGACTCTGTTGTTTTTTCATCCAGATTTCTCCATCCGTAATTGTAGCCGGATGTACCAGGTCATTCATGGCTTCGGTAAGGGAACGGTCGGCAAACATTTTTGCGGCAATATGGGGCCGGTTCAATGTTCCGTCCATATAGGCTTCAGGACCAAACAAGGACATGATCGCCTCCCGAAGTGCCGGATCGGCTTCCATCAATCGTTTGGCTTCCGTATCGGCATAATACACCGGTATGCCAAGGATTTCGAATATCCGGGCAACGGTGGATTTTCCACTACCAATGCCACCGGTAAGGCCTACGCGTAACATGTTGGGGAGTGTGGTTTTTGATTTATGGTTATTCAGGATCGATAATTGATAATTAATAATTGATAATTGTTCGATTATAGGAAAGGATGAATTATTCTCATCGCCAATTATCAATTATTATTTATTAATTATTACTTATAATCGTCAATCTTTTACCGAAAGTAGTACTGAATTAAATACCAAACGCTCTCCCGGCAAAAGCAATAAAAAAGCCCCGATCACTCAGGGCCTTTCGTATTATTTTGCAGGAGCAACAGGTTTATTAAGTGCCTGTGACCATTCAATTGAAATAGCAGATTTTTCTACTTTGATATAGCTGCCGGGACTGGTTTCCAGATTAATGGTAGTACCATCTTCATTTACCTTGTTCACCGTACCGTGAATACCTGCAATGGTTACGATCTTATCACCTTTTTGCAGGTTGGTTTGAAACTCTTTTGCCTGCTTGGCTTTTTTAGCTTGTGGACGGATCATGAATAACCAGAATACAAGGATCATACCGCCTAATAAAACCAATTGCAAGGTACCGCCACCGGCTGGAGCCTGTAAGAAAAACATAAGTGTAGTCATTAAATTACAAATTATTAATTGAGGAATTATTTATTGATCGTTACATCAAACCACAAGGTATGCATAAGTTCAGGTGTGTTGGCGTAAACCAGTATATTTTTACGCTGTACACCTTCTTTGCCTTTGCTGTCGAATTCTGCCTTTATTTCACCCTCTTTTCCAGGGGCAATAGGCTCTTTGGGATAATCAGCCACGGTACAGCCACAGCCGGGTTGCACGCGTTGAATGATCAGGGGTTTTTCACCGCTATTGCGAAAGCGGTAGCTGATCTTTAACACCTGGCCCTGGGTTATGGTTCCCATACTTTTGCTGGAATCGAGCCATTCAATTTTGGTATAATTGGCCGAATCCGCCGCAGGAATATTATTATAAGATGGCACACCTGCCGCTTTTTGTTCCTTGTCTGTATTATTCAAACAGGCACTGGCCGTTACCATAATAAGCAAGGTAGTTAATGTCCAAAATTTCATAATAAGGATTTTGTTATGAGGAATGGGCCTGTCAGGATTTAGGCTTGAAACTAACTTTATGCATCTTGTTTTCCTTCACCAGATCTTTATGAATATTGTCCAGAATGCCATTTACGAACTGACCACTTTGTACCGTGCTGTATTCTTTTGCCAGATCAATATACTCATTGATGGTTACTTTCGGCGGAATGGTTTCGAAATATAAAAATTCACAAACCCCCAAACGCATAAGGATCATATCCAGTACAGCAATACGTTCCGCATCCCAGTTTTTCAGTTTTGGCTTGATAAATTCCAGGGTATGTTCTCTTTTTTCGATCGCTGTTTTGAGTAAAGAGAAGGCGAAGTCTCTTTTTTCCTTGCTGATCAGTTCCTGAAAATTATAGGACGCCGGTTTGTTCAGGAAATTGGTGATCAAAAGGATCATCATGTCGCCATCGTCATTCCAGTTGGAGAAGGTTTCCTCCAGGTGACTGATAAATTCTTCTTTGCCGATCATTAATTCTCCAAATAGCAGGTCCACAATAGCTTTTTCTTCTTTGCGGTCGCGACTTTGCTCGAGAATATATTTTTTATAGGCATCTTTTTCCGCCAGTTCCAGATAAAGCTTGCGAACCAGTTCCTGATCCAGCCATTGCTGCGGTTTGGTTTCTTTTACGGCCGCCTGCCAGGAGGGGAGTTCCAGAATTTTCCATATCAGCTCATTACCGGCCAGTTTGGTATTCACAGCAAGATCTTCGGCAGTAGGCAGGTGCTTGGCCGCCCTGTTACGGGAGTCTACCTCCGCATATCGGGCCAATTCTGTAAGGAAATAAGTTATATAAACCAGTAAATGTCCGGTTTGATCAAAATGCTTTTGCAATAATCTTTCTGGCTCGCCGGGCTTAATTAACCCTTCCTGGCTTTCAACGGCATACAGAGCCTGCATCACTTTCACACGTATGTTTCTTCTGCTGATCATTACTCAATGAGCTTATTTAAGGGTGCAAATGTAGGGAAAATCCAGCTAAGTTGGTTTGGATGTAAGGTGCTAATTATCAATTATTAGTTATTAATTATGATAATTAATAATTGATAATTGATAATTCCCCTCGCCGGAGGTTTCACTGAAATTATGACAGCGTAAAATCTCCCTAAAACGCTGCTTTTGAGGTCATTCCTGTCAGCATGAAGGATTCGTACTGACAAGACTTCCTTTTTTTACCCCTTCGGATGGATTGGTACAAAATTCGTTTACATTTGCTGCCCGTCAACAGACGGCAAAAACTTCTAAAAAATCAAAACTGATAATCATGGCTAAGAACAAAGTAAACGTTACCCCCCTTCATGACAGGGTAATTGTGAAACCGGCTAAAGCGGAAGAAAAAACTGCTGGTGGTATCATTATCCCGGATACAGCGAAAGAGAAACCACAGCGTGGTGTTGTAGTGGCTGCTGGTCCTGGTAAAAAAGACGAGCCCGTTACCGTAAAAGTTGGTGATACGGTTTTGTATGGTAAATATTCCGGTACAGAGATCCAGATCGACGGCGATGATCTGCTGATCATGCGCGAAAGCGATATCCTCGCAATTGTTTAATATATCGGGAACAGAAAACAGTTTATAGCATTTTCAAATTTTCAAATCCTCAAATTTTCAAATTATACATATGGCAAAGCAATTGTTCTTCGACATTGAAGCCCGCAATAGAATGAAGCGTGGCGTGGACATCCTCGCCAATGCGGTGAAGGTTACCCTCGGACCTAAAGGTCGTAACGTAGTTATTGAAAAGAAATTCGGAGCACCTGCTGTAACCAAAGATGGTGTTACTGTAGCGAAAGAAATTGAACTGGAAGATCCCATTGAGAACATGGGTGCCCAAATGGTGAAAGAAGTTGCCAGCAAAACAGCCGATATCGCTGGTGATGGTACTACTACTGCCACTGTACTGGCGCAGGCTATTATCAGCGAAGGCCTGAAAATGGTGGCTGCCGGTGCCAATCCAATGGACCTGAAGCGTGGTATTGATAAAGCGGTTAGCCTCGTGGTAGAAAACCTGAGAGGTCAGTCTCAAACGGTTGGTAACGACAGCAAGAAGATCCAGCAGGTGGCTACCATTTCTGCCAACAACGATGAAACCATCGGTAAACTGATCGCTGAAGCGTTCACCAAAGTGGGTAAAGAAGGCGTGATCACTGTTGAAGAAGCCAAAGGAACCGATACTACTGTTGATGTAGTAGAAGGTATGCAATTCGATCGCGGTTATATCTCCCCTTATTTCGTTACTAACAGCGAAAAAATGGAAGCTGAACTGCAGAATCCATACATCCTGATCTACGATAAGAAGATCAGTGCCATGAAAGATATTCTGCACATCCTGGAGAAAGTAGCGCAAAGCGGTCGTCCTTTACTGATCATCGCGGAGGACCTGGAAGGGGAAGCACTGGCTACCCTGGTAGTGAATAAACTCCGTGGTACCCTGAAAGTAGCGGCTGTAAAAGCGCCTGGTTTCGGTGATCGTCGTAAAGAAATGCTGCAGGATATCGCGATCCTTACAAAAGGTATCGTGATCAGCGAAGAGCAGGGTTTCAAACTGGAGAATGCCGACCTGAGCTATTTAGGTACTGCTGCCAGCGTAACCATCGATAAAGACAATACCACTGTTGTAGGTGGTAAAGGTAAAAAAGAAGATATCAACGCCCGCGTCAATCAGATCAAAGCACAGATCGAAGTAACTACTTCTGATTACGATAAGGAAAAATTACAAGAGCGTCTGGCTAAGTTAAGCGGTGGTGTAGCTGTATTGTACGTTGGTGCTGCTACAGAAGTGGAAATGAAAGAGAAGAAAGACCGCGTTGACGATGCGCTGCATGCCACACGTGCGGCTGTTGAAGAAGGTATCGTTCCTGGCGGTGGTGTGGCTTATATCCGCGCTATCGAGTCTCTCGAAGCGAAGGTAAAAGGCCAGATCGCTGATGAACAAACCGGTATGGCGATCGTTCGTCGTGCACTGGAAGAGCCCATGCGTACACTTACCTCCAATGCCGGTATCGACGGTTCTATCGTGGTACAACGCATCAAAGAAGGTAAAGGTGACTTCGGTTTCAATGCCCGTACAGAAAACTACGAAAACCTGTTCAAAGCGGGTGTTATCGATCCTACTAAAGTAAGCCGTGTAGCATTGGAAAATGCTGCTTCTATTGCAGGTATGTTGCTGACTACTGAATGTGTAGTGGCCGACAAACCGAAGAAAGAAGAAGCGCCACATGCACATGGTGCTCCTGGTATGGGTGGCATGGATTATTAATAAACATGTTTCATGTATACAAAGCCCGGTCGGTAACGATCGGGCTTTTCTTTTGGGGAGGGGAGGGGAGAGAGATGAGAGGTGAGAGATGAGAGATGAGAGGTGAGAGATGAGAGGTGAGAGG
>CAZKSY010000067.1:0-16289 GCA_964555605.1 uncultured Chitinophagaceae bacterium | reverse complement strand
GATATTGAGTTGCCGTTAGGGGGATTTGGGGTGAAGGTGTTGTGAGAGGTGAGAGATGAGAGGTGAGAGGTGAGAGGTGAGAGTGGGTATTTCCCCGCGCCCTGGCGACTTGGTGGTTAAGTGTATTCTGCTTTACCGCGAAGACGCAAAGGCGCCAGGGTTCGCCTTATTACTTATTACTTACCACTTATCACTTATCACTTATCACTTACCCCCTACCCCATACCAAAAAGACCCGGGACATACGCCCGGGTCTTTTGATTTATATTCATCAATCACTTGATTAACCGAATAAACCGCCTTTCTTCAATTCACGCACACCTTCTCCTATTTTGAAGCCATTGTGATAGACTTCAATCTTATAAGAACCGGTTTTAAAAGTGCTGTTTTGCTTCCAGGCAAATTCAACATGCTTTTGTTTGCCGGCTTCGAAATCAACGGGCACTTTAGCTGTGTATAATTTCTCCCCTTCTTCACGTGTCTGGAATTTACCAGAACCCAGGGCTTCAACGGCAACCGGCTGACCGTCGGGTCCGGTGATGCAAACAAATACATCTGTAGAACCTGAAGTAGCAATACGATTACTTACATCGAAGGAAATAACCAGCTTGTCAACACGCTTTGCGGTAGTGGTTACCTTTTCTTTACCTCCACTCTTCTCATTCACCGGAGTGATGGCAATTGAAGAGGCATTCAGGGTAGAAGCAACATCCACTTTCTTCTCCAGTTCTGTTTTAGCAGTGGTAGTGGTTTGAAGATCCGTAGACAACTGGGTTGTTTTCTGTTTTTCAGTGTTCAGGTCGGTATTCAATTGTGCGTTTTCCGTACGAAGACGCTCTACCTCCTGCTCCAGACCGTTGATCTTTTCATTCAACTCACGAATAAGCGTTTCGGCTTCTTTCTTTTCGGCTTCAGAAAGCTTTTGCTTACGCATCAAACCATCGATGCGGCCGCGCAGGTTTTTGATCTCACTGCTTTTTTCAGTAAGCTTTCCCTCCAGTTCATTATTATGACCGGTAAGTGAGTCCAAACGCACCACAGCGGCGTTATAACTCTTCTCCAGTTCATTTTTAGCAGAGTCAACAGTTACAAATTCCTGTTGTGCCTGTGCCAGTTTCTTATCAGAATTATTCTTGTCCCAAAGGAAATAACCCCAGGTTGCCAGAATACCGATGGCCAATAAGGCAATGATCAGATTCTTGGAATCTTTCTTCGGTGGCTGGTTTTGTGGTGTGGCGGATGGATAGTTGGTGGTACTCATAGTTGTATCTATTTTACAAATGTTATGAAATAGTTTCTGTTTAACCTCGACCTCTGTTTTTCCAAAACTATGCCAGAAATACAACCGCCCCCTACCCCAAAGAGGGTATTTTGCCCCGAAACCCGCTCTGGTAGCGGATTTCGGCTGTGCAAAAAAACCGTGGAAGAGCCGCCCGATTTGATGTAATATTGCGGGGTTTTTAACAAGTGTTGAAAAAATGAGTGCCGAAAAAATCATCAGCGACTGGAAAAAAAAGCTCTTCAAGCCGGTTTACTGGCTGGAAGGGGAAGAGGACTATTTTATAGACCAGGTGGTGCATTATGCGGAACATAATATACTTACCGAAGCAGAGGCCGGATTTAATCTCACAGTTTTTTACGGAAAGGATGCCAACTGGGCCGACATCACCAATGCCTGCCGCCGTTATCCGATGTTTTCAGAACGTCAGGTAGTTTTATTGAAAGAAGGCCAGCAAATGCGGGATATTGACAAACTCGAAGCCTATATTCAAAATCCGCTGCCCTCCACCATTTTCGTTGTATCCTATAAAGAGAAAAAAGTTGATGGCCGTACCTCACTGGCCAGAACCCTGAAAAAAAACGCTGAAGTTTTTACGACAAAGAAGCTCTACGAAAATCATTTACAGGATTGGACCAATACCCTCGTTCAATCTAAGGGGTTTACGATCGACCCAAAAGCGCTGGCATTGGTCGTGGATCATATAGGAAATGACTTAAGCCGCATCAGTAATGAAGTGGAGAAGTTATCGGTAAATCTGGGGAAACGGACCCATATTTCGGCGGACGATATTGAAACTTATGTAGGAATCAGTAAAGAATATAACCCCTTTGAACTGCAATCGGCTATTGCCCGACGGGATCTCGGTCGTGCCATGCAAATCATACAATATTTCGAGGCGAACCCTAAAGCGGCACCGATTCAACTGGTTTTACCAACACTTTATAATCTGTTTCAGAAATCATTCATGTATTTCGGCGTTAGTTCAAAAGACGAGAAAACTGTAGCGGCTGCACTGGGTGTTACTCCTTATTTCGTGAAGGACTATATAAATGCCGCTAAAACTTACGGGTATGAGGGCACAGAATCTGCCCTCCTCTTACTGCATCATTATAACCTGCGTTCCATTGGCATACATGACGCCGGCACGTCTGATGCCTCTCTGTTAAAGGAAATGGTCGTGAAGATCGTGGGAGGTATGTAGCAGAAGGTTCATAACAAGGCTCTGATCGAAGCCCTTCCCACATGCACCACACGGGTGGTACCCGGTTTTCTCCCCTCATACTGCACATTCAATTCCAGATTATTTGCCAATCGCTTGGTCAGGTCAATGCTCCATAAGAAATTCTTACCCGGCGTTAACCCATCCAGCATGATATAGCTGGCGGGTGAATTGGCATTCAAGGTTGCCGCTTTTGAACGAAATTGAATATCACTGTAGGTAAACTTGGCCTGAATAGAGGTGCTTTGCAGAATATTATACTTGATCTCTGTATTGAATGCATTATTAAAAGCCTGTTCCCGATCTCCTTCCTGATTTTCTTTCAGTGAATATTTATATCCCAGCAATACCCGAAAATTGGATCCTTTCGTATAACTGAATCGTGGCTCGGCACTTTGTTGTTTGATATTGAAATTCCGGTTGCCAAATTTTGGATTGGAACTGATCAACTGATTCGATCCAAAACGCCCCGTAATATCAAACAGGAAGGCACGGTTAAGATTCCAGCGCATTTTAAGGGAACGATCCTTTAAAATACGGCTTTCATATCCATAGGTCAGCAGGGTTTTGCCGCTGTTGCGCAGATTATTTATATCCAACCCCCACTTCGTACTGAAACGGTTAAAAGAAAAGGTATTGACAAATATGGAATTCAGGGTGATCAATCCCGTATCCTTAATAGAACCAGTAAACGGATTCAATTCCACTGCCCCATCACTTAGCTGCTTTTTATTTACCTGTAAAGTAGACTGCAAATTCACCCGACTGATCAACTGCTTGAGTCCTCTCGCTTTCATAATATCGATCACGGAGCGCGGATTGAGCTGAAGCGAATAGTTCAGCGTATTATAGTTTGCTTTTACAAATTCATTGGTGGGCGTAAATATGCGAATGTATTTGGCCTGGTCCTGAAACAGGGCGGTTTCAAATTCATTCAATTGCTGAATACCGTCATTGTTGTAATCGTTCCAGGTGAACTCTCCCTGCCCTGCCGGCACTTCCACAAAGGTAAGATCACGCTTCTGCTCCTGCCCGGCACCCACTTCATAAAGAACATTACCGGAAAGCAATCCCTTCCACTCGTTAATACTGTATTCCGCCCTTCCCAGCAAACTGTTATCACTCTTCAAACTGGTGATGCCGGGTTTCAACACTTTTAAGTTTCTATAGGTGGTACTGAAGCGGAACTGATGCCGTTCACTCTTCATCAATTCTGTAGTCAAATTGATATTCTGACTCCGATCCGTACGCACCAATTCTTTCCCTACCGGATACGCATCAGCGCGGGTGAAATAGGTAATACCCCAGCGGTTGCTTTTGGATTCATCGGAGCGCAGGGATGCCTGAATGGTTTCAAAGGAAAAACTCTGCACAGCCATACTATCCGTCTGTTTTTTCCGAATGGCATTGTGCTCGAGCGCATAACTGGCCGCCAGTGTATAATTTTTCAGTTGCGTAAATTGTCTGCTCAGCGACAACGTAGGCCGGAAGAAATACCCCTTATCAGTTCTGGAGTTCACCTGAGAATACATCAGCAAATTACTCAATTGCCAACCTCCGGCTTTTTGCTGCTGCTGCAAGCTGTTGCGCATTCCACTAAAACCATCTCCCCGGTTATAATTCGTTAACTGATATTTGAGGTAATTCGATTTTTTATCAATGTATTGAACAGACGCAGTAATGATGCGTTCATTTTCCACACTTACCTGAATAGGCAATCCCCAATCGCGGGTAAACTCCACATTCCGCAAACGTTCCAGGGGTTTGAATCGGGCTTCCACGAATTCGAGACCGGCTTCACTGATCAGTCTACTGGCACCATTTGAACCTTTTGACAATGGTCGCGTATCTTTTATCTGCCATTTGGTGGCGTATCCGGTGCGGTTTTGTTTCCCTTTGGATGAAAACAGATTTACATCATAGGTACTCATGGCTCCCTCGCCCGTAAGCACCATGGTTTTACCCAGTTTCAGATCCATCCCCACATTCAGCACCTGTTGCTTTTTGGGCGTTACCAAGAACTGCGCGGGTTCAAATCGTCCCTGACGGATGCCATTGATACGGGCTACCCAGCGATATACTTTTCCATTGGCACCATTAAAATCGGGCACATAATCTCCTTTGCCTTGTCCGACTTCAATAAAAGATAACAGGTAACGGGCACTATCGGGTTGGGTGGAATATACAAAGATGGAATCGCGGGAAAGGCCGCCATTATAAACCGTATCGATCTTTTTATACATAATACGCCCCAATGAAAACGTATCCATCACAGCATTTTGATAAAACGCATTCTGAATACTATCCCCCAGATTTGACAAAAATTCCTTTTGTGGCTTATCAAGCGTTTGATTGATCGGTGAATTTTTCGCATCACTGTTATTAAAGAACCCTACCCGTACCTTGGCTTTCTCGCCCAACGAGGTTTCATTCGTGATATAAATATTGGAATTGAGATAATTGCGATCGGCATACTCAAACTCCACCTGTATTCGTTTATCTTTCGTGATCATACGTTTTGGCGTAAACGTAATTTCGGCTGTATTGTAGTTGATCACATAATCCTGGTCCTCACCCCGCTGGAGTAGTTCCCCATCAATAAAGATCCTTTCGGTATTCGCCAGCACCACAAAGAAAAATTCATTGTTCGCGCCCTGCAGGCGATAGGGTCCCTGATTCCCCTCCTGCCCCTGAAATACATTCCGCGTGAATTTCCCCTTAGCAATAGACCCGCTTACCATGCTACGGTTCTGCACCTGCTTTCCTAAATTGGTGGTGGTTTCGAAAGCCACTCCCTGCAAACGCTTATAAAAACTGAGGAAATAACTTTGTTGCTGGCGGATATCGATATCGCCCAGGCTGAGTTGCCAGTTTCGCTTCTTGAATTGCAGGAAGATGCGGTCAAATTCGTTGAGTTGCTGGGTAGTGCCGTCAGGCTGAATAGGGATGTTATTATCGGTGATCGCTGCGGTGATCTCAATACTATCGGCCAGGTACCCGCTTAGCTGCAGGTTGAGATTAGAGGTTACCACAGCATCCTGACTGTTCCCGAATGATAACCCACGGCCGATACTACCGTTATAGGTGAGGTTGCCAAAATTAAAAAAGCGGTTATCCTTATCCGTATTACCAAAGTCGGGAATATAAGGTTGTCCCATGAAATTATTCATGACACTATCGTAGTTCATACTACGCACTACCGCATTGAGTTTATGGGGAAATACCCGGAACCGGATACGCACGCTATCGAGTGCTGGTTTTGTTTTCCAGATCAGCAGGGCATTGACCCAATCTACCCGATACAAACTATCCGGCACACCCAATATCTGCAGGGTGCCGGGTACGATGCTGTTTTCACCTAAGGTGATACTGTCTTTTTTCGTTGAATAGAATTGCGTACGGAGGTTAGACAAAGGCTGATTTCCTCTGGGATTTTGCCCCACAGCCAAACAGGTTCCCGCAACCATAAAAAACAGGAGTATCAGCAGTTTACGATGCAACAACAACGGGTTTAAGTAAAAGCGTATAAATAACAAAATTATTGCCCTAACCCACTGTTTTCATGTGGTTTATAAATAATTCGGGTAAAATTATACGGATTGCAACGACCGACTTAATTTGCCTGTCATATGCTGATGATGAAATCAATACACCGGTTATTCCTGTTTCTTACCACATTAACCCTGTTCTCCTGCGCCCAGTATGGCTATTATCAAAGCCCTTCCCATACCAATATGAATGCCTACCGGGCCACTCCCTTGCAATCGGAAAACAAACCATTTTCCACGGCAATATCAGGCTCCTTTTCTCAAGGTGCCGCCAACCATAACAGCAAAGATAATTTTTACATTTTTCAGGGGGGAGTACACAATACCCATCAGGTAAAAGGGCTGCAATTTGCTTATGGACTGAATGCTGGTCTGGGCTCGTATAAAGTAAGTGGTTATTCCGTCGACATCAATAACGATCCGTATAACTATTACCTGAACTCCAGTTATATCAATTCAGTGGCGGGATATAAGATGTTCAGCACCTGGGGTGGGTTCACCAGTGTTAATGTAGTGAAATCCTTTCCCAAAGGAGGCGAATGGAGGGTATTGGGGCTTGAATGGAATTGGCAGCGGGAAAGCGGCTCCTACCTCAATTTCAGGCGTTCACTCGATTTCAACGATGCCAATTTGAATGATAAAAACCGGGAATATATGACCCTTGCTTTCACCACCGAGATCCTCGGAAAGTCTAAAGATGGTGACTATGGTTATAAAGCCGCTGTAGGCATTCCGCTCCAAACCCTTCGGCAGTATTCTGAAAGCGGCATTGTGCGCAATGTTCTGCCCGGCAGCTTATCGCAAACGTTTCATATTACACAAAACCGTATCACCGGTTATGCACAGCTCAATACGGGCTTTTATGCTTTTAACTTTCGGGTGGGCATGAACTATCAGTTATCACGCTGAAGCCAGCTTCCGGGCATGTTTATCTTCCAGGTATTCATCAAAGCTCATGAGCTTGTCGATGGTACCATTTGGTGTTAACTCTATAACACGATTGGCAACGGTTTGCAGGAAGGTATGGTCATGCGAAGAAAGCAATACAATTCCTTTAAAGTTGGTCATGCTTTCGTTGAATGATTGAATAGATTCCAGATCGAGGTGGTTTGTAGGCTCATCCAGAATCACCACGTTGGGATCCTGGAGCATCATACGGCTCAGCATACAACGCACTTTCTCTCCCCCGCTTAATACACCTGTCTTCTTCAATATCTCATCACCACTGAAAAGCATCTTTCCTAAGAATCCACGCAGGAAGGGCTCATCTACATCGGTTACATGTGGTGGAACATATTGACGCAACCAGTCCATCAAAGGAAGATCCTGGGTGAAATATTTTGAGTTATCATTGGGCAGATAGGCTGTAGTAACGGTTGTACCCCATTCGAATTTTCCGCTATCGGCCTGCATTTCATTGTTGATGATCTCGAAAAATGCGGAGATCGCCATTTGATCATCGGCCATGATCGCGATCTTATCACCTTTATTGATCATGAAACTGATGTCTTTGAACAGTACTTTACCTTCAATAGATTTCGATAATTTCTCTACGTTCAGGATCTGGTTGCCCACTTCCCGTTGTTGTTTAAAGATAATACCCGGATACTTCCTGTTAGAAGGCGCGATATCTTCAATAACCAGTTTCTCCAGCGCTTTCTTACGTGAAGTGGCCTGTTTACTCTTGGAGGCATTGGCTGAGAATCGGGCGATAAAGTCGAGCAGGTCTTTCCGCTTCTCCTCCATCTTCTTATTCTTATCGGTCATTTGGCGGGCGGCCAACTGACTGCTTTCATACCAGAAAGTATAGTTTCCGGTATAGATCTTGATCTTCTGACGATCCACGTCGGCCACATGCGTACATACGGCATCGAGAAAGTGACGGTCGTGTGAAACCACGATCACAATATTCTCATATTCGGCGAGGAAATTCTCCAGCCACGAGATGGTATCTACGTCAAGGTTATTCGTCGGCTCATCGAGGATCAGGATATCAGGATTACCAAAAAGCGCCTGGGCCAGCAGCACACGCACTTTCAGGGCACCGTTTATATCTTTCATGAGCATGCCATGTAAGTCTTCCTTCACACCCAATTCACTCAACAAACTGGCAGCATCGCTTTCTGCGGTATAACCACCCATTTCGCCAAACTCCCCTTCCAGTTCACCGGCTTTGATACCGTCTTCTTCGGTAAAATCGGCTTTGGCATAAATAGCATCCCGCTCATGCATCACATCCCACAGATGTTTATGACCCATCAGTACGGTATTCAGTACCGTTACTTCATCAAATTCAAACTGATTCTGTTTCAGCACCGCCATACGTTCGCCGGGCGTAATATCCACTGTGCCTTTATTCGGATCAATTTCACCCGAAAGGATCTTTAAAAAAGTAGATTTACCGGCACCATTGGCACCGATCACCCCATAACAGTTACCCTTACTAAAAGAAAGATTAACCTCATCAAATAAAACCCGTTTTCCAAATGAAAGGGTCACATTGTTTACTGCGATCATGTAGCGGAAAAATTATGAGGCGCAAAGGTAAGGAATTGAGAGAAGTTCCTGTTTAGAAAGCAGGAATTAATCACTAGCAGGCTCAGATACAATAGTTTGTCTGTCAAATATTTACTGCCAAAAACTAAAATCCCTTACAATACCTGAAACCACCCCTGCCAGGCTCTGTATTTTCAGGAGCTTCCGGCCCCATGAAAAAAGGGGCCTGCCGGCCCCTTTCCAATATGCATAATGATTTCTTTCTTTAAACAGTCAAACCCGCAGAAAGGTATTCCGCATTCAAACGGGCGATATTGCTGATAGAAATCTCTTTGGGACAAACCGCCTCACAGGCACCGGTATTGGTACAGGCACCAAAACCTTCTTTGTCCATTTGCGCCACCATATTCAACACCCGATTTTTGCGTTCGGGAGCTCCCTGTGGCAATAATGCCAGGTGCGATACTTTTGCAGAAAGGAAGAGCATGGCAGAAGAGTTTTTACAAGCTGCTACACAAGCACCGCAGCCAATACAGGCCGCAGCAGCAAACGCCGCATCAGCTTTATCTTTTTCGATCGGCAGGGCGTTGGCATCAACGGCATTACCCGTATTAACCGAGATGTATCCACCTGCCTGAATGATACGATCGAAGGCACCACGATCCACCATCAGGTCTTTGATCACCGGAAAGGAATTCGCTCTCCAGGGTTCTACCACGATGGTTTCACCGTCCTTGTAGGCACGCATGTGCAACTGACAAGTGGTATTGGCATGCCAGGGGCCATGGGGGCGGCCATTGATATGCATGGAACACATACCGCAGATACCTTCACGGCAGTCATGATCGAAAGCGATCGGATCCTTCCCCTCCCGGATCAGTTCCTCATTCAGCACATCGATCATTTCCAGAAACGACATTTCCGTCGAAACATTCTTAACCGGATAGCTTTCAAAATTACCAGGTGTCTGGGCATTTTTTTGTCTCCAGACTTTCAACGTAATGTTAATCGTATTATGTTCCATACCGTTATTTATAAAAAATCAAATGTAAATTGTTTCAAAGCTCCAGCATAATGCAACGCAATGGATTTGCAAAAGTCTTCGCGTCTTTGCGCCTTTGCGGTTAAGCTGTATTATTTATAAGAACGTTGACTCGGCTTCGCTACCTCAAACACCAACTCTTCCTTATGCAAATTCCACTCATGTTCTCCCTTGAACTCCCAGGCGGCCACATAACTGTAATTCGCATCATCACGCAGGGCTTCTCCTTCTTCCGTTTGCATTTCTTCCCGGAAGTGGCCACCACAACTTTCATTACGATTCAGGGCATCGATACACATCAATTCGCCTAATTCGATGAAGTCGGCCACACGGTTGGCTTTATCCAGTTCCGGATTGGTTTCATTTATTTCTCCGGGGATACGTACATCGCTCCAGAATTCTTTTTTCAAAGCACGGATCTCTTCGATCGCCTGCTTCAGTCCTTCGGCATTACGGGCCATGCCGCATTTATCCCACATGATCTTACCAAGGCGTTTATGGAAGCTTTCTACGGTTTGTTTTCCTTTAATACTCATCAGCTTTTGAATGCGATCAGCAACTTCTTTTTCTGCTGCTTCGAAGGCCGGATGATTGGTAGGAATAGAAGCCGTGCGGATCTCATCAGCTAAATAATTACCAATAGTATAAGGAATCACAAAATAACCATCGGCCAATCCCTGCATCAGGGCCGAAGCACCCAAACGGTTGGCACCATGATCACTGAAGTTTGCTTCACCCAGGGCATATAAACCGGGCACGGTGGTCATCAATTCATAATCCACCCAAAGGCCTCCCATGGTATAGTGAACCGCCGGATAAATTCGCATTGGCACTTCGTAGGGATTTTCTCCGGTGATCTTTTCATACATATCGAAAAGGTTGCCGTACTTCTCTTTCACTACTTCCTTACCCATCTTTGTGATCGTATCTGCATCTACGTTAGAAAGGCCTTGTTTACCGGCTTCGATCTTTCCATAACGCTGAATGGCATCGGCATAATCCAGATAAACAGCCTGACGGGAAGTACCTACGCCATAACCGGCATCACAACGCTCTTTGGCGGCACGGCTGGCCACGTCGCGGGGTACCAGGTTACCAAATGCAGGATATCTGCGCTCGAGATAATAATCTCTTTCTTCTTCCGGAATGTCGTTGGGTTTGCGTGTATCGCCCTGCTTTTTAGGTACCCATATACGGCCATCATTACGGAGTGATTCACTCATCAGCGTGAGCTTCGACTGGTGGTCTCCACTTACCGGAATACAGGTGGGGTGAATTTGCGTGAAACAAGGGTTGCCAAAATAAGCTCCTTTTCTATGGGCTTTCCAGGCGGCGGTTACGTTAGAACCCATCGCATTGGTAGAAAGGTAGAATACGTTGCCATAACCGCCGGAACAAAGTAATACGGCATGACCGAAATGACGCTCCAGTTTTCCGGAGATGAGGTCACGGGCAATGATACCGCGGCATTTGCCATCGATGGTAACAATATCAAGCATTTCATGACGGGTATACATCGTCACATTACCCAAGGCCACCTGACGTTCAAGAGCCTGATACGCGCCGATCAACAACTGCTGTCCGGTTTGTCCGGCCGCGTAGAAAGTCCGTTGAACCTGAGTACCACCAAAAGAACGGTTGCTCAATAAGCCACCATATTCACGGGCAAAGGGAACACCCTGTGCCACGCACTGGTCAATGATATTGGCACTCACTTCAGCCAAACGATGTACGTTTCCTTCACGGGCACGGTAGTCGCCCCCTTTTACTGTATCATAAAAAAGACGGAATACACTGTCTCCGTCGTTCTGATAGTTTTTAGCGGCATTGATACCACCCTGTGCTGCAATACTGTGGGCGCGACGGGGGCTGTCCTGAAAACAAAATGCTTTTACTTTATATCCCAATTCACCCAGTGCGGCAGCGGCTGAGGCGCCAGCCAACCCTGTTCCTATAATGATCACTTCAATTTTGCGCTTATTGGCAGGATTCACCAGTTTACAATGTCCTTTATAATCGACCCATTTCTGATCTAAAGGCCCGGCGGGAATTCTAGAATTAAGCATATGGAGAATATTAAGTAAAGAGTTTACGTTTTTAGTTATAGGTATCGTGCGTTTGGGCTATTACTTTACCCAGCCAAAATGCATACTGATTGGCATCATGGCGAAGGCGAGGGAAATAACCACCGAATAACCAACGCCAACAGCAGATAACAAAGACAAATACTTATTGTTGTGTACCCCGATAGTACGGAAGGCACTTTGGAAACCATGGATCAGATGCCAGCAAAGAGAGGCGCAGGCGATCACATATAAGGCTACCACCCATGCCTCGGTAAATACAGACTGCATCAACGCAAACATATTATGGGTATGTACGCCATTGGATAATGTTACTTCATTCAAACCGGCCTGTGTGATGCGACTGGGCACCCAGAAGTGATTCCAGTGAATAATCAGGAAAATCAGCAGAATTGATCCAAGCAATCCCATGCTGCGACTATACCATTTGCTGCCCTTGTTACCAAGGTCTATGGCATAGCCTTTGGCGCGACGGGAACGGTTTTGCAACTCCAGTACGATCCCCTGGATAATATGAATCAAGAATCCAACAAACAGGCCGATCTCTAATACACGCACCACTACAGTGGCTCCCATAAAATGGGCGGCTTTATTAAACATCTCCCCGCCATCCATGGCCCAGATACAGGCATTGATCCCTGCATGTACCACCAGAAAGCTGATAAGAAAAATGCCCGTAAGCGCCATTACGAATTTTTTACCGATCGAAGAAGTGAAGAATTCAGACCATTTCATTGTAATCAGTTTGTTTTTGGAACGTAGCCGGTTGAGAATCGGGGCACCTTCAGAGAAGGCGACTTCAAAATCTTCGCAAATTTAAAGCAGTAGGGTCAAACTTCAGACTTTGTTTAAAATTTTATCTACTAAGCATTTATATCAGATATGGGCTAATGGAACGTAACTAATCCTAAAATCCCTATCTTAGCCGCCCAAATCCAACCGAATGAGACAAGAAGAGGATTTTGACGCAAACCTGGCCGGGGAAGAAAGTCACCCGGAACACAGCAAAACCAGTTGGTTCAAGCGGATCAAAAAAGGCATTCTGACAAGTACTGCAGAGAAAAAAGAAACCCCCGAAGGTTTATGGAGCAAATGCCCCGATTGCGGTTTTATTTGCACCATTCATGAATTACGGGAGAATCTTTTTGTTTGCCCCAAATGCAATTACCATCATCGTATCGGCAGTGCCGAGTATTTTGATATATTATTCGACAATGGGGACGTTACGGTGCTGTACGAAGAGATCAGGGCGAAAGACTATCTCGGCTTCACCGATCTGAAAAGCTATCAGAAACGACTGGAAGAAACCTGGAAGAAAACAGACATTACCGATTCCATACGCGTTGGAGCCGGCAAGATCAAAGACCAGCCCTTTGTGGTGGCTTGTATGGATTTTGATTTTATCGGCGGTTCACTGGGAAGTGTGATGGGCGAGCGCATTGCCCGGGCCTGCGACTATTGTGTGGCCAACAAAACCCCGTTAATGATCATTTGTAAATCAGGTGGTGCCCGTATGATGGAAAGTGCCTTTTCCCTGATGCAGCTCGCCAAGGTTTCGGGTAAATTATCTGAACTCACAGATGCACAGGTTCCTTATATATCTTTCCTGACCGACCCCTCCTTTGGCGGCATCTCCGCTTCCTTTGGAATGCTCGGTGATCTGAATATTGCCGAACCCGGTGCGCTGATCGGATTTGCAGGCCCCCGTGTAATTAAAGAAACGATCAAAAAAGACCTTCCCGAAGGGTTTCAGCGCAGCGAATTCCTGCTGGAACACGGTTTTCTCGATTTCATCGTACACCGGAAGGAATTGAAAGATAAACTGGCTACCGTCCTTTCCTTATTCAAAAACTGATCAGTTGAAAATCAAGCTGATCATCCTTCATATTATACTCCCGCTTCTGGCGGGAGTTCTCATTTATATCCTATTCCGGAAACCCGTCACCACCTTACACCTGTGGCTGGGTTTGCAGAAAAGTTTGATCGTTTTAACGGAAAACTGGTGGACTGAAAGACTCCTGTTCCAGGTGCCGGATATGTGCTGGGCTTATGCCTTCACCGCAGCGTTGCTTTTATTCACCAAAATAAAAACTGGATGGATTGCAACGATATGCCTGCTATTTTTGTCAGCAGTAGAATGGGAACAGGCTGGATTTCAACTATTGCTGATCGATAGGACTGATCTCATTGCTATGATCCTGGCCGTTTTTCTGCCATTAACCTTATTGCAACATGAAAGACATTCTTAAAATCGCCCTCCTACTGCTTGTATTTTATTTCATAAACGTGGCCACTTCTATTCGAAAATGGGATGTGTTCCCCTGCGAATACAAGATCATGTACTACCTGGGCAAAGACACGATCAATCAAGGTCATTTATTTACCTACACCAACGACACCATCGTACTAAAGGCTTATAAGGATACATTATGGGACATTAAAACAGCAGCCCTTTGCCAGATCCTACGGGATAGTTGTAATATTTCCAATTTTAAATTCCTGGTGGTGGATACCATCCAAACGCCAGACCCCGCCCGAAAAACACGTTTTGGCAATAGGATCTATTTCAGAAACTGCAACTGATGAAAAACAAACGGTCCATATTCCTGCTTGTCCTGACCCTGGGCCTTTTCATGCTGTTTAATGTGGCCACCAAAAAAGTATTGGATTTCCCTTGCGAAATGCAGGTTACCCGCCTGTTACAAAAAGATACGCTGGTTCCCTCTTATTATTATACGACGTCGCGAGACACCATTGTTTTAATGGCCTACAAAGACTCCAACTGGGCGCAGAAAACCCAGCAGATCTGCACCCTCATGAGCGATAGCTGCAATCAGACCGGATACAAGATCCTGGTGGTGGATACCACTTCGGATCGAACTTTTTTTAATACTCCCTACGGGAAAAAGATTTATTGGAGACAATGTCAGTAAATTTGCGTCCATTCCTGATTGTACATGTCTATTCAAAATCGTTCTGCCTATCATGATTATGCCATCGACGACAAATTCGATGCGGGCATGGTATTGGTGGGAACCGAAGTAAAATCCATCCGTGAAGGGAAAGTGAGTTTTGTAGACAGCTTTTGTCTGTTCTTTAAAGACGAGCTATACGTACGAAATCTGCATATAGCGGAATACCGTTTTGGCACCACCAACAATCATATAGCAGTTCACGACCGTAAACTTTTGCTCACCAAAAGAGAACTGCGAAAATTACAAGCGAAAATAAAAGAGAAGGGTTATAGCATCATTCCGTTGAAGATCTTCTTTAATGAAAAAGGTCTTGCTAAGATGGAAATCGGCCTCGGCCGGGGTAAGAAAACCCACGATAAACGGGATTCGCTGAGGAAGAAGGATGCGGAGCGGGAGATGAAGCGGTTTTTGAAGAGGTGAGTGGGGAGTGTTGAGTGATAAGTTTTTAGTTTTAAGTGTTAGGTCTCAACCGCCGCAGTCGTATTCCGAAGGGGTATCTTGCCTCACTTGCTGTTCAACCCCTTCGGGGTTAGCTGTTAAATAAGCAACCCGATCACTTTCTTATTCCTTATTTCTTATTCCTTATTTCTTATTCCTTATTTCTTATTGACCACCTTCTTTCTCAGCCGCACCGATGCATTCTGCGTCAGCGTACTCGACAAGTACACTTCATACCGGTTAATGCCATCTGTGATGACCATGAGGGCAGTATTGGGTGGGTATTTACCAAGATTCTCTGCCAACATGCTGAGTTCATGTACCGTCTTGGTGCTGTCGAGTGTAAGGTACAGATTAAGCGCCCGCGCTGAAATAGACTGACGGGTGAGTACCGGTACTTTATCAACGAATACCGAGATGCTGTCGCCATCAATATCTCCATTATCATAAAAGCTGATACGCACCGAATCGCCTTCGATCTCCAGGTCTTTACTAAAGGTGTTTTGCCTTTTTTCGTATTGTTGAATCAGGGCCCTGGTATCGGCTTCTTTGCGGGTATCGGCCTTCAGGTCCACCACTTTGTTCCGATCGGCCTCCAGTATCGTTGGAGTAGTGGAACCGGGTTTAGTGATCACATAATCCTCTTCCTGCGGTTGCCAGAATTTCTTTCCGGCAACGGTGTTGCGTAAAATGCTATCCTGATTTGTTTCACCCGCATCGATCTGCATCACCACCCGTAATTCCGGACAGGTATACTTGTATTTGTCGTCGCTATAGAAATACCCATTGAGGGTGCTTTTCACCTGAGAGACCAAAAGGGTTCCGATAAAATTCATCGGACATTCAATGCCGTTTCTGCTTTCAGCCCGGTTATGGATCAGCGGGAGATTCTTGATATGTACTTCCCGGGCCTGCTTATCAAATGTACCCCGAACGAAAAAGCTCTGATAGCTGTCTTTAAAATAATAACCAAACACCCCTTCCACTTCATCCCCCTTTTGCTTCAGGATCAACTCCACGAGATAGTTGTTATAGTTATTGCCACTGCTTACATCGGCTCGTCCATACCAGGAACCGGTGGCAGATTGTGACCAGGCAATGCTGGTGACAAAACAGAAAAAAAGTATCAGCGTAATTCGTTGCATAACTGAATTTAAGAAAAAACCTTGCCAGATTAAGAAAAAATGGGCTGGCAATTAATACTC
>CAZKSY010000066.1:10104-17279 GCA_964555605.1 uncultured Chitinophagaceae bacterium | reverse complement strand
ACTTTTTAAAGACTAATTGTGCGCCGGGAGCGAGGGATAAGTAATAAGAAATAAGGAATAAGAAATAAGGAATAAGAAAGTGAGGGGTAGCCTTGATTGCCTCATCGAGCTGTACCGAACCCCGAAGGGGTGCAACCCGGAGGAGCAGGGGAATGAAAAATAAAAAATGAAAAATAAAGAATGAAAAAGTTGGGTGTAGCCTTGATTACCTTATCGAGCTGTACCGAACCCCGAAGGGGTGCAACCCGGAGGAGCAGGGGAATGAAAAATAAAAAATGAAAAATAAAGAATGAAAAAGTTGGGTGTAGCCTTGATTACCTTATCGAGCTGTACCGAACCCCGAAGGGGTTCATTATTAGTAACCCCGGGGGAGGAGAATATAAAAAAGTTGAGTGCGATTTGAAACTGTGTCGCCGCGTCACCGCGTGAAATAGCAAACATCAAATGAACTATCGCCGCGTCGCCGCGTGAAATTTTGAATCTAACACCAACAGCCGCTGCGTCGCCGCGTGAAACAAATTATAACAATTGAACTTTCGCTGCGTCGCCGCGTGAACCTATAAACGAAAAAGGATATCCCGTAAACCAATATTTCATCGATTACCTGTATTCCATAGCGCTGGGGATTTCATTGAGTGCCTGTTGCGGGTTCAGGATATTTGTGCCTTTGCTCGCCGCCTCTCTGGCGGGTTATTTCGATTGGTATCATTTTCCCCAGGAGCTTGGCTGGATCGAGAGCTTACCCGCTCTGATCTGTTTTGCTGTAGCGGCTGTTTTGGAAATAGCAGCCTATTATATTCCTTTTATTGATAATCTGCTCGACAGCATAGCAACTCCATTGTCTGTGGCAGCCGGTACTCTGTTGGCTGCCTCTATATTGCCCTCCGGAGGTCAGGAGTCCTTGTGGCATTGGGCCCTTGCCCTTATTGCCGGTGGCGGTACAGCAGGCACCATTCAATTGGGCTCAGGCCTTTTACGGTTACTGAGCACTAAAACTACGGCTGGTTCCGGCAATATGGTAGTCGCTTCGGGTGAGAATATAGCAGCAGTGGGCGGTTCGCTGCTGAGCTTTTTAATCCCCCTGGCCACCTGCATTATATTATTGGGGATCGTTATGTATCTGCTCTACCGGATCATCAAACGGTTTACGGCCTTGTGATGAACTGCTTTTAATTCTCAAATAACCATTGTACTTTAGTAGGCATCATGAAAAAGCTTATCCTCTTTGTTTTCGGTACCATCCTGTTTTTTATCATTTCCCATGATAGTGCCGGACAAATGCGGGCCCTTTCTTATGATACCCTCGACGAAAATAATCACCTCCATAAAATCAGCCTGCTCCCCAATTCCTCCAGTGAAGGATATATGGCCTTCAGTAAATTCCTCGGATATACCACCGATAGTGGTCGTCACTTTATCCGTAAATATATCACCAATTCAAATGTTGATTTTAGTGGTTATCCTGTCAACCTCACGTTCGGGTTTGGGATCAATGGGGTCATTGCTTTTCATAAAGACACGCTGCTCGCCTACGGTGATTATGGTTTAGTTCCTTCTATCCTGTACTCAACCAACGGAGGTAATACGTTCAAACTTATTTTTCACAGCCAGTTTAATGCCTTCGCTTTGCGAACAGGCATCACCGATATGGTTTTCCCGGGCAATGGAAATACCGGTTATGCGGTTGACTGCGACCGGATTCTCAAATCAAATGATCGGGGCAAGTCATGGTTTTCAGTAAAGATCGATCCCGACCGTTTTTTTGATCGTATCAATGCGCCTGACGTAAACAATGTTTTCGCCTATAGCCTGGATCCTGTTTCGCACAAACTTTGGAAAACCACTAATGCCGGGAATAGCTGGAGCGAAGTGATCCGTCCACCACAAGAGCGGTTGAGTTCCGTTTTTTTCTTTGATGCACAAAAAGGGTATATCCGGCAGGAGAATAATGACCAGCAGAATGCTGTTTATTTTACATCGAATGGCGGTAGTAGCTGGCGATTGATGAATGAGCCAAAAGCTTCTTCTGCACCTGATGGGTACGACCTGCTTTGGGTGAACGATAGCACGGCTTTCGCTTTGGGTGGTTTGTACTATACCTTCAAAACTACCGACTCCGGTAAAGTGTGGGAGGTTTTACCCAGGGATAATGACTTTCTGTATGCCGGGCATCCACACAATACGCTTTATGCGGTGGGCGAACAACGGATCTGGGCCGGTGGCGATCACGGTTTTCTGGAGCTTACCACCAATGGAGGCGGCACCCCTTTACCCGCAGCTTATTTTTATATTGATACGCTGGGTTCTCATCAAACAGATGTGGTGCAGTTGCGGAACTATTCCAAACCCCATTACAGTTTTAAATGGTTCCTGAACGATACGCTGATCAGCACCAACTATAACACGAGTTATGTGCACCATCCATTTCGTTTACATGATACAGTGAAATTGGTTGTAAACAATGGCATCCGAACCGATACACTCATCCAATATCAATCTTTTTATCCCAAAGTATTTGTTTATGGGTTTACCCCCGATTCAGCTGCCACCGGAAATATAGTGGTCATTACCGGTTTGAACTTCTCCGAAGTGCAATCGGTTCGATTTGGAGGAGTGCCGGCCTTATCATTTACAGTACAATCGCCTACTGAAATTCATGCACGCGTTGATCAGGGTGCCAGCGGAGAGGTCCGGGTTACGACTACATTTGGCACTGGTGCCAAAAGCGGTTTCAGGTATATTCCTGTACCTGCAATTGATTTACCTACCAGTTTAGCGGATAGTTTTTTATGCCGTTCCGAACGACTCTATTTTACCATTCAGCAGTCTGAAACCAATGTACGGTATGAATTGCTGGATGCTGAAAATACCATTCGGGGATCAGTTGTGGGCACCGGGGGAACAGTGCAACTTATATCAGATTCCATTGCAGCAACAGGAAACTTCCGGATCAAAGCCAGCCGGCTGAATACTACTGCTACGGCTTTGTTCACCGGGCAATATTTAATTCGGGTGGAGAAAACAAGATCATTACTTCAGGCAAATCGCATTAACTTACCCGTTACTGAAGCGGTACAGTTCACCGCGTTGTCAACCGATGCGCAGTTTTTTAAATGGACCTTTTATCAGGACGCATCCATATCTTCTTCTACAACGAAAAGGTCTTTGCCTGTTGGATATGCCACATCTGGTATTAAAACAGTGCAATTGATCAGTACCAGTGCACAGGGATGTTCCGATACCCTTAACAGCCATGCGGTATTTGTATATCAGCCCGCAACACCTGCTGCTACAAATTATGCCTTCCCGCTCGATTCCACCGGTCAGGTTCAGGGGCAGATATATCATTCAATGACTGCTTCGAGTGATGATGGACTTTTGTTAATTGGTCAGTCTGCTCCCAATGGCAAACTGCGGTCACGGATCGGGTTCTCACAGCCCATGGGTGATCATTGGAGTTATTATCTCAGCAAATACAGTGCTGATGGAGTGTTGCAATGGATGCATCGGTTCAACGAACCCAATACGCAGTCTGCTTTAACTGCGGTCAATACTGATGCAGCGGGCAATATTTATCTGGCTGGATATACCAATTCACTCAAGTGGTTCCATTTTGCCAATGGCGATTCCCTCCGTTTCTGGTCCATTCCCTCTGATACGATACCCTCCTGGGAGCGCACGACAGGTTTTCTGATCAAAATGGATCCACAGGGAAATTACCTGTGGCATACACTTTTATATGATCACACCGTGATCTTCTCCGGATATCCGGTGATCGGTGCATGGATCAATCATATTATCATTAAGGATCATCATGTGCTGTTACAGGGCGATTTCAATGGAAAACTGAGCTGGATACGGAATGGCTCGGTAACGCAGCTCTACAATATGAATAATTCCACTTTCGCCCGGGATAATCAAAACAAATTCATACTTAAAATTGATGCCGATGGTGGCTTGAAATGGAAGTCATATCTGCATCATGAATCGGTGAATAGCTATAGTCTGGAGCCGGGTACCCTTACCGCCAATGGGGAGTTAATGACTTCCGGCTCCTATGAGATGGGCGTTACGTATTTTGATGCCGATAGTGCCAGTACCATGAGCCTGGGCGGTACGGTGGCTTATAATAAGGGTTATATAATGAAGATCGATTCCACAGGCCATTTGAAATGGTATAATGAGGTGAAGACTACAGTCGGTTTTGGATCGGTGGGTTATATGGCAGGGAAGACAGATGCGGCTGGACAGTTATATTTAAGCGGGCAGTTTTTTACTTTTGGTCAGAAAGGCCGCCTGGAGCTTAAGCATTCAGATGGCACAGTACAAACTACCGACAGTTTAGCTGGTTTCGGACTCCTGAAATTAAATACCGGAGGAAAATTGATCTGGGGTATTGGTTCACGTTACCCTTATTATGGAGGTGGGTACGGCATTGATCTGGATAGTGGGTATGTGCAATTGCTTGCATCCATACGGAACAACGACCAAACGCTGGGGTATTTCGATCTGATGTCGGTTGATGGCAGTTCGAGAAGGGTGGTGACTGGTCCCCATGAATTATTACTGATCCGTTACGATACTACCGGACAATTTAAACAACTATATAATAGCGGCTATGAGCCACAGGATGGTCCGATTAATGGATATTCAATGCTGCGCACCCAGCAATCCGATCTGTTTATCGGTCTGAATAAGGGGATGTATATCGGGGGTACCACACCTCAAACACTTTTTAATATATCTGTACCACCTCCATTTGCTACCGGTGGTGATGGGCTCCTGCTTAAAATGAATCCAGCTACCCTGCAAGTACCTGTTTTGGCCAATGCCGGAACAGATCGTTCGAAGTGTGCAGGGGATACCGCGCAAATCGGAACTGTGTCCTCCGGCTTGATCTATTCCTGGACATCCTTTCCGGTCGGGTTTACCTCCAATGCACCGCAGCCGGTGGTGCAGCCTGCGGTAACCACCCGTTATTTTCTCGCCGTGCATAACGACAGGGGTGTATATGCTTATGATACAGTAACCATTACTGTTATGTCGTTGCCCGATGCCAATGCCGGCATTGATAAATTCACCTGCCCCAATCAGGCAGTGATCATTGGAACAGCGGCTGTTTCTGGATTGCAATATGCATGGACAGCGAACCGACAGGATAATTATACCAGTGATATGGCCCAGCCATCTGTAACGTATTGGGGCACAGCACTCTACTATCTCAAAGTAACCAACGCCAATGGCTGTGTGGATCGCGATACGGTGCAGGTAGAAGTAGGCAATGCGGAGCCGGTTGGTGCTTATGCCGATGTAAACAAGAATCCCGTATGTCAGGATAGTTTGGTAACCTTCACCGGATGGGATAGCTGGGGTGGCGCCAGCCCTGCTTTCCGCTGGCAGGTAAATGGAAAGGACGCATACATTGGTCGTTTTTACCGTACCGATACATTAAAGAATGGCGATCAGGTGCGGGTGATCATCACAACCAGTAATGTTTGTTCCGTTGACCCTGTCGACACCAGTAATGTAGTGACCATGACCATCAATCCAACCCTTCCCACTGCGGTACAATTAAATGGACTCACCACCGTAGAGGAAGGAGATATCCCATTTTACTGGGCGAATTTTACCAATGGCGGAGGGGCTGCTTCCTTCGATTGGGAAGATAGTACCAGCACGCATGGATGGCGTGAGGTAACCAGTGCCCGATCTCCCAACCTCAACTACCAGCCGATGGCTACAGGGGATAAGCTACGGGTGATCCTGAACAGTTCGGTATCATGTGCCGGACCTCGTCGCCTGGTCAGTAATACGCTCAGTTTTGTAGTTAATAAAAAAGTTACAGCGATCGATCCAGACCCGGCTGCTGCAATGGGTATCAGATTTTATCCCAATCCGGTGGATCAGGTATTGTATCTGCAGGGCCTCAAATTATCTGATCAATGGCGCACCCTAACGCTCACCAATATGAATGGTATAAAAGTGATGAGGGACCATTCGTTAACCGGATTGACAAAACTGCAGGTGGCTGTAGGTCAACTTGCGGCCGGCATGTACACCGGCACCCTGATCAGCCAAGGCGGAAAGGTTGTATATTTCCGTTGGATTAAGGGTGGCTAGGGGCCTGACCTATTCCTGAAAGAATTTATTTACAGTGCTATTCACATGATGTATGAAATATAACCGGGTATTTTTATTTATGCTTGCCTGTTTCGGGTTTATGTTTGTTTCCTGTATCAAAACGGGTGATTCGCAGGAACAGGGATCGTCGGGATCTGCTACCGTTTTTGGAGAATGGCAGTGGCTGCGTTCCGTGGCAGGTACCGGTGAAGTAGCTCCAGCCACAGGTACAGTTGTTTCTCTTGTATGTAATCAGGATTCAACCTATTCCCTCCGACTCAATGATGAGCCACGATTTACAGGAAAATTGACGGCATCGCGATTAGCGGATATGGAGAATGCCCTCTTATTGGATTTTGGACAATCAATGACATTGGATAAACTCATGCTGCAGCAACGCAGTCGGGTGAGTTTGAATACAGGGGAATCAATGTTATTGGTTGATCATGGTATAACGGATGGGTATACACACTATTTCAAGAAAGTGACCCGATAAATTTTAATCTTTATTCTTAAACACAGGCTATGAAATCTATAATACTTTTAGTTAGTTTCTTTGTAGGATTGGCTGTACAGGCACAGGAAAAGAAAGTGCTGCGATTTAAAGAATTGGGGTGGACGGTTACCGTCCCCGACGGGTTTTCTATATTGGACTCGGCCAGTCAGGCCGCCAATAACAATAGAGGGGAGAAGATCTTGGAGAAATCCACCGGTTTGGAGATAGATGCCTCGGCTACCCGTACCCTGCTAAGCATAAACAATGGACCGTTGAGTTATTTGAATGCCACCATAACAGCATTCAATGAAAGCACCGATGGCGACTATGCCGAAGTAAGTAAGCAGGTGAATGAAATTCTCTATACCACCATGTCGGAGCAGATCAAAGGGGGAACAGTCGATTCATCCTCTGCAGAAGTGGTGTATGCCGGTCAGCGGTTCCGGAAGTTTACCCTTAAGATGCGGTTGAATGAAAAAATGACCATGGTAATGGTGATGCTTTCCAAATTGCATAAAGGGTGGGATTTTGGTATCAGCTACATCTATACTGATGAGAA
>CAZKSY010000066.1:0-10004 GCA_964555605.1 uncultured Chitinophagaceae bacterium | reverse complement strand
CCGGCGAGAATATCCGCATGGATAGCAGTTTTCGATTTGCCGAGGAGCAGGATTCACTTCGGGTGGAATATGATTTCCACGGATTGAACGGACCGGTGTCGATCACGGTCATTAATAAAATGGCTCGTCCTGTTTTGGTGAACTGGAAGCATTCGGCCCTGATCATGGGGGAGGAGGCGAGGAGTTACTTTTCGCCAGATATCCGGATGAATGGTTGGGTGGACGCAACCTCATTAAATCTTGGAACAGGGGTAAGTGTGCAATCGGCCGCCATAACCGGCGTGGGGAAGCAGCAGGAGGGGATGGACTTCATTCCGCCGGGCAGTCGTAAGACAAGAATAGCCAGTTCGATAATCAATGGGCCTCTAGTGCGGCTATCATTTGAGCAGGCCGCCCGAAAGCCGATCGAGGATCAGGAGGGGCAACCCAGGGTTCGATATATTAGTTATGATGCCGCAGGCTCACCACTCCGTTTCAGGAGTTACTTGAGTTTTTCCTTTTCAGAATCGGGTGGGGATGGATTTACCCGGGAGCACCGGTTTTATGTGTCGGAGGTTTATAAGGCCTGGCAGGATCCCGGGTCGATCGGGGCGATTCAGGGTCGGGGAGACCGATTTTATACCAGTCGCGCCACCGGAGTAGGTGCCGGATTGGCTGTTGCAGCAGGGGTAGCCGTGGTGGCGATCGCGGCTGTTGGAGAAAAGTAGGGGAGGGAAACGCGGGTTCAGGTACTCAATTTTCGGAAAAAAGCGGCTGCAATGTGGAAACCATTGTAATGCTGGTGAAGTTTTATAACGTTGATAATCAGTTAATTGATTGCCATAATCCACCTGCTTTCCCCAATCAGGTTTTTTTTCCTAAAATTCTTTTCTAATTCTTTTGTACAAATGCCGCTATCCCTTACCTTTGCATCCCCATTCTAAAAATGGCTTTTGATGTATGTCTCAGCGAATTAGAATAAAATTACAGTCTTACGATCACAACCTGGTAGATAAATCTGCAGAGAAGATCGTGAAAACAGTGCGCAGCACTGGAGCGGTGGTAACGGGTCCTATTCCTTTACCTACCAATAAGAAAATTTTTACTGTTTTGCGTTCTCCTCACGTAAATAAGAAGAGTCGCGAGCAGTTCCAGCTGAGCACACATAAGCGCTTACTGGATATTTATACTTCCAGCAGCCGTACGGTTGATGCCCTGAGCAAGTTAGACCTGCCCAGTGGTGTGGAAGTTGAGATCAAAGCATGACGAATAGCCCTGCCGGAGTGGATACATTCCTACAGGGTTTTTTCATATAAGCTCTTTAACAACTTATCTGCAAACTGATCTGCCGTTGGTGGTTCATAAAGCAGCGCTGAGTTAGTACCGCTGAAAAGCGGTAATATTTAAACAACATTTAAATATGAACTAGCCCTTCGAGGTTAGTTTACTGTTGGTACTTCCATTGTCCGCCAAAGCTTTAGCGAAGGCGGGCCTCCCGAAAAGCCCGGATGATTTAATTCATCTTTGCAAAATACTCGGCGAACAAACGGAAAAGGTCAACAGCAAACGGGGATTGAAGATCCGATCAACTTTCATCGGACCTGTCTCTTTAACCTTACAGGGCACAAACTGTAAATACGATGAAAGGCATTATTGGTAAAAAGATCGGGATGACCAGCGTCTTCAGTCCTGATGGCAAGCAAACAGCTTGTACCATCATTGAAGCTGGTCCCTGCGTTGTAACTCAGGTTAAAACAAAAGACTCTGACGGTTACAATGCCCTGCAGATAGCATTCGGCGATAAGAAGGAAAAGCACACTATTGCTGCCGAGAAAAATCACTTCGCTAAAGCAAATACTCCCGCTAAAAAGTTTGTAAAAGAATTCCGCGACTGTTCCATGGAGAAAGCGCTGGGTGAAACTATTACTGTTGACATTTTCGCAGAAGGCGAGAAAGTTGATGTGGTAGGTACATCCAAGGGCAAGGGTTTCCAGGGCGTCGTTAAACGTCATGGATTCCATGGTGTGGGTGGTCAGTCTCACGGTCAGCACGACCGTCAGCGCGCTCCGGGTTCATTAGGTAACTCTTCCGACGCTTCCCGTGTAATGAAAGGTATGCGTATGGCCGGCCGTATGGGCGGTGACCGCGTGAAGGTGAAAAGCCTGAAAGTGGTGAAAATCTTCGCTGAGAAGAATTACATCCTTGTGAGCGGTAATGTACCCGGTCACATCGGTTCTATTGTATATATCCAGAAGTAAACTTTTTAACTGAATCATCATGCAAGTAGATGTTTTAAATATACAGGGTAAGAAAACAGGTCGTACCGTGGAACTGCCTGAAGAGATCTTCGGCGTAGAACCTAACGATCATGTGATCTACCTCGCTGTTAAGCAGTTTTTGGCTGCACAGCGTCAGGGTACACATAAAGTGAAAACCCGTTTAGAGGTGAAAGGTTCCAGCAAGAAGCTGCACCGTCAGAAAGGTACCGGAGGATCCCGTAAGGGTAATATCCGTAACCCACTTTACAAAGGTGGTGGTACAATTTTCGGACCCAAGCCCCGCGATTACGATTTCAAACTGAATCAGAAAGTAAAAGGACTTGCAAAAGTATCTGCCCTTTCTTATAAAGTAAAAGAGAACAATCTGTTGGTAGTAGAAGACCTGAAAATGGACGCTCCTAAAACCAAAGAGTTCGTAAGCATCCTGAAAGGACTGAATGCTGAAAGCAAGAAAGTACTGTTCCTGGCTCCTGAGGAGAATGAGAATCTGTACCTGAGCTTCCGCAATCTGCCAAACGTACAGGGCTATCAGTTTACCGACATGAATACCTACGACATCGTGAATGCTGATGTAGTAGTGATCACAGAAGGAACTGCCCGTATGATCGCAGAAGATGTAACTGAACAAAGCGCAAATTAATTCAACGTTAAAAACATTAAGAGATGAAACTCTCTGAAGTACTGATAAAGCCCATCGTTACCGAGAAAAGCAACAAGCTGACTGATGCTCGTCGCACCTATGCTTTCCGTGTAAGCCGCAAGGCCAACAAACTGGAAGTGAAGAAAGCTGTTGAAAGCTTTTATGGTGTGAATGTGATCGATGTGAATACGGTGGTGGTTCCTGGTAAAAGCAAAAGCCGTTTTACAAAAGCTGGTTTTATTACCGGAATGAAGCAGGCGTATAAGAAAGCCTATGTTACTGTAGCCGAAGGCGATACCATCGACCTATATGGTAACATTTAATAGCTGACCTGAAAAGGGAAGACTACATTGTAAAGAATGGTGCGTCAAACACCGCAAACAATTGACAGAATAAATTTATAAATCGAATAATTTAAGAAAATGGCACTGAAGAAGTATAAACCCATGACCGCCGGCACCCGCTGGAGAATTGGGAATGCCTATGCAGAGATCACAAGTGATACACCTGAAAAGAGCCTTTTGGAGAAAGCTCCCAAAACCGGTGGTCGTAACGCGCAGGGTCGTCGTGCGATGCGTTATATCGGTGGTGGTAACAAGCAGATGTATCGTATCATCGATTTCAAACGTAACAAGAAAAATATTCCGGCTACTGTTGCTACGATCGAATACGATCCCAACCGTACCGCTTTCATCGCCCTGCTGAATTATGCAGATGGTGAAAAAAGATATATCCTGGCACCGCAAGGTCTTCAGGTAGGCGCTACCGTTATCAGCGGAGATGATGTAGCTCCTGAGGTAGGAAATGCCCTGCAGATGAAATTCATGCCTCTTGGTACCAACCTGCACAACATTGAAATGCAGCCTGGTCAGGGTGGTAAACTGGTACGCAGTGCCGGTACTTCTGCTCAGCTTACGAACAAGGAAGAGAAATATGCTGTACTGAAAATGCCAAGTGGTGAATTACGCAAGATCCTGATCAATTGCGTAGCTACTGTGGGTGTGGTAAGTAACAGTGATCATAATCTGGAAACAGCAGGTAAAGCCGGTGTGAACCGTTGGAAAGGTATCCGTCCACGCAACCGTGGTGTGGCGATGAACCCAGTAGATCACCCGATGGGTGGTGGTGAAGGTAAATCTTCAGGTGGTCACCCGAGAAGCCGTACCGGTAAATATGCAAAAGGTGAGAAAACAAGAACACGTGGAAAGGGAAGTGATAAGTTGATCATCCAGCGTAAAGACGGTAAGAAACTGGCGAAGTAACCAAAGAGAGGAGGGGAGAAAATGAAAATGGTTTTCCACTCCGCAAAAAATAAGGTTCTCCCATTTTCAAATTTTCAAATATTCAAATTTTCAAATTCATATGGCTCGTTCAATTAAAAAAGGTCCTTATGTTGCCTCCAAACTGGAGAAGAAGGTACTGGACATCAATGACGGAAAAGCCAAGAAAGGTGTGATCAAAACCTGGAGCCGTCGTTCCACCATTACTCCCGACTTTGTTGGGCATACATTTGCGGTGCATAACGGGAATAAGTTTATTCCGGTGTATGTAACGGAATTCATGGTAGGACACAAGCTGGGCGAATTTGCCCCCACCCGCCAGTTCAAAGGACACTCAAGTAAAAAAGTAGCTTAATATGTTTTGGAAGGGCGCTTTTACGAATGAAGCGGTCTCCTGAACTACAAACTAAATATCGAAATGGAAGCAGTAGCTAAACTCAAAAATTATCCCACATCACCCCGCCGTATGCGTTTGCTGGCTGATGAGATCCGTGGTATGGGTGTTGAAAAAGCACTGGCATTGCTCGAGCATCATCCGCAGCATTCTGCCATGCCTTTATTCAAATTACTGAAAAGTGCCATCAATAACTGGGAACAGAAGAATGAAGGTGCAAGTGCCGCCGATGCGACGCTGGTAGTTAAAACTGTTTTTGTGGATGGAGCCCGTTCGATCAAAAGAATGCTTCCTGCTCCTCAGGGACGTGCTTACCGTGTGCGCAAGCGCAGTAACCACGTTACGTTAATCGTAGATGTTAAAAACTAATTGATAAAACTTATTTAAACCATAATATGGGTCAGAAAACAAATCCAATTGGTGCCAGGTTAGGAATCATCCGTGGTTGGGAATCTAACTGGTATGGTAACAAAAAAGATTTCGCTACCAAATTGATCGAGGACAACAAGATCAGGAATTACCTGAATGCCCGTATCAATAAAGGCGGTATCTCCAAGATCGTTATTGAGCGTACGCTGAATAAGCTGATCGTTACCATTCATACCTCTAAGCCAGGTATCATCATTGGTAAAGGTGGTGGTGAAGTAGATCGCATCAAGGAAGAGTTGAAGAAACTGACAGGTAAGGAAGATGTACAGATCAATATTCTCGAGATCCGTCGTCCGGAGCTGGACGCTATGATCGTGGGTGATACCATTGCCCGTCAGATCGAGAATCGTATCAACTATAAGAGAGCTATCAAGATGGCGATTGCATCTGCACTGCGTATGGGTGCGGAGGGAATCAAGATCAAAGTAGCCGGTCGTTTGGGTGGTGCGGAAATTGCCCGTACGGAAGAGATCAAGCAGGGTCGTACCCCATTGCATACCCTCCGTATGGATATTGATTACGCGAATGTATTTGCCCTTACTGTTTATGGTAAGATCGGTATTAAAGTATGGATCTGTAAAGGAGAAGTACTGGGTAAGCGTGATCTGAACCCGAATCTGGTAGGTGGTAAGAATGAAGGTGGTGCTGGTGAGCGTCGTGAAGGAATGGGTGGACGTGGAGATGCTCCTGCCCGTCGTGATGATCGTCGCGGTGGTGGTGATCGCCGGGGTGGTGGTGCCGGCCGTGGTGGCGACAGAAGAGATCGTAGAAATTAATAGGTGGGGCGGAGTAGCCCGAAACAAATTCAGCAATAACCAGGCTGCGGATGAGAATCCCAGCATCAAGCTAAAAAGCTAAAATATATGTTACAGCCGAAAAGAACCAAACACAGAAAAGCACAGAAGGGACGCATCCGTGAGGTGGCCAAGCGTGGTACCAGCATTGCTTTTGGATCTTTTGCATTGAAAGCCCAGGAGCCTGTTTGGATGACAAACCGCCAGATCGAAGCTGCACGTCAGGCATTGACCCGTGCAATGAAACGTGAAGGTAATGTGTGGATCCGTGTATTCCCCGATAAGCCCATTACCCGTAAGCCACTTGAAGTGAGGATGGGTAAAGGTAAAGGTAACCCCGAGTTCTGGGCAGCAGTAGTGGAGCCAGGACGCATCATCTTCGAAGCAGATGGTGTTCCGCTGAGTGTAGCCAAAGAAGCGTTAGAGCTGGCCGCTCAGAAACTGCCGATCAAAACCAAATTTATCGTGCGCCCTGACTACCAAGGATAATCGAAATTCTCAAAATCGAAATAACATGTCAAAGCGAATTGACTTTGTAAAAAGTATAAAAGATATGACGGAAGCCGACCTGAAAGCAAGAATTCAGGAAGATGAACTGCGTCTGAAAAAACTGGAATTCGCTCACGCGATTTCTCCTTTGGAGAATCCCATGAGTATCCGCGACCTGCGTAAAGACCTGGCGCGTTTGAAAACAGTATTACGCAGCCGTCAGTTGGGGGTGTAAGCGTCAATTAAAAAAACAATCTGGCCGGAGTGAAACGGCCGCTAAAAGCAAAAGCTGAATAAAATGGCTGAAAGAAATTTGCGAAAAACAAGAACCGGGGTGGTTACCAGTAATAAGATGGCTAAGACCATTACTGTTGCTGTTGAAAGAAAAGTAAAGCACCCTATCTATGGAAAGTTTGTGAAGAAGACCACAAAGTTCCATGCACATGATGAAAAGAACGAGTGCACCATTGGTGATGTAGTTCGTATCATGGAAACGCGTCCGCTGTCTAAAACCAAGCGCTGGCGCCTGGTTGAGGTGGTGGAGAAGGCGAAGTAATGCATCGGCTTATCCGGGAGGGTAAGCTATTAGGAAAAATAAATTTCAGGCAGTTGCGCAACGCGCGGGCCTAACAGCTAAAAGCTAAATAAAATGATTCAGCAAGAAAGCAGATTAAATGTAGCTGATAACAGCGGTGCCAAAGAGGTATTGTGTATCCGTGTGCTGGGGAACAGCGGACAGGATTACGCCAAGATCGGTGATAAGATCGTGGTAACCGTTAAGGATGCCATCCCTGCAGGTGGTATTAAGAAAGGTACCGTTGCAAAAGCGGTGATTGTACGTACCACAAACAAACTGCGTCGTAAGGATGGTTCTTACATCCGTTTCGATGATAACGCTGTGGTAATACTGAACGCCAGTGATGAGCCTCGCGGCACCCGTATCTTCGGACCTGTTGCGCGTGAACTGCGCGATAAGGGCTATATGAAGATCATTTCTCTGGCTCCTGAAGTACTGTAAGAAGTCTGGAGTGCGAAGTGGTAGGTAATAAGTACTGCTTCTTCGGGAATAAATAAAAGTATAAACGGCGGCCAATACCGCAAAAGCGAAATAAAATGAGCAACAGATTCAAACCAAAGTTCAACATTAAAAAAGGTGATTCCGTAGTGGTAATTGCTGGAGATGATAAAGATCCTGCAAAAGCACGGAAAGTTCTGGAAGTATATCCGGAGAAATCACGTGTGCTGGTAGAAGGTGTGAACATCATCACCCGTCATACCAAACCTTCTGCACGTAATACCAAAGGTGGTATCGTAAAGAAGGAAGCTCCCATCCACATCAGTAATGTGATGTTGTTTGATGCCAAGAGCGGTAGCGGAAGCAAGGTGAAGCGCACCCGTGAAAATGGAAAGCTGGTACGTGTTGCCAAGAAGTCTGGCGAAGTGATCAAGTAAGCCCGGCTTACCGATTGCAGGCGTTCCTTTTGAATTATAATCAAACAAACAGCAGATGGCAAAATCCATCTGCACCAAGAATAGAAACATGAGCACAACAAAGTATACTCCCCGATTAGCGAACAAATACAAGCAGGAAGTTATTCCCGCTTTGATGAAACGCTTTAACTATGGCAGCATCATGGAAGTTCCCCGCCTGGAGAAGATCTGTCTGAACCGCGGTGTGAATGGCGCTGTATCTGACAAAAAACTGATCGACATTGCTCTGGATGAGTTAACGATGATCACCGGTCAGAAAGCAGTAGCTACCATGTCGAAGAAAGACATTTCTAACTTCAAACTGCGTAAGAACATGCCGATCGGTGCACGCGTAACACTGCGTGGTACTAAAATGTATGAGTTCCTCGATCGTTTGATCGCTACAGCGTTACCCCGTGTACGTGACTTTAAAGGTGTTAGTGAGAAGGCTTTTGATGGCCGTGGTAACTATACACTGGGTGTAACCGAGCAAATCATTTTCCCTGAGATCGATATCGATAAGGTAAATAAGATCACAGGTATGGATATCACTTTTGTAACTACAGCCGGTACAAATGAAGAGGCTTATGAGTTACTGAAGGAAATGGGTATGCCATTCAAAAATGCAAAAAAGGACTAATTCTGTAACCGAAAGGTTATTTAAAATCAAATACACAATTACACATGGCAAAAGAATCAGTAAAAGCCAGACAACGTAAAAGAGAGCGCATGGTAGCACAGTATGCTGAGAAGCGTGCTGCATTGAAAGCTGCTGGTGAATATCAGAAATTGGATGAAATTCCAAAGAATGCTTCACCTGTGCGTTTGAAAAATCGTTGCCAGTTAAGTGGTCGTCCGAAAGGATACATGCGTTACTTCGGTGTTTCCCGTGTAACCTTCCGCGAAATGGCGCTGAATGGTAAAATTCCAGGCGTTCGTAAAGCTTCCTGGTAAGCCTGTACCGGTTTGGCAGATAAGTACGTGAGTATCTGCTGAAGAGGGAATGTTCCGCCGGCTTTTCACGAATCAATTTAAAACTGATAATTTTTATAAAATGGTAACTGATCCTATAGCAGATTTCCTGACCCGCGTTCGTAATGCACAGATGGCTGGTCACCGTATTGTGGAGATCCCCGCTTCTAACCTGAAAAAGCGTATCACAGAGATCCTGTACGACCAGGGTTATATCCTGAAGTACAAGTTCGAAGATGACAGCAAGCAGGGTGTTATCAAAATTGCCTTGAAATATGATGCAGCCAGCAAAGAGCCTGCGATCAAATCACTCGAGCGTATCAGCCGTCCCGGTCTGCGTCAGTATGCCAGCCCTGCTGAATTCAAGCGTGTGAAGAATGGTCTGGGTGTGGCGATCATCAGTACATCAAAAGGTGTAATGACGGATAAGCAAGCAAAGCTGCAGAATGTAGGTGGCGAAGTTCTTTGCTACATCTATTAATCGTTTTGTCTGCTGCAATTGATAGCCAAAAAGACACATTGCCGATACATTAAGCCGATACCTATAGGCTGACCGGTTGGTGATAATCATAAAAATATTAAAATAGAATAATCATGTCTCGAGTAGGTAAAAAGCCCGTTACAATCCCAGCAGGTGTTACTGTTTCTGTGAATAAGGACAATGTGGTAACTGTAAAAGGCCCCAAAGGTGAATTGAAAGAAAATATCGATCGTGATATTACAGTTGAAGTAAAAGATGGTACGGTTGAAATCAGCCGTCCTACCGATCAGATCCGTCACCGCGCAATGCACGGATTGTACCGCGCACTGATCGCTAACCTTGTAAAAGGGGTAACGGAAGGATATAAAAAGAATCTGGAACTCGTAGGTGTGGGTTATAAAGCCTCCAACCAGGGTAACCTGCTGGATCTGTCTTTAGGTTATTCACATAACATCATTTTCGAAATTCCCAAGGAACTGAGTTTAACTACCGCACAGGAAAAGGGTCAGAACCCCCAGATCACACTGGAAGGTATCGACAAACAATTACTGGGTCAGGTAGCGGCGAAGATCCGTGGTCTGCGTAAACCAGAGCCATACAAAGGAAAAGGTGTTAAGTACGTGGGTGAGTACATCCGTCGTAAGGCTGGTAAGGCAGCTGGTAAGTAAGAAATTTGAATATTTGAAAATGTGCTAATTTGAAAAATTAGTGCTTGCTATCATCAATCATTTTCAAATTTTCAAATCATCAAATTTTCAAATTAATTCCCGGCAGAATCGGGAGAAAAAATAAAGAGC
>CAZKSY010000065.1:0-18120 GCA_964555605.1 uncultured Chitinophagaceae bacterium | reverse complement strand
GGAACAGAAAAAAGATGGCCACGCTTCTAAGAATACAATATCCACCACACCAAATCTATACCCCACACCTCACACCTCACACCAAAAAAAAGAGAGCCGTCACCGGCTCTCTTCCCAAATACTACTCTATTTAATTAGCTATGCTTCTTATCTACAGAGTTGAATTTCTCTGTGTATTCAGCCGCTTTTTCTTTGTTGTCTTTGTTCTCATAGATCATGATCAGCAGATCATACGCATCCTTCAGGGATTGCTTATCTTCCATTTTCAACTTTCCTTGTCCACCCAGGATCGCATCCACTTTCTCAAAATATGGCAATGCCTCGTCAAACTTCTTCGCTACTTCTTTGCGGAGTTCTTCTTTTTTCTTTTTCAGTTCCTCACGCTTCTTGATCTCTTCCGGCTTCAGTTTCTCGCCTTGGGGAAGTTTGATCGCTTTTACGTTATTATTGATATCAACCCCCTGATTGTACAGCAACTGGCCCATTACCATGTAGGCAGAAGCATAATCAGGTTTCATTTCAATACACTTTTTCAACTGGGTAGCTGCACGCTCCACCAATTCAGCAGAATTGGACGGACGTTTGGTGGCATCCGGATCGTAACCTGTCTGATACAGTTCCACCCCATAATTGAAACGGAATAAATGATTTTCAGGGTTATTAGCGATCACCTCTTCATATTTCTTCCAGAGCTCGTCTTTGGTACCTTTCTCTCTTACCATATCCAGATCGAAAGCATCCCAGAACTGGTCGCCGGGATAGGTTTTACGTCCCAGATCTACAAACTTAGATGCTGCTGCTACATCCCCTTTCTTGGCATGGTAATCGGCCAGCCATTTATAGATCTCAATAAAACCATCGCTCTGGATGCGGCGCTCCGCGATCTTTGCATAATATACGGCCGCGATATCAGGTTTATTCGCCTTTTCTGCACAGATACCGGTGTAGAGAACAGTAGTTGTATCGAATGACTGATTGATGATCTTTTTCTCGTAGAGGTAATCAAATACATCGAGGCTCTTTTGGAAGCAGCCCAGTGCATCGCCGAAATTATTAGCATTGTAGAAAGTGGCCCCTTCTGCAGAATAATCGCGGTACAGATCCACCAATGGTGTATTACCATCCATCATCATGGCGATATAACGCTTGGTGCTGTCTTTTACAGCACTTTCCAGCTTATAATATTCTTTGATAGCATCAAAAGCGGTACTCTTCGCATCCGTAACAGTCGTCTTCATGGCTGCATCACGGGAAACTGCGATATAGATCTTGGCTTTCTGGAACCAGGCGTCTGAACTGGTTTTGTTCTTTTCAACATTCAGGAAGTTATCGATCTCTAATTTGGCTTCAGCCAGCTTTCCTTTCGTCAGGTAATCTTTAGCCTTGTCCAGTTTCTGGGCCATCAGGTTCATCGTACTGAGGGCAATCGTCAGGAGAATGATCAGTTTTTTCATTGTTGTTTATTTAAGATGCGATACTGATTAACTTATTCACTTTGGGGTTCAGATGCTTCCGGCGTTTCACCGGTTGTATCGTCGCCATTATTTAACATATTATCTGCCGTTGCTTCCGTGGCCGTTTCGGGGCTGGCATTTTCCGGGGTTTCGGCTGTTCCATTGCCATTTTCATCATATTCATCCAGTTGAACAATGGCGGCAATGGCATCTCCTTCATCCAAACGGATCAATTTCACTCCCTGGGTGGCACGACCCTGTTCACTGATACCCGATACCGGCATCCGGATGGTTACACCGCTCTTGCAAGTTATCATTAAATCCTGTTTCTCCGAAACTTCCAGCATACCGACCAGGGCCCCTGTTTTTTCCGTTACGCTGATGGTTTTTACTCCTTTACCACCACGATTGGTAATACGGTATTCTTCCACCTGTGTGCGTTTACCATAGCCTGTTTCGCTCACCACCAATATGGTTTTGCTGCCATTATCGGAAGGATTCACACAAAGCATACCAACCACTTCATCACCGGCTTCATCTACTTCAATTCCGGCTACCCCAATAGCACCACGACCGGTTGCGCGCACTTTTTCTTCCGGGAAACGAATGGCACGGCCGCTTTTCACCGCCATCATGATCTCGGAATTTCCATCTGTTAAACGGGCTTCGAGTAATTCATCGCCTTCAATAATGGTGATGGCATTTACCCCTGTTTGACGTGGACGGCTGAAATCTTCCAGCGCTGTTTTCTTGATAATTCCCTTTTTCGTGCAAAGAACGATATTATGGGTATTTACAAAGTCTTCGTCTTTCAGATCTTTTACATCCAGGATCGCACGTACTTTATCGTCGGGCGGAATCTGGATCAGGTTCTGAATGGCACGTCCTTTACTGGTTTTTTCTCCTTCGGGGATCTCATACACATTCAACCAGTAACAACGTCCTTTTTCCGTAAAGAACAACATGGTATGATGGGTAGACGCCACGAACAGGTGCTCGATCCAATCCTCCTCACGGGTTTTCCCTCCTACTGCTCCCCTGCCACCGCGTCGTTGCTGACGGTATTCAGTGGCAGAAGTACGCTTGATATATCCCAGATGTGAAATGGTGATCACCACATCTTCCTCACGGATCAGGTCTTTGATCCGTACCTCATTATCGAGATAGGTAATTTCGGTTTTACGCTCATCGCCAAATTTGTCCCGGATCTCGATCAATTCATTCCTGATAATATCATAACGCATCGACTCATTGGCCAGGATATCACGCAAGTGAGCGATCAGTTTCATCAGTTCATCATATTCTTCACGTATCTTCTCGCGCTCCATACCTGTTAAACGCTGCAAGCGTAATTCCAGAATGGCTTTGGCTTGTATTTCATCCAGTCCCCATCCGGCATTGATCAGGTTTTCTTTGGCCTGCTCCGGTGTGGACGAGCTGCGGATCAAGGCGATCACTTCATCGAGGTGATCCAGTGCAATCAGATAGCCTTGTAAAATATGCGCCCGCTTCTCCGCTTCTTTTAATTCAAATTGGGTACGACGCACCACCACTTCATGACGGAATTCTACAAACTCCGAAATAAAATCTTTAAGGTTCAATGTACGCGGCCGGCCTTTTACGATCGCCACATTATTGATACCATAGGAAGTTTGCAGCTCCGTTAATTTGAAAAGCTGGTTGATGATCACATTCGCATTTCCATCGCGCTTGAGATCGATCACCACACGGGTACCTTCTTTATTATTTGATTCGTTGTTGACGTGTGCAATACCTTCGATCACTTTTTCATTCACCAGTTCACCAATACGATTGGTGAGGGCATCACGGTTCACCTGGTAGGGTACTTCCGTGATCACGATCTGCTCCCGACCACTGGGCTTGGTATCGATATTCACTTTACCTCTTACCACTACCCTGCCCCGTCCGAAATGCATGGCCGCTTTCACCCCTTCCATTCCATAGATGATACCACCGGTAGGAAAGTCAGGTGCCTTAACAAATTGCATCAGCTCCTCAATTGTGATCTCACGATTATCAATATACGCCACGCAACCATCGATTACTTCGGTAAGGTTATGAGGCATAATATTCGTAGCCATCCCTACAGCGATACCACTGGATCCATTGATCAGCAATTGCGGAATACGGGTGGGAAGAATGGTAGGCTCTTTTTCAGAATCGTCGAAATTAAGCTGGAAGTCTACCGTATCTTTTTCGATATCGTCCAGCATATGCTCCGCAAGACGCTGCAAACGCACCTCCGTATAACGCATGGCCGCCGGACCATCGCCATCCTGGTTTCCGAAGTTACCTTGCCCATCCACCATGGTATAACGCATGCTCCAATCCTGGGCCAAACGTACCATGGCATCGTATACCGAACTGTCGCCGTGAGGATGGTATTTACCCAAAACTTCCCCGACAATACGGGCCGATTTCTTATACGGTTTATTGTGATTCACCCCGAGCTCATTCATAGCAAAAAGAATGCGGCGGTGAACAGGTTTCAATCCATCCCGCACATCGGGAAGCGCACGACCCACAATAACCGACATGGAATAGTCGATATAGGCAGTCTTCATTTGCTCCTCGATATTTACGGGTATGATCCGGTTCTGATCGTTCGTTTCTTCTGGTGTAAAATTGGGTTCCATACAAGTGTTCTGTCTCTTTTTTTCGGGTGATTTTTACCCTTTTTAAGAAGGTGGGCAAATCTATCTTATTAATGCCGTAACACCTGATAAAAGAGCCCGTTTTTTGTCCACTTTTGTGCATAGTTTTTCCCCCATTTTTTCCGGTATTTTCAAGGTTCCGAAAGCTTCTGTTTTTTATAACAATTCTGCTTCTATTTCTGGCATAAAAATCGCATTTGTCTGGTGTTAGTTTTCGTCCCCCAATCCTGTCCCCTCCCGAAAAACACTCCATCCGTGCCCGATCCATTTAAAAATCGGAACATGAGCACCTATCTGTTACTTCGCGACAACAAGCAAACCGGGCCGTATTCACTGGAAGAAATACGGGCAAAGGGCTTCAAACCCTACGACCTCATTTGGGTAGAGGGAAAAAGCGCCGGCTGGAGGTATCCTGGTGAATTGCCGGAGCTGGCTTCTCTGGCTCCTATAGTGGAAGAGCAACCTTTTGACCGCTTCTACAAAAAGAAACCGGTGGAATCCGTTTCAGTAGCAGCCGAAGTAAAGAACCCGCCAAAAGAAGTTGTTCCGCAAGTGCCGCAACAAAATGCTCCGGCGATCATCCGGCCCATCAGCAATGCGAAGATCTTTGTGAGCAGGCCGGTAAGCAGTACCGATACACCCCACCCCGCTACGGTGGAGCCGCAAACAAATACCCCTCAGAAGAAACAACGGGAACCCATACAACCACATTTTGAGAAAGAGGGTGCTTTTCCAAAAACGCCTGAAACCAAGTCCGATGAATCGTTATTAGCGCCCAGTAAGCAGCCTGCAAAGCCCTATCTATCTACCAGCGGCACTTCATTGCCCGGGAATTCTCTTTTACTGAAAGCGGCGGTCCTGGTGATCATTCTGCTGTCTGGCGTTATTATCGGATTGATGTTAAACAATAGTCAGCAAAGCCAGTTACAGAAAGATTTGCAGGCCCGTGTGGAAGCCATCAAAAATAAAAAAGACCTGCCTGCAGCCATAACGAAAACCCAGGACCGCTCCACTGAAAGTCAGGTGCTTCCATCCATAATTCAGGCAGAACCACCAACGGTGCTACCCGCTCCTTCAATAGCCGTTAAAAACAATGCCCGTCAGGATCGCCCGGTAGCCACTGCGGCGGTACAACTAAAAGCGGTGGAGTCGGGTAAAATAACTGCTCCGGAAACCGAATCAGATAAAACTACCGTCATTCCTATACCTGTCCCGATTCCCAAAGCATCTGCACCTTTAATTTCCCGTGACAAAATACTGCCGCTGATTCAGGTAGAAGCCAACAAATATAAAGTGGGGGTATTGGGTGGAATTTCAGGATTGGAGATCACTGTTACCAACAATAGTCTGTATGAAATTGATATGATGCAGGTGATTGTACATTATCTGGGGCCTGAAAATAAAGTGGTACGCGACCAAACAATTATTATTGCTTCGGTACCAGCGGGTCAACAGAAAACCATACCGGTTGAACGATCCAGCCGTGGTGTAAAAGTATCCTATTCCATTGGTAAAATTGAAGCGAGCGGTTCCAGTGAATTCGTAACGGGTACGAATTAAATAATGCCGGTTTCGTAGGTTCCCGACGTAAAAACGCAGGTGTTGATCAGCAGTTATTCTTTAACTTGCTGTTATATTACTGTTTTATGAACACAATCGTGGTTTTTGGCGCCGGGAAATCAGCCACCTGTCTGATCGAATTTTTAGTAAAAGAAACAGCGGAATTACAATGGAAATTAATTGTGGCCGATGGCGATATTAATATGGCCCGTACCAAGATCGGCAACAGTTCCAGTGCTCAGGCAGTGGGGTTAAATGTGGAAGATGATCAGGCACGTTCGGCGCTGATTAAAGAGGCGTCTATTGTTATTTCATTGCTGCCCCCCCACCTGCATATCATGGTGGCGCGCGATTGTGTACACTATTCAAAAAATCTACTCACGGCTTCTTACATCGATCCGGCTATCAAAGAACTGGAGTCTGCCATAAAAGAGAAAGGATTGCTTTTTCTTTGTGAAATGGGTCTGGATCCCGGAATAGATCATATGAGTGCGATGCAGCTCATCAATGAAATTCAGGAAAAAGGCGGTGTGATCCATTCCTTTGTTTCGCATTGCGGTGGTTTGGTAGCTCCTGAAAGTGATGATAATCCCTGGCATTATAAGATAAGCTGGAATCCCCGGAATATTGTACAGGCGGGCAAAGCCGGAGCCCAGTTCAAATTGAATGATAGTATCATCAGGATGAAGTATGAGGACCTCTTTGATGCCAATCGCCTTGTAGCCGTTCCCGACCTCCCGAATCTGGCCTGGTATCCGAACCGTGATTCATTGAGTTATATGACGCTTTATGGCCTGGAAAAGGCCAATACTTTCATCCGCACCACCCTGCGCTATCCGGAATTCAGTTTTGGATGGAAGCATGTGATCGACCTCAAACTGACCGATGAAACACCGGCCTATGAAACAGATGGCCTCACCCTTCAAGCTTTCTTTCAGCAACATCTGACCAAACATGGATTTTCTGACTGGCTTGAAAAGCAGTTAACAAGCAGATTGACAAAAACAAAAGAGCTGTTGGAGAAACTGCAGGAATTATTAAAAGCAGAAGAGAATGTGGAGGAAGATTCCAGAGCTGAGATACAAGAGTTCATGGCTGTTGATGATGATGGAAATCTGAAGAATGTGAATCTGGATAAGGTAAAAACCACTGCCGCTGCTACGGTTGCAGAACAGATGCATGAAGCCAATCTGGCCATGAAACAATTATTCTTTTTAGGAATGGATGATAATGAAACCCTGATCAATAAAGGCTTGTGCTGTGCGATGGATGTTTTGCAGTTTGCCATGGAACGAAAACTGGCACTGGGAGCAAATGACAAAGACATGATCGTGATGCTGCATGAATTTGAATACAGCATTGGGGCTACCAAACATGCCACCCGTAGCTGTTTAATTGTTAAAGGAAAAGACCCGTTACGCACGGCAATGGCACAAACCGTTGGATTGCCGTTGGGTATTGCGGCGAAATTGATCTTACAGGGAAAAATCAGTGAAAAAGGGTTGCACATTCCTGTTCTGCCCGGCATTTACACACCGGTATTGAAAGAACTGGAAAAGCATGGGGTGCGGTTTAGCGAGACAAACCACATTTTATGATACCATTCAAGTCGGGGCTGGAGGATGCCATCCGCCAGTTATCGGAAGAAAAGGACATGCCCTTTGTAGCCATGATGCATCATGGCAGTTTAACAGTAGAATATTATGCTCCGGTGGAAGTAGATTACCAAACACCCCACCGTCAGGATGAACTCTATGTGATCGCCTCCGGAAAAGGTATTCTGGAACGTAATGGAGAGTTTCAGGAATGTAAAACAGGAGATGTTTTATTTGTTCCCGCCGGAATGGAACATCATTTCGAACGATTCAGCAAAGATTTTGCAACCTGGGTTATTTTCTTCGGACCCGAAGGCGGTGAAAAGTCTTAATAATATTGCTGCAGCATTTTTTCCAGTTCCCTGATGCCTTCAGTCGCAGGCATTTCGATCGCTGTAAGATGGGGTACCTCCCCGCTCACCGGAATGTGTTTATCCAGAATGAATTTAGGAATTTCCATTGCCACATAATGCAAAAGTCCGGCCGCCGGATAAACCACCAATGAGGTTCCGATCACGACCAGAATATCCGCCTGTTCGACTAATTGCATGGCCTTTTGGATGAGCGGAACCGGCTCCTCGAACCAAACGATATGCGGCCGCAGTTGGGCACCATCCTCGGCCAGGTCTCCCAACCTGATGTCACCTGTTATGGGATAGATCAGGTCTTCATTTTGCTCGCTGCGCATTTTCAGGATCTCCCCATGCAAATGAAGGATGTGCGTACTTCCGGCCCGTTCATGCAGGTCATCGATATTCTGTGTGATGATCTGTACCCGAAAATGTTCTTCCAAACGAACCAATCCTTTATGCGCTTCATTAGGCTGGGCATTCAATACATTTTGCCGCCGGTAATTATAAAATTCCAATACCCGTTTCGGATCTTTTCGCCAGGCACCCGGCGTAGCCACTTCCTCTATCTTATAACCTTCCCACAAGCCATCGCTGTCGCGGAAGGTTTTCAAACCGCTTTCAGCACTGATACCGGCACCGGAGAGTATGACCAGATTTTTCATCCTACAAATGTATCATTTGAAGCCATACATTCCGACCATACCTCCTGATACCGGTAGTTCCAACCAACTATTTTTTTGCCAATGAAGCGGCCGATTGTACCAATTGAATAAATGCGCCCCGATAACCATTATCATCAGCACCTTTGGCTGAACGGGCCAATGCTAAAACCATATCATAACTGGCTTCCTGCTTGTAGTTGCTTTGCCGTAACAGCAAACCAAAAGCGGCTACTGAAGCGGCAAAACGAAAATTTTCGGAACTGGCAGCCAGGGTCGTATTATTGTTTGCTATCGAACGGGTGATCCGCTCGCTTTTTTCTCCAAGCGGTTTTTTGTACCGCAGTTTGATAGTCATTAACTCACTTGAATTGACTTCCTTTTGAGGGGAAGATTGATATTTCAACGGATCCACCGAGCGAATAAAGGGGCTTTTCACTCCTACCGGAATCACCTCATACAAGGCCGTAACCGTATGACCCGAACCCAGTTCCCCGGCATCGCGGGTATCATCATTAAAATCTTCGCTGGCCAGTAGTCTGTTTTCATAACCGATAAGTCTGTAGCCCGCTACCAGGGCCGGATTGAATTCCACCTGGATCTTCACATCTTTGGCAATTGTGAAAAGGGTGCTGCCGAATTCATTCACCAGCACTTTTTGCGCCTCCTGAATATTATCTATATAGGAATGGTTCCCATTGCCCTTATCAGCCAGTAATTGCATTTTGCTGTCTTTGTAATTCCCCATACCAAACCCAAGCACCGACAAAAATATGCCGCTGCCTCTTTCCTTTTCGATAAGGCGCACCATTTCATCATCGCTGCTTAAGCCAACATTAAAATCGCCATCGGTCGCCAGAATGATTCGGTTATTCCCTTCTTTCATAAAATGCTTACGGGCTTCCTTATACGCCAGTTGAATACCTTCCCCACCTGCAGTAGATCCACCTGCCTGCAGATCATCAATAGCAGCCAATATTTTTTCCTTTTCGTCGCCTGAGGTGGAAGGCAGCACCAGCCCGGCATTGCCAGCATACACTACGATCGCCACTTTGTCTTTAGCACGAAGTTGTTTAATTAGCATACGCATAGACGTTTGCACCAGCGGTAATTTATTGGGTTCATCCATGGAACCTGAAACATCTATGAGGAAAACCATATTGGAGGGCGGCAGATTTTCTGTTGGAATGATGCGCCCCTGCAAGCCAATATGCACCAGCCGATGTTCTTTATTCCAGGGGCAGGGAGCGGCTTCGGTGATCACTTCAAAAGGCTGATCGCTGGCCGGCTGCGGATACACATAATCAAAATAATTGATCATTTCTTCGGTACGCACGGCCCCGGGAGGAGGCAGTTCCCCTCCCATTATATAGCGACGCACATTACTGTAAGAAGCCTCATCCACATCAATGGAAAATGTTGATAATGGAGACTGTGCGGGTGATTGAAAATCGTTCTCCACTATAGCAGCATATTCTTCCGTATTGGGGTCGGCAATACCATTTATCTCCTCATCCCTAACTATTACCGGAGGCGTGAACTTGCTTTCTTCATTATCTGCTGTCCGTTGCGTTTCGGGTGGCTTACGCATCTCCAAATTTTGTGTTGCTGCTGAATCTGTCATCACCGTTCGCGATGATTTCCGCTGGTCGTTGCAGGCAATAAGAGACAGGAGCAACAGGGCTGTTGCTAAAACAGGTTTGCAATTCATGGCTATATTTTTTAGTGAACGTTGATAAGATGCATTTATGCGACGATTGCACAAAGGCATAAAAAAACCGGAAGCTATTTCCGGTTTATACGTTATACCCGAAGCGGGTAACCTAACAGGTATGCTAAAATTTATACAAGAGCCTCAGGAACCTATTTCTCCCCGGCCAATTCCATAATGATCTCCCACTCGTGTTCCTTTACAGACTGTACGCTCAACCGGCCGAGTCGGACCAATTCAATGCCTTCCAATCGTTTTTCCGCTTTTACCTGTGCGAGACTGACAGGGTTCTTTAGTTTTTTTACCGGCTTAAGGTCTACCACCAGCCAGGCCGTATCATCGGTTGTAGGATCCTGGTAGGATTCCTTCACCACCTGTGCAATACCCACGATCTCCAGCCCTTCGTTGCTGTGATACCAGAGTACTTTATCACCCTTCTTCATGGAACGGAGATTATTGCGTGCCGCATAATTGCGCACTCCATCCCAGAAGGTTTGTTTATCCTTAACGAATTGATCCCAGGAGTATTTGAAGGGTTCCGATTTTACGAGCCAGTAAGACATGGGGGAAGGATGTTTTAAGTGATGAGTATTTAGTGGTATGGGGGGTGAGGTATGAGGTTTGCGGTGTAAGTCGTAAGTTGTATGGTTTAGGTGGTTGGGGCATCAAAATTATTGAGAAAACTAACACGTAAGAAACTTATAGCATAAAATTTGGCTCCCGTTTTCCACAACTTACTAATTATAACCTACTACCCACAACCTACAACTCGTCCCTATCACCAATCTACATGAACCACTAATCAAAATCATTTGTCTATTTAACTCAAAATCCTATTTTCATATCATAACTAATATAAAACACCTCATGAAATATCCCGCATCGGGCATATTTTTTCTGTTTTTTTTCCTATTATCAGGTACGGTGATGGCACAATTGACCATAGCTGAAGGTGTTATCATTGATAAGCAAACCCGGGAGCCGATCGAACTGGCATATATTTCAACTGAAGACAAGAAGATGGTAGGGGTAAGTGATATGCGGGGAAAATTCCGGCTGGAATTGTACAATCTGCAAATGCAGCGTAGCGTATATCGTTTGTATATTAGTTGCATTGGCTATAAATCACAGGACATCTCCGTTCATCCAGAGAACGCACTACCCATTCAGGTGGAATTAGAAAGGGGTCCTGTGATGATGAATGAAGTGGTGATCACTAACAAAACCGGTCGAAATAATTTTCATACATTAAGCCGACTGGATCTGAATCTGATGCCTGTACGCTCGGCTCAGGATCAACTAAGAATGGTACCTGGTCTCTTTATCGGGCAACATCAGGGAGGTGGTAAGGCGGAACAGATTTTCCTGCGGGGATTTGATATAGACCATGGCACTGACATCAATATTACTGTAGATGGATTGCCTGTAAACATGGTTTCTCATGCGCATGGGCAGGGTTATGCCGACCTGCATTTTCTAATCCCTGAGTTAACCGGTACCATAGATTACGGCAAGGGACCTTATTATTCCAACCGGGGAAATCTGGGCACAGCCGGTTATGTAAGTTTGAATACACTAAACGGACTTGAACAGAGTACCTTTAAACTGGAAGGGGGACAATTCAATACAGTCAGAGCCCTTGCCCTCGTAGATCTGTTATCACTAAAACAAAAGGAAAAAGGAACCAATGCATACTTTGGCGGAGAGTTATTATATTCTGATGGTCCCTTTGAGTCGCCCCAGCATTTTAACCGGCTGAATCTTTTCGTAAAAGCGAATACTTCCGTTGGTACAAGATCAAAGCTTACCGTTATTGGCTCTTTTTTAAATAGTGATTGGGATGCTTCCGGCCAAATACCTGAGCGGGCGGTTCGTTCCGGAGCCATTTCACGATTTGGCTTTATTGATAGTACAGAAGGGGGATATACCAGTCGTGCGAATGCCAGTATTAAACTCGCCACCTATTTCAACAGCAGAGATCACCTTCAGCAACAACTGTACTACTCACGATATAATTTTAACCTTCACTCTAATTTTACTTTTTTTCTGAACGATCCCATCAATGGCGACCAGATCAGGCAACGGGAAGGGCGTGATATTGCCGGGTATCAGGCCGACCTGATCCTTAAGCGGGAGTTGGGTAAGCTGGCAATAGAATCCGTTTATGGAGTGGGCTTCAGAGCCGACAAAACACAAGGCAGCGAATTATCGCATACAATAAACCGTAATACGATCCTGGAACGTATTCAATTCGGAGATATAAAAGAATGGAATAGCTTCTTGTATACCGACCAATCATTCACCAGGCAGCATTGGTTATTTAATGCCGGCTTCCGGCTCGACCACTTCAGCTTTGGTTACCGGGATCGTATAGCAAATCAGCAACCTTCAGGAAGAAACAAATGGATACTCAGCCCTAAGTTTAATATTCAATACACATTGAATTCAAGGAATCAACTCTATCTGAAAACAGGTAAAGGCTTTCATAGCAACGATACAAGGGTGATCATTTATAACAATGCCACAGAAATTTTACCAGCCTCCTTCGGCGCAGATCTTGGATGGATCTGGAAACCGGGTAAAAAAATACTCTTCAATATGGCCTTTTGGTATTTGTTCCTTGATCAGGAGTTTGTATATGTGGGAGATGCCGGTATTGTAGAACCCAGTGGGAAAACCCGTCGGTTGGGGTTTGATCTTTCTGCCCGGTATCAGATCAATAACTGGTTGTTTGCAGACCTGAATATTAATATGGCCCGCCCACGTAGCATGGAAGCACCTAAAGGCGAGAATTATATCCCATTGGCCCCTTTGATCACCAGCACAGGTGGATTGAGTTTTAAAGCGGGTATTGGATGGAATGGCAGCCTGCGCTTCAGGTTCATGCAGAACCGTCCGGCCAACGAGGACTATTCGGTTACAGCTAAAGGTTATAACATTACTGATCTTTCAATAAATTATACGCAGAAAAAGTATGAGCTGGGAATAGCCGTGGAGAATATCTTTAATACCAGTTGGAATGAAACGCAGTTCGACACAGAAACACGTTTGAAAAATGAACCGGCGCCTGTAAGTGAAATTCACTTTACGCCGGGGGTACCATTTTTCGCCCGACTAAAATTGGCCGTTTTCTTACAAAAACAGAAATAATTATACCCTTGCCGAGTTGACTCCTACATATTATAACTTACTACCTCACACCTCACACCTCATACCACTTACTACTTACCACTTACTACTTACTACTTACCACTTACTACTTACCACTTCGCTCGCGTCACCAGCCACTCGCCAACACATCAGCAATATGCATGGTTTGCAGGGGAAGACCTTTTGCCTTAATAACGCCATCAATATGCATGAGGCAGGACAGGTCGGTGGAGATGATACATTCGGCGCCGGTGGCCTGTGCATTCAACGCTTTTTGATCACCCATGCCAATGGATATGGGTTCAAATTTTACGGAGAAAGTGCCTCCGAATCCGCAGCAGGTTTCCACATCATTCATTTCCACCAGTTCGAGCCCGGCCACATTGGCCAGCAAACGCCGGGGCTCTTCCTTGATCTTACATTCTCTTAAACCAGCGCAACTATCATGATACGTTGCTTTGGTATGGAGGGAGGCACCAAACTGATCTATTTGTAATACCTGTATCAGAAATTCAGTGAACTCAAAACAGCGTTGTGGTAGTTCTTTTACCTCATTATGGAAAGAAGAGTTATCGAACAATTGCGGATAATAATTCCGGATAAAACCTATGCAGGAGGCACTGGGGGCTACAATATATCCTGAGCCTTTAAAATCTTTCAGGAATTTGGTACAAACCTCCCGGGCATCATCCTGAAAACCGGCATTAAAAGCGGGCTGTCCGCAACAGGTTTGATCCGGATTGTAATGCACTTTACATCCTGCTTTTTCCAATACCTTGATCATATTGAAAGCTGTTTGCGGATAGAGTTGATCCACAAAACAGGGAATGAATATCGATACCTCGATCGGTTCGCCGGGGTTTACTGAGGAGGCAATAGGTTTTGAATGGGTATTCATTCCGTTTATTTTCCAAATTGATTATTCAACAACATCATCTTTGCTGCCGTGATGGCGGCTTCCTGTCCTTTATGGCCGTGTTTTCCGCCGATACGTTCCAGTGCCTGCTGCTGATTGTCTACTGTGAGTACACCGAAGATAACAGGGATCGGTAAACTCAGATTGAGTTGCAACACGCCGTCGGTTACAGCCTTGCACACATAATCAAAATGAGGCGTATCTCCCCGGAGTACACAACCCAATGCAATGGCTGCATGAGGTTTTTCAGCCGACTTTTCCCAAAACTGCCTGATGGCAAAGGGAATTTCAAATGCGCCGGGCACTACAATGGTTTTTAGATTGGTGAACCCCCAGTCGCGAAATTGGTTTACGCAACCCTTCTCCAGTTCGTCAACAACCGCTGCATTCCATTCGGTCCTGAAAATAACAACACAGGCATCCTTATTCAGAATGCCTGTATCGATAGTGTATAAGTTAGCAGCACTTACTTCTGCCATAATTTATCAATTGTTGGTATCGCCCAAACGTGCCAGGAACATATCAATGTTACGGCCACGCTCGGTTAAAGGAAATTTTTCTTTAAGTGACTTGAAGGCATCGATGGCTTCCTTATTCTTACCCAGCTTTTCAAAAGCCTGCCCTGCCCGGAAGAGGTATTCAGAACTATTCAGTTCGTCCACTTCGTATGCGGTGGCAGCGGTTTTATAATAATCTGCTGCCTTTTCAAATTTGCCCAGCTCTGCATAGGCATCCCCCAGAGAACCAGCGGTACGCATTTTGTCGATATTCTCCACAGATTTAAACTGCTCGAGGAACTTGATCGCATTATTGAAATCGCCCAGATGCAAATAACAAATTCCTGCATAGAAAGAGGCCAGATTCGCCGCTTTTGTACCACCATTCTTGGAGATCACTTTCAAAAATCCTGGATTGTTTTTACTGTTATCACCATTCAGAGCCAGTTGGAATGAATCCATTTTGAAGTTCTGCTGGGCCACCCAGATCGCTTCATTGGCTTCCTGCTCTTTAGGTCCCTGATAAGCCTGGTATCCAAAAAAACCGCCCACAACAGCAACTATACCCACCAGTACAACGATGATGAGTTTGCTGTTTTTACTCCAGAACTGCTGAGATTTTTCCACCACTTTTTCCTCGGTGCTCTTCGTGGTTACTTCTTGAGGCTTATTCGCTTCGGTTGACATACTTTATTGTTTGTGACGAATTTATCGTTGTTAATTAAAATTTGGGTTTAGTCTACTATGAATGGATATTCTGTATCGGTAGTTACATCTTTCAGCACTTCATCATCGGAAGGCCAGGGGCTTTCTTCAGCAAAAGTTACAGATTCAGCCACCTTATCATTCACCCGTTTATTGATCGCCTCGATCTCCTCGGTAGTAGCGAATTTGTTCTCCATAATGGTTTGCAGCACCAACTGGATCGGGTCACGCTGTTTGTATTCTTCCACTTCGTCTTTGGTCCGGTATTTCTGTGGGTCAGAAATAGAGTGCCCTTTATAACGATATGTTTTGATCTCAATAAGTGTAGGACCATCACCCTGACGGGCACGTTTAACAGCACGGGCTACGCCATCGTGTACAGCTTCAGCACTCATGCCATCAATGGAATCGGCAGGCATTTCGTAGGCATCGGCCAGTTTATAGATATCCACTACGTTACTGGTACGTTCTACGGAAGTACCCATGGCGTAGTTATTATTCTCGCAAATGAAGATCACCGGAAGTTTCCAGGTCATGGCCAGGTTAGCCACTTCATGGAGCATTCCCTGACGGGCCGCACCATCTCCAAAAAAAGCCAGGGCCACATTGTCTGTGCCCTTATATTTTTCGGCAAAGGCCAATCCGGCACCGGTACCGATCTGGGCACCCACGATACCATGTCCGCCAAAGAAGAAAACATCCTTTCCAAAAAAGTGCATACTTCCCCCTTTACCCTTGGCACAACCGGTGGCTTTACCATAGAGTTCGGCCATGCAGGATTCGGGACTCATTCCCTTGGCCAGTGCCAGACCGTGATCACGGTATCCGGTTACAAAGGGGTCTTCAAGACGGGTGGCAGTCATACATCCTGCCGCAATGGCTTCCTGCCCAACATAGGCATGAAAGAAGCCGCGGATCTTTCCTTCCATCTTGTATTTCTCTTCGGCCATCAGTTCAAACTGACGGATCAGGTACATCAATTCGTACCAGTACAAATAGGTTTCTTTGGAAAAACGGGTCGCCACAGGCAAAATTTTGATTGTTTAGCGCCTTTCCGGGGTAGCGTAAAGGCGGGGGCAAAGATAAGGGGTTCAGGCTAAATTGGAAAGAGGATTTTACGTCGGGAAATTTTGGATTTTCACCCTTGTTTTTCCTCCATTTCCAGTGAGGGAGCGCCCCCCTTCCGATTATCCGCCGAACGTAAGCTCCCAAGCAGTAAATTGCGACCGAAATCGATCCCCTGTTACAGCTTCAATCCATATCGGTATACCAGTTTAAGAATCATGCCCTGCGGCAGGAACGTTTTTCCCTGCCCCTGATCGGTTTTTGCGGCCCCAATGGCATCGGTAAAACCAACCTGCTGGATGCCATTTATTACAGTTGCTTTACCAAAAGCTATTTTACCAAATCGGATGCTGCCAATGTGCTTCATGACGCACAGGGGTTTCGCATTGAAGCGCATTTCGAGCGGAATGACATGGAAGAGAAGGTTGTTTGTATCCTGCGTGAAAATGGTAAAAAAGAATTCCTCGTAAATGGGGAAGCCTATGCTAAAATGAGCATGCATATTGGCAAATACCCGGCTGTAATGATCTGCCCCGATGATGTGGAGATTATCACCGGTTCGGGAGAGATCCGCCGCCGTTTTATCGATACCCTTTTGTCGCAGGCCGATCCAATATATCTGCAGCACCTTATCAACTATACCCGAATACTGCAACAACGCAATGGATTATTAAAACTTCACGGGGAAAACAGGACTACCGATCTTTCGCTTCTTGATATTTACGACGAACAATTGGTACGGCATGGCAACTATATTTTTGAACAGCGTAGTTTTCACCTGGCCAAACTCTGTGCGCTCATACAATCCCTCTACACGCAAATAGCCGGTAAAGAAGAGGCTTTGCAGGTAAAATATGAATCTGCCCTCCAGGAATCCCCTCTTTCAGATTTGCTGAAACGATCGCGGGAGAAAGACATTTACGCGCAGCGCACCAATCAGGGCATTCATAAGGATGATCTGACGCTTTTGTTTCGTGATCAGCCATTCAAAAACTTAGCCTCTCAGGGACAGCGCAAAAGTTTATTATTTGCCTTAAAGATGGCCGAATATGAATTATTGAAGGAATTGAAAGGCCAGCCCCCACTCCTGTTACTGGATGATGTTTTTGAAAAGCTTGATGCAGCGCGTATGCATAATTTTCTGGAAAAAGTGTGCGGTGATCCGCAGGCGCAGGTATTCCTTACCGATACCCATGAGGACAGAATCCGGGAGCAATTTGAGCAATTGAACCGACCCATTCAAATCATTACCGTATAAACTTAGAGGATCACTACTTCACTGATGGTTTTTTCCCCGAGTGCTTCATTTACCCGAACGATGATATTTTCCTTTTGATACAAAAGCTCCTGCTTGAGTGGCGCCATATGTGTGGTGATATAGAGCGTATGACCGTGTATCTGTATTTTCTCCGTATACTTAGCAATGGTTTTGCCCATGATCTGCTCCCAGGCATCTTCGATCTGCATGGCCTGAATAGAACCTTTGATCCTGCTTTTATTCAGGAATTGCTGTAATGCATCGCCAAGGGAGTATTCGCTCATGAGGGTAAAGGTAGGGAGAAGTCGTAAGTTATAAGTTATAAGTTGTGAGTTATAAGTAAAGCGGTTGATCTTGTAGAGAGCCTGGGTTATAGCGAACCCCGAAGGGGTTCAATAGCAGTAACCCAGGGTGCAACCCGGGGACCGGAGCGGGGAGGTAACTGTAAAGTGATTGGTTTTAAGTGGTGAGTGTGTGGTGAGAGGTGAGAGGTGAGAGGTGAGAGGTGAGAGGTGAGAGGTG
>CAZKSY010000064.1:0-18621 GCA_964555605.1 uncultured Chitinophagaceae bacterium | reverse complement strand
CTTATTTCTAATTTCTTATTCTCTCCCGCTCACTTATAGAGCAACTCATAATACTCTTCCGCCATCCGACCGGCATCAAAACGGAAGCGTACATCGCGCATACCATTTTTAGCTACCTGGCGCCAGGTATCATAATTTTCATAATACAATGGAAGGATCTCGTTCTCGAGGATGGCATACAATTTTTCATAATCATAGTCGTCCTGCTCCTGTACACTCATACGCTCATAGTCGGCTTTGGGAACAACGAAACCATTGTTTCCATGGTTGATGAATTCGGGTATCCATCCATCATCCGTAGAGAAGTTCACCGCACCGTTCATGCAGGCCGTCATACCGCTGGTTCCCGATGCTTCGCGGGGAACACGGGGGTTGTTCAACCAAATATCCGCGGCTTGTTTTAAACGCTTAGAGAGTGTGAGTTCATAGCCTACCAGTACCGCTACATTTTTATAATTACGGCTCAGGTGCACCAGATTATTGAACTCATTGATCGCCGGGTAGTCCATCGGATAAGGCTTACCTGCCCAGATGATCTGCACCGGATATTTTTTGTTATTGAGTAACCGTTCAAAACGCTGGATATCCCGCGCTAAAAATTCGGAACGCTTATAACCGGCAAAACGACGGGCCCACACTATGGTAAATACATTGGGGTCATATACTTTACCGGTTTGATCCGCTACAATTTCAAAAGCACGGCGTTTCAGGTATTTCTTACGGTCATCCCACCACGCATCATTTCCCTCATCACTGGCACGATACAGTTGCTTATCGGCCCAATAGGTCCAGTTCTGTGAGTTGGTTATAGAAATGATTGGACAAATACCGGGATACTTCGACCACATTTCACGTGATACTTCACCATGCAGTTGAGATACTCCATTGGCGAGACGTGCGAAACGAAGGGCCACTAAGGAGTGGTTAAATTGATCCCCTTCGAGTCCGGTAAGCTGTCGCACTTCATCGATACTCAGGCCGCAGAAATAACTCATTTTATGACAGAGATGCATGTCGTGCTTTTCATTCCCTGCTTCTTCCGGAGTATGGGTGGTAAATACCAGACGCTTTTTCACTTCTTCTACACTACCATACTTCTTGTATAAATAGAAGGCAGAAGAGATACCATGCGCTTCATTAAGATGGTATACTTCCGGATTAAAGCCGATCTCGTCCATTAATTTGGCACCACCTACTCCCAATAAAATAAACTGCGCTACTTTGGTAGCCACATTGGCATCATATAAACGGTGGGTAATGGTTTGGGATACATAGTCGTTTTCAGGAAGATCGGTACTCAGCAAGAACATGGGTGCCGATTTAAAGGTTTCCGGATTCAGGTACCAGGCTTTCACCCAAACCGGATGATCATGAATATTGATCTGAAATTTGATACCGGTATCTTCCAGGAAACTATATTGCTTCTCCATCCAGGTCACCTGCAGCGTTTGATCCTGATTACGCGCTTGATCATAATAACCATATTTCCATAAAATACCGATCCCCACCAGATTCTGACGAAGCTCATACGCACTGCGCATATGAGAACCGGAAAGAAAACCCAATCCCCCGCTATATATTTTTAATGGTTGGTGTACAGCAAATTCCATCGAAAAATAGGCTACCCGCTTCGAAAATTTCTCATTTGTAGTATAGGGAACCTTAAACTTGTTGAAACTCATAAGATGTTGATACAAAAGATTAAAAATCGTTTTTACAATCAGAACCACCATGTGTACCAAGTACACAAAAGTTGCCGCAATATATAGTTAAATTGCGAAAATCACCAGTTTTGCGGGCCGCCTGGAGGCACAATTTATACCCAAATAAGCGTAAACAAGGCTATTTGGCCGACCGTTTTCGTTTAACAGGTTCCGCTTTTTTGGGGTAACTTCCTTCAAAAAAGCACTTAATATCCCGATAGGTACCGCATCCACCCGTTTCCTTCAAACTTACTGAGGTATTACTGAAATTGAACTCGATAGCACAAGGATTTCCGGGCTCCTGATACTGCGCCAGATTTTTGCCGACTAATCGGGCCACACCTTTTAATTCGCCATTACAGTTTCCATTATCCTTTTCAAAGTGCACGAAAAACAATAACTCCCCTGCCCTCTTTCCATCCCTGAAACTGATAAAATTCTTCTTGTCTTTTACATAGTTCCCTGTCCATTTTTGCTTGTGTGGAAGCGTATCAATCGGGTCAATTACTTCAGCGATCAACTCTTCACTGGGTTCTGTCATGATGAGCAGAAAGCTGTTCGCATCCTTATTAAACAAATACACATTTCGCTTGAAACGGAACGCACCACCCACCAGTTTTTCGTAATAGGTGGTAATCTGGAATTTTCCATCCAGCATGCCATAGGAACTCGTAGTCCTGTCGGCATCCTGTTTCACCAGCACCATGGCTCTTAAAAACTGATTCTCCTCATTAAAACAACTCATGAAACCGATCTTCTTTCCATTACCTACCGCTTTAAAGAAGAGATAAGTCTCTTTATCCTTTTCCCTGGCCCTTCCCAACGCATAAATCTTGGGCTTGCCATTTTTACCAAAAAAAGGAATGAGAATGGAATCGGGAATGAATTTCCGGAAGTTTTTCAGTCCGATCAGGGCGGAATCAGAAAGGGTCTGATTCAAACCGGTATCGGACAGTTTATAAGGCAATTTTAATTCAGGAAAAAACGCTACAAACTCGGATGCTTCCACAGGAACATCATCTTTCAATAATTTCTTCTTTTCCTTGCAGGAAAGCACCAAAACCGCCATCAGGAATACTATCAAAATATTTTTCATATCTGCTTGTCTGATAGGGCTAAAGTAATACATCGTGGGGTAAACTAAAAAAGAACCTTGAAATACCGGATATTATTTTTAGATTTGTCTAAAATATATTTTAGATAGATGAAATATTCATCCAGTAAAGAGAACCACATCAAAGCTATTTTCCACCTGCAGGAGGAAGAGGGCGTGGTGACAACCAACCAACTCGCAGCTTCTTTACAAACCCGACCGGCTTCCGTTACCGACATGCTGAAAAAATTAAAAGATCAAAAGCTGTTGATCTATGAAAAATACAAAGGCTTTCGTTTATCGAATGAAGGCCGGAAAGTAGCCTTGCAGATCATCCGGAAACATCGCTTATGGGAATATTTTCTGGTAGAGAAGCTTTCCTTTGGTTGGGATGAAGTGCATGAAATTGCGGAGGAACTGGAACATATCAGCAGTAAAAAACTTATTGATCGTTTAGATGCCTTTCTCGACTTCCCCAAAACCGACCCGCATGGCGATCCCATTCCGGATAGTAATGGGAAATGGACCCCTGCCCGACAGGTGGAATTAGCTGAACTACCGCTCAACAAAACCGGTTCAGTGAGTGGCATCAAGGACCAATCGCCTGAAATGCTCGAGTTACTGAATCACAAGAATATTCAACTGGGCAGTAAGGTGGAAGTAAAGCGTAAGTTCAGCTTTGACCAGTCGCTGGAAATTAAAGTAAAGAATCAGCCCGTGATCACCATCAGCGAGCATGTGGCGAAAAACATATATGTAAAATACGATGAGCAGAATACATGAGCACAACTCCCTTAGCGAGGTACACGCTTCAGTAGATACAGCTACAGCCAAAACCGGCTGGCGTAAGGCATTTGCCTTTTTCGGACCGGCCTATCTGATCAGTGTAGGATACATGGATCCGGGCAACTGGGCCACCGATCTGGCAGGGGGAAGTCAGTTCGGCTATTCCTTGCTGTGGGTACTACTCATGAGTAACCTCATGGCCTTGTTGTTACAGAGTTTGTCGACCCGGTTGGGAATCGTTCGGGGCCGCGATCTGGCCCAGGCCAATCATGAAAATTTCCCCCGCTGGGCCAACCTGTTATTATATGGGTTGGCTGAAATTGCCATTGCTGCCACTGACCTGGCTGAGGTGTTGGGAATGGCCATCGGCATCAATCTGCTTACAGGCTTGCCGCTTACCTGGGGTGTAGCCATTACGGTACTTGATACGTTCATTTTATTATTCCTGCAACGTTTGGGCATTCGGAAAATGGAAGCTTTTATTATCGCCCTGGTGGCGGTAGTGGGTGTTTCGTTCCTTATTGAAATCATACTGGCCCACCCCGATCAGCCGGGTGAAATCGCAAAAGGTTTCATTCCTTCTATACCCAACAATCAGGCGTTATATATTGCCATTGGTATCATTGGCGCCACGGTAATGCCCCATAATTTATACCTGCATTCCGCATTGGTACAAACCAGAAAGATCCAAAAAACAAATGCCGGCATAAAGCAGGCATTGAAATGGAATTTGGTCGACTCGGCCATTGCACTGAATATAGCCTTCCTCGTGAATGCAGCCATTCTGGTACTGGCCGCTACTGTTTTTCATTATTCCGGTCGTACTGAGGTAGCTGAATTAAAAGAAGCGCATCATTTATTGGATTCCCTGCTGGGTTCAAATCTGGCTCCCATATTGTTTGCAGTGGCATTAATAGCAGCCGGACAAAGTTCCACGGTAACCGGTACACTGGCCGGACAAATTGTAATGGAGGGATACCTGCAATTGCGGATCAATCCATGGGTGCGTAGATTGCTCACCCGCTTACTGGCAATTGTTCCGGCTATACTGGTCATATATACCTTCGGAGAAGATAAAGTAGATAGCCTGCTGGTATTAAGCCAGGTAATCCTGAGCATGCAGTTGGGTTTTGCTATTATCCCGTTGATCCATTTCGTTAGTGATAAGAAAACAATGGGGGCATTTGTTATTAAGCCCTATGTAAAAGTGGCCGCCTGGCTCATCGCCATTGTATTGGTTTACCTTAATGTTCGAATGGTTGTTGGGGAAATCAGCGGGTTCATGCAGGAGCCTGGATATTTGGGATGGAAGATCGCTATTATGATAGCGGCAATTGTGTTTAGCCTGTTACTGATCTACATCACGCTTTTTCCCTGGATCAGTAAGCGAAATCACAAACGATCAATTGCCATGCATGCGGAAAAAACCGGCATGGTGCTTCCCGAAATTCCGCATTACAGTCATATTGCTATTGCCCTTGACTTTAGTAATAATGACCAGAAGTTACTGGCCCATGCATTGGGTCAGGGGAAAAAAGATACCAGTTATGTACTTATTCATGTGGTAGAAAGTGTTTCGGCCCGCTATCTGGGAAAAGATAGTGATGATTTTGAAACCCGACAGGATCAGGACAGGATGGATATGTATGTGAATCAACTACGTCAAAACGGTTACACTGTTCATGGGGTATTAGGGTTTCAGCACCGGAATAAAGAAATTTCGAGATTGGTACTGGAACAAAAAGCTGATTTGCTGGTGATCGGAGCGCACGGCCATTCAGGATTAAAAGACTGGATCTACGGAGAAACGATCAATGCGGTTAGACATGAAGTGGGCATCCCTGTTCTGGTGGTGCAATTATGAGGCAGAGCCTTTGCGAAGCAGGTGCTTTAATCGGCTGAAGGTTTCCGGTTTTATATTAAGAAAACTGGCCAGATATTTCTGGGGTACCCGTTGCAACATGTGCGGATGAGAATTCATGTATTCCAGAAAACGTTCCCGGGTGGTTTGTTCCAATTCTTTATAATGACGCGCATCCTTTTTCACAAACATAGCGGTGACCAGCAAACGGGCCATGCGTACCGATTCCGGAATATCGGTTAGCAGTTTCTGAAAATTCGGGTAAGAAATAGCGATCAGGGTAGTGGGTTCCATGGTTTCCACACAAACCTGGGAAGGAACCTGACGAAGAAAAGAGTTTTCAGAATGGACAAAATGGCCTTCCGTGGCCAACTGAAGTGTTACTTCGCCGCGTCCTTTACGCACAAATTTGCGCACCATCCCTTTCACGATCAGATTCAGGTATTGATCCGTTTCCCCTTCTTCAACGATCACGATTTTTTTATCAAAATGACGCATTTCGCAATAGCCCAGGAGCTTTTCCGCATGCGCATCACTGAGCGGAAAATACTTCCGCAATTTATCAATAGCCAGTTTCAGGGCCATCCTGTTTACTTCAGCATCAGTATGCATGGCAGTCATTTCGTTTATTTTCTGGGTTTGGGCATCTGACTCCGGGTCAAATGCTTTAGTCTGCTGAATGTTTCCGGTTTAATATCAAGAAATGAGGCCAGATATTTTTGGGGTATACGCTGCACCAGTTCCGGTTTTTCCTGCATAAAACGAAGAAATCGTTCCCGGGGGGTGAAACGGATCTTATCGAGCAACCAGGCATCCTTTTCCAACAGGAATTCAGTCATGATTTTGAAACCAGCCATTTCCCATTTGGGGTCTGAGCTGAACAGCCGCTCCAGGTTCTCTTTGCTGATAGACGCAACCACACTGGGCTCAATAGCTTCTACACAATATTTGGATGGTTGTCCGGAAAAAAATGAAACCCCGGATGAAAGAATTTGGCCTTCAGTGGTGAGGTGGGTAATGACCTCCTGCTTTTTCCGGTAGAAGAATTTTCGAAGCATCCCCTTTACCACAAAATTCAGGTACTGCTCCTGCTCTCCTATTTCAGTAAGTCTGCTGTATTTGCCAAAACTGCGAACCTCAATCAATTGAGAAAGCAATAGGTCATCATGCCCATTTAGGGGAGCATATTGCCCTAAAAAATGTTTCACACGGTTCAGCATGGTACAAATTTAAACTTTTGTAAGGTTTTGTGCATTTATTTCAACACAAAAACAACAGATATGTGAACAAAAACGAGGCTTTATAACGGTTGTAATCAAGCCTACTGCTTTGCAGAATAGCCTATTTGCAGTAGGTTTGCAATCCTATAACCCGATAAACAAGTTGAATTATGGCAAGTAAAATCAAAGTGGCCAATCCGGTGGTGGAACTGGATGGTGATGAAATGACAAGGATCATCTGGAAATTCATTAAAGACAAACTGATCACGCCGTATCTGGATCTCGATATTAAATATTATGATTTAGGGGTGGAATATCGCGATGAAACGGGCGATCAGGTTACGATTGATGCCGCCAACGCGATTAAGCAATATGGCGTAGGTATTAAATGTGCCACGATCACACCCGATGAGGCCCGTGTGAAGGAATTCAACTTAAAGCAGATGTGGAAGAGTCCGAATGGTACCATCCGCAATATTCTGGATGGCACAGTATTCCGCGAACCCATCGTAATCAAAAATATCCCCCGCCTGGTTACCACCTGGGACAGTCCGATCATCGTAGGTCGTCATGCCTTTGGAGACCAGTACCGTGCCACTGATTTCGTGGTACCCGGAAAAGGAAAACTGACGGTGAAATTTGAAGGAGAAGATGGAACGGTGATCGAGCATGAGGTATTCCAATTCAAAGGTGCCGGTGTGGCGATGAGTATGTATAATACAGAGGAAAGCATCCGTGGTTTTGCCCGCAGTTGCTTCAATATGGCTTTACAAAAAGGCTGGCCTTTGTATATGAGTACCAAGAATACCATCCTGAAAAAATATGATGGTCGTTTCAAGGATATTTTTGAAGAGATCTATCAAAATGAATTCAAAACACAGTTTGAGCAGGCGGGTATTACCTATGAGCATCGGTTGATCGATGATATGGTAGCCAGCGCCCTGAAATGGAATGGCAAATTTGTTTGGGCCTGTAAGAATTATGATGGTGATGTACAGAGCGACACGGTAGCACAGGGATTTGGGTCTCTGGGCTTAATGACCTCTGTGCTGGTTACGCCAGACGGTAAAACCATGGAAGCCGAGGCGGCCCATGGCACTGTAACCCGTCATTACCGTGATCATCAAAAAGGCAAGCCCACTTCTACCAATCCTATCGCATCCATTTTTGCCTGGACCAGAGGTTTGGCCTTCCGTGGCAAACTGGATAACAACCAGCCATTGATCGATTTTTGTAACGCATTGGAAGCCGTTTGTATTGAAACGGTGGAAAGCGGCAAAATGACCAAGGATCTGGCCGTTTGTATTCATGGAAATAAAGTGGAACATGGTGCTCATTTCCTTTATACGGAGGAGTTCCTGGATGCCATCGATCAAAATCTGAAGAAGAAAATGGGACTTTAATTTCTTTTTATAATAAACAACAAATGGCTCTTCAGAGCCATTTGTTGTTTATGGATCAACCGCTTAGGTAATTCACAAAGTTATTGTGGAAAAACAATGAGCCGCTGTTTTCAATCTGGCATCTAATTTGAATATCGACATTAAACTCAATCTACTTTTATGAAACTGAAGCGCTATTTGATTGGAGCAGCAGGGCTATTTGCACTGCTTACCGTAATTCTGGTTTCCTGCCAGAAAAGTATTGACAATAACCTTTCTCTTACACCAGCAGGACAATCCAAATTATCGATTTTCCTGACCGATGGACCTTATGACTACCAAAAAGTGCTGATCGACATTCAGGGGATCCGGGTAAAGGTTGACACCTGTGAAAAAGAGGAGGATGAAGATTGTGATGACTACAAAGATTCCCTCGACAGAGATTGCGATGTTTGGGATACACTTGACATTCGCCCGGGGGTTTATGATATCCTGCACCTGCAGAATGGCATTGACACCTTATTGGGCACTGGCTTCTACCCTTCCGGTGAAATAGAAAAGATCCAGTTCATTCTGGGAAGTAATAACAGCGTAATGGTAGACAGTGTGGTACATCCATTGAAATTGCGTAACAATAAGGATTATATCTATGTAAAGATCCGCCATGAAGATCTGGACTCTATTACCAATAATAACTTTGTATTGTATCTGGATTTTGATGTAGCCCGCTCGATTCAATATGTTAACGGCAGCTACTGGTTAAAGCCTTATCTGAAACCTTTCGGCAAACACAGCACCGGAGAAATTGAAGGAAAAGTACGTCCGGTTCAGGCGCATGGCATGATCAAAGCCTACAACAGTACTGATACCGCTTTTGCCCGTCCGGATCATCACGAAGGTGAGTTTAAGATCAGAGGTTTGAAACCCGGCACTTATGATGTTTGGATCGAGGGCCGCAATGGATACCGCGACAGCACCATCCGTAATGTGAATGTGAAACGTGGAGATGACACCAATTTGGGCACCATCTTCCTACAACAGTAAACCACTTACTATTTTATATAAGCCGGTCCATTGCGACCGGCTTTTTCGTTTAGTTCCTTTTCTGTCCCGAAAAAAATACTAAATTGTTCCATGCTGTTACTTGCGCTGGCCCTGGCTCCCGGAATAGCCATCATCATTTATATCTATCTGAAAGACAGATACAATAAGGAACCCCTGAAAAATCTGATCCTCTCTTTTTTGCTGGGTGTACTCAGCACGGTGCCGGCAATTATTGCCTCGCTTGCGCTAACCGCTGTATTAAAAAAATATTTACCAGAAACAGGTTTGCTGTATAATCTGCTTCTTGCTTTTGCTGTAGTGGGTTTTAGTGAAGAAGGTAGTAAATACTTTATGCTCCGGTTTTATGCTTTTAGGAAAAAAGCCTTCGACGAACCATTCGATGGCATCATTTACTCCGTGATTATCAGCATGGGCTTTGCTACATTGGAGAATGTGCTGTACGTGACTGAACACGGTTTTGCTACTGCTATCCTTCGGATGTTTCTATCGGTACCGGCCCATGCAGCCTTTGGCGTTCTGATGGGATACCATGTTGGATTGGCCCGTTTCAATCCTGAAAAGAAAGTTTCTCATCTCTGGAAGGGATTGTTGTTAGCGGTGTTCTTTCATGGCGCATTTGACTTCTTTCTCTTCCTGCAGGAAAGCAAGGAAGTAACCCAATATGTTTCAGCAGGACTGTTAATTATGGGCGCCCTGGTATCTTATTTCTTTGCGGTACGCATTGCCCTGCGTTCGATAAAATTGCATCAGGAACTTTCCCGCATACAGTCGGTAAAAGAAAACGATTCAATATGACAACATCCAGCCAATTGCAAATCCGTACGGCCACTACAGATGATATTGAATCGATCGGCTATCTGGCCTACCAGATATGGCCGTATGCCTACCGGAATATCCTTTCTCTGGGACAGCTACAATATATGCTGCAGATGATTTATGCACCGGAAGCGCTGCATGCACAGATGACAGCGAAAGGTCATCATTTCCTTTTAGCAACAGTGTCAGAAAAAAACATTGGCTTTGCATCCTTTTCCGAAACAGAAACTACTGGCCTATTTAAACTACATAAACTGTATGTTTTACCGGAAACACAGGGTACGGGCTTTGGCAAAAAACTGCTCGATGAGGTGAAAGACAGATGTCGCAGGAAAGGCGCAAATGCGTTGGAGCTGACGGTTAACCGCTTCAATACAGCACTCTACTTCTACAAAAAGCAGGGATTTACGATACAGCGGGAACAAAAATTTGATATTGGTCAGGGTTACATTATGGACGATTATATACTCCTTTGTCCGCTTTAGTTATCTCTCATAGCAGCCTTTTTCATATTGGAAGCCAATTCCTGTCCGAGATAGCGTTCGATCCATCCATGAACCAGATACACCACCGGAGTCATCAGAATGGCTACCAGGAATTTGTACATATAGGCTGTTAATGCCCAGGCAGTAACAGTAGCGAGGGAAAAATCACGGAACAGATAAAATGCTACAAAGGTAACGACCACACTATCGATGAGTTGAGATACCAGTGTGGATACTGTTGCACGCATCCAGATGCTTTTCTCTCCGGTTATTTTTTTAATTCTCCTGAACGTTATCGCATCCACCATCTGCCCCAACAAAAAGGCTACCAACGACCCAATGATAATATTCATTCCCTGCCCCAGAATTTGTATGTAGGCCGCTTGCTGATCGGCCACCCCCGGCTCGAGAGCGCGGTAACGCCAGCCGGTGTCGGGCGTTGCGTGAATAGCAAAATAAAAGATCACAAATGCAAATGCGATGAGTATTGCGGCCAAAAAACTCAGGAAACGAACTCCCTTCACCCCGTAATATTCATTCACAATATCGGTCATAATAAAGATCACCGGCCAGGGAATAACGCCCACCGACAAACTGAAGGAAAGCCCTTTTTCTCCCAAAAGATCAATGCTGGCCTTTGAAACACCCAGGGTTTCTTCCAGCGAAAAAATCTTCACCCCAATCACTTCTGCAATTATGGCATTAGCTATAAATATCCCCGCCAGCACCAGAAATAAACGGGTGGGCTTATCCTTGATAATGTTATGAATCATTTGAGCAGCAGTATTAGTTGCATCAGAAATACCAATATGGTTGATCCCCATTGCCATGCAGGCAGCAGGCCCCACAATGGTTTTTTATATAAAGCCGTAATGAGTAACACCAGTACTCCGGATAGGTTCATAAAAAAGGAGAGTACTACCCCCCAAATAATAATGGAGGAAGCCGCTGCCTGCGGCATCCACCAACCTGCCCGTAAGAACCAGGAAAGGACAAAACAGCAATTGGCAATAAATATCAGCCGAAATAAAAATAATAGGTTGCGCATGAATGGGTATCCTGCAAAATTGCATTATTTTGCCCAACACAATTTAATATTAAATACGTATGAAAGGTTCGTTCTGGCAAAAGATACAACCCCATGTGGTAGCGATCGCGGCATTTCTGGTGGTTACGATCATTTATTGTATGCCGGCCATCCGTGGTTTGATGGTTAATCAGCATGACTTCGTGAGTTGGAAGGCCATGGCCCAGCAGTCATTTGAGTATAAGGAAAAATACGGTCACTTTCCTCTTTGGACCAATAGCCTCTTTGGAGGGATGCCCGCCTTTCAGGTAGCCATCGAATCTAAATACAATATCACCCTGGCCTGGCTGGATTATATCTTCCGGTTCGCGCTACCCTCTCCTGCCGGACTTTTCTTTTTGAACTGTATCGGATTTTACATTCTGACCACTACGCTTAAACTGCGTAACTGGGTAGGCATATTTGGCGGATTGGCCTATGCATTTGCCTCTTATTCTGCCGTGATCATTTCGGTGGGTCATACCACAAAATTTGCCTCCATGGGTTATGCGCCTGCAGTTATTGCCGGTTTTCTTTTACTGACCCAACGGAAATATATACTGGGTTTTGTGAGTACGCTTACGTTTACCACCTTATTGCTGTATCAAAACCATATCCAGATCGTTTACTATACCCTTCTTATACTGATTTGCGTAGCCACAGCCTTTTTGGTCAAAACACTTAAGGAAAAAGAAACCGGGCATTTGTTCCGCGTAGCGGGATTATCCATCGTGGCAGCACTGATCGGTGCGGCCTCCTATGCTGTAATGCTGATGCCGTTGAATGAATACGCCAAAGAAACCATGCGGGGCGGCCGTTCCGAACTCACCCAAACAAACGATCCCAAAGGAAATAAAACCAAGGGCGGACTGGATAAAGAATATGCATTTCGCTGGAGCTATGGAATCGATGAAACACTTACACTGGTATTACCTGCATTTAAAGGGGGCAGTTCCGGACCTGAGGAATTGGGTGAAAAAAGTAAAGCCGTTGAATCGCTGGTGGAAAATTCCCAACAGGCAGGATTACCCGAACAATACGTGAATTATCTGTCCAACTTTATTTCGGCTTACTGGGGCCCTCAAACACTGGGCACTTCCGGTACCGTTTATTTGGGTGTATTGGTGGTGCTGCTCTTTATAGCCGGTCTGTTTCTGGTACGCAACTGGCATCTGGGATGGATCGTAGCAGCCAGTATCATTGGTATACTACTGAGCTGGGGAGCTAATTTCAGTACGCTGAATAATTTTCTGTTCGACCACCTCCCCTTCTATAACAAGTTCCGCGCTCCTACAATGTCGCTGGTAATTCCGCAACTGACCTTTGCCCTGCTCGCGTCCATGGCACTCGATAAAATACTGTTTGGCGGGTTGGATGCTGCAACACTCCTGAAAAAACTGAAACCCGCAGCCATCACAACCGCAGCACTGGCAGTATTGCTTATCGGGATATATTTTACCAGCGATTTTAAAAGTCCTGATCATAAGGAGCGAAAAGATATGATGGCCAATACCATTGCACAGATGACTGGCGGTCAGCAGGCCAAAGTGGATCCGGCAACCTTCAGTACCGCTGTGTTTAATTCCCTAACTGAAGACCGGAAAGATTTATACGGTTCGGATCTGTTACGAACCCTGTTCTTTTTACTGATCGGATCCGGACTGATCTATTTTGCAATTCGTAAAAAAGTGAGTGCCACAGTGGCGGCTCTGGCCTGTTCTGCCATTCTTTTAATAGACCTGATACCAGTAGACCTGCGCTATTTAAACAGCAAAAACTATATCGCAGAAGATGAATTAATGGCTTCGCTGGAACCAACGCAGGCAGACCTGCAGATCAAACAGGATACCGGTTACTATCGGGTATTCGACCAAACCAGCGGAGACCCCTACAGCGATTCCAGAGGGGCTTACCATCACAACCTGATCAACGGATATCATCCGGCCAAACTGGCTTTATACCAGGACCTGATCGAGAACCAGATCGGAAAAGGAAATATGCAGGTGTTGAATATGCTGAACACGAAATACGTGATCGTGTCAAATCCCAATACACGTCAGCCGATGCCCTTGCCCAATCCGGATGCTTTAGGTGCAGCCTGGTTTGTAAAAAATATTGCCTGGGTGAAAAATCCCAATGAGGAAATGAAGGCACTTGATTCGATCAAGCCGCTTGATACCGTTTATATTGAAGAAAGTGAAAAAGCTAAAGTTACCGGCACCATCGGTATTGATTCAGCCGCCAGTATCCGGTTGATCAGCAACCGAAACGACATCATTGAATACGAAAGCAATGCTTCAGCAGATCAGTTTGCCGTATTCAGCGAAATCTATTATCCGCTGGGATGGTCGGCCACGATCGACGGAAAAACAGTTCCCATTGTTAAGGTCAACTATGCCTTGAGAGGCTTATCTGTTCCTGCAGGAAAACACCGGATCGAGTTTAAATTTGAATCCAAGGCAAAGGAAACAGGAGACAGCATATCCCTGATCGTAGGCATATTGTCGTGGTTATTATTATTGGGCGGATTGTTCTGGGAATTTAAAAACTACCGTAAACAGCAAGCGATTGGCGCCTGATATAAAGTTTGCACATGGATAATTTCATTAAGGTACAGGATGAGCTCAGTGACGTATTGCAACGTTCGGCTGCTGATCTCTACCAAAAACTACGGCAGTTACCGGTGGATGCGCTGGGCATGCCGGAGCCCTGTCTCATTTATTTTAAAGGCAGTCATTTCAAGCGCCTGTTCTTTTCCATTCAAACCAGTGCTCATTTATTATACAAAGCTATTTCCGTAACCGGTAAGAAGCATCAGGATATTGTGATTATGGATTATGGCGCCGGTGTAGGCACTTTGTATACACTGGCCAAAATGATCGGCTGTAAAAAAGTGATCTACAACGATCACCTGCCTGAATGGAAGCAAAGTGCTCAGTTGATCGCTGAAGCGATCGGCATACAGGTTGATCATTATATTGTGGGCGACATTAAACCAACCCTGGATGAACTGAAAGCGCAACATATATCCTGTGACATCATTACGTCCCGAAATGTGATTGAGCACATTTATCAACTGGATGATTTTTATGCACAGGTTTATCATTCCCAACCACAGGCACTGGTGTACTGTTCCACCACAGCCAATCATAAAAATCCAGCCAGTCGGTGGAAACACCAACGCTGGCATCGCAAATGGGAACCCGGATATGCGGCGCAACGTATGCAACTGATCAGAGAGGAAGCACCCTCCTTAAGTGAAAAGGTAGTGCAGGAACTGGGCGCAAGAACCAGAGGATTGGCACGTCCCCAGATAATGGACCGTGTTCGGAAATATATCTTAACTAAACAGTATCCGGAAAGGGTGAACTGTGGCACCAATACCTGTGACCCTGCCAATGGTGTTTGGGCGGAACACATGATCTCTTTTGATGAATACCGCCATTTGATCAATGAAAAACAGTACAGCGTATCGTTTGCACCCGGCTTCTGGGACACACATTATAACAATGGCTTTATGAATATTGCCGGCACGATCTTAAATGCCGGCATCCGCTTATTTCCTTCGATCGGATGCATTACAGCGCCCTTTATTTATGTGATCGCAAAACCTATTCCCCGACAAATACCCAGCACATGAGTAATACAGAACGTGTAGACACTTCGTTATTCAGGGAAGAACATTATCTGGGGAAACCGGCTGATGACACAGATCTTATTATCAAACGACGTATCCGTATTTTAACAGAACAGCCTGGTTTCTTGCAAAAAGATGCCGATTGTTTAGAAATAGGTTGTGGGGGCGGTGCCACCATCAATGAAGTGGCTCAATCCTTTCGCTACTGTTTAGGGATCGATATTTTTGATTATCAAAAGGAGTTTGACCAACAGCGTTCCAAATGGAAGAATACCAATTGCCACTTCAGCATCGTGAATCTGGAAAAAGAATCGCTCTCTCAGAAATTTCAACGCATCATCAGTTTTGAAGTGATCGAGCATTTTCAGGAAGAAGCCACCGTTCAAAAATATTTTGATCTGCTGGAACCGGGTGGATTGGCCGCCATCAGTGTACCCAATAAATGGTGGATCTTTGAAACACATGGAGCCAAACTTCCTTTACTTCCCTGGAACCGCGTACCCTTCTTCTCCTGGTTGCCCAGACCCCTACACGAAAAGTGGGCCAATGCCCGCATTTATACAAAGAAGCGGATTTGTCAATTAATGGAAAAACATGGGTTTGTCGTAAAGAACTGTGTATATGTAACCGCTCCTATGGATGTATTGAAGCCAGGGCCTTTAAAACGGTTTATGCAGAAATACGTTTTTAAAAACGACCGCACCAACAATCCATTTTTGTCAACGGCCATTTTTGTCCTGCTTGAAAAACCCATGCACCCGAATGGATAAGCCGCGAATCATAAGTATCGTGCCCTATAAAATTCTCCCGGCTAAACTCGGCGGAGAAAAGGGGATTGCTGTGTTCAATGAATATGTAGGGATGGAAACAGTAATCACTGCTGTAAGTACTGAAAATAATGATATCTCTGCCGCGCGGAATTATCGCATGCTGCCCTGGCTGTCCAATAGCCGATTGCGCTATATAAACCTCCTTCTATATTTCCGGATCCGGAAATTACTAAAGGAGCAACAGGCTACGCATCTGCTGATCGAGCACCCCTATTATGGCTGGCTGGCCTGGTTGATCAAAAAAACCACCGACGTAACCTGGGTCGTGCATTCCCACAATATAGAATTTGAACGTTCACGGTCTATCGGAAGATGGTGGTGGAAAGCCTTAAAGTGGTATGAACAGTGGGTATATAATTCTTCTGACATTAACTTTTTTATTTCCGAAGACGATCGTGCCTATGCCATTGAGGAATTGGGGATAGAAGCAAAAAAATCCCATGCCATCACGTATGGAGTAGAGATCGCCGGCAGACCAGCAGACAGGAATCAATGCCGGGAACAGGTCCTGCAAAAACACGGTATTTCGCCAGAAAACAGGTTATTACTTTTCAATGGCGCCTTATACCATCACACTAATTATGGAGCCTTACAGATCATATTGGATGAAATACTTCCCACACTGGAAAAGCAGGCGGTCCCGTACACACTAATCGTTTGTGGCAAGGGGCTACCCGATTCCTTTCAGCAACTCAGGAGTTATAAAGACAGGCATGTGGTTTATGCAGGCTTTGTAGACGATATCAGTATTTATTTTAAAGCGGCCGATATTTTCCTTAATCCTATACTAAGTGGCGGAGGCGTTAAAACCAAGGCAATTGAAGCATTGGCGTATAATTGTCAGGTCATTTCCACCGCACTCGGTGCGCTGGGTATCATTGAAGAGGCTTGCGGTGAACAGTTACAGGTGGTACCTGATCAGGATTGGACAGCTTTTAATCAGGCTCTGAAGAAAGCTCTTACACAAAATGCAGAAACACCTGACTCTTTCTATGAATATTATTATTGGGGCAATATTGCCAAAAAAGTGGCGGCTATATTAAACGAAAATCCCCGGCGATGAACCGAGGACTTCTATAAAAGGAATGCGGGTAAACAGCGGTAAGTATATAATGACTTTCTGAATCGAAATTACCTACCCTTCAGGAGAATAATGTTGAAAACCCAATAAGTGTGTAGATTTTTACCGATAAGTGTGCATACGGTTATTTTCCGGATTCCAGCCAATCTAAAAATTCCGCTTTACGACGGGTCGCTACTTCGATTACCACATTGTTCTTTAATTCCAGACTCCCCCCTCTGCCCGGTTTATATTTTTTTACATTATCCCTATTTATGATATATGAATAGTGGACACGGAAAAATTGCGAGGCAGGCAGGAGGTCCTCGTAATATTTAATGGGATTATCGCTGATAAATTTCTGTCCGCTCAAATTGAAAATAAAACTATACCCGCTTTCCGCCATAATGTAACTGATCTCTTTTGATTCGAGAAAGAGCAGTCCCCCTTCCCGGGTGGGAACGGCAATGCGTTGTTCGTCAGGAGACAATTTTACATTGCGTAAGAGGTTTTCTAATTTGAGGTTGGCCGACTTCTGTTCCAGCCTTTCAATGGCTTTGTTTACGGAGGCAACAAGATCATCGATGGAAACCGGTTTCAAAAGATAATCCAGGGCACTATAACGAAACGCTTTAAGGGCATAAGCATCAAAAGCGGTAATGAAAATGATCTCAAAAGGGATGGGCATGATCTGCTCGAGCAGATCAAAGGCATTGCCATGGGGCATTTCTATATCCAGGAAAACAAGATCAGGTTGGTGAACACTGATCAGTTCTTTAGCTTCCTGAATATTCTGCGCCTCCCCCAACAATTGAAGTTGGGGGCAATAGGTTTGAAGCTGTTGCCGGAGTATCCGCAAGTTCTTTGGTTCGTCGTCTACTATGATGGTTTTACAATCCATTCGCATTTTTTGAAACAAATTCACAAAGGGAATTGAAGCACCACGCGGGTACCTGGAAAGGTTTTATCGTTCGGGAACGCATCATCGATGCGCACTTCAATAGGTTCCTTGTTTACTTTATTCAGGATATTTACCCGGTTTTCAGTGAGTGTCATTCCTTTAGACTGATATTCAATAGGCATATTACTCTTATTGGTCATGGTATAATGTCGCCCCATTCCATTGTCTATAATTTCACAAACCAAACGCTCCTGCTGAAGGGAAATTTTCAATTGAATCAGTCCTTTCCCATCATTTCGATAGCGAACTCCATGACGGATGCTATTCTCAATATACGGTTGCAAAATCATAGGAGGAATAAAAATGGATGTAGCGGGTACCGCCTCAGAAAGCAGGATAGTAAAATCAAACTGATTTTCCAGTCGTGTTTTTTCCAGTTCCAGATAATTGCGAAGGTATTCTGTTTCTTCCTGAACAGAGACCTGAGATCGGGAAGAGAAATCAAGAGTTTGGCGGATGAGTTTGGAGAAAGCAGAAATAAACTTATTGGCACCTGCAATATCCTTATCCATTACATATTGCTGAATAGAGTTCAGACTATTAAAAATAAAATGCGGATTCATTTGAGAACGAAGCGCCAATTGCTCCAATTCAGCGATCCGTTGGTTGATACGGTTCTTTTCGGCCGATTTTTTTTGGAGGTGGTTGTTGTAGAG
>CAZKSY010000063.1:0-19956 GCA_964555605.1 uncultured Chitinophagaceae bacterium | reverse complement strand
TTCACCATTGACTTCCCCGCCCCCACAACATAAAAATTCCCCTATCGTTAAACTATCTGAAAATCATTTCGTCCAATAACCAGTTTTCAAAGAAACGCTTCCTATGACCCAACACGACACCGACCTGCTTATACAATTCCGCGACCCCGGCACCAGAGAAAGGGCCTATACCGCACTGATACGCAAATATCAGGAGCGCTTGTATTGGCATATACGCCGGATGGTGGTAGAACATGAAGACGCCAATGACGTACTGCAGAATGTATTTATCAGGGTGTGGAATGGACTTGAAAACTTCCGTGAAGATTCCCAACTTTATACCTGGCTGTACCGGATTGCTACCAATGAGTGCCTGACTTTTCTGGAGCAGCAAAAACGAAAAGCCGCAGTATCTCTGAGTGATGTGGAATCGACCCTGGAAAATAAGATCAAAGCCGATAAACATTTTGATGCCAATAAACTGGAATGGAAATTACAATTAGCCATTCAGCAACTTCCTGAAAAACAAAGAATTGTGTTTAGCTTGCGGTATTACGACGAAATGCCTTATGAAGAAATGAGCCGGGTATTGGAAACTTCAGAAGGAGCCCTGAAAGCGAGTTACCACCACGCTGCGAAAAAAATAGAAGATTATATTCTGAATCATTAAACTTTTGACATCAAAACGCATCTTATTGTAAATGACCAGCCGGGATACCATATTGAATGAATTAAGGGAGTTGAGCCCGGAACTTGCCGGCAAAGACCCGCACTCCACCCCTTACCGGGTGCCGGATGGTTACTTTACTACCCTTCCTGAAAGGCTGCTGACACTGGTTCAACCGGCTCAGTTGCCACAGGTTGAACAACCGTATCAGGTGCCGCAGGGATATTTCGATCAGTTTGCCGGTTCGGTCCTGCAGCGTATCAAAGCATTAGAGTCCGATGAACCTGCTGAAGAACTGAAACAAACCGCTCCCTTCCTCAGTGGATTGAAAAAAGACAATCCCTACAGCATTCCGCAGGGTTATTTCGAGGACCTGGCCGGCAATATCACCGATGGAGCCAAAGCCATTGATCTTGTAAATGAAGAACTCGAAAATCTGTCGCCCATGATGTCGCAGATCCGGTTCATCAATCCATATTCCGTACCTGTCGATTATTTCGAAAGTCTGCCCGGCCAAATGCTGCGTCGCGTATCTGATGCACAGGAAATACCGGTGATCACCATGCGCTTTACCCGCCGGTTCATGCAAATGGCTGCTGCGGCAGTGGTTTCCGGGCTGATGCTATTCGCAGGCATTCGCTATCTCAATACACCTTTTGCTTCCTCTGAGACCTCTTTTGCTACCAACAGTTCTTCGACAGACACTACGACGATCCTTACAAATCTGTCTGACAGCGAACTGGAAAACTACCTGGATGGCGCAGGTCATAATGCCGACGCCACAGCAGTGAACGAAACCACGCATCAGGAAGAATTGAATCCGGAGAATATGAAAGACCTGCTCGCAGAAGTGAGCGACGAGGAATTGCAACAGTTTCTGGAAGAAACCGGTGCGCAAGCTGAAACATTGACGAATTAAACTATTACAACATGAAAACGTTTTTACTCCTGTTTACCTTTTTGATCGGCTATACATTTTCAGGTATGGCACAGGATGAAAGACCTGTGGAAGGGCGGATTGAGGCCTATAAAATTGCTTACCTCACCAAAAAGCTGAATCTGTCGCCCGAAGAGGCCCAGAAGTTCTGGCCCATTTACAATAAATATTCTGACGAGATCCGCCGGATACAAGTGGAATCACGTCAGAATAAGACCGATGAGATCAAACGGGAAGAAATGATCCTGAACATCCGCAAAAAATTCAATACTGAATTTACGAAAGCTCTGACAGCAGATAAAGTAAATACCTTTTTCCGTGTGGAGAAAGAATTCAATGGTCAGGTGCAGAAAGAATTCATGGAACGTCGTCAGCAGCGTATAGAAGGAAGAAACAGACTCAGACAACAATAGATACCGAATTAAACGCGGTGTTTTTCATAGGTTAGCAGGCCAGCTCTATTCAGGGCGGGCCTTTTTACTTTTATAAATCCATATCCTGATGATATACCGGTGTACTGATATCATGATAGAATAAAAAATGCCAACCTTCCCGCCGTCCTTTCTCCCACCACTCCTGACGTAATTCCATACAGCGGCGTCCATCATAATCGTATTTGGCCACAAAACGGCTTTTCATTTGCTGTAATTGCGGCGCATCGTCTCCCCCGAAAAATACTGTCATGCCCCCATCCACGATCCAGAATACCTGATGAAAAGGACTATGCGCACCGGTGATCTGACATTTAATATATCCGCTAATTACGCCATCGCGATCCAATAGGGTAACCTGCGGATTATTTCTCAAACTATCCAGCTCTGTAGTAGTATAGGAAGGAAACCCTTTTTCATAGGCGAATTCCAATTCTTTACGCTGTACATAATACTGCGCATAGGGAAAGGCCAGTTCTTCTTTTTCCGCCCCATCTCTACGCAGGCCAATACCTCCGGAGTGATCCTTATGTAAATGCGTCATCAACACTTTCGTTACTTCGGAAGGGTTAATGCCATGGGCCATCAGGTTCTGATGGATCTGCATCCGTCCCTCTTTCTGAAATCCCAATCCTGTATCAAGCAACAAAATATCCTCAGAAGTGATCACCACAAAAGGCTGCACTTCTACCAGCAAACTTCCCTTAGCGCGCTCCAGCAGATCGTCCTTTTGTGTATCGAAAGGAACAAACTTCTTCGATTGATCGATAGTGAAACTGCCTTCGGAGAGGGGGAGAATTTTCATTTGTCAGCGATTGGGGTTTGAGGTGTGCGGAATGCGGTTTGAGGTTTGAGGTTTGGGGGTATAGAGGGAATGATGATTAGATCAACGTATTAAATGAGGTTGGATGTAAAATAAATACATATATAATTGAACGTTGCGCCATACCTAAGACCTCACCCCTCAAACCCCTCACCACTTAAAACAAATCACTTACAACTCACCGCAACACCATCTGGCGATCCGCATCCAACCGTATCATTATAAACAGCATTACTGTAAACGTTAATAATGAAGTACCGCCATAACTGATGAAGGGCAGTGGAATACCGATCACCGGGGCCAAACCGATGGTCATGCATAGATTGATGGCAATATGAAAAAACAATACGGAAGCTACACCATAAGCGTAGGCACGACTGAAAACACTTCGTTGTCGTTCCGCAATATTGATGATCCGCCAGAGTAAAATGAAATAGATGGCAAGAAAAATAATACTCCCCAGAAATCCAAAGCCCTCTCCAATGGTACAAAATATGAAATCGGTGCGTTGCTCCGGCACAAAATCGAAACGGGTTTGCGTGCCTTTCAAAAAACCGACTCCGCTAAATCCGCCGCTACCAATAGCGATCTTGCTCTGCCGCACATTATAGTTATCGTCCTTCTTCTTAGGCTTCTCTGTTTCGGCATCGGTTGATTCTACGGTATTCTGTAAAGCGTATGGGTTTTCGCGACCGATCAAGTCGAATATGCGTTCCACCTGATGCTTTTGCAGCACTTTGGTAAAAAGAAATGGAACGGCAAATCGCTGGACGCCCACACAAACCAGCCAGATAAAAAAGATACTGAACAATACTTCACGCCGGCGTCGCCATTGCCGACGCAGAAAATAGGCCGCCAATAGTGCTATTCCGGTAATGGTAGCTGCAAGGATATTTTTATCCACCACAAGAGTGGCCACTACGAGTGTAGCAAAGGAAAAGCCAATGATCAGATAACTGGCGGGTAAGCCTTCACGGAACATCACCAGGAAAAAGGAAAAATACACGAGGGCTAATCCTGTTTCCTTTTGTGCAATACTTAAAATAGCCGGTGCCAGGGTAATGGCCGCTGCAATCAGATGAGATCGCGTATTGGAAAAATTCGTTTCGATGCGCGACAGATATTTGGCCAGTGCCAGATTCACAAAAAGTTTACAGATATCTGCGGGCTGTACCTGCACACTTCCCAAACGAATGATTGACTTGGTCCCTTTTACCTCTGTATGAAAGGGGAATACGAGTAAAAGAAGCAGTATGCCCACTACATACCAGATATTCGCGGTAGCCGTAAAAAACTTACTGTCCATCAACAATATGAACAACCCCAAAACGAGTGAGATCACAAACCACAGGGACTGACGGCTGTAATCTGTTTTGAGGTTTAAAAAACTTTGCAGTATAGGATCATTCTCCCGGTAGGTGGCCATGAAAATACTCAGGATACCTATGGAAGCCAATAAAAAGTAGAGCCAGATAACCACCCAGTCTACACCCTTTGATATGGCAGGATTGCGTTGATTCATCAGGTGGTTATTATACGTTTTTTGATATTATTTTTTTCTTCTGGTATCCAACCCAATTGCTTGATCGGCGCGGTGGGCTTGGGTTTCGGCGCCGGTGGTGTATAGGGTGTGCCGGAACGAAGATATTTTTTCAGATAAGAACTGTCATTGGTACGACTGAACCAAAAGCGTGCCCGGGTAGAGTCTTCAATATACTGGAGCCGGTTCAGGTAAGAAGGCATGAGATTGCTTCCGGCAATACGTTCCACTTCGGGAAGCCGTTCGGCACGGAGGGTATCGTTGAGGTATTTCTCCATCAGCATGCCCGCGATCGGCGCCGCCCAGGTATTACCAAAGCCACTGTTTTCCACAATAACAGCTATAGCTATGCGCGGATTCTCCCGGGGAGCAAAGGCCACGAATACGGAATTGTTCTTGAGTTTTACTTTCTGCCGGTCGATGATACGGTATTTTTCAGCCGTACCTGTTTTGCCGCAAACGGCTACACCAGGAATGCGCGCATTACTGGCGGTACCAAAATCAACCACATCCTGCATTCCGGCAATTACGGCCTCATAGGCTTCATCGGTGATCTTAGTGAGGGGTTCGTGACGGGTACGAAACTTCTTCAAAACAGTATCATCTGCCGTTTCGCCATCAATGCTGTCTACAAAATGGGGCGTGTAGTAATAGCCCTTATTGGCAATGATACACATGGCATTGGCCAGTTGCAAGGGGGTGGATTGCATTTTATCCTGACCAATTCCCAGCGTAAGATTGGTGCAGGAATTCCACGCGCCGCGGTATTCACGATTGTACAGACTGGTATCAGGTATCAACCCCTTTTCTTCACCGGGTATGTCTACACCGATACGGATACCGAGTCCAAAGGCATTCATATATTCCCTCCATTTCAAATAACCCTTCTTTACGCCGCCCCACTCAGGCTTATCAACCGTCATCCGATACACATGGGCATAATAGGAGTTGCAACTATTAGCAATGCTTAACCGAAGATTGGCCGCATGACCGGCGTTTTTATGTTCACAGGCGGGCTTACCATGACCGCAACCAAAATAGCGACCGCCGCAGGGATACCCATAGTTCGGATCGATCACCCCTTCATCCAGAGCTACCAGGGCACCCAAGGGCTTAAATGTTGATCCGGGTTCGTAGTTACCCTGAATACCGCGATTCAGCAAGGGGCCGGCAACATCGAGCACCATTCGGGCATAATTCTTTTGCTTATCCGGTCCTGTAAGGTCGTTGGGATTGTAATTGGGTCCGGAAGCCATGGCAATGATACCGCCTGTTTTAGGTTCGATGGCCACTACAGCCCCTACCTTATTCGCTAATAATTTTTCCGCCAGTTGTTGTACTTCGATATCGATATACGTGCGCAGGTTTCTACCGGCAATGGCAGCGGTATCATAAATCCCGTTTTCAAAGCTGCCGACGAGGCGGTTCTTATTGTCTTTAATGAGATACTGTACCCCGCGCTGGCCCATCAGCACTTTTTCGTAATAGGACTCCAATCCGCTTCTTCCCACATAGTCGCCTAAACGATAAAATCCATTAGAACGTTTGATGATTCCCGAATCGGCTTCTCCAATATATCCCATGATATGCGCAGCGGCATTGAATGGATAAACACGCACCGGACGTTCCACTAATGCGAATCCGGGGTATTTCCAGATATTTTCGTCAAGCCGGGCATGCAGGGCAGGAGTTAACAGATCTTCAAAAATAGAAGGGCGGTAAGGACCGTTTTTAAAACGGGCTTCAAGCATCCGCTTCCGGAATTCGGCGGTATCAATTTCGAGTAAGGTGCACAAACTGTTGGTGTCGATCTTCTTTGCTTCGTTCGGCACCACGACCAGATCGTACATGATCGTATTATTCAAAATGGCTTTGCCTTTACGATCATAAATGATGCCGCGGTCGGGATATTTCACTTTGGCAAACTGTGCATTGTTAGCAGCCATTTGCTTGTACTTACCCGACAATATCTGCAGATTGAATAACTGTAAAACGATAATGAGGAATACCACCCCGAATATGAGGCGGATTACAAAAGATCTGGATTGATTGAATAATGCCATGTTTTTATTGAGAGCAATGCGCTTGTTAAAAGATTGGGGCCAGCAATGCAGTTGGGGGTTTGAGGTATGGGGTTTGAGGCTTTAAAACTTAACACTACATCCCCCGCTAATTACGTATTACTTATTCCCTCATTCCACAGAACCCACACCTCACTCTAAACTTAAGACTGGTATCTGGTTTGAGGATTGAGACTCTAATACACCATCCCCCACTTATTACTTATTACTTATTCCACACATACCTCTCACCACCTACCACTTACAACTCCCTCCCCCTTACGCCGTATTCGTCTTAAACCGCTGCTTTCTGTAAAACAGTAATTCCGCTACAATGATAAGCAATAGGCTTATCCCTGTTGTTCCTAAAACCTTTCCCATGAAATAGAAAAAATTTCCAAAATCGAGCCATTCGAGAAATACAAGGTAACTATGATGCAGAAGAGTGAGAATAACGACATAAGTAGCATAGGGTGCAATTCCCATACTTTTTACTGAGGGCGCCTTATAGTTTTGATCGGCGCCTTCCTGGGAGATAAGCACACTTACAAGGAACGGGCGCACATATGCAATGAGTGTACAAGCCGCTGCATGCAGACCGGGTGTTTTGGTAAAGTAATCCAGTGATAACCCAAAGGCAAAGCCAATGAAGGTGAGTGTAAGACGGGGCGTATTAAAAGGCAGCCAGAGTATGTACAGGAAATAGAGATAGGGAACAATATACTGATGCAGGGGCTTCACCTGAAACAGCACAAACACCTGTATCAGGATAAACAAAACGAAGCGGAACGTATTTTTAACAAAATCACTCATTGATTCTTTTTGGTTGCTTCCTCTAATTTCTTTTGTTCGTCTTTTGTCATATTCTCCACCACTGTTACATATTCCAGTTTATAAAAATCGGTAGCAGGTTTGAGGCGCAGCGAATAAAAGTTACTCGTCTTATCATTCACGATCTCGGCTACCGTACCCACCATCACACCTTTAGGGAACAGATAGGTAAGCTGACTCGTAACCACCGAATCGCCTTTGGCTACCGGAACACTTTTAGGCACGTTGATCATGGTAAGATACAGCGGACTTTCTCCTTCCCACATAACCGTACCAACATCACCGGTTTTTTTCATCATCACACTTACGCGGCTTTGACGGTGTAACAAACTCATGACCACAGCATAATTATCACTGGTATTCACCACGGTTCCTACAATTCCGAGAGCACTGATCACACCCATATCTTTATGTACCCCCTGCTTTTCGCCCCGGCGTATGGTGATGTAATTATTCTGCAGCCCAATGGAATTGTTTGCCACTTTGGCTGCGCGCCAGATGTACTGACGGAAATGACCCAGCGTATCGTAGGCCACGGTATCCTTCACCAGCTTACTGCCGGTATCTACTTTAATAAAATTACTTTGTAATTGATTGCGCAGGGCTTCGTTTTCCTTAGACAGGGCTTCATTGGTTTGTTTCAGATTGAAATACAGCTCCACATTATCATAACGGGTGCTGAACCAACCGGTTCCTTCATTGGCCACACGCATAAAGGCCGCTTCATGAAGTTTATTGTAAGTGAAAAGAAAATATAAGGCTACCCCCTGAAGGAGTATGAATGAAAGAAAGTTGAAGTAACGCCTTATAAAAAGGAAGATATTACGCACTACACTAAATTAATTTATCTGAATACGCCTGGTGCGCATCCTGAATGATCAACGCATCACAAATGGGAATCGGTCGTAATTCTTAAGCGCGATGCCCGTTCCGCGAACCACACTCTTCAGGGGATCATCTGCCACATGTACCGGCAATTTGATCTTCTGGCTTAAACGTTTGTCGAGTCCGCGCAACAAGGCTCCACCACCTGTTAAATACAAACCGCGACGGTAAATATCCGCTGCCAGTTCCGGAGGTGTTTGTTCCAATGCTTTTAAAATCGCCTCTTCAATCTTGAAAATGCTTTTGTCCAATGCTTCCGCAATTTCCTGATAGCTTACCATGATCTGCTTGGGAATACCGGTAACCAGGTCACGTCCGTTAACAGGAATATCATCGGGAGGTGTTTCCAGATCTTTCATGGCAGCACCGATATTGATCTTGATCTGCTCGGCTGTACGTTCGCCGATCAGCAGACTATGATACCGACGCAACGCTTCCATGATATCAGCGGTAAATTCATCACCGGCAATCCGGATACTCTGATCACAAACTATACCAGCCAGAGCGATCACCGTAATACCGGTAGTACCACCACCAATATCAATGATCATATTACCCACCGGCTCTTCCACATCAATACCAATACCCAGCGCTGCGGCCATTGGTTCGTGTATCAGATAAACCTCTTTCGCACCTGCTTGTTCCGCACTGTCACGCACCGCTCTTTTCTCCACCTCTGTGATAGAAGAAGGGATACAGATCATCATGCGCCAACTGGGTGGAAACAATGGCTTCTTGGGATATACAAGCTTGATCAATTCGCGGATCATTAATTCGGCGGCATTGAAGTCGGCAATTACACCATCCTTCAATGGACGCACCGTACGAATGCTCTCGTGTGTTTTCTCGTGCATCATCAGGGCTTTCTTGCCAACAGCGAGCACGTTCTTTGGATTGTTACGGTCAAGAGCCACAATAGAAGGCTCATTCACCACAACTTCTTCGTTATGTATGATGAGGGTATTTGCGGTACCCAGGTCAATAGCAATTTCCTGTGTAAAAAAATTGAAAAGTCCCATGAGTTCTGAATCAGTATTTAGATAGGATTACAATGCATGCAAAATTGTAGGAATAATTCGAATAAACAAAGCCAAAACCTTGCCAGTCAAGGTTTTTTTTGGAAAAGAATTTTGACGGGCCGTGAAGTTCAAGGTTCGAAGGTCTTCGCGCGTCCTTGCGCCCTTGCGTCTTTGCGGTTAAGTGAAATACATTTTAACCACTGCCCCTGCGCTGAAGCTACGGCGCAGGCGCAAAGACGCAAGGACGCCAGGTATCGCAAGGGTTCCAAACCACAAGCCTCACACCCCAAACCAATTCCCTACCTTCACCCCCTCAAATGAAGATAATTACCCGCACCATTTGGATCCTCTCCCTGGTGAGCATGCTGGCCGATATGGCCAGCGAAATGCTGTATCCGGTGATCCCGGTGTATCTGAAAGAGATCGGATTTTCGGTTGTTCTTATCGGTTTGATGGAAGGCCTGGCCGAACTGGTTATCGGCCTCAGCAAGGGTTATTTTGGGAAGCTTAGCGACAGTACGGGCCGGCGCCTCCCCTTCGTAAAAGCCGGCTACCTGCTCAGCGCCCTTTCCAAATCGCTCATGGGTCTTTTCACCCAGGTTTTCTGGGTTTTTCTGGCCCGAAGCAGCGATCGTTTGGGTAAGGGATTGCGTACAGCCGCCAGAGATGCACTGCTCAGCAGCGCCTCCACCCCCGCCACCAGGGGCCGTGTATTTGGCTTTCACCGGAGCTGGGACACTATTGGTGCCGTGATCGGCCCCCTGCTGGCCATGCTGTTTTTATACTTTTATCCGGGTCAATACCGTTGGCTTTTCCTATGGGCCATCATACCCGGATTGCTTTCTGTTTCCTTCCTGTTCCTGCTCAAAGAAACCGGTGCCCCCACCCGCAATCCTTCAAAAAATGGCTTCTTTTCTTATTTCGGATACTGGAAAACCGCCCCTCCTGGTTTTCGTAAACTGGTGCTGCTGCTCTTGCTCTTTGCACTGGCTAACAGTTCTGATCTGTTTCTGTTGCTGAAAGCCAAAGAGATCACCGGCGAAGACAATCTGACAATCCTGGGTTACCTGATCTATAATCTGGTGTATGCACTGGCCTCTTTTCCCATGGGAATGCTGGCCGACCGTTTCGGCATGAAACCGGTTTTTCTAACCGGACTGCTGCTTTTTGTACTTGTTTATCTTGGATTTGCTTTTAGTCCGGGTATCGGAATCACCTATGCTCTTTTTGGCCTTTATGGTTGTTTTGCGGCTGCTACGGAAGGAATCGGGAAAGCCTGGATCACCCAGTTGGTGCCTGCAACCGAAACAGCTACCGCTATTGGTTTTTTTACCTCCTTTCAAAGTTTACTGGCTTTTGCTTCGAGCCTTATCGCAGGGGGGCTGTGGGCGGCTGGTGGTTCGCACTGGACCTTTGGCTTCTCCGCATTGCTGGCGGGCATTGCCGTGCTTTTTTTAAGCCGGTTGAAATTCCATCGAATATGATTTCGTAGGCGGACGGTTTTATTGCAGGAAACCCAGTCGCTTTTCCATTTCGGCGGATAGGGCGGGTAGTTTGTTTCGTTCAATTAAAAAGCTCGTGAGTTGAGCAATCGAGGCAAAGATATAGTGCTTATCGAGCGCCCCTTTCAGATAATCCCGGCCGGTACTGCCGCCTGTTCCGATGCGGCTGCCGATCATCCGGTGCACCATACTCATATGGCGGTAACGCCAGGTGCTCAATTGCTCGTCAATCTCCAACAGTACCTGCAACACCTGAAAAGGCAGTTGCAGCATGGGATAGCCCCGGTAAAGCATGATAAATAATGCAGCCCGGGCCGCGCGTGGTGTCAATGGGGTACCACCGGCTGCTTCGGAGAAGAAAAACTGCCGGAAGGCTGTTCCATTGGCTTCTTCAGCAGTAGCCAGACTACCTGTATACCGGAAATAATACTCATTCCAGAAACGTTCGGTTCCCACACCTCCCGGTACGGCAACCTTTTGTTCTTCCGTATAACTGATCTCAAATCCGGCCCAATTGGAAGCTTCTTCAAAAAAGGGCATCCGTTCAAGCCAGCTATTCAATAATTCCAGCACCGTTGGCTGCATTTCCGCCGAACGGATCAGATCGATCTGCTCCTGACGCAATTGTGAAATATAGTACTCCTGTCCGAAGCGGTTCTCATACTTCAAGCCCAGTCGGGCTTCGAGTAATTTGAATTGCCAGCTCTGGAAACCGGAGGCCGGACGAAGCAGATCCCTGAAATCGAGAAAATCCATGGGCGTCATCGTCTCCATGACATCGATCTGCTGCACGAGTAATTTTAAAATAGTAACGGTTCTGTTTAACCGATGAACGATCACCTGCAATTCGGGAGAATTATCATTCAGTGAAGGCTTTTCCATAATCGCCGCCACAGACTGTACCTCGTACATGATCTGCTTGAACCACAGTTCATAGGCCTGGTGAATAATGATGAATAACATTTCATCATGCGCCTCCACACCTTTCCTGCTGCTCTCTGTTTCCTGCGCCTGGAGTATTTTGTCGAGTTGAAGGTAGTCGCTGTAATGCATGTATTGTTTTTATATAAGGTCAGAGTGGATGGTTTGTGGTATGGGGGTTGGGGTATGGGGAAGTTATCAGATGATTCAAAGAGCCACAAACCTCCTACCTCACACCCCAATTCAAAACTTCGGTCCAAACTCATACCCAATATCTCTCCTGAAATACATCCCGTCATAATGCAACTGACGAAGGGCCTGACGCGATTGCTGGGCGGCATCATAAACGGAAGGGCCGTAGGAGGTTACACAGAGAACGCGTCCGCCATTGGTGACCACTTCACCGTCTTTGGTGCTGGTTCCCGCGTGAAACAACAAACTATTCTCTGGCATAGGGTCGTTGCAGCCGGAAATCGGGAATCCCTTTTCATAATGACCCGGATACCCCTGACTCACGGCCATCACTGTGGCAGCGGGGCGTTTATCAATAGAAATGGTCACCTGGTCGAGTTCCTGTTTGGCTGCGGCGACAAACAATCCAACGAGGTCGTTTTCCAACCGGGGGATCACCACTTCTGTTTCGGGATCGCCCATGCGGCAGTTGTATTCGATCACAAATGGTTCGCCGTTTACCTTGATCAGGCCAAAAAAGATGAACCCTTTATAGTCGATATTTTCTTTCTTAAGGCCGTTGATGGTAGGCTTGATCACTTTTTCTTCTACTTTGAACATGAAGCCCGGGGTCGCGAAAGGAACAGGGCTTACGGCACCCATACCACCGGTATTCAATCCGGAATCGCCTTCACCGATACGCTTATAATCTTTTGCCTCGGGCAGCAATACATAATTCTTGCCATCGGTTAACACAAACACACTCAATTCAATCCCATCGAGGAATTCTTCCACCACTACCTTTTTGCTGGCTTCCCCGAATTTATTCTGTTGCAGCATCAATTCAAATTCAGATACAGCTTCGATGGCGCTCTGGCAGATGAGCACGCCTTTTCCGGCAGCCAGGCCATCGGCCTTGATCACCACCGGCATGGGATGGTCTTTCACATAATTCACTCCCTCCTCAAAATTCGACATATCGAATTCCCGGTATTTAGCGGTGGGAATGCCATGACGTTCCATAAATGCCTTGGAAAAAGCCTTACTGCCCTCTAATTGCGCCCCTTCTTTAGACGGACCGATGAAATAGATCTTATTGAGCTCAGGATCGGCCTGAAAAAAATCATACAGCCCTTTCACCAGTGGTTCTTCCGGGCCCACTACCACCATTTCGATCTGCTCTTTTTTACAGAATGCGCTGATGGCATTAAAATCATTTACGTCTATCGGCACATTGATGCCGCATTGGGCCGTGCCGGCGTTACCGGGAGCGATATAAAGCGGATTGGCCCATACACTCTGATTGATCTTCCAGGCCAGTGCATGTTCGCGACCACCCGAGCCTAACAATAATATCTTCATAATTGAAACGTAGGTTGCGGGGCGAATTTCGGAATTCAATACGGGTTTAACGAATTTTAGTTAGGTCATCTTTTTTATTTCGATTTAATCGGTATTTTGCCACATTAGATCAGTAGCACAGATTGCTTTCACCAAAAAACTATTTATGAGTCAAAATCCTCCAAAAGGTCACCCCAAAGGGCTCTATGTTCTCTTCGCCACAGAAATGTGGGAACGTTTCAACTATTATGGAATGCGGGCCATTCTCATTTATTTCATGACGGATGCCTTATTATTCAATAAAGCTTTTGCATCAAATTTATATGGAGGCTATACCGGCCTGATTTATTTAACCCCGCTCGTGGGTGGTTTTGTAGCCGACAGATATTGGGGTAATAGAAGATCGATCATTATGGGAGGTCTCATCATGGCTGTAGCAGAATTGGTATTATTTTTCTGCGCCAGTGTGTATAGCAGTAATCCCGACCTCGCCGGCATTTTATTCTATACAGGTTTAGGCATTATGATCGTTGGTAACGGTTTTTTTAAGCCGAATATCTCTTCCATGGTGGGTCAACTGTATAAAGATGGCGACCAGCGTAAAGATGCCGCCTATACCATTTTTTACATGGGAATAAATGTAGGAGGAATGCTAGGACCTTTCATTTGCGGATTGGTGGGCAATACCGGCAATCCAGCCGATTTTAAATGGGCTTTTCTTGCCGCAGGTATTGGTATGATCATAAGCGTGATCACCTTAAAAAAATTACAGGATAAATACATTATTGACCCCGAAGGAAAACCCGTTGGCACCACGCCGGAACATATGGCTGGATCAAGCCATGTGTTGAAAAACACCTCTTCCCTTCCTGTGTTGGCAGGTTTAGCCGCTTTTGCAGCCGCCGCAGTCGGCTTACTTTATATACATGCGAAAGGAAAATTTGATATCTCCTATATTCTGATCCTGGCTGTTATCACCATTGTTTATGTCATTTTCTCCGATAAATCACTTACTAAAATTGAAAAAGAAAGAATTGGCGTGATCTTCATTGTCTCGTTTTTTGTGATCTTTTTCTGGAGTGCTTTTGAGCAGGCCGGTGCCTCTCTATCCTTCTTCGCTGCTGAACAAACCGACCTGCATCTTTCCCTTTTCAATTTTGATGTGCCGCCATCCTGGTTCCAGTCACTTAACTCTGCATTTGTAGTGATTTTTGCGCCTGTATTTGCTTTTTTATGGATCCAGTTGGGAAAACGCAAACTGGAACCTCCTTCGCCGATGAAGATGGCGCTTGGTCTTCTATTCCTCGCCCTGGGTTATCTGGTAATTGCCTTTGGGGTTAAGGGTGTTTCGTCGAATGTGAAAGTGAGTATGATATGGCTTACCACTATGTATGCAATGCATACATGGGGAGAACTTTGCTTATCACCTATCGGATTGTCACTTGTTAACAAACTTGCTCCGCTTAAATTCGGCTCTCTTTTAATGGCTGTTTGGTTTATGGCGAATGCCGCAGCAAACGTATTTGCAGGTAAACTGAGTGCGCTATACCCTCCGGGTCCGGCAGAAGTTGCTCAAGCCAGCAAAGCGGGTATTGCACTGGAGCCGATTCTTTCCAATCCGGGCTCTGCCACTGCCGAACAGATCGAGAAGCTAACCAAATTGGAAATTCCTTACGAATTCAAATCATTTCTGGGATACCAGATCAACAATTTATACGACTTCTTCATGTTATTTGTTGCCATGGCAACAGCCGCTGCAGTTATTCTGTTTTTCCTGATCAGAAAATTGCAGAAGATGACCAATGGAGCGAGCTAAATAAAATGATCCTATTTGATATAAAGCGATGCCCCTGCATCGCTTTTTTATTTTCCGTACCTTCCCTTGCATAACCAAAATTCTTGCTATGTCGGAGAAAAAATTCCAACCCTTTATTGCTCCTGAAGCAAACGTGAAGGAACTGACCATCAAATCCATTCTGTTAGGTAGTTTATTCGGTGTGATTTTCGGCGCTGCCACCGTCTATCTCGCTTTGAAGGCTGGTCTCACCGTTAGTGCGTCTATTCCTATTGCCGTGATCGCTATCACACTTGGGCGCCGTTTTTTCAAGACGACCATTCTCGAAAACAATATCATCCAAACCACAGGAAGTGCGGGTGAAAGTATCGCTGCGGGTGTGGCCTTTACCCTTCCCGGCTTTCTTTTTCTTAGTGCAGAAAGCAGTAAGGATTACTTTAACTACATGACCATTTTGATCCTCGCTATCGTGGGTGGACTATTGGGCACACTGTTAATGGTACCCCTCCGGAAAGCACTGATCGTAAACGAACATGATAATCTGCCCTACCCCGAGGGAACCGCCTGTGGTGATGTATTGAAAGCCGGTGAAAAGGGAGGCGATTTTGCTAAAACCGCTTTTCTGGGATTGGGTGTGGCACTGGGTTATGCTGTTCTGCAAAAAGTATTACACGTGATTGCTGAAACACCTTTCTGGGCAACCAAACAGGTCAATAAATTTTTCCCTTCAGCCAAAGTAAGCGGCGAGATCACGCCGGAATACCTCGGCGTGGGTTATATCATTGGCCCCCGTATTGCCGGTGTGCTGGTAGCAGGGGGCGTGCTCAGTTGGCTGGTATTGATCCCGCTGCTGGCCTCTATCGTTCCGGCCGACACTATTGCCCTGCAATTGGTGAAACTGGGTTATCTCGCCGATATCGCCAAAGACGGCGGTAAAGGAAACTGGAATGCCGCTACCCATACCTTCAGCGACTATTCCGCTGCCATTTATTATGCGTTTATCCGCCAGATCGGTGCCGGTGCTGTTGCCGCAGGTGGTATCATCACGCTGATCAAAACATTGCCCACCATTGCCAAATCGATCAAATCGAGTGTGGCTTCTCTCAAAGGCGGCACTGCAGCAGGCGGAGCAACTGTTTTGCGTACCGAAAAAGACCTGAGCCTGAAAGTAGTGGGACTGGGCAGTTTGGGATTAGTTGCCCTGATCAGTTTATTGCCCCAGATCCCCGGAGATGGATTCGGGCAGAAATTGCTGATCGGCGTACTCGTTGTTTTATTCGGTGCTTTATTCGTGACGGTTTCTTCCCGTATTGTGGGACTGATCGGCTCTTCGAATAACCCTATCAGTGGTATGACTATTGCAACCGTTATGGGCACCAGTCTGATCTTTTTAAGTGTGGGCTGGACCGGCAAAGCTTTCGAACCGTTGGTACTGGTAGTGGGTGGTATGATCTGTATCGCTGCGGCCAACGCTGGCGCTACATCACAAGACTTGAAAAGTGGATATATTGTAGGTGCTACGCCACGTAACCAGCAGATCGCTTTGTTTGTGGGGGCCATCGTTTCTTCTATCGTAATTGGTTTAACTATAAAATTCCTCGATAAGCCGACCACTGAAATGGTGAATCAGGGCGTACAGCACGCCATTGGTACGGAAAAATATCCGGCGCCACAGGCCACGTTAATGGCCACACTCATCAAGGGTATTTTATCACAAAACCTCGATTGGCAATATGTATTTGTGGGTGTATTCATGGCCATTGTAATGGAACTCTGCGGTATTAAATCGCTGAGTTTTGCCGTAGGAGCCTACCTGCCTTTAAGCACGACCCTTCCCATTTTCATTGGCGGTGCCATCCGTGGTATCGTTGAATGGAAACAGAAAAAAGATAATGTTAGCGTAAGCCCGGAAGAAGAAGAATTAAGCAAGGGCAGTTTATTCGCGACCGGTCTGGTGGCAGGTGGTGCCGTAGCGGGCGTATTGATCGCTTTTGTTTCCGGTTCGGCAGGGGGCGAAAAATTCCTCAATAGTGTTACGATGGAACATTCCCTTTCGGGTTCATTAGGCACGAATGGCTACTTCGCTCTGGGTGTGTTATTCTTCGCGCTGATGGGATGGATCTTATATAGAAATGCGATGAAGAAGTGAATGGTGAATGGTGAATGGTGAATTAGTTCTCGCGGCGGCGCTGCGACACGGCGGCGCTGCGGGAATTTTCATATTTGTTCGCGCGGCGACTCTACAACACGGCAGGAATTTTTTCTTAAGCATACTTTATTAGTCTGGTATGTAAGAACCGGGGGGCGTTGCGTCGCCGGGCTAAATATTCGTTGCGTCGCCGCGTGAACTATTCCATTGTTTCGCCGCGAGAACTATTTTCTCAGTTCATCTTGAACGGAACGATCATTTCAAAAACGGGGATATTAACCTCGAAGGTTTGCTTGTTATGGAGGTTCTCCATGAGATAAGTGCCATACATCTTCCCCATCTCGGTTTGCAGATTACAACCGCTTACGTATTTGTAACTTTCGCCGGGTTGTAAAACCGGTTGTACCCCCACAACCCCTTCACCTTCCACTTCACGGTGACTGCCATGGCCTTCCACGATATACCAATGACGGCGATGCAGCTTTACAGGAAAGCTGTTATGATTTTCTAAATTGATGCGGTAGGCGAACATATATTCTCCCCCGATGGGGTTTGAATAGTCAGGCTGATAAAAAGTTTCAACACTGATTTCGATTCCTTCCGAAATTTTTGAAACCATTCTGAAAGTTGTTGGTTATAAAGGTAGTTAAAAAACATCCGGGCTTCCTGATTTGTTCTGTTTTTAACAGGAAATCTGTACAAGCGCCCGTATTTTTGCGCCACCAAAAAACCTTACAAACATTCATAAAAAATAGCATATGAAAATAGCTGTAGCTAAAGGAGATGGGATCGGTCCGGAAATCATGGACGCCGTTTTAAGCATTTTTGAAGCAGGCAAAGTGCCACTGGAATACGATTTTGTGGATATGGGCAAGTGGGTTTTCGACAAAGGTTACAGCAACGGCATGACGCCCGAGGCACAGGAAACGATCGAAAGACTCGGCATCCTCTTCAAAGGCCCCATGGAAACCCCCAAGGGAAAGGGGGTTAAAAGCGTGAACGTTACCGCTCGTAAAACATGGAATACCTACGCCAACAAGCGGGTATTCCAAACCCTGCATGGGGTGGACACGGTTTTCTCCAAAGCCGGCATTCCGATCGATGTAACAGTCGTTCGGGAAAACATCGAAGATACCTACGGTGGTATTGAGCACATGCTTACGCACGATGTAGCATTGAGCCGTCGTTTCATCACCCGACCCGGAAGCCTGCAGGTGATCCGCTACGCATTTGAAATGGCCAAGAAGAAGAATGCCAAACGTATTACCTGCGGACACAAGGCGAATATCATGAAGATCACCGATGGATTATTCCTCGAGTGCTTCTATGAAGTGGCCAAAGAATATCCGGAACTCAAAGCAGATGATGTGATCGTGGATGACCTTTGTATGAAACTGGTTACCCGCCCCGACTTATTCGATGTGGTGGTGCTGACCAATTTACAGGGTGATATTGTAAGTGATCTCTGCGCGGGATTGGTAGGAGGATTGGGATTCGCCCCCTCGGCCAATATCGGTGATCATATCTGCATATTTGAAGCAGTACATGGAACGGCTCCGGATATCGCAGGCAAAAACATTGCGAACCCAACGGCCTTATTATTGAGTGGTATCACCATGCTGCGTCACCTGGGATTGATGGAACATGCCGCCCGCATCGAAAACGCTTTATTGTACACGCTGGAAAACGGAGTGCGTACAGGTGATTTCGGGGATCGATCCAAAGCGGCCGCCAACACAACCGAATTCGCTAACGCCATCATTGCTAATTTCGGAAAAGTACCTGCACACGGTGCCAAGGAATTACTTCCGAACAAACCCATCACACCTACCCACTTCAAGCTGGATAAAAATCCGCTGATCATGACGAAGGAAATGGAGGAAGAAACTATTGTAGGGGTAGACCTTTTCATTGAAAGCGCCGAGCAACCCAATGCGGTGGCAGAAAAATGTTTGAAACACACCGGCGATCTTTTCAAATTGGTCACCATCAGCAACCGCGGTACACAGGTTTGGCCCAAGGGTTCTGTATTCACAAACATCGTGAATCAGTATCGCTGTCGCTTTGAAAGCGTGGGGGAAGAAGCCCGTACACAGGTTGATATTTTTGAACTGACCCGTCGCTTAAGTGCCGATTTCAAGATCTGTTCTACCGAATTATTGAATATGTGGGGAGATAAAAAGGCCTATAGTTTGGCACAAGGCCAGTAATAACAGCGAATTATCAATTATTAATTATTAATTATTGGAACACCGGGATCCCATAATTAATAATTAATAATTGATAATTAACCGCCACTCTTTTTCGTATTCGTATACCCATTCTTTACCAGATAGGCAATTACTTTCTCGCGCTGATCGCCCTGCACAATGATCTCCCCGTCTTTAACAGAACCGCCGGTACCGCAATGCGATTTTAATTTTTTGCCCAATTCCTCCAATACGTCTTCAGGACCTTTGAATCCGAAAACTACTGTTACCGCCTTGCCGGCGCGTTGTTTGGTTTCGAGGATCACGCGAAGCTGCTGACGTGCTGGTGGCAGCAGTTCCGACGACTGCTTATCTTCTTCAAATTGAAATCCCGGATCGGTGGAGTATACAAAGCCACGGGCATCGGGTTTATTTTTTTTGCTCATGATAGATTGGTTTGGGGTATGGGGTATGGGCCTCTTCGCGTCCTGGCGTCTTGGCGCCTGCGCCGTAGCTTCAGCGCAGGGGCAGCGGTAAAGAAAAATACATTTAACCGCATCGGCGCAGAGGGCGCAGAGGTACGCTGAGTTAATTCACGCCTCCGCCAAGGCTTCGGCGTGCAGTGCACCCTTCGCTATTCACGATTCACCATTGACGATTCACCATTGACTATTCACTATTCACCATTCACTATTCACCATTCACTATTCACCATT
>CAZKSY010000062.1:0-19958 GCA_964555605.1 uncultured Chitinophagaceae bacterium | reverse complement strand
CTCTCATCTCTCCCCTCAAAGTATCCTAAACCCCACATACACCTGCCAGCCCCTGCTTTTCCAATCGCTGGAATTGGTGATATCGTTGATATTACTCAAACCAACTGCATAGCGGGCACCGGCTTTCAAACCAAGAATATTCAATTGCGCACCGGCTAACATCGACAGATCTCCGCTTTTGAAAGCATCACCGCCATTTTGCAACAGACTCTTATCCTGATTGATCAGAATGCTGTATTGCGGACCGGCCTGGAAGGTTAATAATTTGGACGGTTTATAACTCAGCAATAATGGTATTTGCAGATAATTCAATTTCACATCGAGGTCGTTTACACCACCGGGAACGACCTGGTCAAAGGATGTTCCGGACTTATACGCACTCTGTGCCCATAATACTTCCGGCTGAATGCCGAATTTCTTACTGAAATTGATCTCGGCAAAACCACCCAGATTATACCCGAACTTGAACCCGTCTTTGAATGCCTGATTATCGATCTTCACTAAATTGGCGCCTCCTTTGATTCCCAAATGGAAACCCTGTGCAGAAGCTGCGGAACTGAAAGCGGCAATGGCTACGAATAAGGCAAGGAATTGTTTCTTCATAAATTATCGTTGTTTGTTTCGTCTAAAAAATTTCAAGTACTATGCCAATGAACGTTAAGGTCTTTAACAGGTGAATAAGTCTTCGTTAAAAGGTCAGACTCGCACTCACCGAAAAGACCGAATTCCAGCGCTGGACATCCGTTTTGGGAATATAATAATCAGCAAATACCTGTGGCTGCAACATAAACTTCCCGATCATATACGAGCAACGAAATACTGCACTGGCCGATGTTACCCCAAAATTGGTTTGATCCGAAATACTACTGTTACTGGGCAATGAATTGGCCCGTATCGCTGTGGCATTATAACTGTAACTGGTATTGAAACCAAACTGCTGGGTGCCGGCATTCAGTAATAAAACCGGCGTTATGGTAAAATTATCGTTACTGGTGAAAACATCATACCAATCAAAATCTTTCCGTACCGAAAACGTCACCGACAGGTCCTGCACCGATTCCTGATTTTTCACCGTTATATAAAAACTACGGCTCCGCTGCAGTCGCTGCAGCCAGATACTGTACTGTTGCTCCTCGTAATCGGTCCTTGACCCCCATCCATAACTCACGCTCACCCCTGGACGCAGCCACCAATTCTTATAAGAGAAATAGGCAAAGAGTTCATTCCGGATCGGCGTGGTATAGAACCCAACCGAATCTTTGGTGAGATAATGGGTATAGGAAATGCCTGCAGAATAGTGTCGTTTGATCAGGTCGTAGGTCGGGCTGATTGCCACCTGATACAGATTGAGTTTATTGTTATGATTCACGGCATAGCCCGAAACCATAACCCCCAGTCCCGACTTATGGAAATAACCCATATGCGGCGAGTACATTAATTTTTTTTCGGTAGTGAGGTAAACAGAATTCTTATTCTCAAAACTGAAGAAACCCGTCCCCACTCCCATTCCGATCATGAACATACTCTTGCGCTGGTGCAGCGAATCGAGAAAGGAATCAAAATCCTTCATCAGTGAATCCATCACAGCAGTGGTATCGACCCCCTGAAAAAGCGAATCCAGTTTTCCGGATTGCGCGCGGGTTGTCGACGGGGCCAATAGCCCTACGGTAACGAACAAAAGCAGAGCAGGTATAAGGTGTTTCATCAAGGCAGCTGGGGGTTCCTTTAGTGAATGGTAACTAAACGTCCCTTTGAAGGCCAAAATTGCCCCGGGTTTAATGCCTACGATAATTCCAGTACGGTTATTTCGGGAAGAATACCCACACGTCCGGGATAACCCAAAAAGCCAAAGCCACGGTTTACATACAGTTTCTGTTTCCCTTCTTCGTATAATCCGGCCCATTGCTTATACATGAACTGCACCGGACTCCATTTGATACCGGGTAATTCCAAACCGAACTGCATACCGTGGGTATGACCCGCGAGCATGAGGTCTACATCGGTATATTGTGTACGCACTTCCGCATCCCAATGGCTGGGGTCGTGACTCATTAAAATTTTAAACGGATGCTTTTCCGCACCGGCATAGGCTTCGTTCATTTTTCCATACTTGGGAAAACGCCCCTTGGCCCCCCAGTTCTCGATCCCCAGTACGGCAACCGTATCCGTTCCCTTTTCGAGCACCACATGTTCGTTCATTAACAAACGCCAGCCCATTTGCGCATGCACCTGCTTGAGTTGCTCCAGATTGGCTTTTTTAGCCTCCGGACTCTCCCAACGTACATAATCGCCATAATCGTGATTGCCGAGGGTGGAATACACGCCGAAAGGGGCTTTTAACTGACTGAAAACTTCGATATAGTCTGTCATTTCAGTAGCACGGTCGTTCACCAGATCCCCGGTAAAAAGAATGAGATCGGGTTTTTCTTTCATGATCCTGTCGATACCTTTCTGCACAGCCGCCTTATCTGTAAAACTCCCGGAATGGATATCGGAGATATGCACCACTTTCATTCCCTTGAAGGCAGCGGGCAGGTTCTCAAAAGAAAGCTTCATCCGCTTCACCTGATAATTGTATTTATTGCTGAACCCGTATAAAAGGGATCCAAACAATCCGCCCCCGGCGGCCAGTCCCAACCAGCTCATAAAAACGGAACGGGAAATGCCTTCAGGGGCCTGACTCACTTCCACCGACGGATTGCTGAAGAATTTCCCCAGCACCCACATGGAACCCCGACGCACATCATCCACCACAAAAAACAGGGAGGCGATCAGTTTGGCAAAAAACAAGCCGACCACAGTGGCAAACAGATAGGTCCGCACACTCTTGGGCCAGTTCTCATAATTTATATTCGGAAGGGCAATGAGCAGTGCGATGGTGAGCGCGGAAATGGTCCAATAGCCGATAAAAAGAACCATCCGCCATTTGGGGTTCACCGGAGCCACCACTTTTAATGCCTGAAAAACATAAAAATCAAGTACCACCATGATGGCCATGATGATCCATAAAAACCCGGAATTACGCATAAATAAGATTTAATACAGAAGGACGCCTCTTTCGTTCCCCTTAAAAGGGCTGAAATTACGGGTTGACACCCGATCCGCCTTTCCGCTGGTTTATTTTAACTAAAGTTTTTTCTATCAGTGTTTTAGAACCATAAAACCACCCCGACCACATTATTCCTGCCAGCACGGTATTTAGGTTGCCATTTTTTATGCCGAAAGTGTAAATTTGCCAGCTTGACAGTAGATTAAACAGAAAATAGCCGGTTCCGGTTTAAAGAACAGGGAAATTGACGGAAGCGGCCTATTTTTAAGACAGACACATTAAGAACGAAGCGCATGACACTTACCTATTACGGACATTCCTGTTTCGCAGTAACTATTGGCGGTAAAACGCTCCTGTTCGACCCGTTCATTACGTATAATGAATTGGCCAAAGGCAAAGTGAATGCCGATACAGTGACGGCCGATTATATTCTGGTGTCGCATGGCCATGCCGATCATATTGCAGATTGCGCAGCGATCGCAAAACGTACGGGAGCCAAAGTGATCTGTAGTTGGGAAATACATGAGTGGCTCAGTAAACAGGGGCTGACCAATCTGCATCCGATGAATACCGGAGGCAAATGGTCGTTTGAGGAATTCACCGTGAAATGTGTGGTGGCCCAGCATTCCTCCGGATTGCCCGATGGGAGCTACGGAGGCAACCCGATGGGATTTGTGATTACGAGTACGGAAGGAAATTTTTATTATAGCGGAGATACCGCCCTTACACTGGATATGCAACTGATCCCTGGCTGGGCAAAACTAAATTTTGCGGTGTTGCCGATAGGCGACAACTTTACGATGGACGCTGCCGATGCGGCCCATTGTGCCAGCATGATCCAATGCAATAAAGTGGTAGGCGTGCATTACGACACTTTCGGTTTCATTAAAATAGATCACCAGAAAGCGCAGGAAATTTTCCGCAATGCCGGTCACCAGCTACATCTGGTGGAGATCGGACATAGTTTGTCGCTTTGATACGGAACAGAACTACATTATTTAAATAAAAGGCACCGTTGACCAACGGATTTGGTATGGCAAGAATAATTGGAGTAGCGAATCAGAAAGGAGGGGTCGGCAAGACCACCACAGCGATCAATCTGGCTGCCAGTCTGGCGGTACTGGAATTCCGTACCCTTCTGGTAGACGCCGATCCGCAGGCCAATAGCACCACAGGGGTGGGCTTTGATCTGCATAATATCCAGCAAAGTTTATACGACTGCATGGTGAATGCCGTGCCGGCGAAAGATGTGGTATTAAAATCGGAGATCCCTTTTCTCGACGTGATCCCTTCGCATATCGATCTGGTAGGTGCTGAAATTGAAATGATCAATTATCCCAATCGGGAAACCGTATTGAAAGGCATTCTGGCGCCTGTAACGAATGACTATGATTTTGTGATCATCGACTGTTCGCCTTCACTGGGGTTGATCACGGTAAATGCCCTCGTGGCGGCCGACTCGGTGATTGTACCGGTACAAACAGAATTTTTCGCCCTGGAAGGATTGGGCAAATTACTCAATACGATCAAGATCGTGCAGAGCCGGCTGAATACGGAGCTGCAGATCGAAGGCATCTTAATGACCATGTACGATGGCCGTTTGCGTTTGTGCAATCAGGTGGTAAGTGAGGTGCGGAAACATTTTGATGAAATGGTTTTCAGTACCATCATCCACCGTAATACCAAGATCAGCGAAGCGCCCAGTGTGGGCAAACCGGTGATCCTTTATGATGCACAAAGCAAGGGCTCGATGAATTATCTGAATCTGGCTAAAGAGATCCTGCAGAAGAACGATATGACCCGTATCAAACAGGAAGAAAGAATTATTGAATAATACGGGTTCATCCCACAACCAATAGCAAATGACCACACCCAAACAGAATAAAGACGCCCTGGGCAAAGGAATCCGCTCTCTGCTGCAAAGCATCGATTCGGATCTGAAAACTTCTACCGGAACCTTAAAAACCTCCGTGGTGGAAGCGGCTACGAGCATGCAACGCATACCCGTAACCGAAATTGAACCCAACCCCAAACAGCCCCGGCGCGATTTCGACGAACAGGCCCTGCAGGAATTATCGGCCTCCCTCAAAATGCACGATCTGGTACAGCCGGTAACGGTAGCCCAGTTGCCGGGGGGTAAATACCGGTTGATTTCCGGAGAAAGAAGATGGCGGGCGGCGAAACTGGCCGGATTGAAAGATATCCCCGCCTATATCCGTGTAGCCAACGACCAGCAGTTATTGGAATTGGCCTTACTGGAAAACTTACAACGGGAAGACCTGAATGCGATGGAAGTGGCGTTGAGTTATAAGCGTATGATGGATGAACTGAATCACACGCAGGAGCAGGTAGCCGAACGAATGGGAAAGGAAAGAAGTACCGTAGCCAACTATATCCGTTTGCTCAAACTGCCGCCCGATATTCAGGTGGCGGTACGCAAAGGTGATATTTCGATGGGACATGCCCGTGCGCTGATCAATGTAGATACGATCGACAAGCAACTCTATATTTTCCATGAAACGATAGAACGGAAATTATCCGTACGTCAAACGGAAGAGCTGGTACGCAAACTGTATAAAACAGCGGCGCCTGTTAAAAATTCGGTAAAAGCCGGCCTCCCTCCTGCCTACAAAAAAATTGAGGATAATTTAGCCTCCCGTTTCAGCACCAAAGTAAAACTGCAGCATAACAAAAAAGGACACGGCAGTATTACCATTGAATATTACTCCCTCAGCGATCTGAATAAGATCCTGGATCAGGTAGGTGTAACGGCTAATTAAGATCGTTGGCATGAGAACTGTTTTATTCATTGGTATTTTATGGTGTGTGGCACTGCCATTGATGGCACAGGCACAGGACAGTGTGGCCCTGAAAGCCAATGTTATTACGCCAACCGACAGTTTACCCCTCATGCGGCATTCTCCCCGGAAAGCAACGATTCGCTCGGCCATCATTCCGGGATGGGGGCAGGCCTACAATAAAAAATACTGGAAGATCCCGATCGTATATGCCGCTGTGGGTATACCCGCCTATCTGTTTTTCGATAATAAAAAATGGTATAACCGTACGCGTGAAGCAGCCAAAATGCTGAGTGCCTCGCCCCTCGATACCGCTAACTTCCGCAATCGGGTCGATGAAAAACTCTGGATCTTTTTCACCACCTCCAATACACTGCCTTCCTTGCTAAATTATCGCAATGAATTCCGGAGGAATATGGATTATTCCCTGCTTTTCGTCTTAGTATTCTGGGGGCTGAATGTAGTGGATGCCACTGTGGATGCCCATTTAAAAGAATTCGATGTAAGCGACAAACTGAGTATGCGTATTAAACCTGTGCTGATGCAGGGCCCTACGGCAGCCGGCGTGAGCGTTGTATTCACGCTGGGGCGTAATCCCTCAAAAACCATAACTTCACTGCGTTAAGCACAGGAGCTAAGAACCCAAACCAACTTACATGAAAATTGCATTGATCGGCTACGGCAAAATGGGCAAAGCCATTGAAGAAATAGCTTTAGAACGCGGACATACCATTTCATTGATCATTGATCTGGCGAACCGTGCGGACCTCAACAAAGAAAATTTATCAAAGGCCGATGTGGCCATCGAATTTACCGGTCCGGAAAGTGCCTATGAAAATGTAATGCGCTGTTTAACAGCCGGCATCCCTACCGTAGTAGGCTCCACGGGTTGGTTGCAACATCTGCCGGAGGCGGAAAAAACCTGTCAGGAACATGAAGCGGCTTTACTCGTAGCCAGCAATTTCAGCGTGGGCGTTAATATTTTCTTTGAGATCAATAAGCGACTGGCCGCATTGATGGCCTCGCATCCTGAATACAAGGTGGAGGTAGAAGAGATCCATCATACGCAGAAAAAAGATGCCCCCAGCGGCACGGCCATTACACTGGCAGAAGGCATTTTACAATCCTATCCCGGTAAAAACAAATGGGTCAATACCGCTACGGATGTTTCCAATGAACTGGGCATCGTGAGTAAACGCATCGATCCGGCCCCCGGTACCCATGTGATCACCTATACAAGTGCCATTGATGATATAGAGATCCGACACACTGCTCATAACCGGAAAGGATTTTCTACCGGCGCCGTACTGGCGGCCGAATTCCTGGCCGGCAAAAAAGGTATTTTCCATATGAGTGATGTGCTGGGTTTATAAAACCCTGTAGATGAAACATCTTGTCCTTTACCTTTTCCTGCTCCTATCCGTTCGGCCCTACCTATCGGCGCAAAACGATAGTTTACTTTTACAGGCGAACGACAGCAAGCGTCCGTTGAAAATTCGCATGGACGCCTATGCGAAATTGCTCAGCTATTACAGTACGCGCGATTTCGATAAGTGTTTGGCCTTGGCCGAAGCCGCTACCAAACTGATCCAGACCCCGGCCGACTCTATCTATCTGGGCCCCATTGAGCAACATGCCGGCGTGGCGTATTATTTCAAAGGACAATACGAAAAAGCGGCCGCCTATTACTACAGCGCGTTGCGGTACTATGAAAAAGCCGGGGATCAAAAAAATCTAGCCTTCGTGTATAATGATATAGCGAAACTATACCGCAAAACCAGAGACCTCGACCGCTCCCTTTCATTTTATGATAAAGCGCTGACGATCTTTACGCAATTAAAAGATTCTTCCGGATTACAGATGATCTATAATGAATCGGGCGTAGTGTTTGAATATAAAGGCGACTACGATGAAGCCATCCGGCGATATACCGAATCAATGCACTATGCCGAAGCCTTGAACGACAAACAGGGCGTAAGCTGGGCACAAAGTTTTATTGCCGGGGTATATGTGATACAGAAAAAGTTCGATCCGGCCGAACAGTATCTGAAAGAATCCCTCAAAACCAGAGAATCGATCAACGATTCCTTTACGATCGCCCTTTCGCACAGTGATCTGGGCGCCCTGTATTCCGCCAAAGGCGATCTGGAAAAAGCCCGGCAGAGTTTTGAGATCAGTAACCGGGTGGCCGAGAAAATGAAATATCCCGAACTATTGTCGAATAACTACCGGGAACTATCATCCGTAGCCAGTCGATCGGGCAATTTGACCGAAGCACTCGACTATTATAAAAAATACACCGCCCTGAAAGACTCCATCTTCTCGGTTGAAAAAAACAAACAGATCACCGAGCTGAATACAAAATACGATACCGAGAAAAAAGAACAGCAGATCCTGTTACAGCGATCGGAACTGAGCCGGAAAAACCTGGCCATCGCCGCCATCCTGATACTGGTGATCCTTGGTATATTCCTTGCCTATCTTGCCTACCATCGCTACCAGCTTAAACAGAAAGCCATCATCCAGGAAGCCATCATGCACCAGCAGGAAATGGCCACCCGCGCGGTGATCGAAGCGGAAGAAAAAGAGAGACAGCGGATTGCCAAAGACCTGCACGACGGCGTGGGCCAGATCATGAGTGCCGCTAAAATGAATCTTTCCTCCATTGAAAATGAGATCGATTTCCGCAACCAGGAACAGCGGGTGAAATTTGAAAAGATCATTAATCTGGTCGATGAATCCTGTAAAGAAGTACGGTCTGTTTCGCATAATATGATGCCGAATGCCTTACTAAAGGCCGGACTGGCCTCTGCGATCCGCGAATTCACCGATAAGATCGACGGACATATCATAAAAGTGGATCTGTACAGTGAAGGACTGAATGAACGACTCGATTCGAATATTGAGACGGTACTGTACCGGGTGATACAAGAGTGTGTGAACAATGTGATCAAACATTCGGGCGCGAATCATTTAGATATCGCCCTGATCCGTGATGCAGAAGGCATCAGTGCCACGATTGAAGACAATGGAAAAGGATTTGACACACAAGCCGTCGAACAGCAGGAAGGCATTGGTTTAAAAAATATACGGACCCGGATCGAATACCTGAAAGGAACCGTAGAATTTGATTCCAAACCAGGAAAAGGAACCGTCGTGGCCTTATTCGTACCCCTCAAAGATATCCAACCCAGAACCCCTTCCACATGAAAAAAACCGGACTCCTCATCGCAGGTCTCATCAGTTTTCTCTTTGTTGCAACCGCACAACAAAAACAGGCTGATTCATTAGTACAGGAATTACAAAAACCCGGGATAACTGAACAGGAAAAAGCCCGCTTGCTGATCGAAACGGGTTTTGTAATGCGCAGGGTGCAAACAGATAAAGCGGCTGCTTATACCCGTGAGGGATTAGAGATCGCGAAAAAGATCAACAACAAAGCCCTGCTGGCCAAAGGCTATTACTATATGGCCTATGTGAATGAGTCGCTGGGCAAACTGGACGAAGCTATTTTGTCTGCCGATAGTTGTGAGCAGGCCGTTAAAAAAGACAGCACCCTTTATGAAGCGTTATGGAATGCAGCCAGTATCAAGGGGATCGTGAACCGGCGTAAAGCCCGGTTCGCTGAATCACTCGAGAACTTAATGAAGGCTCTGGCCATTGCAGAAAAGAATAAAAGTGATGTACTGATCGGAAAGTCACTCAGCAATCTGGGTATATTTTATGTAACGCAAAAAGACCTGGATCGCGCGGAAGAATTTCATCAGCAGGCGCTGGCCATCCGGCTAAAAGTGGGGAATCAGAAAGATGTGTATCAAACCTATGAAAATCTGGGTATCGTGAACCGCGAGCGCCAACGTTACGACAAAGCACTGGACTATTATTTCAAAGCGCTGGAGATCGCCCAAAGGATGAATGACTCCTCCAGTCTTTCCTTTACTTATAATGATATCGGCGCGGCACATTCCTTTCAAGGCACGTTGGATAAAGCTGAAAAATACCTGAAAGCGTCTATTGATATCCGGGAGCGCATGGGCGAGAAATCGGAACTGGCCTATACTTATAATTATCTGGGCGAGAATTACGAACGGCAAAAAAATCTGCCGGCGGCGGAAGCGAATATCAAAAAAGCCATGGCCGTGGCCTGGGAGATCCAGAATACCAAACAGATGTATGAATCACTGGAGAGCCTGTCGGATTTCTATTCCCGCAACAAACGCTTCGATTCTGCTTATGTATACCTGCAGAAATACCGCTTCTTTCGTGATTCGCTGAGCCGGAAAGACCGGGCAGAAGTGGTGGCTGATTTGACAACCAAATATGAAACAGAAAAAAAGGAACGGGAAATACAAACCCAGCGCTTTGAACTGACACGAAAAAACTACTGGATCGGCGGCATCGTTTTTCTCTTTGTTTCCTTGCTGATCACGGGGTACCAATTCTATCACCGGAAACAATTGCGACAGAAAGCCCAATTGCAGCAAGAAGTAATCAAACAGCAGGATATTGCCGCTAAAGCCATTGTGGAAGCGGAGGAAAAAGAACGGCAACGGATCGCAAAAGACCTGCATGACGGGATCGGACAGATCATGAGTGCGGCCAAGATGAACCTGTCTTCTATCGAAACCCAATTGCCGTTTACAGATAAGGAGCAGCAACTGAAGTTCGAGAACATTATCAGTCTGGTCGATGAAAGCTGCCGGGAGATCCGCGCCGTATCGCATAATATGATGCCGAATGCTTTATTGAAAGCCGGATTGGCGGCAGCCATCCGGGAATTCATTGACCGCATTGATCATTCGGTTTTAAAAGTGGACCTGTCGAGCGAAGGATTGAACGAACGAATGGACAGCAATGTGGAAACGGTTTTGTACCGGGTGATACAGGAATGCGTGAACAATGTGATCAAACATTCCGGGGCCAACCACCTCGATATTTCGCTGATCAAAGACAAGGACGGCATCAGTGTTACGATCGAAGACAACGGCAAAGGGTTTGACGTGCATCAAATAACACAAAAAGCCGGTATGGGATTGAAGAATATCATTACCCGGGTAGAATACCTGAAAGGCAGTGTGGAGTTTGATTCCAAACCCGGTAAAGGAACCCTCGTAGCGATCCATATTCCGGAACATCCTATGAATTAATTTTTTTAGTATTTTCATTGGTATAGCGGTTTCCGCTACCTTCACGGATATCAACATGGCAACGAAGAAAATAAGGCTGGCAATAGTAGACGACCATCAATTGGTGATAGATGGCTTGTTGTCATTATTATCTGGCTATGCCCATATAGAAATCCTCCACACGTCCAATGAACCCCGCCGGCTGCTGGAAATGATGAAAGCCGATCCGCCCGATATTCTGATGACCGATGTAATGATGCCCGGAATGAACGGGGAAGAACTGGCAAGGGAAGTCAAAAAACAGTTACCCTCGGTAAAAATACTGGCCCTTTCCATGAACGGAGAAGGCAATCTGGTGAATGCCATGATCGAGGATTCGGATATTGCCGGATATGTCTTGAAAAATATCGGGCAGAAAGAGTTGATTCATGCCCTCGACAAGATCGCTTCCGGAGGCATTTACTTCAGCGAAGAGGTATTGCAGGAAATGACCCGGGCCAGCGAACGTAAAAAGGAAAAAGAAGAAGCCCACCTCACCGATAGAGAGATCGAGATCATCCGCCTCATCGAAAAAGAATACAGTAATAAACAGATCGCTGAAACCCTTTTCATCAGTGAGCGTACCGTGGAAACCCACCGCAAGAATATCTTCCGCAAAACCGCAACCAACGGCGTGATCGGCCTGATCAAGTATGCCTACGAAAGAAAACTCATTTAATCAACGGTAGCCGCAAACGTTTGCGGCAAGATTTCACCGGAGCGTGGCGCATCATTGCCCAATCGGGTTTATTTTACGACTGAAATAGTTCATTTATTTATCGCCGAAACGATTGCTATGCAGTTTAAAAAGCCCTCCTTAAGTTTTTGGCAGATCATCAATATGAATGTTGGATTCTTCGGTATCCAATACAGTTTTGGTTTGCAGCAAAGTGCCGTTAATCCCATTTATGATATGCTGGGTGCCAAGCCCGACGAAATTCCCTGGCTCAATCTGGCCGGCCCTCTTACCGGCTTGCTGATCCAGCCCATTATTGGCGCCATGAGCGATCGTACCTGGCATCCGCGTTTCGGTCGTCGTAAACCCTATTTTTTTGTAGGTGCCGTGATGTGCAGTCTGGCCCTTTTTCTGTTTCCATTCAGTTCCGAGCTATGGATGGCGGCCAGTTTGCTCTGGATCCTCGATGCCGGTAATAATACGGCCATGGAACCCTACCGGGCATTCATAGCCGATAAACTGAATACCGACCAGCAACCTACCGGATTCCAGGCGCAGAGTTTCTTCACCGGCTTTGGACAAACCCTTGCAAATATTTCTTTACGTGTGTTCCCGATCTGGATCGCCGGATATACCGGTAAGATCCCCAACTGGGTATTTGCTTCCTTCTTCCTCGGTTCGGTTTGTTCCATTGCAACAGTTTGGTGGAGCATGCGTACCACGCCCGAAATTCCCCCTACCAAAGAAGAACTGGAACATCTCCGTTCCAAACCGTTGAACCTGCTGACACCCTTTACAGAAGTGTTCAGTGCCATTAAAGAAATGCCCCGGGTGATGTGGCAACTGGCACTCGTATATCTTTTCCAATGGTATGCCCTCTTCTGCTACTGGCAAAACAGTTCCAAGAGTATTGCTTTATCTCTTTTCAATGCCACACCGGAAAACAAATCGGTGTACGAACAGGCCGTTGGGATCGCCGGATCAGTAAATGCCTGGTATAATGTAGTGACTTTTTTATGCGCCTTTGCGCTGGTAGGCTTTGCCCGTAAATACAGCCCGAAATGGGTGCATTTCGTTTGTGTATCACTGGCAGGTATCGGCTTTCTTATTTTTCCACATTTGCAGGAAGAACGGTATTTATATGGCGCCATCACCGGCTTTGGTATCGGCTGGGCCAGCATGATGGGCATTCCCTACCTGATGGTGGTGAAAGAAATTCCGAAAGAACGCTACGGCGTTTATATGGGGATCATCAATATGCTCATCGTTTTACCAATGCTGTTGCAAACCGTAACTTTTGGCTGGGTCATGCGGCATGTGTTGAATAACGATCCGGGAAAAGCCATTTCGTTTGCCGGCATCTTATTATTGATTGCAGCCTTGGCCACTACATTGATCAAAACGAAAAAACCGTCTCCCGACGAGGAAATGGTATTTCCTGCCGGTGCCGGTCATTAAGAAGAATTAAATTTGTGCTAATATGAAGATCCTATGTATTGGAGAAGCGCTGATCGATATGATCTGCACCGATAAAGGCAAGGCCTTGTCGGACGGTGATAATTTTCTGAAGAAAGCCGGTGGGGCACCCACTAATGTGGCCGCTGCCATAGCCGCGCTGGGCGGAGAAGCCGACCTGTCTGCCAAAGTGGGTATTGATCCCTTCGGGCAACACCTGATCGATGTGATGCGGGCATTCAACGTAAATACCCAATGGGTGCTGCGCGATCCACAGCACTTCACCACTTTCGCCTTTGTATCGCTGATGGAAAATGGCGAACGTGATTTTTATTTTAACCGAGGCGCCGATAGTCAGTTAAGCAAGGAAGAAGTCGCCTCCATTCCATTGGAAGAATACGCGATCGTACATTTTGGTTCGGCCACCGCTTTTTTACCGGGTCCATTACAGGAAGCTTATACTTATCTGCTCAACAAAGCCCTGGCACAGGGTTGTTTTGTGAGCTTCGATCCCAATTACCGTCATTTATTATATAAAGACCTGATCCCTTCCTTCAGGCAACAGTCCTGGCATTTTCTCCAGCATTGTCATTTCTTCAAAGTGAGTGATGAAGAAGCCATTTTACTCACGGGTGCCGACGATGTAACGGGTGCGGCCCGTATTTTCTGTGAAAAAACAACCGCCCGTTTTGCGATCACACTCGGTAAAGAAGGCACCTTACTGGGCAATAAGGAAGGAACGGTCATCATCCCCAGCATCCCTGTTAAACCAGTAGACACCACCGGTGCCGGTGATGCTTTTGTAGGCGCCCTGCTCTACCAACTCAGTGCCTATACAGCGCAGGAACGGGCCGCCTTAACCGGCGCCGATTGGCAACGGATGATCACCAACAGCAATAAAGCAGGTGCCCGTACCTGTGAGTACCTGGGTGCCATGGAAGCCTTCAAACATTTATCAAACGATATTTTCAGTTAAATCTGAACACGTGTACCAACATTCGCTACATCAACAGATCAATGCGGCGCTGCAGGAGAATAAAATAGACCTGGCAGGGCCCGACAAACAATTTTATACCCGCTTCATTGCCAATGCGGCTTCGCTGGAAGCGCTGTATCGGGAATTGTACGGCACCCATCGCTATGGAACCGATTGTTTCAACGACCTGCTGGGTACCATCATTAAAGCCTATCAGCAACGCTCCTTAGAGTTAAGAGGCCGCGATCTGGAAAAAGAACGGCAGGGCAATTGGTTCCTCACCAGCGATATCACCGGCATGAGCTTGTACGTGGATCGTTTTTGCGGGGATCTCAAAAACCTGCAGAACAAACTCCCCTATTTTGAAGAACTGGGTGTGAACCTGCTCCACCTGATGCCGCTGATGGAAAGTCCGGCCGGTGAAAGCGACGGCGGCTATGCGGTGAGCAATTTCCGGAAAGTAGATGCCCGCTTCGGCAGCATCGAAGACCTGCAGCAAGTACAAAAGCGCATGTTCGAATCCGGTATGTATCTGATGCTCGACATTGTGCTGAATCATACCTCCCACCGGCATGAATGGGCCGAGAAAGCCAAGGGCGGACATGCGGATTATCAGGAATACTATTACATGTATCCCGACCGCAGCATTCCTGATCAATTCGATCAAACCATGCCCGAGATCTTTCCCGAAGCCGCACCGGGCAGTTTTACCTATAATGCAGAGACCGGCAAATGGGTGATGACAGTTTTTCATCACTATCAATGGGATTTGAACTATACCAATCCCCGTGTGCTGGTCGCCATGCTGGATACCGTATTTTTCTTCGCCAATCTGGGCGTTGATATTCTGCGCATCGATGCCCCGGCTTTTATCTGGAAACAATTGGGCACTACCTGTCAGAATCTGCCGCAGGCACATACCATTCTGCGTTTGCTGAAACAATGCGTACAGATCGCCACGCCGGGTATGGCTTTATTGGGAGAAGCGATCGTGGCCCCCAAAGAGATCATGAAATATTTTGGCTCCGGATTGTATAAAGCCAAAGAATGTGATTTTGCCTATAATGCCACCCATATGGCGCTGCAATGGGATGCCCTGGCCACCGGCGATACTAAAGTGATGCTCGCTGCCCAGCACGAGATCCTGCAAAAACCCTATGGCACCTCCTGGATCACCTATACCCGTTGTCATGATGATATCGGATTGGGCTATGATGATTATATGATCCGTCAGGCCGGTTACGAACCTTTTCATCACCGGAAATTCCTGCAGGATTATTATTCCGGCAATCGGTCCGATACCCCTGCCCGCGGCGCCCTCTTCTCCGTCAATCCAAAGACCAATGATGCCCGTATCAGCGGCACGCTGGCCTCTTTATGCGGATTAGAGAAAGCGATACAGGAACAGAATGAAGCACAGATACAATTATCGATACAGAAGATATTGCTGATGCAGGCACACAGCATGTTCCTGGGTGGCATACCCATGATATTTTATGGCGATGAAGTGGGCTATACCAACGATTACAGTTATCTCAACGATCCCGGAAAAAGTTATGATAACCGATGGATGCATCGCCCTCTGATCGATTGGGAAAAAAACGAACGGATCCATCAGCCCGGAACGGTAGAGCATATGATCTTTCAGGGCACCCGGTTGCTGATCAGCATTCGCCGCGATTTGTTCGTAGTAGGTGATCATAAAAATCTGGCCTGGCTTACCCCGCACAATATCCACGTAGCCGGTTACCTGCGTTCGTATGAAGACAAAAAACTCTACGGGGTATTCAATTTCAGTAATGAACCCGCCTATCTCACCTGGTTTGCTTTTAAAGAGCACGGACAATCACCTGCAACTTTATATGATCATTGGACCGGCAAAGATTTTCAGGTAGGTTACGATCACGAATACCTGATACTGCAACCGTATGGATTTCATTTGCTGGAAGTACATTAAACTATATGCAAACCAGAAAACTCATTGTTAGCGGAAAGGTTCAGGGGGTTTCGTACCGCTTTTACTGTTTGGCAAAAGCAGTAGAATTAAACCTCGAAGGCTATGTACAAAACCAGCCTGATGGTTCGGTGTTGATCCTCGCCACCGGCGACATCGCTTCGCTGGATGCGCTGGAAGCCTGGAGCCGTACCGGCTCGCCAAGGGCCAGGGTAGATTCGGTTATCTCGCACCCGGAACCCCTTCAGGAGTTTTCAGACTTCAGCATTCTTAAATAAGTGTATCGGCCCAAATCCGCTGTGGAAGGAGGTTTCCGGAGAGCCTTGCATAAACTTAAATAAGCCCCGTAGGATTTCGACTTTATTTTGTTAATGGCAGAGGGCAATCGATCCGATTTCTTTAAATTGTTCCCTCAATACAATCCATCACTGTAAAATTTGACATATGAAAAAACAGCTTCTCGTTCTTTTGCTGGCGGCCAGTCCTGCTGCTTTACTGGCGCAAGCCCAACTCCGTAATGGCGATCCCAGACTCACCGAGCAATGGATCCCTGAACCCCGTATTGTAACGCCCGGTAAAACCGCGGCCGATGCCCCTTCCGATGCCATTGTATTGTTCAATGGTACCGATGCCAGTGCCTTTGAAGCAAAGAATGGTGGTCCCATCAAATGGAAAATTGAAAATGGTATCATGACCGTAGTGGGTGGTACCGGTGAAATACACACGAAACAGGGCTTTGGCGACTGCCAACTGCATATTGAATGGCGTACTCCTGCCGAAGTAAAAGGCGAGGGTCAGGGTCGTGGCAACAGCGGCATCTTCTTCATGGGTCGTTATGAATTACAGATCCTCGACAGCTATAATAACCGTACTTACAGCAACGGTCAGGCCGGCAGTATCTACAAACAATTACCTCCGCTCGTGAATGTGAGCCGTGGTCCCGGCGAATGGCAAAGCTATGACGTGATCTTTATCGCTCCCCGCTTTTATGAAGATGGCTCGGTGAAATCACAGGCACAGATCACAGTACTGCATAATGGCGTACTGGTACAGAATCATGCCGTATTACTCGGCGGTACACAGTTTATCGGTTTGGCGAATTATGAAAAGCATGGCGACAAAGAACCCATCGTTCTACAGGATCATGGCAACCCCACCAGCTTCCGTAATATCTGGATCCGTCCACTATAATCAGTGACCGGTCTCACCTATAAATTAAAATGTCTGCAGCAACACTGCAGACATTTTAATTTATAGGTGTCTGATGACGCTTATTGGAAAACACGCACATAATCTACAGCCATACGCTGCGGGAACACTGTATTGGCATCGGGAGAACCGGGCCAGTTACCACCCACTGCAATATTAAAGATGAAGAAGAAATCGGCATTGAAGGGATAATTGCCGTTTACATCACTCTTTACTACCTGAAGATATTGTTGATCATCCACCAACACTTTAAGGGTATCCTGCTGCCAGATCAGGCTGTACACATGAAATTCCTGATCGTACCCGCCGGTGGCGAGAATGCGGCTGCTGCCTTTTGAATTATGCCCGTTACCACTGGTTGCCCAATGCATGGTACCATAAACTTTATTGGTTTCATGCCCCAGGTATTCCATGATATCAATTTCACCGCAGGCCGGCCAGTTTACCGCATCAATATTATTTCCCAGCATCCAGAGCGCCGGCCAGATGCCACGGCCCTTGGGTAATTTGGCACGCATATCAATGCGTCCAAATTTGAAAACTTTTTTATTCTTGGTGATCATGCGGGCCGAAGTATAATTACTGCCGCCATAGGATTCTGCACGGGCTTCGATGATAAGATTACCGGCAGAAACAAAAGCGTTTTCCGGACGACTGGTATAATTCTGCAATTCATTATTACCCCAGCCACCAGCACCCTGCTCGAAAGTCCAGTTGGCTATATCCACACTATTCCCGTTAAACTCATCGGCCCATACCAGCGTATAACCGGGATAGGTAGCCGGCGTACTGTAGCCCGCATTATCTACCGGAAAATAGGTGCCATTGATATTAATAATGGTTGCCGTGCCTTTACCGGTTTTTATGGTGGCATTCTTTGCATTCGATAAATTGAGATAGAAGAACTGATTGTCTTTGCGCGTGCTATCGCCGATCACTTCAATATCAATGGCTCCCTTATTCGAATTGGCAGGAATGGTAAGGGTTCCCGTAGCGGCTTTAAAGTCCTTTCCGGCAATAGCCGTACCCGCTTCCGTTGCATAACTCACCGTTACTTCTGCGGATGCCGGTTGATCGAGATACACTTCAAACCGATACATCGAATTACCGATCGAACGCACCTGCGATACATTGAATACAGAAAGATTATTACTACCGGCACTATCCCCGCTTTTCTTACAGGAAGAAAAGCTGAAGAGGGACAGCAGTGTCATGGAGGAGAAAAACAGCTTTTTCATATTAAGGCATTATAGCCAAAATTTATCATTTTAACGCCTCATTTCAAACTAATGTAGTAGGTTGTAGCCCAAAATACCTGAAAACATGAAACTGCAGCGGGGAATTTTGCCCATTCTATTGGTTTCGGTGCTGCTGATCGGCTGCGACCGTCTCACGAAAAATCTCGCCCGTACCCACCTGAAAGGGCAAGCTCCCAAAGAATACCTGCAACAAAAAGTGCAACTGTTGTATGTAGAGAATACCGGTGCTTTTTTGAGTCTGGGTGCCGATTGGTCTGATACCAGCAGCTTCTGGCTCCTCACTATTTTACCCTTTGGGGTGATGATCGGATTTGCCTGGTATATTCTCCGGAATAAAAACAGCATGACGGCAGTGCAACTCTTTGCCTGGCTATTGGTATTCTCCGGCGGATTGGGCAACCTCATCGACCGGCTGCTCTACGATCGGCATGTAGCCGATTTCATGTATCTGGAATGGGGTTCGTTGCATACCGGTGTTTTCAATGTAGCCGACATATATGTTACAACGGGCGCTGTTTTAATTCTGACCAGCTCCTTCCGGGAGGGCATCCGGAAGAAAAAGGAAACGGTACTACCTGAAGAGAAGCCCTAACTTTGTGCCATAAAAAGATCGTTCATTATGGAAAATTTTACCAGCGATCTGTCCGGAAAAAATTTCCCTTTCAACGACAGGGTCAGTGCCGCACTGATCCGCCCTTCTATTTTACAGATCATCCAACGCGATCATCCGCATTTTACCGATGAACATTATTGCGCCATCAGTGAGCTCAATTTCTACAGAGAGAAGTATCTGTCGGAACTGATGGGAAAAGAGCTGCATGAAATGACCAACCTGCGGGATACCGTGCTGGAATCCTTGCGCTCGCAAACCACGCTTACCAGTAAACTGGAGAATGATGAAGTAACCCCTCTTACCACCGGGCAGCGTATTGCCGATATGGTAGCGGCTTTTGGAGGCTCCTGGACCTTTATCATTTCCTTTGGGGTATTCATCGTTATCTGGATCAGCGCGAATACCTATTGGTTTTTTCACCGGGCTTTTGATCCCTATCCGTTCATATTATTGAACCTGATACTTTCCTGCATTGCGGCGTTACAGGCGCCGATCATCATGATGAGCCAGAATCGTCAGGAAGAAAAAGACCGGGAACGGTCGAAGAAAGATTTTATGATCAATCTGAAATCCGAACTCGAGATCCGTATGCTGCATGAAAAGATCGATCATTTGATCATGCACCAGCAGCAGGAGCTGATCGAAATACAAAAAGTGCAGGTGGATATGATGAATGATATTTTGGAAAGGGTGAGGGGGGGGAGAGGTGAGAGATGAGAGGTGAGAGGTGAGAGATGAGAGATGAGAGGTGAGAGGTGAGAGGTGCCTGTATGCCGAAGCTTTAGCGAAGGCATAAGAGGTGAG
>CAZKSY010000061.1:3566-21055 GCA_964555605.1 uncultured Chitinophagaceae bacterium | reverse complement strand
TTTCTTATTTCTCATTTCTTATTCCTTATTCTGACTTACCCGCCATCTCAATCATCGCCGTCAACTCCGTCATCAGTTTATCATCACTGCCATCGAAGCCGACAGATTTAAACCGGATCACGCCGTTTTTGTCGATCACGAATTTGGTTGGGATGCCTTCTACTTTGAATTGTTCCACTACTTTATTGTCGTTGTCCATTAATACATGGAAACTGTATTTGTTGGCGGCAATAAAATCAGCGGCATTCTTTTGTTTGTCTTCGCCCTGCTCCCAGGTATCCACGAATACGAATTTCACATTGGGATCGTCTTTGAATTTGGTTACCATTTTCTGCATACCGGGGAAGGAGGCTTTACAGGGACCGCACCAGGTGGCCCAGAAATCCACTACCACCACTTTGCCTTTCAGATCGGCAATATCCACCCGTTTGCCATTCATATCGTTCAGGGCAAACAGCGGTGCTTTATCATTCAGGATCGATTTCCGCAATTCTTCCATCATCTTGGTCTGATTCTCTTTCATCAGCGCACTGATGTATTCATCAAAACCTGCTTCCGATTTTTTCTCCTTTACATAGGCACGTTGCAGGATCTCTTTCATAGCAGAAGTTGATTTACCGTCTTTGATGAACTGCTCGATTTCCTTTTTATAGGTTTTGGCAGGTAATACCTTTTCGGCGAGTAGGGCATAGGTATTATTCTGATCGGCGTCCTTTCCTTTATTAATAACTATAGCAGCATCTTTGGCAAAGGGGTAGCCTTTCTTATACTGACCGTTCTTGAACATCACCATGCCATAGGTATCGGCATACATAGCGTACATGAATTCACGGTTTTTTGCCCACTGCGTTCCTGTATAATAGGAAGGTTTTTTGCCGCTGGGGGTTTTCCATTCGCGTTGGGCCCACTTGGTGGCAGAATCAGAAAATACGGCCGCCAGATCCATTCGTTCATTGGTTTTCTGCATTTCCCAGGCCACACTGTTCAGTATCTGTGCACGCGTGGCGGGATCAGCGATCTGCATGGCCTTCAACTTAAAATTCTCCCAATCTTTTTTACCACTATAGGCAGTAGCGATCTGCGACTCAAAAAATCCCAGATCATTCTTGTACATCTTCCAGTCGGGATTGGTTTCTGCATTTTTCTTCAGATCCGCAAACATGGCTTCTTTCTTGGAAGGATCTTTTTCACTGAAATATTTATTGATCGTTTCCATTACGGTCCATTTACCGTTGGGGAATTTCTCCTTTTTAATAGCTGTAAAATGCTTGGCCTGTTCGGGGAGTTTAGCAACAGCATACAGACCTTCGAGGTTTGTATAATCCTGCTCTTCCTTTAAGCCTCCTTTGAGTATGGCTTCAATTTCTTTCTGAATCAGTGCAGGAGCAGATTCTTTTTTGGCGGAGCTGAGCAAACGGGCATAGTTCGATAGATACTCTTTTTTAGAAGCGGGGTATAAGCTGAATTCTTTCTCCATCGCTTCCAGCGCTTTTTCATTATTGCGTTCTACACCGTATTGCGATCCCCTGAATTGGTAAAAGATGGCGAGGTTATAATTGGCATCTTTGCAAACCTTGTCGCCATTTTGTAATTGAATCCAATAACCCTTATTGAAATTATTGTCGAACTTCTCATTCGATTTAAAACCGAAGTATACAAAATTATCGGTGGCGGATGTTTGAATACTGAAATTGTATTTCTTGCCGGCCCGGGTAAAAACGAGGTCATCGGCGCGCTCTTCTTCCGAACCGTTAAAGAACACCACACCCTCTAACGGCTTGATGGTATTGGCAATATCGCCCATGGGTTCATACGAAACGGTGATCAGATCGCCGGGTTTGGGTTTTTCGGGACTGATCGTAAAATGGGATTGAGCAAAACCACTTCCGGCAAAAAGCAGGAAGACAAGCAGGAACAGGAGTCTGGTGCGCATGATAGATAATTTTAGCTTTAAAGATAACCCCATTTCTCCTTCGGTTTTCAGGTAAACTGTTAAGACTTCCTACCGTTTATCACAGTTTTTGCTATCGCACAACCTTCAAAGCGCTTTTATCGTAACAATCTTTCCGGGAACTTCCATGGGAGTGTCCCGGACCCAACTCATGGGTAATTTTTAGTTTTAGGGTTTGGTCCCCCGCTTGTCAAGGCGGGGGTTTATCTCGATCATGTTGGATGTTTACACATCAATAGCGGCACGTTAAATAAATGCTTACAGATGTTTGTTTTCATTGGAGAAACAGGCTTTGTGGTATTTATGCGACAAGGTGTTTAGGTAGAATTAGTCAAATTCTTTTCTGTTATCAACAGTTAAGAAATTTTGGTATGGTATTAGATTAAAAAAATTACCAATACCTGACAAACTAAAATTTACCCAACATGAACAAGCTCCTGAAAAGCGTAGGAATCCTATGCTTTATCTCCGTACTGTATTTGGCGTGTAAACATGAAATTCCACTTCCCATTGGAGGTATCCCCGGTGGTGGAACGATACCGCCTCCAGCCCCAACTTCAAATTGCAGCCCTGATACGGTCTATTTCCAAAACACCATTCTACCGTTAGTAGTTTCTAATTGTGCAATGAGTGGTTGTCATGATGCGGTATCGCACAAAGAGGGATTGAATCTCACTTCCTACGCAGGTATCATGAAAATTGTAAATCCTGGAAATCCTACCCGGAGTTCTTTATATACTATAATAACCACTTCGAATAATGGAGATGTAATGCCGCCGCCGCCTTATGCAAGATTAAGTGCCGCTCAGATCGATAATATTAAAAAATGGATCACACAAGGGGCTGCGAATAACGGTTGTACCAGTGCCTGTGATACAACGGCTTTCACCTATAGCGGTGCAATCAAAAATATCATGGCGAATAAATGTAATGGTTGTCATAGTGGCGCCAGTGCCAGTGCCGGTATCGATCTCACTACTTATAATGGAGTGAAAACAGTTGCTGCCAATGGACGCCTCATGGGTTCCATCCAGTACAAAACCGGTTTCGTAGGCATGCCGGTAGGGTCGCGCTTACCCGATTGTGAGGTTACACAAATTCAGAAATGGATCACAGCAGGCACTTTAAACAATTAATGAGTAGTAGCATGAAAAAGTATTTGATCGTTGCAGCAATGGCACTGGGTGTGTCGGGCTGTTATTATGATACCTCCGAATTATTATATCCCGGTGGCACCAATTGTACCGGTGTGGCACCTTCTTACGCCACGCAGGTGGCACCGTTGATCCAGTCAAAATGCGCTATGAGTGGTTGTCATTCGGCAGGTGTTACCAATACCGGTGGTCCGCTCACCAATTACACCGAGAATAAAAACAAAGCCGCCTCTATTAAAGCAACCGTACTGAATGGATCCATGCCCAAGGGATTTAGCTTAACCGCAGCCGAGATCAAGATCATCAGTTGCTGGGTAGATAACGGCAGTTTAAATAATTAATCAGCATATATGAAGAAGAAATACATCCTGTGGGGCCTTCTGGCGGTGATCATCGCCGCCGGGGCCTATGGGTATAAAGAGTTTAACCGTACCCGTAAAGATTCCAAAGAACAGCAGGCAAAATTCAACGTATCTGCTGTAGGCATCATTCAGGAATTTGAAAAAGATGAAGCCGCTGCTACAAAAAAATACCAGGGCAAAGAGTTGATCATTGCCGTTACCGGTGCGGTGAAAGAAGTGAAAGTGGATGAAAAAGGTTTCTATACCGTTACCCTCGGCGAAGAGGGAAACATGTCTTCGGTACTTTGTGCCATGGACACTCTTTATGCCAAAGAAGCGGCCGCTTTGAAACCCGCACAGGCAATCACGATCAAAGGACAGTTCACCGGCTATAATAAAGACGAAACAGGCATGCTGGGCTCCGATGTGCAAATGAACCTCTGTGTGATCAGCAAACAACCATAATTACCAATACCCCAAAAACAAACAACATGAAAATTAAAATGACAAGCCTGCTGTTGCTGAACTTTTTGCTCGCCACCGTATCTCAGGCACAAGACAAATTCTTTACCAAAACAGGAAAGGTTTATTTCAATTGCACGGGTGGGGTAGAACCTATTGAGGCAACCAACAAGACCACTACCGCCGTACTGGATACCAAGACCGGTGCTTTTCAATTCTCCCTTCTTCAAAAAGGGTTCGAATTTGAAAAAGCCCTGATGATGGAGCATTTCAATGAGAATTATGTAGAAACAGAGAAGTTCCCCAAAGCCACTTTCATTGGACAGGTAACCAATAATGCCGAAGTGAATTATGCGAAAGACGGAACCTATCCGGTAAAAGTAAAAGGCAAGATGACCATTCATGGCGAAACCCGCGATGTGGAAACTACCGGAAAATTCACGGTGAAGGGAGGTAAGATCGTTGCTGCTTCTGAATTCAAATTGTTACTGTCTGATTATAAAGTAGCGATACCCGGTTTGGTGAAAGACAAGATCTCTAATGATGTTAAGATCACTGTAGACTGTGTATTAGATCCCCTCAAAGGATAATCCCTGATAAAAAACTCTTATGAATAAACTTATTGGCACTACAGCACTGGTGCTGGCCTCTCTGTTGGTTAAGGCGCAAAACACCGATCTGCTCGATCTGGTGGATGATGGTAAAAAAGAGAAAACCTATCAAACCAATGCCTTTAAGGCAACGCGTGTGATCAATGGTCATTCCATGGAATTCCTGGGAAATGGCGTACTCGATTTTCGCATCCTCCACCGCTTTGGTTTTGTAAACAGCGGCATCAAGAATCTCTTTGGTCTCGATCAGGCCAATATGCGCTTTGCCCTGGATTATGGCATCAGCAAGCGTATCATGGTTGGTTTTGGACGCAGTAACGTAAACAAAGAACTGGATGTATTTGCCAAATACCGCCCCATCTGGCAGGCCGACGGCCCCGGGGGGTCACCGGTATCAGTGGTATTGGTGTCGGGTATGACCTATAACACCATGCCCTGGACCGATCCCAGCCGTAAAAACTATATCACATCCCGGATGGGCTTTTATAACCAGATCATCATCGGCCGCAAATTCAGTAAAGCCTTCAGCTTGCAGGTAGCTCCCATCATGGTGCACCGCAATCTGGTCGATTCACTCACCGATAGCCACGATACCTATGCACTCGGAATCGGGTCACGGATCAAACTTTCGAATCGGGTGGCTTTTGTAGTGGATGTGCATCCCATTCTGTATGGCCGTCAAACCGGTACCAAAGATCCCATCTCCGTGGGCTTTGATATCGAAACCGGCGGACACGTATTCCAGCTCCATTTCTCCAATGCCACCGGCATGAACGAAAAAGCCTTTATCACCGAAACCAAGGGCGATTTCCTGAGGGGTGATATACGGTTTGGGTTTAATTTGTCGAGGGTGTTTACTATTGCGAAGCCGAAGGCTTATCGGAAAAAGTAGTAAGTTATAAGTAGTGAGTATTAAGAATGGGAGCAGCTCGTTCTTATAGAGGGCCTACGTTATAACTTATCACTTACCTCCCTGCTCCAAGCCCCGGGTTGCACCCGGGGTTACTGCTGTTAAACCCCTTCGGGGTTCGCTGTCAGGTGGGCTCTCAAAACGTACAATCGCCCAACTTATAACTTATCACCTATTGCCTATTCTCGCCTCCCAACTATCCCACTCTCCCGCCTCCGTTTGCAACTTTCCTTCCCGGCTAACACCGAGTATACGGGTGCTGATGATGTCGTTTTGAAGCAGTAGATCCACCGGTTGATCCTTTTTATAGAGCACTTCGTTGTAAGCATAAAAAATGCCGTCGAAATCTTTTTCCACCAATCGGCGGTACCAAAATTCCAGGGTATCGCAAAGTTGACGGCTCATTTCGATCAGGTCGAAACTGCGGCCTGAGATCTGACGGAGGGATACAGGGTTTTTCAGTCTTTCATCGAAAACCACCTGATTCAGATTGATCCCCATCCCCGCTACGATCCATTTCCAACCCGCGTCCCCTTTACCCGTTTTCCCAAACTGGGTTTCGATCAGGATTCCACCTGCCTTTCTGTCCTGCCAGTATATATCATTCGGCCACTTGATCCGGGTTTCATCCCTGCCTGCATGTTTTTTAAAGAAATCATAACATCCGAGGGCGATAGTGGCGGCCACAAAGAAGCCCTGACTGGGTTCCAGCCCCGCCGGGTCCAGAACCACCGTCATCATGATATTCTCTCCCGGGAGGGTAATCCAGGGGCGACCGCGCTGCCCTTTCCCGGCCCACTGTTCCAGAGCCAGATACACACTGCCATGTTGCGCCAAACCAGCATCCAACTGGGCCATGGCATAGTTGTTGGAACTGTCCACCGAGGGCAGGATGCTGAAGCTATGACCGATAGGGGGAAGAAGGGGGGTATTTGACAACAAATTAGTATTTTTGAACAGTGCGAAATTAGTAATTTGTATAAGCAACCAAAGGCTCCTTTCTTCCGGAACCATAACAAGTAAGATCACCGGAAGCTAAAAGCCCTGATTTCAACGTATTGACCATTTAAACAGTTTGATTATTGGAACAACTTTCTAAGTTAGCCGCCCGCCGCAAACGTAGCAGTATTACACGTTTAAACAAGAATTCCAAGATCTTAAAGGCGATCACACACGCCATTCACGAGAAAAAGGGTGAAAACATCATTTTAGTGGATCTGCGTCGTATTCCCGAAGCCGTTTCCGACTTTTTTATTATCTGCGAAGCCACCAGTACCGTTCAGGTAAAAGCTATTGCCGATAATGTGGAGGAATACCTGAAAAATCAACTGGGGGAAATTCCTTACCGGCACGAAGGAAAACAGACCGCTCACTGGGTGCTGATCGATTATATAAACGTGGTGGTGCACGTTATGCAGCCCGACGCACGGAAATTCTATAAACTGGAAGAAATGTGGAGCGATGCCGAACAGGAAGAACTGTAAGTATCGGACCCATTGAACAAATACGGGTATTTAAACATTAATAAAGTAAATAAGGAGACGCAGCATATATGTCACAGGACGATCAAAGATCAAACGACCGGAACCTCAATCGGTTCAAATCAAAGGAGGACGGCGAAAACCCCAAAAAAGGCCCCAAATTCAATATTTACTGGGTATGGGCCATCATTTTCGCTGTTCTGCTGGGCTTTCAGTTTTTTGGAGGCTTGTCAGCGGATGCCCGTCAAACAACCAAACTCGAGTTTTTTGATGTGATGTTACTGAACGGTGACGTGGAGAATATAACCACCATCACTAACCGTAATATTGTACGTGTTCTGGTAAAGAAGGATAGTTTGACCAAACAATTCTACCGTACCAAACTCGGTAAATCCTGGCCGGTGGTGAAAGAAATGGAAGGACCGCAATTCGAATTCCGCATTGTAAAAGCAGAAGAATTCGAAAAGGACCTCGCCAGGTTCTACGAAAAACACCCCAACCTTCCCGAGATCAATAACAAGATCGACTCCGAAGGCGAATTCTTCCAGCCCTTACTCAGTTTTGTGCTTCCCCTGCTCCTGATCGTACTGATCTGGATCCTGCTGATGCGCAAAATGGGTGGCGGTGCCGGTGGTGGTTCGGGCCCCGGAGGCATTTTTAATATCGGAAAATCACGGGCAACCTTATTCGATAAAGGCACCCGCGTGAATATCACTTTTGCCGATGTGGCCGGACTCGATGAAGCCAAAGTAGAAGTAATGGAGATCGTGGACTTCCTCAAAAGCCCAAAAAAATATACCGCCCTCGGGGGTAAGATCCCGAAAGGTGCCCTGCTGGTAGGTCCTCCCGGTACCGGTAAAACCCTCCTCGCCAAAGCCATGGCCGGGGAAGCACAAGTGCCTTTCTTCAGCCTCAGCGGTAGTGATTTCGTGGAAATGTTCGTAGGGGTAGGTGCCAGTCGTGTACGCGACCTCTTCAAACAAGCCCGTGAAAAATCACCCTGTATCATATTCATTGATGAGATCGATGCCATTGGCCGTGCCCGTGGTAAAAATGCCATCATGAGTAATGATGAAAGAGAAAGCACCCTCAACCAGTTGCTGGTGGAAATGGATGGTTTCAGCGGCGAAAGCGGTATCATCGTTCTGGCGGCTACCAACCGTCCCGACGTACTCGACAGCGCCCTCTTGCGTCCCGGTCGTTTTGATCGTCAGATCACTATCGATAAGCCTGATGTAAAAGGTCGTGAAGAGATCTTCAAAGTTCACCTGAAGCCGATCAAGATCTCCCAGAAACTCGATATTCATAAACTCGCCGAGCAAACCCCTGGTTTTGCCGGAGCCGATATCTCCAACGTATGTAACGAAGCTGCTCTGATCGCTGCCCGTAAAGGCAAGGAAGCGGTGGATATGGAAGATTTTCAGGATGCGGTGGATCGTGTAATCGGTGGTTTGGAAAAGAAGAACAAGATCATTTCAGCCGATGAGAAAAAGATCATCGCCTACCACGAAGCGGGTCACGCCATCTGTGGCTGGTATCTCGAGCATGCCTACCCGCTTTTAAAAGTAACCATCGTGCCCCGTGGTACCGCCGCGCTGGGATACGCACAGTACACACCGAAAGAGCAATACCTATATAATACCGATCAACTGATGGATCAGATCTGTATGACACTGGGCGGAAGAGCAAGCGAAGAGATTTTCTTCCATAAAATTTCTACCGGTGCACAGAACGACCTGCAGCAGATCACCCGTATCGCCTATTCCATGGTTACGGTATATGGTATGAATGAGAAAGTGGGTAACGTGAGTTTCTACGATCCGGCCGCGGAGAATTCTTTCACCAAACCGTATTCCGAAGAAACGTCCCGATTGATCGATGAGGAAGTACGCAAACTGATCGATGAGGCCTATGTGAAAACGAAAAACCTGCTGGAAGAGAAAAAATCTCAGGTGGAGAAACTGGCCGAAGCGTTACTCGATAAGGAAGTGTTGTTCCAAACGGATGTAGAAAACCTGATCGGTAAACGTCCTTTTGAAGAGAAAAAAGCCATTCATGTGGTGGATGAAACCAAAGCCGATGACAGCATCACTTTAGGACCATCCGCCCTGGATACCAACAATACCACAGATCCGGTTGCAGGATCTTAAAAAATTGTACGGTGGGAATAAATGTAACACCCTCTAAGGAAACCATCCTTAAAAAGATACGGCAGGCGTTGAGTGACTCAACGCCTTTGCCATTTCCCCAAAGTGAGGGAACACAGGCCGTATTCCAGCCTTCCAGGCAAGAGCTGGAACTCGAGTTTGCGGAGCAGTTCACCAAACTCGCCGGCAAGTTTGCCTATTGCGCCAGCAAGGCGGAACTTCGGCAACAACTGGGTCAGCTCATCGTCAATATGGAATGGAGCAAATTATACTGGCGTGAAGCCGATTCTTCCCTAGGTCAACTGCTGGAAGAAACCATTCCTGCTGAAATACGTCACACCGATCTCGCCACCTGCGATGCCTCCATTACCAGTTGTGAATTCCTGGTGGCCCGTACCGGTTCCATGTTACTGAGTGCCGCTTTGCCCTCGGGCCGAACCACCAGCGTGTATGCCCCCGTGCATATCTGCATCGCTTATACCAGTCAATTGGTATACGATGTAAAAGAGGCTCTTGTCAAAACCAAAGAGAAATATCAGGGAAATTTACCCTCTCTGGTGAGTCTCGCTACCGGTCCGAGTCGCACCGCCGATATCGAAAAAACACTGGTGGTAGGGGTACACGGACCGCGTGAGGTATATTGTTTTCTGGTAGAAGACTGAGCCCGCTCTTTCGTATCTTTACCAAACCATGAAACCTGCATCCCTTAAATTATTTGTGTACGGATCCCTTCGCCGGGGTTTTCAGCATCCTGCCTATCAATATATCAGTGAATATTTTGATTTTGTTGGACCTGCTAAAGTGAAAGGTCTGTTATTTGATATGGGCGAATATCCGGCCGCCATTCCTTCCAATGAAGAACATTACCTGATCGGTGAATTGTATCAGTTGAAACATGCCGATGAATTCAACTGGGCCATTGCCCAGCTCGACGACTATGAAGGCGTACGCGGAGAAATGGGGGAATTACCACTGTATCGTCGTGATATCGTAAACGTATTTATCGGGGAAGAGATCACCGAAGCCTGGGTATATTGGTTCTGCGGTGATGTAAGCGGCCATCCGATCGTGGAAAGCGGCGATGTATTAGAATACCGTAATCAGAAATACAGATCCTGAACCCATGCAGTTAGCCCCCGGAAAAAAAATATATTTTCTATCCGATTTTCATCTCGGTGCCCCCAATGCGGCACGCAGCCGCGAACGCGAGAAAAAGGTCGTGGCCTTTTTGCAGGAGATCCGTAAGGATGCAGCGCAGATCTTTATCGTGGGCGATATCTTTGATTTCTGGTACGAATACCGTACGGTTGTGCCAAAGGGTTATACCCGATTGCTCGGCGAACTGTCGTCGATCACCGATGCCGGCATTCCCATTCATTTTTTTGTGGGCAATCATGATATGTGGATGAAGACCTATTTCCAGGAAGAACTGGGCATCCCTGTTTATTTTGAAGAAAAAGAATTTGAATTCAACGGCATTCCATTTTTAGTGGCGCATGGCGACGGACTCGGTCCCGGCGATCACGGGTATAAATTTTTGAAGAAGATCTTCCGGAATCCCATCTGTCAATGGCTGTTCGGCATCCTGCCCCCGGCGATTGGCATGGGTATTGCCAATTATTCCAGCAGAAGCAGTCGTGCCGTGACCGGTACCAATGATGGTATTTTTTTAGGTGAAGACAAAGAATGGCTGATCACCTATTGCAAAGACGTATTGAAAGAACGGAATTATAGCTATCTCGTGTTCGGTCACCGTCACCTGCCCATCGATTTTCAATTCGCGAATGGCAGCCGGTATATCAATCTGGGAGACTGGATCCGGTATTATACCTATGCTTGTTTTGATGGGGAGAAAATGGAATTGAAAGCACGCTATCCGGAAGATGATCATTTAATTGTTCGGAAATGAGGATGTTCCTGATCTTATGTTGTTCCTTTTTACTGTCGCTGGCAAATGCACAGCAGACAGCAGGGTTTGTATGGGAGCGATCAGTAGCCGGAAATTTCACCGACTTACAGGTTGATAACCTCGATAATATTTATCTTTTATCGGCTTCGGGCCAGTTAAAGAAATACAATAAAGCCGGTGATTCCGTCGGGGTGTTCAATGATATCCGCCGCTATGGCCGCATTCATGCCATGGATGTGAGCAATCCGCTCAAAGTACTTTTATACTTCAAAGATTTCGGCACGGTGGTCACGCTCGACCGTTTTCTGAGCCGGCGGGATGTGCTCGATCTGCGCAAGCTGAATCTCTTACAGGTAAAAGCCATTGCCCAGGCCTATGATAATGGTTTCTGGGTGTTTGATGAACAGGAAGCCAAGTTGAAACATTTGAATGATGCCGGACAGATCACGGATCAGTTCACCGATTTCCGCATCCTCTTCGACCCCATGCCCTCACCACGCGTGTTGGTGGATCAGAATAAAATACTCTATGCCTACGATCCGGCGCAGGGTATTTATCTGTTCGATTATTACGGCAGTTTCAAAAAGCGGTTGCCCTATACCGGTTGGAAGGAGTTTACCGTGATCAATGGCTGGGTGCTGGGTCGGTCCGACGAAGCCCTTTACAGTTATGATCCCGTTAAAATGGATCTAAAGACATTTCCGCTACAGCCGGCGATGAAACAGGCGATCCGAATACGCATCACACCCGAACATCTGTATGTACTCTATGCCGACCGGCTCGAGATCTTTTTAATAAAATCATAGACCGGATGCCCGTCATCCGTTCATCGTTTTCTATTTATTACTATGAACAGCATTCTTGATCATGTTATATTAGACAATACCGTTCGCAGCTATCTGGTGGTGGCCGGAATTATTTTACTGGCCATACTGTTCAAGCGTTATCTGTCGCGTTATATCGCCGGACTCTTATTCCGCATGATCCATAAGATCGCCAAGGGCGTGGATAAAACCTCGTTTATCAATCTGGTGATGGCACCCTTGCGCACGTTTTTGATCATACTGATCACCATCGTTACGTTTGAAAAATTGCATTTTCCGACCAGCTCCTTTAACGTGATCGGAATGACCGTAGAGCCCAACTTCACGATCTATAAGATCAGTCTGAAACAACTGATCGAAACCCTGAGCATCGTAGTACTCATTTTATCATTCCTCTGGTTGTTACTGCGTATTATCGATTTCGTGGCCCTGATACTGGAGCAGAAAGCCAATCTCACCCCCGATCAAACCGATAACCAGCTCATCGTTTTCTTTAAGGACTTCTTTAAAGTATTGCTGGTGATCAATGGATTTCTGATGATCCTGAAATTCGGTTTCGGGTTTAATATCGGATCCATCATTACGGGACTGAGTATTGCCGGTGCGGCGATTGCGCTGGCCACCCGGGAGAGTCTGGAAAACCTGATCGCTTCCTTCATCATCTTCTTCGATAAACCATTTACTGTAGGAGATCTGGTGAAAGTGCAGTCGGTAACCGGTACCGTGGAGAAGATCGGCTTGCGCAGCACCCGCATCCGTACCGATCAAAAAACCTGGGTAACGGTGCCTAATAAGCAAATGGTGGATAGTATTCTGGACAATCTGAGTTTGCGTACCCAGCGCCGGGCATTTGTACAGTTGGAGTTAGCGGCTACATCGGAGCCGGAAAAATTACAGGCATTGATTGACGCACTAAAGGAAAAGCTGGAAAGTATGCGACCCGATGTGGAAGGCTATTCGGTATTCCTGGCAGACATTCATAAAAACAGCTACTGTGTGAATATAGAATGCTTCACGGGTTTGTTACCCATCACCCATTTCAATGGCTTGCGGCAGGACCTGAATCTGTTTGCGGCCGGGCAAATGAAAGCATTGGGCCTTCGATTGGCCGAGCGCGATGGCGATTCGGTACCGGTAAAGGAATAAAGATCAGATATGGGCTTTTACTTCCAGAAAGAAGCCCTTGATCTTCCGCAGCGATTCGATCATTTCATGACGTTCCTGCGCCCGTTTATTCTTCTTCAGAAAATCTTTGGCGCCTTCGATCGTGAGTTTGCGACGACGGAGGAGTTCGTGGATCAGTAAAAGATTCTTGATGTCCACCGGACGGAAATGGCGGTCGCCTTTTCTGTTTTTGCGTGGCTGCACCATATCGAATTCATTGGCCCAGAAACGGATCAGTGAGGTATTCACCCCAAACATCCCCGCCACTTCCCCGATAGCATAATACTGCTTTTGGAAAAGCACGGCATCTTCAGGAATATTGACACGTTCGGCTTCCAGTTCAATCGATTTTAATGGTTTCCGACCCCGGGTTGATTTGGTCCGTACGATTACCGGTGTGGAACGGATGGTTACCGGTTCTTCCACCAGTACGGGCGCTGCGGGTAGTACTTCGTTAAATGCTTTCACCCGAACGCCTACATTAACGGCTTCTGCCGGAGTTTCCTCCATAACGGGCAATTCCTGTGCCGTTTCCTCTACCACCGGGGCCTCGTCGAACGCGAAAGCTATCTGCATGAATTTTGAATCTTTAACTGCCATAGTATAGGGGTAAAGATACGAACCGGCACCTACCATAACAGGGTGGTTCAGGGAGTGTGGAAAAGTATGGATTTAGGTGTAAAAAAAGACGCTGTTTTATACAAAAAATAGCCCTCAAAACAGTGCTAAAATACGGGCCTTACCAGAGGTATTCAGTAACTTCGCAGGCATTGTTTTTTTATCAAATTTCAATCAAGAAAACAGACTATGTCGCAGGAAACAAACGAGCCATTGGAGCAACCGGGAAGTGGCTATGGTGCCGAGAGTATCCAGGTACTGGAAGGACTGGAAGCGGTACGTAAACGCCCCGCCATGTATATCGGGGATATCAGCGAAAAAGGGCTGCACCACCTCGTGTATGAGGTAGTGGATAACTCAATTGACGAGGCCCTGGCGGGTTATTGTAAGAATATTCAGGTAACCATTCATGAAGATAATTCGATCAGTGTGGAAGACGATGGTCGTGGTATCCCTACCGGCATGCACTCCAAGGAAAAAAAGAGTGCGCTGGAAGTGGTAATGACCGTGCTGCACGCGGGTGGTAAATTCGACAAGAACACCTATAAAGTATCCGGTGGTCTGCACGGGGTGGGTGTATCCTGCGTGAACGCCTTAAGCAGCAAATTGCAGGTTACGGTACAGCGTGAGGGCAAGATATTTGAACAGGAATACCGTATCGGCGTTCCGCAATATCCCGTTCGCGAAATCGGTACCAGTTCCATCACCGGTACCAAAGTGCATTTCTGGCCCGATACCACCATCTTCACGGTAAGTGTTTATAAAAAAGAAACCCTCGAAGGTCGTTTGCGTGAGCTGGCCTTCCTGAACCGCGGCATCCGTATCAATCTGACTGATCTGCGGGAGCTGGATGAGCAATCGCAACCCTATACCAAATCCTTCTACAGCGAAGGCGGTATCGTGGAGTTTGTGGAAATGCTCGACAACAATGCCGGTCGTACCACCCTGATCCCCCGTGTGATCTTCGTGGAAGGACGTGATGAAAATACCAATGTAGCTGTTGAAGTGGCGATGAGTTATAACGATAGTTATAGCGAGCATATCTATTCTTACGTAAATAATATCAATACCATCGAAGGCGGTACCCACGTATCGGGTTTCCGTCGTTCTCTCACCCGCGTGTTCAAACAATATGGTGAAAGAGAGAACCTCTTTGAAAAAGCCAAAGTAGAGATAGAAGGCGACGACTTCCGGGAAGGCTTAAGCGCTATTGTATCGGTGAAAGTGCCCGAGCCACAGTTTGAAGGACAAACCAAAACCAAACTGGGTAACAGTGAGGTAGCGGGTGTGGTGGATACGACTGTTTCAAAAGTATTGGAAGCCTATCTCGAAGAAAATCCCCGCGAAGCCAAGAACATCATTCAGAAAGTGATCCTCGCCGCACAGGCCCGTGCCGCTGCACGCAAGGCCCGCGAACTGGTACAGCGTAAGAGCGTACTGAGCGGAGGTGGATTGCCCGGTAAACTGGCCGACTGCAGTGAGCGCGAACCCGATCGTTGCGAGCTTTACCTTGTGGAGGGAGACAGTGCCGGTGGTACGGCCAAGCAGGGTCGTGACAGAAGTTTTCAGGCCATCCTGCCGCTTCGCGGTAAGATCCTGAACGTGGAGAAAGCGATGGAGCATAAGATCTATGAGAATGAGGAGATCCGTAATATGTACACCGCCCTGGGTGTTACGGTAGGAACGGTGGATGATCCCAAAGCATTGAATCTGGCCAAGCTCCGTTATCATAAGCTCATCATCATGACCGATGCCGATGTGGACGGTAGCCATATCGCCACCCTGATCCTCACCTTTATTTATCGTTATATGAAGGAACTGGTGGAGCAGGGATATGTATATATTGCACAGCCGCCTTTATATCTGGTGAAGAAAGGAAAGGAACAGGCTTATGCCTGGAACGAAGACCAGCGGAAAGCACTGGTAGAGCGCCTGGGTGGCGGTAAAGATGATAGTGTAAACGTGCAGCGCTATAAGGGTCTGGGTGAAATGAACGCCAACCAGCTCTGGGATACTACCATGAATCCCGATACCCGTACACTGAAACGTGTCACCATCGAAAGCGCCGCCGAAGCCGATCGTATCTTCAGCATGCTGATGGGTGATGAAGTAGCCCCGAGAAGAGAGTTCATTGAAACGCATGCGAAGTATGCGAAGTTGGATATTTAAAGAGGTGAATGGTGAATGGTGAATAGTGAATGGGGTATCCTCTGCGGTTAAATGTATTTTTCTTAACCGCTGCACCTGCGCTGAAGCTACGGCGCAGGCGCAAAGATGCCAGGGCTCAATGAAACGCCACGATTCACGATTCACCATTCACGATTCATCATTCACCATTCACGATTCACCATTCACGATTCACCAAAAGAAACATTCACTAAAAACTATAAAACCATGGCAGATGTAACGCTTACAGCGTACAACGTAAAGACAAAGGAGAAAAACGTTCCTATCCAGGACGCAGTGATCACCAAAACAGCCCGTGGTGCTTATATGGCCCAGGGGAATGATGGTAAAGGCAATAAGCTGACCACCCTGATGAACGAAGCCAAGGCGCTGGCCTGTATCAAAGCCGGTATCGCCAAGCAAGGCTTTTAATCATCACTCCATAAATGATAAGTCGTCCTTTCCTCAACAATCAGGGAAAGGACGACTTTTTTGTTTTAATTTAGTCGCCCGTATGTTGCAGCGCCTGGTCATATTACTGATTTGCCTTATCAGCCTTTTCCCTAATCTGTCAGCACAGAGCATCAATCCCTATCATATCAACGGGAATGCCTATCAGGAAGATTGCAATTGCTACACCCTTACCAACGATCAGAACAACCAATCCGGTTCGGTGTGGAATATCAATAAGATCGATCTCACCCAATCCTTTGTTTACACATTTAATATCAATCTCGGTTGCCGTAACGACGATGGTGCCGACGGTATCGTATTCGTATTGCAACCCATCAGTACCAGTATCGGTTCTACCGGTGGTGGACTGGGCTATAGCGGTATTTCACCTTCTATCGGTGTAGCCATCGATACCTGGCAGAATACCGACCTCAACGATCCCGTGAACGACCACCTCGCCATTCACCGCAACGGCGATATCAATCACAGTACCTCCAATAATCTCGCTGGTCCCATTTCGGTTGCCGGAGGGAATATTGAAGATTGTAACTGGCATGTGCTCCGCATCAGTTGGGATGCCGCGGCAAAGAGTTTAAAGGCGGTGATCGATAACCGCGACAGCGTTACAGCCGCCATTGACCTGGTCGCTACCGTATTTAATAATGATCCCATGGTATTCTGGGGTTTTACCGGTTCTACCGGAGGTTCCCGTAACCGACAGCGATTCTGTACTTCGCTGAACCCCGGCATTGGCGATCTTACCGGTACGGTTACCTGCTTTCCCACACCCATTCAGTTCCGCGACAGCTCCGCTTCCTTCGGATCCATCACCAAATGGTATTGGAGCTATGGTGATGGCAAGATCGATTCGGTGACCACCCCTGTGCCGCCCCCGCACGTATATCCGGCCCCCGGTATTTACGAAGTCAAACTGAATATTCTGGGTAATAATGGCTGTATCTCCGATACCTTCCGCCGGCAGGTGATCGTGGGTTCGGAACCACAGCCAAAATTCGGGTATCAATTCCCGTTATTCTGTGAAAACATACCCGTCACCTTCCTTGATTCGTCGTATGTGCAGTATGGCACCATTGACCGCTGGGTCTGGACGGCCAGTAATAGTCCCTCTCCGGTACAAACCACCGTACCGCAATGGACAGGGACCTTTAACCGCGGCACGAACAGTGTGCAGTTACAGGTCAAAACAAAAGAGGGATGCGTGTCGGCGCCATTGGAAAAAACCTTCGACATCAATCCCAAACCGCAAACCGGTTTTAGTATTTTATATGCCTGTGTGA
>CAZKSY010000061.1:0-3466 GCA_964555605.1 uncultured Chitinophagaceae bacterium | reverse complement strand
TTCGACATCAATCCCAAACCGCAAACCGGTTTTAGTATTTTATATGCCTGTGTGAACGATCCGGTCTGGTTCGAGGGAGAGAACCTCAATCCCAACATACCGGTATCCGGTTTCCATTGGATCTTTGATGATGGTCGTCGGGATACCGCGATAAAATTCTCCCGTGTATATAACAAAGGAGGTGAATATGGTGTCCGCTATTTTGCCCTCTCGAATTACGGCTGCGCCACCGATACCTTTTATACCAAGCTGAAGGTTTATGAAACAAAGGCTTTTGCCGGCAGGGATACCATTATTTCACCCGGACAACCCCTGCAGTTGCAAGCCAGTGGCGGGGATGAATACGTTTGGGCGCCCGCAGGGGTGTTGAACGATCCGGCTATTCCCAATCCGGTTGCGATCATACAACAGGATACCCGTTTTACCGTTACGGCTACGACCGTTTTGGGCTGCCCGACCACTGATGATATTTTTGTAAAAGTGCTGAAAGGACCGGCCTTCTATGTGCCGAATGCGTTTACACCTAACGGTGATGGCCGGAACGACCGTTTCCGATTCCTGCCCGTGGGCATGCGTACCATTCATTATTTCCGGATCTATAATCGCTATGGTCAGTTGGTGTATAATTCCACCGATCCGCAGGTGGGCTGGGACGGACGCGTGAATGGCAAAATGCAACCCAGCGGTGCTTATGTATGGATGCTCAGCGGCATCGATGTACTCGATAAGCCCTACGAAATGAAAGGCACCCTGGTATTGATCCGTTAAGCGATCAGATAAAATTCAGGTGCGTATAATTCCCTTTTAAGATCTCCCGGTCATTGGCCCCCAGCCAATTGTTTAATACCGACGCATACACCTGTTTGAAATCCACACTGTATTTGAGATCGCCTTCATCCAGATCCCGCAGATCGGAGAGGGGATTCAGCAATCCTTTTTGTTTGAGGCCACCGCCGATAAAGAACATATTATTCGCCGTGCCATGATCGGTACCTCCGGAAGCATTCTGTGCCACCCGACGGCCGAATTCGGAGAAGGTCATGAACAACACATCTTCAAAACGATGCTGTTGTTTCAGATCATTGGCAAAGGCTTTGATCGCGTCATTCATCTCGGTAAACAAACGGCGTTGCTGGTTTTCCTGCAACACATGCGTATCGAAACTTCCCAGCGATACATAATACACTTTGGTATTGATATCACTCAGGATGAGCGAGGCAATGGTTTGCAGACTTCTGCCCAATTCCGTAGCCGGATAGCTAAAGGTGCTGGGGCGGAGCCTGCTCTGCTGAAAAATATAATCGGCACTGCTTACGGTGGCGGCCAGGGTTTTATACAGGTATTCCACCGGCTCTTCGTCGCTATGTGTTTTATGTTGCGCCGAAACCTCTTTGAAATACTTTTCATTGGCCGTATTGAATAACCGACGCGGGTCTTTCATGGCCAGTCCCTTCACTTTTTCTCCTTTCAGGGCCATACTCAGCACATCATCGATCTCTAAGGCCTGTGTGGGTTTATCGCATCCCTTGCATTGTGCATCGAGGTAGCGGCCCAGCCAACCGGTGTTTACATATTCATTGCTTTTGCTGGCGCTGTGCCAGATATCCATGCTGCGGAAATGCGAACGATCCGGATTGGGATAACCCACCTGATTCATGATGGCCATATTTCCTTCATCGTATAATTCCTTCAAGGCCGTCAGGGCCGGATGCAGTCCCGTTTCATCATTCAGCGAAAGGGCTTTCTCGCGGGCAATGCCCAGTTTGGGTCGTTCTTTATAATAGATATCGTTTCGTACAGGGATCACCGTGTTCAGTCCGTCGTTACCGCCACTGAGCTGTAGTACGATCAGCACTTTATTGCCGGGCGGCACCATATTGGGCCGCTCCATCGCCTTTAAAAAACGGGGCAGCATCAGCGAGGCTGTGGCCAGAGAACCTGTTTGTAAGAATGTTTTTCTATTGATATGCATAAAATAAAGCGCTTTTAAGGATCAACACATTTGATATTCAGGGGTACTCATCAGCCGGATCGTTACCGTGCGGATGAACTGCTCGCGGCTGCTGGCATCGGTGTACGACAGCAAACTTTTATCGTCTATACGTTTGGGTAATTGCAGGAGTGATTGTCCGATCGTTTTGACCAGCTCTTCCCGTGGTACCGCATCAAACTGACCACTGTAGGCCGCCCAGTTGATCTGTGCTCCGATGGCTTGTCCGCCGAGTTTTCCTTTATTATTCGCCTTCGGCGGATTTTTCATGCCCATCATCTGGTCATCATCGTCTTTGGGTTGCAGGGCCAGTGCTTCCGATTCGGCGAGCATAATGGGTAATCGCAAACGCAGCAGGAGCGAAGAACTATCGATCCAGTTCTCTCCACCGGGCCATCCGGCCACATTGGGTGGATAGAAAAGCATCTGTCCGAGAAGGCGTTGCAATATCAACGGTGCCTCTGTATTGCCCAGGGTCATGGGCAGCATGCGTTGTATGCCCACGATCAGTTCTACGGGTGATTTGATACGGGTGCCGATATTGGCGGTATCATAGAACCAATCGCTGCTGAAGATATCGCGCATCAGCGAACCGATCTGATACCCGCTTTCATAGAAGCGTTTGCCCAGCCAATCCACTTTTGCTTCATCCACTTTTTCATTCACAAAAAAACGGTAGATCTTTTTCGCGATATAGCGGGCGGTGGTTTTTTCTTCTAATAGAATATTCAGGACATCATCCCCATCAAAATTGCCACTACGACCCAGCACATTCTTCGTACCGGTATCGTGTTGGAATTTGCGGAAGGTGAATTCTCCTGCTACATTCACGCCCCAGCCGGTAAAGGCGCGGGCGGCTTCTTTGATATCGTTCTCGGTATAATTTCCTCTGCCCAGGGTGAAGAGTTCCATCACTTCCCGCGCGAAATTTTCGTTGGGATGGTCTTTACGGTTCTGGTTATTGTTGAGAAAATTGATCATGGCCGCGCTCTTGCTCACTTCGCGGAGCATATCGGCGAAACTGCCGAGGGCGTTGCGGCGGATGATATCAAGTAATTGCTGTTGGTAGAGAATGTTGAGGTTGCGGCTGGCGAAATGGCCGTGCCAGAAGAAAGCCATTTTCTCGCGGAGCTGCTGGCCGCTATTCACCATCTGGTTGAGCCAGGTGAGGTTCAGGCTTTTTATATCGTCGCGCGATTGCTCGCGGAGTTTCTTGCGTTGTTCTTCGGTGAGCTGGCGTTGTTTCCTGCCTTCTTCCCCAATACCCATGACCAGGCCTTTGAGGGCGGAGTCGGCCACGTCGATATAGGCGGGTGATTTGGAAGAGGCTTTGAAAAAAGCATCGACAAACTCCTTCTGGCTGCCCCGTTTGATATTGGGCAGGTCCTCGGGGAGGGGGCCAAAGCCCGCGCGCCAGAATAAGTGCTGGTTTTTGAGATAATTAGATACCGGCATGCAAATTATTTGGGGTTAGAC
>CAZKSY010000060.1:0-21119 GCA_964555605.1 uncultured Chitinophagaceae bacterium | reverse complement strand
CAAAGCGGCAGATGACATGGTTTCGGAAATTTTTAAGGTAATTATCAATTATTTAGTATCAATTATTAATTAACTGAAGCATGTCATAATTGATAATAAATAATTGATAATTGATAATTACCTAAAACTTCACCCCAAACGTCAGCATCACATTACCTGTATTATTTTTCAAATTAGCGAAGGTATTGTTCTTATCACTTAAGCGATAGGGGAAATTCACATCCTTGCCCATGCTGTGAACATAGGTGAGATCAATAAAGATTCCCTGATCACGATAGCCCAGGCCGCCACTCAGATTCATGCGTCCGCCCTTCAAACTATTATCTTCATACGGGTTGCCAAAATAGGCAAATCCTAAACGGGCCATGATCGTTTTAAATTTCAACTCACCACCTGCGCGGAAATTGAATACGTTTTTATAGATGGCTTTCGTAGCGGCATTCAGGTCTTTGTAATACGTATCATTGTTCCCTAACTGATCCGCGGAGCGAAAGCGGCTGGCCTGCACCGTGGTATATTCCACGTCAGCAGTAATAAACCCTTTTTGCTTGTTTACATCCTGCACTTCATTCAGAATGAACGTGCCGCTCACCATAAATCTCCAGGGGGTAAAAGCATCGTATTTGATCGTGTTAACCGGAAATGAATTCAGCGAAACGCTGTCAGCGCCAGCCGGTAAATTGTATTTGGTTGGATAGTTCTCCAGGTCTGTCACCATTTTAGCTGCGGTAATATTTTCATCCACGCCATAAACAGTAGGGGTGTGTAGAGCGAAACCAAAACGCCAGCGATCCGCCGGACGGATGATCATACCCAGTTTGGCATTTAAACCAACGCCCTTCTGTGTCATGGTTTCTTCATAGGAAGCATATTTGAAATCGTTATCATTGTCGCCACTGGCATCCGACTCGCGAAAATAACTGGTGCGGGAATAGTTCATGATGGGAATACCTACTGAAATACCCCAATACACTTTATCATCCATATTGGCACCATAACCCAATGAAAATTCAGTAGCACCGCCTTTTGTGGTGATCCTTCTTTCCTGATCAAGCAGGGACGATTTCTCACCCTGACCAATGATCGTGGTGCCGCCGCCAATAATATTCAGGGTATCGATCAGGTATTCATATACTGCCATTTTTGTGGGGAGACCGATCAAGCCTGAATTTCTCCAGGAATCATTATTGAGCGATAAACCCGATTGGGCAAAATCCAGTACATATTGTTCAGAGAAAGAACTGTAATCATTCTGTCCTTTGTAATACGTGGTTGAATTGAAATCGGCTGTACGGTTTACGGTTAAACTGATAGCCTTACTTTTCCATTTAGAATAAGGGTTGCCTCCCATGCCAAACACAAATCCACTGGTTCCCAGGTTGAATTTTTGCTGATTGTCGGCTTTTCCGGCGCTGCCCCGGTAATCGCTCTTGCCACCATAAAAACTGAAACCGGGACTGAGTACAAACTCGCTGGTTTTATACATGCCCAATCCGGCCGGATTGATATAAGTAGCGCTGATCTCACCACCTAATGATGTCATAGCACCGCCAATGGATAATTGTCGGGCGGTTCCAAATGAATGGGAGGTACCCAATCGCAAAGCGTCTTCCGGACTTTGTGCCAATACGGTTGTTCCTGCAATCAGTAATCCTATCGGAAGGAGAATTCTTTTCATACCTGGGTCTTTTGTAAAAGGAGTGTACAAAAAAAGGAAATTAAATTATTGGGTAAACCCGATTCAATTTCCTCTTTTAACTATGGAGAAATTCGTTGGGATCAACCACCTCTGCGGCCGCTGCTACCACCACTGGTAGAACCACCACCGCCTCCGCTGCTGCCACCTGAGCTGGAACTGCGACCGGAAGAACCGGAGGAGGAACCACTGCTGCCACCACTATTGCTGGGTGTATAGCTGCGGCTTTCACGGCTGCCGGAGGGCTGGTACGTGCTGTTGCCCGTTTCGCTGGAGAATACCCGACGAAGCGAACTGCCTACAGAATTGGAATTGCCATTATTGTATCCGCTGCCGGTGGCCGATGGTCGTACCACACCTGTATTGGTCTTGCTGCGGAAATTAGTTGTATTGTTACTGTTATTGTAGTTGGTATTTGTATAGCTGCCTAAACTGAAATTCCGCACCTTATTATAAACGGGGGCATTCCCTTTAGGATTCACCACTACAATATTGGTGCAATAGGGGTTGTAAAAACTATTCCAGGTCCAGTAACGATTCCAGTAACTGTTCCAGTTATAGCTATAGGGACTATAGCTGTTATAGGTCCAACTGTTATGGATATTCCAGTCGTAATCGTCAAAAGAATTCCAGCGATAGGGGTTCCGCACCCGCATACGCAGCCAGCGATCCTCCGAATTTTCTACCTCATAATTGCGGTAACGACGATTATCGTCCTGACGGGTTTCCACATATGCATCCCCCTCCCGGGCAGGGGAGTAGTATACATCATCTGGGGTTTGACCCGATTTATAAGCCGACGAACAACTGCTGATAGCGGCTGCAGTAGCTAAAAAGAGTAGAAATCGAGACTTCATATGAATGGGTTTAAAAGTTTTACAAATGAAATCATACTTTTGCGTTCCGGTAATAAAAATACAACAAAAAGACAGCCAGAGTGAGTAAAACATTGCGCCCGGATTGTTAAAGTTTCGAAAAGGGGCAAAGGAGACTACTGGTGGTCGTAAATCCTTAATAAAGAGCAACATGAGCAAAGAAATTACGTCGCGGGAGCAGGATTATTCCCAGTGGTATAACGATTTGGTGATCAAAGGCAGTTTGGCCGACTATTCCGCCGTGCGGGGCTGTATGGTCATTAAGCCCTATGGTTATGCCCTTTGGGAGAATATGCGCGATACTCTTGATAAAATGTTTAAGGATACCGGCCACGTAAATGCCTATTTCCCGCTCTTTGTTCCGAAAAGTCTTTTTGAAGCTGAGGAAAAGAATGCCGAAGGGTTTGCGAAGGAATGTGCTGTTGTGACCCACTATCGTCTGAAGACGGATCCTTCTAAAAAGGGTGCCCTCATGGTAGATCCCGATGCTAAACTCGAGGAAGAGCTGGTGGTTCGTCCAACCAGTGAAGCCATCATCTGGAATACGTATAAAAACTGGATCCAGAGTTATCGCGACCTGCCCATTCTGATCAATCAGTGGGCCAATGTGGTACGCTGGGAAATGAGAACCCGTTTATTCCTGCGTACGGCTGAGTTTCTTTGGCAGGAAGGTCATACTGCGCACGCTACGTCGGAGGAGGCCGTTAAAGAAACAGTACAGATGCTGGATGTGTATGCCGATTTCGTAGAAAACTGGATGGCATTGCCCGTGATCAAAGGGGTGAAATCGGAAAGCGAACGTTTTGCCGGAGCGGTAGACACCTATTGTATCGAAGCATTGATGCAGGATGGTAAAGCCTTGCAGGCAGGGACCTCCCATTTCCTGGGTCAGAATTTCGCTAAAGCATTTGATGTAAAGTTCTCTGATAAAGAAAATAAACTCGATTATGTATGGGCCACCAGTTGGGGCGTGAGTACCCGATTGATCGGGGCCCTGGTGATGGCACATAGTGATGATGAAGGACTGATCCTTCCTCCACGCATCGCTCCCACACAGGTGGTGATCGTACCTATTTACAAAGGAGAGGAGCAAAAAGCCCTGATCGATGCGAAAGTGCAGGTGCTCGTAAAGGAATTGAAAGCAGCGGGTGTACGGGTGAAATATGACGATAACGACAACGCCCGCCCGGGTTGGAAATTCGCGGAATACGAAATGAAAGGGGTGCCCGTACGTATTGCTATGGGAGCCCGCGATCTGGAAAATAATACGGTGGAACTGGCCCGACGCGATACCCGCGAAAAATCGACCGTATCAATTGATGGTTTATCACACCGTATCATCAGCCTCCTTGATGAAGTACAGGCTTCTATTTTTAATAAGGCTAAAGCCTACCGCGACGCCCATATTACAAAAGCGGATACCTGGCAGGAATTTGAGCAGTTGCTTAACGAAAAAGGTGGTTTTATCGCGGCTCATTGGGACGGAACCCCGGAAACAGAAACAAAGATCAAGGAACTTACCAAAGCAACCATTCGTTGTATTCCTTTGAATAATGAGTTGGAAGAAGGTAAATGTATTCTTACAGGGAAACCAAGTAAGCAACGGGTGTTATTTGCCCTGGCCTATTGACCGGAAAAGACAGGTTTACGTAGATATATAAACGATTTGATCCTTTCATCCCGGCTTGCCGGGATGTTTTTTTTGATCCCCGGCCATTTCCGTTGATATAAGTTTGGTGGGTTGATGCGAATTTTTGCCTAAATTGGTTTTCCTAATCAAAACTGCTCAAAAATGGATGCTAATTCAAGAAATGATCTTTTTAGTGATGATGCCCTGCACCCCGAAACGGCTAAGCAGATCCTGGAGGCAGGCAAATGGGCCAAATGGATCGTTGTAATTACCGGAACCCTGATGGGGCTGATACTGGTACTCATTTTGGGAGCCGGATCCCTCGTGGGTAAATACCTGATGAAAGATCTGGAAGGGGTGGAAAACGCGCAGGCGGCCGGTGGAATTTTTACTGCCGTGATGATAATCGTATTTGTAGTGCTAGCCTCAATCGTTGGAGTATTCCTGTATTTCCTCTACAAATTCTATAACCGGACTCGTATTGGTCTGGAAACCCGAAATCAGGCGCTGTTCAATGAAGGGTTGAGTGGTTTGAAGAATTATCTGATTATTAATGGCGTGTTACTTCTCCTCTCTTTACTGTTCACCCTTCCTTCATTATTCACCTTATTTTAATTAGTTAAAATGGACATGCAAAATAATAACGCGGAGTCTCCCATTTTCGATCTGCAATTCGACCTCACTGCCAAAACCCATTTATTGACGATAATATCCTGGGCTAAAGTGGTGGGTATAGCCTCATTGGTTTCCAATGGGATCAGCATACTGGCTGCGTTAATGGGAAAGGACAAAATGCCGCAAGGTGTATTTAGCGGTGCCGCGCTGTCGGCTATCAATAATTCTCAATCAACCTTAACGATCATTACCAGTGGCATCAGCATATTGCTGGCAATATTCATGTTACAGTTTTCGAACCGGGTACGCCATTCCATCGATACAGGGGATAGCAGTAGCATGACCAATGGCTGGAAAGCGCTCAAATTATACTTTCAGGTCAGTGCCTTGCTATCATTGGTGGTGATCGCATTAATTTTGCTGGGCTCCATTGTTATTTTATCAACCGGCGCATTAGATGATCTTATCAAATAGCAGCCTGATCTGATGCGGATCCCAATAAATTATGATGGAATGCACTGCTGACAAGCGGTGCTTTTTTTTGGAACTGTCCTTAGCCTCGATACAGTGTAATGCCCGGTCAAAAAATAGCTCATGGAAACTTCCCCAACAAACACTGTTGAATTAATTCGACGAATAATAGTTGTAATCCTTTAGAAGGGTTTCCAGAAAAGCCAGTGAATCCTGATCGGTATCCATTTTGAGCTTGGATTTGATACGGTCGGCTATACGCAGAGAAAGTTCATAATCGCCCTTGCGTTTCACATTTTCAATAATGCTTTTCAGGGTATTTACATCACGGTCACTTAATTGCATCACCTGTGGGTAACGGGGTTGATAGCTCGATTCCACCTCTGTAAATACGGTATCCTGCCAGGAAGTGGTATTCCGAAGATCAATAATAATAGTGCCTGCCACGATATCGCCTAAACGCTGCGACATTTTACCGGCCAGCACCGACCCGAGTCCTGCAAATAAAAAAGGGAATAGCCAGAAGGGTACCTCTCTGGTCAGAATCAGAGCCAGGAGTATTATAGGGAAGTCCAGCAATCGGAAGACCCACCGCAACAGATATTGCCCTAAACTGGGCTGCCCTCCTTCCTGTGTGATCACCTTTATATTCATAACCATTTTCCCAATGCTACGACCCTGGAAAAATACTTCGCAAAGGAGGTGATAAAACACCGGTAGCAGGTTGAGTAATACGCCTGTAACATCATAGCTGGCCACCCAAATAAAGAAAGTTTCCATATTGAATACGATCCCAAGGATCTTTACCAGCATCCATTGTACAAAAAGATCGAGAAACCAGGCAAAAAGCCGCTTATGGAAGGGGGCTATGGCAAAGTCCACTTCAATATTAAATCCGGTATCCAGTTTTACCAGTGACATCGTTCTTTTTTGTAATTTTCCGGTGTTGCTGTGATTGTTAGCAGCAATCCGTTATATTTATTCTATAAAAGTAATGGTTCCCTTTTAAAAAGTATAATTTCCCAAACTATAAATGAATACCGGTGCGTGAAGGATTGTTTATCCGTAAGAATATTGAGAAGTGGAAACAGTATCAGTATGAAAAAACATCCGATCCGGATGAAATGGCGGCACAATTCACCGAATTGGTCAATGATCTCGGCTATTCAAAAACGTATTACCCGCACAGTAAAGTAACCATCTACCTTAACGGCCTCGCTTCCCGCATCTATCTCGGAATTTATAAGAATAAAAAAGAAGAAACATCCCGTCTGTTCCGCTTCTGGAAAACGGAACTGCCGCTCGTGGTACGTAAACATCATCGGGAAGTATTACTGGCCCTGGTGGTATTTCTTTTATTTGCCATCATGGGAGCCTTTTCGGCGGCGCACGATGAAACCTTTGTACGAGGTATATTGGGCGATGGCTATGTGGAAATGACAGAAGATAATATTGCCAAAGGTGATCCGTTTGGTGTATATAAAGACGAAGACCAGTTAATGATGTTCGTGCGTATAGCAGTGAACAATATCCGGGTATCCTTTTTAACGTTTGTGGCCGGCTGTTTTGCATCCGTAGGTACGGTTTGGTTTCTCATGACCAATGGCGTTATGGTGGGTGCTTTCCAGTATTACTTTTTTGCGAAAGGGCTTGGCTGGGCTTCTGTTCTGGTAATCTGGATCCACGGTACGCTGGAAATATCTTCTATTATCATGGCCGGTGCGGCAGGTATCATTGTTGGCAATAGCTGGCTTTTCCCGGGAACCCATAAACGATTGTATTCGTTTCGTAAGGGGGCCAAAGACGGCCTGAAAGTATTGATCGGTATAGTACCCATTTTGGTGCTGGCCGCCCTGCTCGAAGGCTTTGTAACCAGATATTCCAATATGCCGAAACCCATCAGCATATCTATTCTCGCTATATCCTTTGTTTTCGTGATTTGGTATTTTGGATTTTACCCGGTTCAGGTAGCCCGCAAAATGGCCGCCTCCGGTTCTAATACAGTGGAGGCATGAGCAGCCCGGCGAACCATATTCCCTTTTCCATTCGCAAGCACCTTTTTTTTGTGCTCCTCCTTTTATGCAGTATCGCCGCGAACGCACAGGTTACCGATACCATTGCGCCCGCCGATACATCCTACTATGATGAAGAAGTGGTTGATTCAACTACCATTCTTCCGCCCGAAAGTTCCGATGAAATGGAACCGCTGCCCGATACCGCCAGCCTGCGCAGTGTCGCTCCTCAAAAAGTCGATAGTTTAAAACGACTGAAGGAATTTGAGTACGCCAATGATCCGGCGTATTGGATTCAGGAAGAACAGCAGGATCGTCCCGACGCCATGGAGAAATTTTTTGGCAGCAGTCTGATCCGTCCCATAATGTACGTATTGATGATCGGACTTGTCCTATTTATCATTTTCAAACTTATAGATAACAACAGCCTCTTTTACAGAAGCAAAGGCAAGAGTCTTCAGTTGAATACGGGGGAGGAAGCTTTAATGGAAGAGGAAAACATAGAGTCCAGATTACGTCAGGCTATAAATGAAAGGGATTTTCGAAAAGCTGTACGGTACCAGTTTGTCTGGATGTTACAATCGCTCGATCAAGGGGGATGGATTAAATTCCATGCACAATCTACCAATCACGATTATCAACTTCAATTGCGAAAAGCCCCTTTTTATTCTGATTTTCAATTTCTGGTACAGGTGTACGAGTATGTTTGGTATGGGGAATTTGCGATAACCGAACAACAATTTAATAGTATTCAACCCAAATTTCAGGAAATCATAAAAACCGTTCGCCCCTGATCCGTATTACAACCATATTAGTTTTTTTTATGCTCCTGTTCCTGGGGGCCTGCAGAATGGGTGGGAACAGCAAGCAGATGAGTCAGCGACTTTCTCTCTGGCGGAAAGATAAAATTCCCTACGGCACTTTCTATGCCTTCGAGAATATAGGATCCTTATTTCCCAACGCTGAAATTATTATCGATAAGAAGTCTCCGGTAGGTCAAGACATTCTTCGTTTCAACCGGACCGAAGCACAACAGAAATTTTCAGAACATCCCAAACGATCGGCCCAGATCATCATCTCCTCCCGTTTTCTTCCCAGTGCAGCAGAACGACAAGCCATTTTTAATTATGTTTTCGAAGGGAATCAACTTTTTATTTCCACGTTATATATGGATCGTACGTTTCTCGATTCATTGAAGCTGAATACCGCCTCCGATATTTCTTTTCTGTCGGGTGATTCCCTGAAAGCATCTGTTCATGACCCGGTGACTGGCGAAGAGTATTTTTATACCTATCCCGGGATCAATCAGGGCAATTTTTTTAGTAAGATTGATTCCGGGTTCACTACCATTTTAGGACGTGATGGAAAAAATCGCCCCAATTTTGTACGTATAACGTATCAAAGTGGAGGAGCAATTTATCTGCATCTCAGCCCTCTGGCACTTTCCAATTTCTTTCTGCTGCATAAGGAAAATAAAACGTATTACGATCGTGTAATGAGCTATATGCATGAAGGCACCAGTCTGGTAAGCTGGAACGATTATTTCCGGCATGCTACGGGTGGGGAAGACGGGTCTTCAGGGAACAGCACGTCGCGTGCCTTTAAATGGATCATGAAGCAGCCCGCCCTGGCAACCGCAATGTGGTTGCTGCTGGGTTTGGTGCTCCTGATCTTATTGTTTGAATCCAAGCGGAGACAGCAGTTCATTCCACCACGACCGCCTTTGAAGAACACCTCTCTTGATTTTGTTAAAACCATCGGTCGACTGTATTTTCAACGTAAAGACAACCGTAATCTGTCGGTCAAAATGACCAATCACTGGCTGGAGTATATCCGAAACCGTTATGCTTTGCCTACCTCACGACTTGATGAGGATTTTGAAAAACGATTGGCTTATAAAACAGGAATCGATAAAGAAGAAATACATACACTTGTATATCAGGCCAAATACCTGTCTGAACAGTTCCCGGTTGCCGACGGCGACCTGCTGATCTATAATCATCATTTAGAAAACTTTTATAAAAAGGCATGATCATGGAAGAACAGTTTTTTGAACAACGCACCGACCTCAGTTTATTACAAACCGCTGTAATGAATCTGAAAAATGAAATCGGAAAAGTAATCATTGGGCAGGATCAGATGATCGACCTGCTGCTGGCTGCTATTCTCGCCGATGGACATGTGCTGATAGAAGGAGTGCCGGGAGTGGCGAAAACCCTCACCGCAAAACTGCTGAGCAAAAGCATTTCGGTCGGATTTTCCAGGATCCAGTTCACGCCCGATCTCATGCCAAGTGATGTGCTGGGTACCTCCGTATTCAATCCGAAAGATTCTGTTTTTCAATTCCGGAAAGGCCCCATTTTCAGCAGCATCGTGCTGATTGATGAAATCAACCGCGCCCCGGCTAAAACACAGGCTGCCTTGTTCGAAGTGATGGAAGAAAGACAGGTTACGGTGGATGGACAAACCTATCTGCTGGAGTTCCCATTTATGGTGGTGGCTACACAAAACCCCATTGAACAGGAGGGGACCTATCATTTACCGGAAGCGCAATTAGACCGCTTCCTGTTTAAAATAAATGTAACCTATCCAACGCCTGAGCAGGAATTTCAGGTATTGCAGAACCACCATCTCTCGAACCTGACCGATATGGTCGCCCAGGTTAATACGGTGCTTAGTGCCGCCCAGATCGCGGCACTGAGAGCGCAGGTACGTACCGTGCATGTCGAAGAAAAGCTGATCAGTTTCATAACTGCTATCGTAGGCAGTACGCGGAATCATAAATCCATTTATCTGGGTGCTTCCCCCCGCGCGTCGATCGGAATATTAAACGGTGCAAAAGCATTGGCTGCTACCAGAGGCAGAGATTTTGTTACGCCGGAAGATGTGATCTATGTGGCGTTGCCCGTACTACGTCATCGCATTGTGCTCAGTCCCGAAAAGGAAATGGAAGGGGCTTCTCCCGATGATGTGATCCAGCAGATCATTCAATCCATTGAAATCCCCCGTTGATCATGTTCCTGTACAAAAGATTCATACAATCCCTTTTCTTTAGCCGTCGGTTTTATTTGCTGCTGGCAGGTTTTGTAATGCTCTTTGTGCTGAGTTTTGGCATGCCTTTTCTCTATGAGCCGGCCAGAATACTTTTGATGGTATATCTATTACTCGTGTTGGTAGATTATCTGAGTCTGTATGTACAAGCGAATCCCATAAACGCCCGGCGGATATGCAGTGATCGTTTCAGTAATGGCGATGATAATCCTGTAACACTGCATGTTCAGAATCAATACCCTTTCCGGGTTCGGGCCACGGTAATAGACGAAGTGCCTGTTCAATTGCAATGGCGCCATTTCAGTTTGAAACAAACGATAGAAGGGAAAGGACAGGCCCGCCTGCATTATAGGATCCGGCCAGTCGAAAGAGGGACTTATCTTTTCCAGTTCATCCATATTTTTGCGCATAGTCCACTGGGTTTGATCACCCGGCGTATCAGCATTGATGCAGCACATGAAATCCGTGTGCTTCCTTCTTATTTATTGCTTAAGCAATTTGAATTGAAAGCGCATACCAGCAATCTTACTGAAGCCGGTTCGCGTAAGATCCGTAAGATCGGACAGAGTCTGGAGTTTGAACAAATCAAAGAATATGTGAATGGAGATGATATCCGCAGTATCAACTGGAAGGCTACCGCCCGAAGAGGGCAACTGATGGTGAATAACTATACAGATGAAAAAAGTCAGCAGGTGTACTGTATTGTCGATAAAGGCCGTGTAATGAAAATGCCTTTTGAAAAAATGGCCCTCCTCGACTATGCCATCAATGCCACACTCATGTTGTCGCGTGTGGCCCTCATCAAACATGACAAAGCGGGTTTGATCACCTTTGATGAGCAAATCGGACATTTCCTGCCGGCAGACCGCAAAGCGGGACAGATGAATACCATTCTGGAAACGCTCTACAATCAGCAAACCAAATACCTCGACAGTGATTATGAGAAGCTGTATGCATTAATTCGAACAAGGGTCACACAGCGAAGCCTGTTTGTACTGTTCACTAATTTTGAGTCTCTATCCGGTTTGCAACGTCAGCTTCCATATATCCGCGCCATTGCACGCAATCACCTCGTATTGGTGGTTTTCTTTGAGAATACTGAATTGCGCCAGCTTACCGAACAGCCGGCTCACGATATGGAATCACTGTACATCCGTACCATTGCCGAAAAATTTGCCTATGAAAAAAGGCTTATCGTAAAAGAATTACAGCAGCATGGCATTTTCACCATATTAACCGCTCCCAAAGATCTTACCATCGATACGGTGAATAAATATCTGGAACTGAAAGCAAGACAGGCTATTTAAAACGATGACTTCCCTCATTTCGCTGTACTATTATTACCCGCTATATTTGCGCCATGAATACCACGGAAAATCCGGGATTTTTTGAGCGCGGACAAATGATGCTCATTGATAAGCCACTTGAATGGACCTCTTTCGACGTGGTACGCAAGCTGCGCAATGCGATGAAGATTAAAAAAGTTGGTCATGCAGGCACTCTCGATCCACTGGCTACAGGCTTACTGATCGTTTGTACGGGCAAATTTACCAAGAAGATCAATGAGTACATGGCGCAGGAAAAAGAATACACCGGCACCATTACACTGGGCGCAACAACGCCTACTTATGATCTGGAGAGTGACCCCATCAATTTTCAAACTGTTCCTTCACTGGATATACAAGCGTTGCAGGCAGCCACTGTGCCTTTTACCGGAGCCATCGATCAGATCCCTCCGGCACATTCTGCTATCAAAGTTGATGGCAAACGCGTTTATGAACTCGCGCGGAAAGGGGTTGATGTGGTGTTGGAACCCCGACGCATCACTATCTATGCATTTGAAATTACTTCATTTGAATCTCCTGTTGTTCACTTCCGGGTGCAATGCTCCACAGGCACCTATATACGCAGCCTGGCGCATGATTTTGGGCAGGCACTCGGCTGCGGGGGATATTTGAGTGCACTTTGCAGAACGCGCATCGGTGAATTTAAGGTAAGTGATGCCATGAATATGGATCAGGCCTTGCAGTTCATCAGTGATAATAAGGATCAGAAGGGATAATTAATGCCGAGCTGGAACTGTCCGTCGAATAAACGAAGATCGTAGAACCAGCCATTATTATAATCCTTGTAGCGGGGATTCTTCAACTGGTAGGCCCAGTCGAGTCGTATCAGAAAATAATCAAAGTCAAAACGCAAACTCACTCCGCCCGCAATGGCAATATCCTTGCCCAATCGTTTCAGGCTAAAGGAGGCTTCCTCAATTTTGGAGGTAGCATTGGCATCTCTGTATTCGTTACTCCAGATATTGCCGATATCAGCGAAAAGGGCACTTTTTACTTTTATACCTGCAATACGCGTTAGGTCAAAACGATATTCCACATTACCCTCCAGTTGCATATTGCCAAAACGGTCGACAGGCTGATTGTTGGTGGTATCGTATAACAACGAAGAACCGGGTCCCAGTCGGCGCACTCCCCATCCCCGCATGGAGTATGGGCCACCGGCAAAATAGGCTTTAAAAAAGGGAAGGTTTCGTTCCGGAGCTCCATCCTTCTTTCCATAAACATAACCGTATCCTATAAATCCACGGAAGGCCCAGGCCGATTTTTTATAATTAATGAAATGCTTATACTCTACATCCAGTTTTACAAATCGAAACAGGTTATTATCCTCCAGTTTTTTGACCAGGCCAAAAATGGCACCGCTTTCCTCTACACGCAGTTTGAAATTTGAAAGCTTGTTACGGCGCGACCAAACTGTATTCACCGCTCCGATCATGCCGATCACAAATCCATCATTAAATGCATATCGTAATGAAGGGATCTGGTCGATCAGTTTAAATAAACTATCCTTGCCATCAAGTTTCGTATACTCTACATTGATGGGTGTGAACTGAAAATTCCAACGCCGTTTGGTCCATTCATAACTCCAGGAAGAATTGATAGAAGCCACATTGTAGATCTCTCTCCGGATGGTATACGCTGCATTTACGTTAAAGATGGTGCGGTCGTTCGTGATCTGTGTGGAATTGACCTTGAAAGGTAAAATAAAACGGGGGAAAAGCAGGGTTTGCGAAACATTACCCTGCAGGGTCTGAATGAAATTAGAGCCGAATTCCACCCCGGCGCGTGCATCACGGGAACTATGTACCGATTCACGGAACAGGTTGCGATTGGTGATATTCAAATTCAAACCCAGACCAAAAAACTGACTGGTCGTTAAATAGTCAGCAATATTCCGACTCGCCTCAAGATCTACCTTCATATTATACTTTAAAGCAGGGTATAACTTGATGTCTGCATCCAGTAACGGAGCATCACTAACGGTATCGTATAATGTAACATCCACGTTTTGCCAGGCCCCCAAACGGTTGAAATTATTTACGGTCCGGAAATAATTACGTTCCCGGTACATGGAGTCGGGTAAAAGGGCAATATTCCGGGCCACAAACGGAAGCCGGAATTTTTGTGTGTTGGTGAAGAAAGAAAACTTGCCCAATTGGGTCAGCAACGGTACCTGTGTACTATCTGGTATAATAGTTTGATCTGGATAGACCCGCACATTTCGGATAAAATACTGCCGCAGGTGATTGCTATCCGCCTCCGCCCGCTGCTTAAACACCACATTGATGGTTGGGTTCTCCAGTTTTTTGCGAAGGGAATCCAACAAGCGGATCTGCTCAAAAGGATCCAGCGTTGGATCAATCAGGGCAGCAACAACAGTATCCACTTCTGCATAAATATCATTCCTTGATACCTTGTAATAGCCGTTATTCCGGAAAATAGATACCAGACGGTCTACCTCATCCGAAATATTACGTTCGGAATAGGGGTCTTTTTTACGAACAATCCTGCCATTGCTCCCGTCAAGGGCTAATTCCTGCAATGCCGGGGTGCGCAAGGCATATCCCACCGAATCCACATGCGTTCTCTTGCCGGGAAAAACCTGAAAACTGATGCTGACCTGCTGTTTGTCTTTGACCGTATCGATCTGGAAGGTATCCTTAATAACTGGATAGAAATAGCCCTGCTTGTTCAGCAACACCTCCATGAATTTTTTAGAGCGAAAGATGTTTATGGTATCAAAAACAGGCGGATTCGATAACACTTTGCGTATTCCGGCATACGAAACGATCCGGGTCTTTAAACTATCATCCAACTGATTCTGTAATCCGGTGATCATATCCTGCTTTTCAGCCTGACTCATATTCCCGGAAACCGAAATACTTGTTTTGTAAACAAAAGGTTTGTTAACCGGGTATTTTCCTTTCTTCACCACCATGCAGGAGGAAAAGGCTACCAGAAAAAGGAAACCGGCACCAATTGTCCGTAAGGAAACAGTAAAAAAACTAACTTGCCGGCAGGTTAACATAAATAGGGGACAATGCTTAGTAAATCAAAGATCAAATATATTCAAACTTTAAGCCAGAAAAAAGTCAGGGATACCGGGGGCATTTTTGTGGCGGAAGGAACAAAGAGCATTAACGATTTTTTGGCTTCGGGGAATACCCCACTCGATACGCTTTTCTTTCTGCCTGAATGGGCTGTAGAGAACCCACACCTGTTTTCCGGGCTTCCGGAAACGGCCCTGCAGGAGGTCAGCTCTATCGAAATGGAAAAGATCAGCTTTTTGCATACCCCTTCACCGGTCTTGGGAATTTTTAAAAAGCCGGTTTTCCCCAATAACCTTCAAATAAAAAAATCCTTTGGTCTTGTGCTGGATGCCATTCAGGATCCCGGCAATATGGGCACGATCATTCGTACCGCTGACTGGTTCGGGGTGTCTTATATCATTTGCCATGGTGATTGTGCCGATTGTTTCAATCCTAAAGTGGTGCAGTCTACAATGGGAAGCCTCGCCCGTGTACGGGTCGAATACCGCGACGCCCTTTCTTTTTTGACCGAAAACGACTCGGTTCCTGTATATGCAGCCCTATTGGAAGGAGCCAGCATTTATGACATGAAGAAACTGACTGAAGGCATACTGCTGATCGGAAATGAATCCAAAGGGATTCGTCCCGAATTGCTTCATGGAAATATACATCCTGTAACGATTCCCGGCAGGGGAGGGGCCGAATCCCTGAATGCAGCGGTAGCCACCGGTATACTTCTATCGCACCTCATTTAAACTGAATGGCTTTCACTGGTTGAACCTTCTTAATAATGATGGTGGGGATGAGCAGTATCAGAAAACAAATAGTGAAAGTAAATAGATTCACCAATCCTATCTGCCACCAAACAATACTCACTGCTGCTTTTGATATATAATAGGATTCCTCCGGTAATTTGATGAATCCATATTTGGCCTGCAACCAGGATAAGCAAAGTCCGATAACATTTCCTGATAATAAACCCAGAGCCATCAGATAAACGCCTTGCAGGAGGAAGATCTTTTGTATAGAAAAATCTGTTGATCCCAATGCCTTGAGCAGTCCCACCATTCGGGTACGTTCCAGTACCAGTATCAGTAAACAGGTAACCAGGTTCAATAAGGCGATGATGGTCATAATGCCCACCACCAGCAGGATTGTTTGATTTTGTAAACCCAGCCAGTCGAAAATGGAAGGATTGATCTCACGGATGGTTTGTCCACCCAGGCCCCATGGCAGGTTCGGTACTATTTCCGCACTCACCTTATCCATGTCGTTGAAGTCGTGTAGGAATATTTCATATCCGCCTACCTGTTGCGGGCTCCAGTTATTCAGTCGCTGAATGAGCTTCAGATCACCCAGTGCAAACAGTTTGTCGTATTCTTCAATACCGGTTTTATAGAGACCACAAACGCTCAGTTTTCGCGGCCGGGGTGCTTCCCCATTCGGCTGTATGAAGAAGATCAGCACCTGATCGTTCAGCTTTAGTTTTAGTTGCCGGGCGATGGTTTCTGATAATACCACTTCGGTACTATAGCCACTGTCGGTAAACTGCATCCAGCGACCCTGAGTAAGAAACTGATCGAGTCGTTTGAAATTATAGTCCGCCTCCACACCCTTGAACAATACCCCTTCGATGGTTTCCGCGGTTTTAAGGATGGCATTCTTGGTGGCAAATGCCTGTACGGTTTCAATTTCCGGGCGTATGGTTTTCAGCCGGTTCACCGAATCGTTCCGCACTATGGGAATCTCCTCTGCTATCGACCCCTGCAAGGCATTATAATCTTCCACCCGGATATGACCGAAAAAACTGAAGACCTTACCGGAAATCGTTTCCTGAAACCCATTCGCAAAGGAAAGGGTCATGATCATAACGGTCACACTGATGATGGTAGCTGCCACCGATAAACGGATGATAAAGCGGGAAAAAGTCCGCTGCGGGTTAAAAATGATCCGGGATGCTATGAAGGTAGAAATATTCAAGTGGCTGATTTCGTGCTCCAAAAATAACCGCTGTAACCCGATAGGCGAAGTTTTTTTACTTTTTAAGGTAGAATTGGGAAATGGATCTCACAAATGCTGTTATTTTTAAGGTATGAAGAATTGGCTACCATGCTGCTTTTTACTGGTCAGCAGCTTTTTGAAAGCGCAGATACCCGAAGCCGTTTTTAATAATCGTATTGCTTCAGTACAGCTGCATGCCCAGGGCAATCAGCTTGGCTATCCTGTGGTGCGTTTAAATAGCGCTGATCAATTGGAACTGCATTTCGACGATCTGGATGGCGGGGTGCGGAATTATTCCTATACCTATCAGTTATGTAATGCAGACTGGACGCCGGCCATGCTGGGGCAGTTTGATTTTATGAAAGGATATTCGCAAATGCGGATCAATACATATCGTAATTCTTCTGTAGCCTTTACACGCTATACACATTATCAGGCCAATTTACCCGATCGTAATTGTTTGCCCACACGTTCCGGTAATTATATCCTGAAAGTTTTTCGCGATGGTGATACCGCTAAATTATTATTCACCCGACGTATGCTGGTGGTGCAGGACCGTTCGGCAGTAGTGGCATCAATACAGCAACCGTTTAATGGACAGTTATTCAAAACGCATCAAAAAGTACAGTTCAAATTATTACTGAATGAACAGTTGAATGTGGTGAATCCGTTGCAACAGGTCAAAGTGGTCATCCTGCAGAACAATCGTTGGGACAATGCGATTACTGGTATCAAGCCAAGTTTTTTTAACCGCAGAGAAATGGAGTTCAATGCAGAAGCCGATTGCGTTTTCCCCTCCGGAAAAGAATGGCGCTGGCTCGATCTCCGCAGCTTCCGGCTACAGAGCGATCGGGTAGATCATGCAAAATACAGCACTACGGCGACTGAAATTTTTGTAAAACCCGATATGGACCGGTCGAATCAACGGTTTAACTTTTTCCGTGATGCAAATGGACAGTACAGTATTCAATGTCTGGAGAATCTGAATCCCTATTGGCAATCTGACTATGCCACGGTGCACTTCAGTTTTGTGCCTCCGAATAATTTGCCTGTTAATGGGCGTGATTATTATATCATGGGGCAATTAACGGGTTATGCCTATAACGATCGAACCAGAATGATTTTTAATAAAGAGAAGGGAGTATATGAAGTGGATCTGTTTTTAAAGCAGGGCTACTATGATTATTGTTATGTATCTGTAGATACCAGACAACCCCGTGCTGTACCCGTATTTGACTTTACCGAAGGAAATTATTGGGAGTCTGAAAATACGTATACGATATTGGTATACTACCGTGATCTGGCCGGTCGTGCCGATGAACTGGTTGTTTATTCCGTGCTGAATTCACTTACAGGTCGCAAAGGATTGGGGAATCAATAATATCAGTAGCGATAAATTTTAAGCGATTTGAAGCAAATAGTCATTTTAGTATGTTTTATCAGTGTGGCGGCAGTTGCCAAAACCCAGCAGGTGGACAGCTTGTTTTTTAATTTATATACCGACAGCCTGAAAAAGGGAGTTCACAATTATATTAATGTAGAGGCGAAACTGCGCAATGGTCAGTGGTTGCCGTTAACCACAAAGGAGATCAGGCTGGAAACCAGTGCCGGCCGTTTTGAAGGCAACAGTTTGATCATTGATACGGCATTTAAAGGGTCATTTATTCGGATTAAAGCAACACTTCTTTCAGATCCCCGCATCACCCGCGATCGACAGATTCCTATCAAAAAATTCATTCCCGATCCGGTATTGAAAAAGCCGGAGGATTTGTTTAGAAAAGGCTGAGGATGGTTGTACAGGGTAGTCAACTGTATACAGTTGACTACCCTGTACAACTAAAACTTCCGGTTTCTCTACATCACCGTATAATTTTCTCTCAGAACACCATCCCCGCCTCACTTTTCATGCATTCTCCTCATTAAAAATAACCTTGTAATTCTTGATTTAGCGGGGAAGCAGAAGCGGTTGGTGGTTGTATACGGTAGTCAACTGTATACAGTTGACTACCGTATACAACTTATCCCAATACCCTTTAATTTTACCAGGTGAAATTCCTTAAAGTCATTCTGATTAATCTGCTGGTATTGTCCGGATTGCTGCTGCTGGTAGAATTGGCCCTTCGGGTAGGGTACCGGAACGATGGAAATTCTCCGGTAAATCCTGACCCTGTATTGAATTGGGTCCATCTAACCAACTACAGATATACGATGTTTACACCCTCTGGTGAATTCGGCGGATTTGAAGTATATATCGATTCGCAAGGCCGAAGAGCCCAAGTTCCGGAGAAAGCGGCTACCCTCCCTGCGAGCACCGCCCCCTATATTTTCCTGGGCGATTCTTTCACCGAAGCGCTACAGGTGCCGTACGATTCCTGCTTTACCGGTATTCTTTCCCGTCAATATATAAACGAAAAAATTCTTAACTACGGGGTTACCGGTTATAGCCCGGTATTGTATTATCTTAAAAGCGTGCAGTTGCTGGAATCGAAAGGGGTTAAACCTAAGGCGGTAGTGATCACCCTTTACTCCAACGACGTGCGGGAAGACAGCACCTTACTGGCCCGGGCAAACTGGGATAAGGGGTTGATCAAAGCCGTGAATGGAGGAGAAGCCAATACCTGGCTCCATCTATTTCGTAAGTCTTACCTGGTTTTGGTGCTAAACCGATTTTATAAGCAATGGAATTACCAACGAAATCATCCTGACCTTGGGAATGGCGTAGTGCTCAATGGGAAACTTGAAGAAAATCCCGAACTGGATGGTACACTCACCGCCCAATACCTGAAAAAAACGGATTCTCTTTTTAAGGCGCTGCATATTCCACTGTTTATTACAGCGATTCCCTCACGCTACCGGGAAAAAACGGGGCAAACAGACCGTCGGTATTTTTCTTCCATCGTGAAAGAATGGGCTCGGGAAAATGAACTTTCCTATATCGATCTGGAACCATATTTCTTCCCCGACAGCCCGTCTAAAAAAGATCAACAATTATTTTTTAATAGGGATATGCATTGTACCGCTGCCGGCCAGCAAAGGATTGCTGAGGGTTTGGAGGTGGTAATTAAGTGAGGTGCGGCGTAGTAGGTAAATAGTAAGTGGTATGAGCTATGAGTTGTATGGAATAAGTTATAAGGAACAGCCTTCGTAACTCAATTCTCATACCTCACCCTTCAAACCACTTACCACTTCCCACGTACTACTCTCCTCACATCTTTTTCGCATCTTCCATAAACTTCGCCAAACCGATATCCGTTAACGGATGTTTCAGCAGGCCAAGGATGGAATCGAGCGGACAAGTACATACATCGGCGCCTACTTCGGCACAACGTACAATATGAAGTGCATTGCGGATAGATGCTGCCAGAATCTCTGTTTTAAAGTCTTGCAGCGCATATATGTGAGAGATCTGTTCGATCAACTGAATACCATCCCAGGAACTGTCGTCAATACGGCCAATAAAAGGAGAAACATACGTTGCTCCGGCTTTAGCAGCCAAAATGGCCTGGCCTGCTGAAAATACCAGCGTGCAGTTCGTTTTGATGCCATTCTCTGAAAACCATTTCAATGCCTTGATACCATCTTTGATCATCGGGATCTTCACCACAATATTCGGATGGATCGCAGCCAGCTTCTTGCCCTCTTCCACCATGCCTGCGAAATCGGTTGATAAAACCTCCGCACTTACATCGCCATCCACCATTTCACAAATGGTTTCATAGTGTTTCAATATAGCAGCTTCGCCTTTAACCCCCTCCTTCGCCATCAGGGAAGGATTTGTAGTTACGCCATCCAGAATTCCCAACTCATTGGCTTCTTTGATCTGTGCAAGATTCGCTGTGTCGATGAAAAACTTCATATAGGTTGTTTGTATAGTTGCTGAGGATAAAGACCGATGGTCGGCGCGACCTCCTAAAAAGAAAAAGTCAATCTGAAAACTCTCATTCATTTCCAAACTGACTCACTTCTCAATATTTTAAAAAATGGCAGGCTACTCACATCGCACCGCTACAACCGCCTATCCTTGCTGCCTTCCGGCCCTGGGGAGGTTCGGCAGGAGCTGGTCGTGTAAGACCTGCCGCAGCAAATATAGGGAGAAATCGGGAAACGGAGAAAGTTTGGTTTGGGGAAGAATAGTGAAAAGTGAATGGTGAATGGTGAATAGTGAATGGTGAATAGTGAATGGTGACACTCTACGATTCACCATTCACTATTCACCATTCACCATTCACTATTCACCCCTGAGCGGGAGTCGCCTCATACCCCAACCCCCAAACCCCAAAAAAGAACCCCTCCGTATAACGAAGGGGCCCTTATTGCTTGTCATGTCAGTGAACCTATTTTATCTCAGGAAGAGCATTTCTCTGTATTTAGGTAACAGCCAGTATTGGTCATC
>CAZKSY010000059.1:20446-21902 GCA_964555605.1 uncultured Chitinophagaceae bacterium | reverse complement strand
ATCACCTTACCACTCAAGTCGGTGAGCCGGAAGGCTCTTCCCTGAAAATCATAGGTCAGTTGTTCGTGATCGAATCCCAATTGATGCAGGATGGTGGCTTGCAGATCGAAGGGTTCAACTTTCCCGCTCACCACACTGTATCCTATTTCATCGGTTTCACCATAAGTGGTACCGCCCTTGATCCCGGCACCTGCCATCCACATACTAAACGCTTCCGTATGATGGTCGCGTCCTTTAAACGGCAGTGGTTTGCCTTCGCGGTTTTCTAACATGGGGGTACGACCGAATTCACCGCCCCATACCACCAGTGTTTCTTCCAGCAGGCCGCGTTGTTTGAGGTCGGTGAGTAAAGCTGTGATGGCTTTGTCGACCGTGCGGCACTTATTTACCAGGCCAATATCCAGCGCGTTATCGGGGTCGGTGCCATGGGTATCCCATCCCCAATCGAATAGTTGCACGAATCGCACACCTTTCTCTACCAAACGGCGTGCGAGTAATACATTATTGGCAAAACTGTTTTTGCCTTCCTGAATGCCATACATCTCTTTGATATAATCCGGCTCGTTGTTGATATTCATTACATCGGGTGCCGTGATCTGCATTTTGAATGCCATTTCATATTGCGCAATCCGGGAAAGGGTTTCCGGATCCTTGAAATCGGCATATTGTTGTTGGTTTACGTCATTGATCGCATCTATAGATGCTTTTCGCAGATCCCGGTCAATTCCCTTGGGATCATTTAAAAATAATACCGGATCTCCTTCGCTGCGGCATTGTACACCTTGATATACACTGGGCAAAAAGCCGCTACCCCACACACTTTTTCCGGCATCGGGATCATTGCCTCCGGAGGTAAGCACCACAAATCCGGGGAGGTTTTGATTCTCTGTACCCAATCCATACGTCACCCAGGAACCGATACTGGGCCGGCCCAACCGTGGCGTACCGGTATGAAATAATAACTGTGCCGGTGCATGGTTGAATTGATCCGTGGTCATGGTTTGTATCATGGCAATTTCATCTGCCATGGTACTGAGGTGGGGGAGATAGTTGCTCATCCACATACCGCTTTGTCCGTGCTGTTTAAATTGTGCCTGTGGCCCCAGCATTTTGGGTACGCCACGGATGAAAGCGAATTTTTTTCCTTCCAATAAACTGGGCGGACAATCCTGGCCATCCAGTTTCATGAGTTCTGGCTTATAGCTGAAGAGTTCCAATTGTGAGGGAGCTCCGGCCATGTGCAGGTAAATCACCGCACGGGCTTTGCCGGGGAAATGAGGTGCTTTGGGCAATAGCGGGTGGGCCGCATCGAATGGAATGGCTTTTCGTACCGTGTCGGTGCCGCAGCCGCCAAACAGTGAACCCAGCGCCAGGGCACCAAATCCCATGGCACTTTCCTTGAGGAAATGCCTGCGGGTAACATGATGCAGTATGCGCTGTTCGGCTTCTTTCACCA
>CAZKSY010000059.1:0-20346 GCA_964555605.1 uncultured Chitinophagaceae bacterium | reverse complement strand
AGATTCAGCAGCGCATTCATCACCACAACCATGGCTGCTGTAGACGGATTGTTTCGCTCGTTCATGATGCCGATCATTTCACAGGTACGCTCGCTGTCTTTTTCAAAGGACACTAAGGCTGTTTGATGCAGCTTTAGCAGGGATTGTATTGTTTCAGCCTTGGCCTCTCTGCCCGTAGCTCTTTTGAATGCTTTTCTGATCTGTTGCTCCCTGTTACCTCCTTCATCCATGATTTTATAAGCCAGGTGCCGGGCCATATCCAGATACGCCGGATCATTGAGTAAGGTAAGGGCTTGCAGCGGTGTATTGGTTCGTATCCTGCGGGCAATACATAATTGTCTGCCGGCGGCATCAAACGTCACATTCGACGGATAGGCTGCGGAACGCTTCCAATAAATATAGACGGCCCGACGATATTGATCTTCTCCGGCACTTTTCGTCCATTGCGCACCGTTGTACGGAGAATTCCAGATGCCATCAGGCTGATAAGGCATGATGCCGGGGCCGTACATTTTAGTTGATAATAATCCAGACACGCACAACGCCTGATCACGTATCTGTTCCGCACTCAGGCGCATGCGCGGGCCTCTGGCGTAAAACTTGTTATAGGGATCTTTTTGTATCAATTCCGGAGACGCTACCGAGCTTTGACGGTAGGTGGATGACAGCACGATACGTTTGATCAGCTTCTTCACGCTCCATTGATCTTCATTCATAAACTGCCAGGCTAAATGATCCAGTAATTCCTGGTGGGTTGGATTCATGCCCTGACTGCCAAAATCTTCCAGCGTTTCAACAATGCCATAGCCAAAGAGCTGTTCCCAGATGCGGTTAACAAATACCCGTGCTGTCAGCGGATTTTGTTTGTTCACCAGCCATTCGGCAAATGCGGCACGGTCGTTTACCTGTTTATTATTAATGGCCAATAAGGCGGGAATACCGGGTTTTACTTCATCCCCTTTCACCAGCCAGTTGCCTCTTTCAAATACATGTGTTTTTCTGAATTGAGCCGATGGGTTCTCCATCAGAATGGGTGTGGTCACTGCTGGACTCGCTTGCAGCAGTCGTTGATAGCGGGCAAAAGCAGAGTCGTATCCATTTTTACCTTTTCCGGGAAAAGCTGTCGTGAATTTGAACCATTCGAACAATACCCCTGTTTCTTCGAAACTTTTTAATTGAGGATTCGTATAAACAAAATAAAGATCGCGGTGTCCTGCAATTGCCGGAATACTTACCGTTTCTATTTTCCAGTTTCCGTTGCTATTCGCAAGTGGAATGGTTTTTAAAATAGCACCATTCAAACTGTCAAGACGGATGGTCCAGGTGGCACCGGGTTTCCAATTCACATACCGAAACATCAGTTCTGTTGCTTCCTGCAGGGGCGCATTTTTCAACCGGCAGGAACCATCTTTTCGAAGCCCGGCATACCAACTGCTTACCAGGGCGGCATTTTTATATTGATCACATAACAATGAATTGACGGTGGGTTGCCAGGTTTTCAGGAAGCGATAATATTCCTTGCTTTTCTCTGCTGATACTTCCTGTTTTAACCAATCGCGCAACTGTACAAGTGTACTGCTGTCTTCTGATTTGAACGTTCTGAGCAATGGATATTCCGCTTCTGTATCTTCATCACGGGTATTATTGAAGAAGGCCATGAACTTAAAATAGTCCTCGTGTTTAAAGGGATCATAGGGATGGCTGTGACATTGCACACAGGAAAAAGAGGTGCCGAGTATACCCGTCCAGGTGGTATTGATCCGATCCATTACTGCGGCCGTTCTGAACTCTTCATTGTCGGTACCGCCTTCATCGTTGGTCATGGCATTGCGGTGAAAAGCGGTCGCAATATATTGGGCATCGGAAGGGTCGGGCAACAGGTCGCCTGCCATTTGCTCTTTCAGAAAAACATCATAAGGTTTGTCTTCATTGAATGCATCGATTACCCAATCCCGGTAGCGCCAGATAGTCCGGCCCCGGTCGGCTTCATATCCTCTGGTATCCGCATAGCGGGAAAGATCGAGCCACATGCTGGCCCATTTTTCACCGAAGCGCGGTGAGGCGAGGAGTTGATCCACTACTGCGGAATAATTCGATTCGTTTACTATAGAAGGCATACCCGTAATCACCGAATCAAGAATGGGTAATCCGATAAGGTCGAGCGACAAACGACGAAGCAATATTTCCGGAGCTGCCTCAGGGGATGGACTTATTTTTTCTTCTTTGAGTTTTTGTAAGATGAATGGATCAATGCTGTTACGGATCCACTTATCATTCAGGGAAGGAATGGCCACTTCCTTTACCGGAGCATAGGCCCAATGCAATCCCCATTGTACGCCTTCCCTGATCCAGCGACGGAAGAGATCGATTTCTTCCTTACTCAGGGGATCATGTTTATACGGCATGCGGTCTTCCGGATCGCTGATCGTAATCCGTCGCATGAATTCACTGCCATCGGGGTCACCGGGAATGATGGCGGGCTTGCCCGATTTGGTGGGCGCCAGGGCCTCTTCTCTGAAAAGCAAACTGAATCCGCCTTTCGCTTTTACACCTCCATGACAACTGATACATTTCTTATTCAGCAGGGGCTTGATATCGGCATTGTAATCAACAGGCGCTTTTTGAAAGGCCATAAAATATATGACGATGCCGGTTATTAAAACCAATGCAACAAGCAACCATTTTTTGGAGAAAAAAACATTCATATGACCGGGCAGTTGAATCCCAATCAATTTACCAATAATTTAGGTGTAAGCCTTTTTTGTGGAGGTTAAATATCCCGACTATTTAAAAATCCGCCCAGCGGAAGTACCCGATAGGGCTGTTCAATCGTTTGCGCTTCTTTTTCGAATAAGGTCGGGTCGGCTGTATTAAAGGCGAACAGGTCGTAGTGGCAAGGCACCACCATTTTAGCGCCGATCGATTTGGCCAATACCGCTGCTTCTTTTGTGTCGAGGTTGCCGGCTACTTTTCGGGCCGGATCATTGCCATTGATCGGTAACAGGGCCAGGTCAATATGAAACGGTTGAAGCAACGGGATCATTTCATCGAACCATAAGGTATCGCCACTGTGATAGATATTCCATTTATCAAAGGAGATCACATAACCCATGCATTTGCAATATCCGTTTTCATCTCTTTCAATGGTATTGTGTTTGGCCGGTATACCATGAAACGTTACTCCATCAATCGTTATCGAAATGCCATCATTCAAACCGATAGGATAGGAGAGCGGTTTTCCGGTGCGTTCCGCCACAAAGGCGCGATTGGCTTCGGGGATGATGAATGGGACCTCTGGATTGTTTTCAAACAATGGCTGTAGCGTCTCCCCATCCAGATGGTCGGTATGATTATGACTTGAGCTGACGATATTGATGTCGAGCAAAAGTTCCGGGGCCACCACGCGTTCACTGATCCGTTCGTGCGGTTTATCGGTATGCGCATATTTTTTGGTAAGGCTATCCGATAAATACGGATCGAGCAGGATCCGCTTGTTTTGCCACTGTATCAGGTAGCCGCTTTGCCCCAGCCACCAGATAGTAAAACCATCAGTCCCGCGGCGGGCATCCATTTCACGGACCAATTCCTGATCTTTTTTAACCGGTTTTTTCAATGCGATCTTATAAGGATTCCCGAACCATTTGAGCACCTTTTACCATATTGCTGAGTTTTTTACGCGCGGCCCAGCGGGCGGTTTGACTCAAACCACAGTCTGGTGCAACCGAAAGTTTCTCAGCCGGTATATATTGCAGGCATTTCCGGATGCGTTCCGCAACATCTTCCGGTGATTCGATATAATAATTTTTAACATCAATGATGCCAACGGCAACGTGCATCACTTCAGCAAATGGTTTCAATAACTCTATTTCAGCAAACTCTCTGTTGGCCATTTCGATATGGATCTCATTCACTGAAAGATCCAGAAAATCGGGGAGCATGGGTTTGATGCTTCGATAGCCCACAGGACGTCCCTTGAAGTTCCCGAAACATAGATGCGTGCTGAGATTACATTTGCCAACGATCGGCGCTACGGTTCTATTGAAAATATCTACAAACCGTTTGGTATCTTCTTTATAAGCATAACAACTCATCGATGGCTCATCCACGGTGATCTCGGTACAGCCTGCCGCAACCAGATCTTCCAACTCCTTACGTACAAAAGGTAACAAAGCTTCGGTGATCTCGTACCTGTTTTTATATTGTTCGTTGGGGTTTAATCGTCCGCTCAGTGTGAAAGGGCCGGGCACACTGGCTTTTAACACCGGACCGGCAGGAGCGAGTTTTTTCAACCGCTCATATTCCTTTACGGCACCCAATCCCCGGGGGGCACGAAGGGTACCAACTATGGAGTTCTTACCGCGCTGGTCGTGTGCCGGTGGACCGAATTTTCTGGTTTCCGAACCGTCATTTACAATGCCTTCAATAAATCCGTAAAAGGATAAATTAAAATCGAGGCGCGTTTGTTCTCCATCGGTGATCACATCCAATCCGGCACTTACCTGATCATGAATGGCAGCGATCACTGCATCTTCAATCATTTCCTCTATATCAGCCGGACCGAAATCTTTCAAATTACCCGATGCATATTCCAGCCAACCGGGAAAAGGATAGCTGCCGACTACTGTGGTTCTAATGGGCTTGCTCATGGGAAAAGTTTTATTTAGGAGCCAATTATCAATTATTAATTGTCAATTATTTTAATCATTAATAATTGATAATTAATAATTACCAAAACCTTGCATACAACGCTATCAGTATCATGATCGCCGCAACGATCATCACAATAATATGTGGTTTCAGTTTGAACATGGTGGCATCCAGTTCGAATGCTTTAGGATTAACTTTTGGTCCACCCAGACTGATCAGGACCATGGTGGCCACCGTAATGGCGAAAGACCAGCCCATATTGATCAGGAAGGGGATCTCGGTGATCGTTTTTACGACACCGTTATCGAGTTTTTGATATTCGTAGGCGGTGTACAGCCAGGTTTCTTTGCCGAATAGGGCAACGGCATAGTTGTTGAAGAATACGGCTAACAGGAATCCGAGCAATACGCCTACAATGGCTGCGGTGCCGGTCGTACGTTTCCAGAACATACCGAGGAGGAACATAGCGAATACACCCGGACTGATAAAGCCGGTATATTTTTGAATAAAGGTGAAACCGCCTTCGCCGCCAATACCCAGCGTGTCTTTCCAGGTAAAGATCAGGGCAACGATCATTGAAGCAATGATGGCCATACGACCGGTCCAAACCAGTTTCTTTTCATCAGCTTCTTTATTTACATATTTCTTGAAGATATCAAGCGTGAAAATGGTGGAGATACTATTGGCTTTACCGGCCAGCGAGGCAACGATGGCTGCGGTGAGCGCGGCAATGGATAATCCTTTTAATCCCGAAGGCAAAAAGCTCAGGATGGCGGAATACGCCCCATCCTTACTGCCGTTTGCCAGTTGGGGCAGGTGGCCATTTTTATACAGCACATAGGCAGCAATACCGGGTAGCATCACGATCACCGGCATCAGCAGTTTGAGGAAGCTGGCAAACAGAATTCCGGTACGGGCTGTTTGCAGATCAGCACCCAATGCCCGTTGTGTAATATATTGGTTGCAGCCCCAATAGTTCAGGTTAACGATCCACTGACCCGCAAAATACATCGTGATACCGGGAAGGATCACATATTTCTGAATGGCCAGATTTTCAGGAGTGCCTATTGTGGCAGTAGTAACTTCCGGTTTGGGCAATATCATCTTAAAATGATCGGGAGCCTGTTGCATCAGGTCTTTGAAACCGGCAATAGCCGAACCACCACTACCGAACTTATCGCTTACGATCGTAAGGGCCAGATACGTAGTGGCCAATCCGCCAATGATGAGTACCGCCACCTGTATTACATCGGTATAACCAATTACTTTCATACCACCGAGGGTAATGATCAGGGCAAATACCATTAAAGCGATCATGATATAGTGCAGGTAATCGCCCCCCAACAAACCATTGATGGCCACAGCACCCAGGTACAGAATGGAAGTAAGGTTCACAAAAATGTACAGGAACAACCAGAATACCGCCATGATCAAGGCCACCGTTTCATTATAACGGGTTTTCAGGAACTGCGGCATGGTGAAGATCTTGTTCTTGAGATATACCGGCATGAACCAAATGGCGATGATGATCAGCGAAAGTGCTGCCAGCCATTCATACACACTTACAGCCATACCTGCAAAAAAACCATCTCCACTCATTCCGATAAATTGTTCCGCAGAAATATTGGATGCGATCAATGAAGCGCCGATCGCCCACCAGGTTAAAGAACCCTCCGCCAGAAAGAAATCTTTGGTATCAGCAGCATGTTTACTTTTTCTGCGATAGATCCAGTAGCCATAACCGGCAACAATAACGAAATAGATCAGAAAAACCAGATAGTCAGAAAAGACCAGACCATTGTTCATGTTGAGTTGAAATTTATATGGTATAAGCAATCAGGCGGCGCTACTCACCGCAGTTTCGACTTGTAATATAAATCTTATCGGGTAAAAATCTTTTTTTTATAGCCTAACAGCAGTTAGTAAAATAAAAAAGCCCCGTATGGCGGGGCTTTCCTTCAAATCGAATTTTATTAATAGAATAAATTGCTGAGCACATTGCCGGCATTGGCCGGTTTCAGTTTCAGGAAACTGGCAAATTTGGCTGCACCGATAATGGTTTTGATCTTGCTGAAAAGTCCGGTCTGCAACGGGTTGAACTTGCTCAAATAATCAGTCGGATTTTTTCCTGCCAGATCCATGATGCCACTCTTGCTACCCAGGAAGCCGCTGATGGCACTGGTCAATGCCGGTTTTTGAGTGGCAGGAAGCGACAACTGACTGGTCAGCGCCTCCACAATACCACCCGTTGTTTTGGTAACATCACCTATCGCCGGGGGTTTGATAAAGTTACTTATGGTAGCGGCTGCCGGAGCGGTTACCTTTGGAACAGTGATCTGTGCAAATGCTGTAGTTGAAACGATACTTACGAGGAGGACAAATAGGAGCTTTTTCATTGTAGAAAGTTTTTTACTGGTGACTAATTTAGAGTATTAATTTTATTGAGATCAGATTATTAATTGTTACTAAGATAAATTTTGAGGGATATTAGTTGCTTTTTACCGAAACAATCTTTTTATATGCGTTCTTTCCAGATGAAATTGTTGCTATGGGGTGCCGCCGTTTTAGGGGTCGGTCACCCGTTGTCTGCTCAGGTAGGCCGCTCCTTGGGAAAGCCCAATATCATTTATATCTACGCTGATGATATGGGGTATGGGGAATTGGGTTCGTATGGGCAAATTCATATCAAAACACCGCATCTCGATCAGTTAGCAAAAGAAGGCATGCGTTTTACCCAGCATTATACCAGTGCACCGGTTTGCGCACCGGCCCGTTGCATGTTACTAACGGGTAAGCATGGGGGACATTCCTATATCCGCGGCAATTATGAATTGGGCGGTTTTGAAGACAGTACTGAAGGGGGACAGATGCCCCTGCCGGAAGGGATCTTTACCCTGCCGGGAATGTTAAAAAAGGCAGGATATAAAACAGCACTGGTAGGTAAATGGGGTTTGGGCATGGCCGGCACATCCGGTAGTCCGCTGCAACATGGATTCGATTACTATTACGGTTACCTCGATCAGAAACAGGCACATAATTATTACCCCACCCATTTGTGGGAAAACGATCATTGGGATACATTGGGCAACCCGGTGATGAAAGTACACCAGGCACTGGATCCTGCCACAGCCACACAGGCAGACTTTGACAAGTTCAGTGGAAAGGTTTATGCACCGGCACGTATGACCGAAAAAGCCCTTCAGTTTATCAACACACAGGGCCGGCAGCCTTTCTTTCTGTACCTGCCTTATACCATTCCGCATGTATCGCTGCAGGCCCCGCAGGCTTATATTGACAAATACAAGGGACAATTCAACGAGAAACCGTATTACGGACAAAAGGGTTATGCTTCGGCGATGTACCCGTTATCTACGTACGCAGCCATGATCAGTTTTCTCGACGATCAGGTGGGGATCATTATGAAGCGGTTGAAAGAACTGGGTCTTGATCAGAATACCATCGTCTTTTTTTCGTCTGATAACGGCGCCAGTTTTGCGGGCGGTGCCGATCCGGCATTTTTTAATAGTGTCGCCGGTTTGCGTGGTTTGAAAATGGAATTGTACGAAGGAGGCATCCGAATGCCCTTTATTGCCCGATGGCCGGGAAAGATAAAAGCCGGAACCGTGAGCGACCATATCTCTGTGCAATACGATATGCTGGCTACCCTGGCCGAACTGACCGGTCAATCGGTTCCCGCTACCGATGGCCTCTCTTTCTTACCTGAACTATTGGGAAGAAAGCAGCGGCTACATGATTTCCTGTATTTTGAATACCCCGAAAACGGCGGACAGTTGGCCATCCGGATGGGAAAATGGAAGGCCGTTAAAAAGAACCTGAAGAAAATACCCAATGCCCCCTGGGAGCTTTTCGATCTGAATGCTGATCCCTACGAGAAAAAGGATCTGGCCAATGAAAATCCCGATATCATTTCGAAAATCAATGCCCTCGTAAAACGGGAACATCAACATTCACATATCCGTGATTGGGAGTTTGTAGATCCGAAATTTTCGGGCAACTGATTATAATCATGTGCATTTCTTATATGCGTCATGTTTTCAGTTTTTCGACGCGGCTACATTTGTGATGTATTAAGAGTCTCTCTCATATACAACAAATAGCAGTTGAGTTGGCAAGTAACGGACCAGTTCCCTGGTCCGTTTATTTTTTTTATAGGCGATAAGTCAATTGATCTTCTGCGTTGCAACACTGTTTATCTTCCCAACACTTTTTCCATTTTCATACTTCTGGAACCTTTAATCAGCAGGGTAGCTCCCTTGAGTTCCTGTTCCAGGTACCAGTTTCTGGCAGCAGTGGAATCCGGTAATGATATAAAAGGATGGTTCAGTTTTAAAAAATCGCCGCCTACCAGAATCACCTGTTTCCATTTGTGCTGAGCGATCAGGGAAACAATGGCCTGATGTTCCGCCAAACTCTCCTCGCCCAATTCGGCCATGGCGCCCAGAAATAAAATTTTATTGTCCGTATCTCCTTTCGAGAAATTTTCAATAGCCAGCTTCATACTCGATGGATTGGCATTATAGGCATCGAGAACGATCTTATTTCCATCCTGCTCCACCAATTGTGACCGGCTATTACCCGGCACATAATTTTCTATCGCCGTTTTGATCTGCTGCAGATCGATCTTAAAGTAGGATCCAACGGTGACGGCTACCAGTAGATTGGGCAAATTATAATCTCCCACCAACTGACTGCTGATCGTTACCCTTTCGCCGCTAAATTGAATGGACGCTTCCAGAAAAGGCTCACTTTTCAGGGCCGTTCCGTTTATGGAGGCGTCCTGCGTGCCATAGGTGATGATCTCTTTTATACCGGAACTCATTGAACGGAGATAATCATAGTCCCACATCACAAAAGCCGTTCCCTGATGCTGGCGCAGGTAATCGTACAATTCACCCTTTCCTTTGCGTACCCCTTCCACTCCCCCAAAACCTTCCAGATGTGCTTTGCCGCAGTTGGTAATGATGCCGTGGGAGGGCTGTGTATAACGACAATAGCCTTCGATCTCTTTCTGGTGATTGGCACCCATTTCGACTACCGCGATCTCCGCATCCTGTTTTATTTTGAGCAGGGTAAGCGGTATGCCGATATGATTATTCAGATTGCCTTCTGTGGTATACGTGCGATAACGGCTGCTGAGTACCGCATGTACCAATTCCTTGGTGGTGGTTTTCCCATTACTGCCGGTAATGGCGATCACGGGGATCGTTAATTGATTCCGATGGTACCCCGCCAGTTCCTGTAAACAGGTTAATACATCCTCCACCAGTATCGTGCGCCCGTCGATATAAAATTCCTTCTCATCAATAATCGCATAAGCAGCACCCGTTTCAAGGGCCTGGCGGGCGAATTGATTGCCATTAAAACTGGGTCCCTTCAGTGCGAAGAACAAATCGCCCGGCATTAATTTGCGGGTATCTGTTTGCACCTGAGGATGCTTTAAATAGATCTGGTAGAGGTCGGAAATGGTCATGCCACAAATTTATGGCAATAACATCGTATGCGGGCGGGCGGTGGCGAACAGGCATAAAAAAACCACCGATATTTCGGTGGCTTTTTTTATCCTAATCACTATCAAATTTTTATTTCTTCCGCGTATTCTGACGGCGGGTAGAGTAGTTGATACCTGTTTTGCGGCCATTACCTTCAGGGCTGCCTACACGGTCCATGGCGCAACGGAAACCTACTGTGCTGCTGGCCTGATCTTCTTCCAGGAAACGACGTGTTCCGGGAGAGAGCCAATACGCGCGATCGTTCCAGCTACCACCTTTGATCACACGTGATTTATCACTGATCAATGTAGTTAAGCCATATCCACGACCGGTTTCTTTGTTTGTTTCGTAGTTCACACCAGCAATCAGGGAGTCACCATCCATATAGTTGATCACATTACCCTTCTGGTAGTTACGACGGTTCTTGCTTTCTTCATCGGTAACATATTCTTTCTTCACACGACCCAGACTGTCTTTCTCGAACTCACCATCTTTGGTGCGGAGATCTTTCTGGAAGAAGTTACCACGATAAGGGGCAACATCATCGTTATCGCCGGCAGACAAAGGACGATATACATCGGCTGTCCATTCGTTCACGTTACCCGACATATTATAGATACCAAAAGCATTCGGGAAAAATGAAGTAACAGGAGCGGTGTATACAGCACGGTCGTTCAAACCACCGGCCACACCCATGTTATCACCGGCACCTCTTTTGAAGTTTGCCAGGAATGTACCCTGCCATGAACCTCTTCTGCTATCACGCAAACCATTCACGTTTTGTGACCAGGAATACACCTGCTTGTTGGTCAGCAATTCCTCACCACGTTGTTTTTCCTTCTTACTGGGCTTGGGGTTCTGTCCAACCAGCGCTAACGCTGCATATTCCCATTCTGCTTCTGTTGGTAAACGGTAAGCAGGTAACAGGATGCCATCCTCAAAAGTCACCTGGGTACGAGGTGTACCATTCGGATTCTTCAGCGGATTCTTTTTAGAACGAACACCGGCACCCGGAGTAGGGGTGGTAAGACCGAGCAAATAAGCCTTTGTGTTGAAAGACTCAGCGCCCTGGCCCTGAATATTTTTCAGTGTATTCTTATTGATGAATTGTTTATCGATCAGCGCTTTTTCGTTTACGCGGTCACTGCGCCACAAACAAAAGTCGTGCGCCTGCTTCCAGGTTACACCTACTACAGGATAGTAGTTGTAAGAAGGGTGACGGAAATAATATTCTACCATCGGCTCGTTGTAGGCCAGCTCACTGCGCCAAACGAGGGTATCAGGCAAAGCTGCTTCACGCACCGCCTGGTACTCGTCGCCATCAAATACGTTATTGATCCAGTACAGGTATTCGCGGTAGTGAATGTTTGCTACCTCGGTACGGTCAATATAAAAGGAGTTTACGGTTTTACGGGCCGGCGTATTATTCCAGTCGCCCATAACATCTTCTTCAACGGCCCCCATCGTAAAGGTACCGCCCTGAACAAACACCAGACCGGGGCCTGTGCGTTGCTCTTTCTCTTTAGACACCTGGTAACCGCCCATGTTCTTGTCGTTGTAGTTCCAGCCGGTTACGTCGGATTGTTCGTGTTTTTTCTTGCCAAACAACCCATTTTTACAGGAGGATACGGTTGCGGCACAGGTCAATAGAATGACGAGGTTTTTCAGGTTCATTTTGATAGCTTTTGCCTTTGGTTCAATTAGATTAAACGGGATTTAGTATCAATTATTGTACGGAAGGGTAGGTGTTTATCCACAAGGTTACGGTGGGACTGCGAATATAGGTTGTTTCTGTAATACAACCAGTTAGGTGCAGTTAGGGTTCAGTTAAAAATGAACTATTTTTGATTTTCATGAACCGTTGTTCTATAAAAAGCCTGTGGCTGTACTTTTTTCTTTTCTGGGCCCCCTTTCAGGCCCTCTCGCAACGCGTTTATACCCCGAATTCGGTGCTGGCTTCGGGAAACTGGTACAAAATTGCCGTGAAAGAGGGGGGCGTGTATAAAATCGATCTGGCTTTCCTGTCTCGTTTGGGGATCAATGCCACCGGAACGCCTTCTTCCTCCATTCAGGTATACGGAACCGGCGGCGCCATGTTGCCCGAAGCGGCCAACGGCTCCAAAACCGATGACCTGAAGGAACTGGCCGTTTGGGTAGAAGATGGGGGCGATGGCCAGTTGAACGGCTCCGATTATGTACTTTTTTATGCCCCCGGACCGCATCCCTGGCTGGCCGATTCCCTCTTTAAAACCTTCCGGCATCAAAAGAACCTCTATAGCGATCGGGCTTATTACTTTATTCGGGTGGGCTCGAATGGGAAACGGATTCAGACCCAGACAGCCCCCCCTGCCTTTAACAATACAGTCAACAGTTACCAGTTCCGGTATTATTATGAAAAAGATAGTTTCAACTTTTTAAGCAGCGGAAGAGAATGGTATGGGGAAGAATTTTCCGCCCTGCCGGGCCGTTCGCTGTCGCACAGCTTCCCCGTTCCCTGGCCGGCCGCCGTAAATGGTGCCGGTGAGATCCGGGCTGCCCTTCTGGCGCGTACTTTCGGCACGGGAGCCCGGTTTTCGCTCCGGTGGAATGGCCTGTTATTAGCGCAAAACGATATTCCGGCAGTCACGAATAATGCACTGGAATTGTTTGCCCGCAGCAGCAACATTTCCATCCCTTTCCCTTCGGCAACCGCTTCCAATACCTTCCAGCTCGATATGCAAACGGATGGAGTAGGCGGACAAGGCTGGCTTGACTGGTTTGAAGTTCATGGTCGCGCAAATCTGGATCTGGGCGGACAAAAGCAGCTTTCCTTTCGCGATTGGAGCAGTGTGGCTTCCGGCCGGGTAAACCAATACCAGCTTTCCGGGATGAATGCCGGCGCACAGGTATGGCAGATAACCGATCCCCTGACACCAATACGTATGTCCGGCACAGTGAGTAATGCCATACTGCAGTTCCAGGCCGATGCATCTGTATTGCACGAATATGTGGCGATCAACAGCACTGATCTTCCGGTTCCCGAAGCAGTGGGTGCCATTGCCAATCAGGACCTGCATAACAGCCGTCCGGTCGACTATATAATTATTACCACCGAAACACTGGTGCCCGAAGCCGAGCGATTGGCCGCCTACCATCGTTTAAAAGATACCCTGCGTACAATGGTAGTTACGGTATCCCGTATTTATAATGAATTCTCCGGTGGCAGTCCAGACCCTACTGCTCTCCGTGATTTTGTAAAAATGTATTTTGATAAGGCCGGAGCCGATAGTCTTCAACGTCCCCGTTATTTATGTTTGTTCGGAGATGCCTCTTTTGATTATAAAGACCGGTTAAATAATAATACCAATCTGGTTCCTTCCTTTCAAAGTGCATCCAGTCTGGACCCACTCAGTACCTATACCTCCGATGATTATTTTGGTTTCCTCGACGACGGAGATAATATAGCCGGCAACGGCATCAATTTACTGGATATTGGTATTGGCCGAATTCCTGCTTCCAGTGAAGCGCAGGCAAAAGCCATTGTCGATAAAATACTCGGATACCACAGCGCAACAGCTCTGGGACCCTGGCGGAATGAACTCAGTTTTGTGGCGGATGATGAAGACGGCAACCTGCATTTATCCGATGCCGAAGCCGTGACCAATACGGCCGCTGCCACCGCTCCGGTTTTTAACCTCGATAAAATATATCTCGATGCTTATCCGCAGGAAGGAGGAGCCGGCGGAAGCCGGTATCCCGAGGCCAACCGGATCATCAATGCCCGCTTCTTTAACGGCACCCTTATCTGGAATTACAGTGGCCATGGCGGCTTCCGGCGTTTAGCCGAAGAAGTGATACTGGATCAGGATATTATCAATCAAATGAATAATGCCGATCGCCTGCCGCTCTTTATTACAGCTACCTGTGATGTGGCGCCATATGATAATCCACTCATCCGCTCGATCGGGGAAGATCTGCTGTTGCGTCCGAAAACCGGTGCCATAGCTTTAATGACCACCACCCGGCTGGTGTTTGCCTTCAGTAACCGTATCATGAACGATAATTACCTGCGTGTGGCCCTGAAAAAGGGGCCAAATGGGGAATATCCAAGTTTAGGGGAAGCGGTTCGTGGGGCTAAGAATTTAACCTATTCTTTTTTCGGTGATCCGGTGAATAACCGGAAGTTCACCTTGCTGGGTGATCCCGCCCTGCGACTGGCTTTTCCGGAACATGAAATGGTCACCACAGCCATCAATGGAAAGGCGGTTGGTGCCCTTCCAGATACACTGAAAGCCCTCTCCACCTATCGGTTTGAAGGAGAAGTGAGAGACCGGAGCGGTGTACTGGCCTCCAACTTTAATGGCACGGTCTATCCCGTGGTTTACGACAAAGCACAATCCAGGAATACGCTGGGGAATGATCCGGGAAGTGTGGTGGTGCCCTTTACCGAGCAACGTAATATTATATATAAAGGACGCGCCCGTGTGCAGGGGGGCAAATTCCAGTTTGAGTTTGTGGTGCCACTCGACATCGATTATCGTTTAGGGAATGGCCGGCTGAGTTATTACGGAGAGAATGGCCAAACCGATGGCAACGGCATCATGACCAACCTGCAGGTAGGAGGAACCGGCAGCGGCACAGACGATAAAGAAGGTCCGGCTATTAAAGCCTGGTTGAATGACGAAAAATTTGTGGATGGAAGCATTACCAATGCGGCGCCGGTGCTTTTAATGGAATTGCGTGATAGTTCCGGTATCAATATTATGGGAACCGGAATCGGGCACGATCTGGAAGCCATTCTGGATGACGATAACCGGAACCCGCTTCGGTTAAATGAGTTTTATGCTGCGGAACTCGATAATTACAAAAAAGGCCGGGTGCAATTCCAGTTGCCAACGCTCTCGGATGGGATGCATACCCTGCGGCTCAGGGCCTGGGATGTAGCCAATAATGTTTCAGAGAAATTATTGAGCTTCCGGGTGGTCAAAAAAGACCAGTTTACCCTGGAACATGTACTGAATTACCCCAATCCTTTCAGTACAAATACCCAATTTTGGTTTGAGCATAACCGTGCCGGGGAGAATCTTCTGGTGACGGTGCAGATTTATACGGTATCCGGGAAATTGGTAAAAACCCTCAGAGAAACAATATTTTCCACAGGAAACCGTTCAACAGAGGTGAAGTGGGACGGACGCGATGATTATGGTTCCAAATTAGGCCGGGGCGTATACATTTACCGGCTTCGTGTGGAAACGGAAGATAGAAAGGCGGCCGATAAATGGGAAAAATTATTCCTTTTATAAGCGGTATTTATTGAAAATCCTTATTTTAGCCAATCTTTTTGACAGCCTATAGAGTAAACTTTTTACCCTTAAACCATTACTGCTGGCTTTTAAAGCTTTCAAACCAAAACTGGATGTTTCGTATCCTGGAAGACAGTCACTATGAAAGTATTTAGAGCGCAGCATACAAAAGACAAACTCACAAGTATGAAACTCAAGACCTTAAAACTGGCTGCCATTCTGCTTCTCTTCGTTGGAGTAAATTCACTGAAGGCGCAATCCGACACCATCAATGTGGTTACTACGGCCGTTCCTTTTTTACGTATTTCTCCTGATGCAAGAGCAGGTGGTATGGGCGATCTTGGCATGGCCACATCCCCTGATGCAAACTCCGGATTTTACAATCTGGCTAAAACGCCCTTTGCAAAAAGCAATACCAGTTTCGGCCTTACGTATACGCCCTGGTTGAAAGACCTTGGATTGAATGATGTATACCTCCTTTCTTTAGGTGGTTACCGCAAACTCGACGATCTGCAGGCGATCTCTGTAGGCGTTCGTTATTTCAGTTTGGGTAATATCCAGTTCACTGATATCTCCGGTGTTGATTTCGGCGAAGGCCGTCCCCGTGAATTCGGTCTGGACTTCGGTTATTCCCGTAAGCTTTCTGATAAAATTGGTTTAGGTATTGCGCTGCGTTATATCTATTCTAATCTGGCTGCTGGTCAGGTGATCGGAAGCACCACCTACAAAGCAGGTAATGCCATCGCCGGTGATCTTTCTTTCTATTATACCGGTGTGAAAGAAGATGGAAGCGGTTGGAACTTCGGTGCAGCCCTTTCTAATCTGGGTTCTAAAATTGGTTATACCAACGACGCCACCCAAAAAGATTATATCCCTTCTGACCTTGGTTTAGGTGTTACCTATACAAAGGCTTTTGATGAAAATAATAAGATCACTTTCGGTGTGGATGCACACAAATTACTGGTGCCTACACCTCCTAAGTTCACCGGTGATTATTCAATTGACTCTGCCGCTATCGCCGGCTATCGCAGTAAAGGTGTAGTGGGTTCATGGTTCAGTTCATTCGGTGACGCTCCAGGTGGCTTCGGTGAAGAACTCCGCGAGTTCACCCTTTCTCTGGGTGCTGAATATTCTTACAATGAGCAATTCATGGTTCGTGCCGGTTATTTCTATGAAGATAAAACCAAGGGCAACCGTAAATTCTTCACTGTTGGTTTCGGTATCAAATACAATGTATTTGGTTTGAACTTCAGCTACCTCGTTCCTTCCGGTCAGGGTGTTAACCGCAACCCGCTTTCCAACACACTCCGTTTCGGACTGTTGTTTGATCTGGATGGTGAAAAATAATCTGAGCTTATTTATTCGCAAATAATTGGAAAGCGTCTCTGCAAAGAGGCGCTTTCTTCATTTCATTCCGTTGTTTTATACTTTCCTGCTTTTCCTCTAATTTCACCGGATCAAAATCAGTCGCATGTCGTATCGTATTGGATTTGGAATCGATTTTCATCAGTTGGTAGAAGGCCGTGATCTCTGGATCGGAGGCGTGCAGATACCCCATCATAAGGGGGCATTGGGACATAGTGATGCCGATGTTTTACTGCATGCCATTTGCGATGCATTGCTGGGCGCGCTGGCATTGGGTGATATCGGGATTCACTTTCCCAATACCGATCCGGCGTACAAGAATATCGACAGCAAAATATTACTGAAACATTGCTTTGATCTGATCTATCATAAAGGCTATCGGGTGGTGAATGTAGATTCCTCGCTTTGTCTGGAAGCACCCAAGATCAAAAAATATGGACCAGACATGTGTGCTGTGATTGCCGAAGCCCTTCAGATTTCCACCGAAGATGTTTCTGTTAAAGCCACTACAACAGAGAAAATGGGATTTGTAGGCCGTGAAGAAGGATTGGTTGCCTATGCCAATGTGTTGCTGGTGAAAAGATCCTGAGGTCTGATTTTTATGAATATTACTGCTTGGGGCCCGTTCATTTAGGATTTTGAAATCCTACCTTTGCGCCATGTCAAATGTTCCCGTTAAAATCATCAATCGCTCCCCGCATCCACTGCCACACTACGCTACGCCGGGTGCGGCCGGAATGGATCTGCGGGCTGCCCTTGCTGAACCCGTAACGCTGGCACCATTGGAACGTACCCTGATCCCTACAGGGATATTTATCGAACTCCCCGAAGGATATGAGGCACAGATAAGACCCCGCAGCGGACTGGCGGTGAAACAGGGCATCACCTGTTTGAACACACCCGGTACCATCGATGCTGATTACAGGGGTGAGATCAAAGTGATCCTCATTAATCTTTCCAGCGAACCACAACCGATCGCCAATGGCGACCGGATCGCACAAATAGTGGTGAGCCGGGTGGAAAAAGTAATTTGGGAAGAAACCGATACATTAGGAAATACCCTCCGCAACGAAGGCGGGTTTGGTCATACAGGTAAACAATAAATAACGTACATGTTTCAACGCATTTTGATCCTTATCGTAGTGGCCGCAACAATGTACAGTTGCCGTTCTACCAAAACCATCCAAACGGCGATCGCTAAAAAAGACACGGCCGTTGTTATTGCAAAACCGGTGGAAGACCCCCACGCCGATTCTGTCCGTTTCATGCATTCCGCTTATGATTCTATCGGCCAAAATCACATTGACTTCAATACGTTTTCTGCCAAGATCAAAGTGGATTTTGAAGACAAGGAAGGGAAAAAGAATGATTTCAATGCGTTTATCCGGATGAAGAAAGACAGTGCCTTATGGGTTTCTATAAATGCCGCTATGGGCATTGAAGCGTTCCGTATTCTGATCACCCCCGATTCCGTGAAAGTGCTGAATAAATTCGATAAGGTAGCCATCCTGCGTTCGGTGGGTTATTTGCAGGAAGTGACCCAACTGCCTTTCACCTTCGCTGAATTACAAAATGTAATTGTAGGCAATCCGGTATATCTGGATTCCAATATTGTAGCTTATAAGAAAGAGGAGAGGTCGCTGACCCTGATCCAACTCAATGCCTTCTTTAAACATATGTTAACAGTAGCTTCCGACGATTACTCGATTCTCAACAGCAAACTCGATGATGTGGATCCTACCAAGGCTCGCACCTGTTTGGTGGTGTATGGTAATTATCAGGTGAAGAACAACCGTAAGTTCTCGAGTTTCCGGAAGATCACGGTAACCGAAAAGAATAAATTAGATATTGAGCTTGATTATAAACAATATGACTTTAACGTAGAATTAAGCTATCCGTTCAGCATTCCGAAAAATTATAAACGGCAATAGTCGTTATTGATTTTATGCAATTTGCCATTTGGCGCATCCATTTTCCGACCCTGATTCCTGAACGATAAAAATTACAGTATGTTGAGAATCCTTTTTCTGGTGGTACTATTCTTTATGGCGGGTCAGTCGCTTTATGCACAAAGCAGCGAAGAACTGCGTCGTCAGCAGGCCGAGATCCAGCGGGAGATCGAAGAATTGAAACAAAGTTTGAAAGCTACCCAGAAAAATAAAAAGGCGAGTTTGGGTCAACTGGCGCTCGTCCAGAAAAAGATCCGTTTGCGGGAGCAAGCGATCAATAACATCAACGACCAGATCAATGTGATCCAGGGAACGATCAATCAGTCACGGTCTGAGATCGGTAAATTAAAAAAAGAACTGGATACCCTGCGGGCGCAATACGAAAAGAGTGTGGTGTATGCCTATAAGAATCGCAGCAATTACGATTTTCTCAACTTCGTATTTTCCTCTTCCAGCTTCAATGATGCCTTGAAACGCGTGGAATATCTGAAAACCTATCGCAATTATCGTCAGCAACAAGCCGATGCGATACGCAATACACAAACGCAGTTACAACAGAAGATTGCCGGATTGGAAGTAACCCGTAAACAAAAGGATGAAGTGCTCCAAAAGCAGGAGAAGGAAAAAATTGCGCTGGTAGATGAGCGTAAGGAAAAGGATGATGTGGTAAAAAAGCTGAAAGACCGGGAGAAAGAGATCAATAAGGAATTGACTGCCAAGGCCAAGACCGACCGGAAGATCCGTGATGGTATTGCTGCTGCCATCAAGCGTGAAATGGATAAGGCCCGTGCGGCGGCCGCAGCGGCTGCCAAGAGAGAAGAAGCCACGACCCCCAAGACGAATACAAATACGACAGCCAACACCAATGTGCCCGCCAAACCTGTTCGTCCGAAAAGTGTGTTGGAGAGTACTCCTGAGGGAATCATTGTGTCGGAAGACTTTGAGAAAAACCGTGGCAAATTGCCCTGGCCGGTTGAAAAGGGCAATATCAAAATCCACTTTGGACCCTATAAAATTGAAGGAACTACCGTGGTGGGTAATAATCCTGGTCTGACTATCGAAACCGACCCCGGTGCTTCTGTTAAATCGATTTTTGATGGAGTCGTGGCGGCTGTATTCGATGTAGACGGATCTACCAATATTCTCGTTCAACATGGTAAATATTTCACCACTTATGGAAACCTGTCGAGTGCTAACGTAAGCAAGGGCCAGAAAGTGAATGCAGGGCAATCGCTTGGTCGCGCCAGTGCAAACAGCGATGGCAATGGGGAATTAGAATTTGTTTTACTTCAGGAGAATAAAAACCTGAATCCGGAAGTGTGGATCAGGAGGAAGTGATCGGGAGTTGTTAGGTTTAAGTGGTTAGTTTTAAGTGGTAGGTGGTAAGAGGGGTGAGGTATAGAATTTAAGCAGCGAACCTCCGCTCCTTTGCGTCTTTGCGTCTTTGCGCCTGCGCCGTAGCTTCAGCGCAGAGGCAGCGGTTAAATGTATTTTCAGCTTAACCGTCAGGACGCCATGCCGCAATGAAACGCAAAGATTCACGCCTTCGCCGAGGCTACGGCGTGCGGAGCACCATTCACCTCTCACCTCTCA
>CAZKSY010000058.1:0-22700 GCA_964555605.1 uncultured Chitinophagaceae bacterium | reverse complement strand
TGGTACAGGGAACTTATGGATTCCGATTGGTGGTAACAGACAACAACGGCGCTACTGATAGTGATACGGTTTTAGTAACGGTAAATGCAGCGATCCCACCACCCAACAGGGCACCTGTTGCGATTGCCGGGGACGATCTGGTTGTTTTAATGCCTGAGAACAGTAGCCGGTTAAATGCAGCAGCCTCTTACGACCCGGATGGAGATGCACTTCAATTTAGCTGGAAACAACTCAGCGGGCCTGCAGGCACCAGCATTCAGAGTCGATTGGCTGCAGCAACCAATATTTACCATCTAACAACAGGTGAATACAGTTTTGAACTGGAGGTTACAGATACTAAAGGCGGGCTCGCAAAAGACACCATTCGCATTCAGGTATTAGATCTCCGGAGCACCGTGGAGCAATTTACCCTGTACCCCAATCCTGCCACTACGCAATTAAACATTCGATTGAACAGCGATAGCATGGGTATTGCCCGATACACTATATTCTCCATGAATGGACATGTGATCCGCAGCATGCAATTAAATAAGGCACAGTTTAATCAGGAAACCAATTTGTTTGTAGAAGGTATGAAGCCCGGCGTTTACTATATGGAAGTGATGATCGGAACCCGAAAAAGGTATATCCAGAAATTTATAAAATTATAAGGACAGGTTATATATTAAGGACAGGATCTATTGGAAAAGCAAATGGGGTTGATCACAATCAACTCCATTTTTATTTTTTCCCCAATGAAACGAGCTATACTATTCTTGATTTACTGTGGAAAACTCTATAAACAATTGAGTGGCAGAACAGAATTGTTAGAATAAAAAAACGGATGATAGAAAACACAAAAAATAAATAGTTCAAAAAATAATTTGGCACAGCTCTTGCAAAATCACGAACACATCCATCTACTCTCCGAAAGCTATATTGGTTCATCGCTGGCTCTTCCTGTTCATCCCTGAGCAGTGAATGCTTCGTTGTTTCCTAAACCTTAAATCGATCTGGAATTTCAATTGACTGTGTTTTACACGGTCTGGCAATCTATTGTACACTCTGTTCAAAAAGGTTTGGCTCGATGAAAAATCTGATTCTGATCCTGGTACTCTTAGCGCCCGTTTTTGTATCCGCCCAACAAGTACCCAAAGGACTCACCGCATCTAATGGTGTTTTTATTGGCTTTTATGAATATAAGCCAACAGACTATGCTGTGCAAACAAGCACCAACTATCCATTGATCATTTTCCTGCATGGAATTGGAGAAAGAGGCAACGGCACAACCGATCTGCCATCGGTATTGGCCAATGCTATTCCACGTTATATAAACAGCGGGCATCCCATGCGTTTTTTCTGGAACGGCAAATGGGAAACCTTTCTGGTACTTTCCCCTCAACTCAGTACCGGTTATGGAGATTGGCAGAATTTTTATGTTGATGCCATGTTGCAATATGCCAAACAGAATTTGCGTGTTGATACGAACAGAATAATTTTAACCGGACTCAGTCTGGGAGGAGGAGGCACCTGGCGTTATGCGTCGAGTTCCGTTTCGAATGCAAAAAAATTTGCCGCCATTGCTCCGGTTTGTGGAACCTGTTCGATGGTAAACGCTTGTTCTATTGCACAAGCCAATTTACCGGTAAGTGCCTTCCATGCGCAAAACGACGGCACCGTTGGAGTGGGATGTACCACCAATGGTATACAATCGATCAATAATTGCAATCCGGCCGTAAAGCCCCTGCAAACAATTTATGCCGACGGCGGGCATGCCATCTGGGACCGCGCTTATGATACTGTATATAATTGGCAGCAGCCCAATATTTATGAATGGATGCTGGGGCAAAATAAAAGTTTGCCGGTAAACATTCTTCCCCGGGCAGAGGCGGGAAACAATGTTACCATTTCGCCCAATCCAGGCACCTATGTTTTGAATGGTGCTGCTTCGACCGACGCCGATGGAAACATTGTACGATATGTATGGAGAAAGATCGCAGGCCCCGGAAATGTTTTGTTGCAAAATGCCGTTTCAAGCGATGGCAGATCTGGCATTTCCGGTTTAACAGGTACAGGCGTTTATAGTTTTGAATTAAAAGTGATCGATAACAGGGCTGCCATCGCCCTCGACACGGTGCAAATTACCGTTGCTGCCAATGCCATATTACCTAATAGTCCGCCGGTTGCCATTGCCGGCCCGGATCAAACCACCCAAACCGGAACCACCAATTTAAATGGGAGCAACAGTTATGATCCCGATGGACTGATTACAGCATACAACTGGGAAAAGCTCTCGGGCCCGGCACAGTTTGTTATAAGCAATGCTTCCACCGCAGATCCCCTATTGCAAAATCTGGCTTCCGGAACCTATCAGTTCATCCTTACTGCTACCGATAATTTGGGCGCCATCGGACGAGATACCGTAACCATTAATGCCAGTATTTCGATCGTTCCGCTCCAATTTGTAAGTCTTTCAGCAAAAGCATTGCCTGGCAGACAGGAAATATGCTGGAAAACAGCGAATGAAATAAATACGGCCTATTTCACCATTGAATACAGTACCGATGGCCGCAATTTTCAGCAGATAGGCGTATTGAAATCAGCACCCGATCGTAATCAAAATGGTTCATATTGCTTTACACATAATCTTTCTACTAATGCTGTTGGGTTCTACAGGATCGTACAAACCGACCTCGACCAAAAATTCAGCTACTCGCCTATCGTACCGGCGCAAACATCGCTTGCTTCAGATCAATTAAAATTGTGGCCACAGCCCGCAAAAGATCAACTAAATCTGTTGCTGGAGAATAATTTTAATGGCGTATTAACCGTATCGGTGATAAATGTAGAAGGAAAACTACAAGCGCATCATAGCTTCATTAAAAACAGCACCCGATTCAGTAAAATTATTTCCTTAAAAGAATTACGCCCGGGTATTCACTTTATACGCATCCAGATGGGAGATAAAAGCAGTGCCACGAAAATGATTATCAAGCAATAGTAAAAAGCACGATGGGGCATAGGAAAAAACACGTGAAAGATCAGTAACAAAACTGATATCAGTTATACTAAGAAGCACTTAGAATTTTTACGAAGCTCTTTACTTAGTAGTACTCGATTTTTCAGTAAAAATGGAATGAATCCTTATTTTTAAAACAGCTGGTATACTAATTGCGTTTATATCGTATAAAATCCAAACCGATGAAAACTACTGCCGTTACCACCAACACGTCACACACCACATTCCGCCTCATGCATTGTGGAATGATATGGACCGAATAAGTCCATCAGGCTCCACAAATTCCTTTACCCCTTATCCGTGCTACACAAGTCCTTTTGTTCAACCTTTTGGGTCCTAAAATCCGGCCCGCCTTTTAAAAATCGTACACTATGAAAAACCTTCTGATCAGTCTGGGCATTCTGGTCATTTCAACCACAAGCTCTGCACAACAAATTGCCAAAGGATTCACCGCTGCCAACGGGCAATGGGTAGGATTCCTGGAATATAAACCTACTAACTATAGTACCGATCTTTCCACCAAATACCCGTTGATCATTTTCCTGCATGGCATCGGTGAAAGAGGGGATGGTACCACTCAAATTCAAAACGTAGCCGCCAACGGCATTCCCAAATACATTAAAAACGGAAACCCCATGCGCTTCTATTGGAATGGCAAATGGGAAACCTTTATCGTACTTTCTCCTCAATTAGGAAGCAGTCATATTGAATGGCAGAATTTTTATGTTGAAGAATTGCTTGCCTATGCTAAAGCCAATCTTCGTATAGACACCAACCGCATTATCCTCACCGGTCTGAGTTTAGGCGGTGGAGGTACATGGCGTTTTGCCAGTGCTACGGCAGCCAATGCCTTGAACTTTGCCGCATTGGGTACTGTATGCGGCACTTGTTCCAGTATCAATATTGGTTACATCGCTGCAGCCAATAACCCATTATGGGCTTTTCACGCTACCAACGACCCTACTGTTGGTGTGGGCTGTACCACCAGTCAGGTGGCTACACTCGAATCATATAACCCTGCTACCAAGCCCATCATGACGCTGTATTCTACAGGTGGTCATGGTATTTGGGACAAAGCCTACGACTCTTTATATAATTATCAAAACCCCAATATTTACGAATGGTTCCTGGCGCAGGATAAAAGCAAACCTGCAAATATTTTGCCGGTGGCCAGAGCCGGAAATAATATCACCATTTCTACCAGTACCGGAATGGTAAACCTGAGCGGTGCCGGTTCTACTGATGCCGACGGATCTATCCTCCGCTATATCTGGCGCAAAGTTTCCGGTCCTGCAGCAGGTACCATTGCTACTCCTGTTTCTACCACTGGTCTTACCGCGGTAACCGGATTGAATGTAGCCGGCACGTATGTGTATGAAGTGAAAGTAGTGGATGACAGAGCCAGTTGGACTACCGCAACCGTAACCATTACCGTTACTTCTGCTGCGGTTTCAAATTTACCTCCTGTAACCAGAGCCGGTAATGATCTGGCAACAACCAGCTCTACCACTTCTCTGAATGGAACAGGCACCTACGATCCCGATGGCACCATCACTTCATACAACTGGACTAAAATTTCAGGACCAGACCTGTATACAATTTCCAACACAACCGTTGCCAGCCCCAGTCTTACTTTCCTCATGATCGGCGATTACACTTTTGAATTGCGTGCGACCGATAATGCCGGTGCCAGTACAAAAGATACTGTTACCATCCGTTCCAGTGCTTCTATACTACCCGTAACTTGGGAATATGTTACCGCACAAAAAACAACAGCCGGAGTGGACATAAAATGGTCAGTAAACGGACAAATCAACAATAAGTCATTTGATGTATTGCGCAGTAATGATGGAACCAATTTTGAATCTATAGCCACTATTGAAGGGGCTGGTACCAGTATCAGAACAGTTGCCTATCGCTATATTGACAATACACCAATAGAAAGAAACGCCTATTACAAGATCCGTCAGAATGATTTTGATGGCCGTGCCACCCTGAGTGCTGTGGTGCTGGTTAAAGCTGCCAGTACCGGAGGTTCCATGGAATACTTCCCCAACCCTGCCCGTGACCAGGTACAACTGGTACTGAATGATCAGCAAAAAGGTTTGGTGAATATTACACTCTATAATACGGAAGGAAAAGTGGTATTGGAAAAACAGATCATGAAAGATAACAATGCGCTGAATACCACCTTACCATTACAGCAATTGCCCAAAGGAGTTTATATGGTTAAAGCACGTTATATAAATGGAGTACAACAAGTGATGAAATTAGTAAAAGGCTAATCGTTCATCGAAAAGGTTTAAAAAAGGCATGGGTGGCCAACTGTAACATCGGTTGGTCACCTTTTGTATCTCCGTAGGCCAGTATTGTTTTATAGCCCGACAAATCATATGCCTTTTGAATACGATTCACTTTCTCCGCGCCATAACAATTTTGTCCAGCTAATTTTCCGGTAAAACGACTGTTATCATATTCCAGTTGGGAAGCAATACAACTTATTCCCTGCGCTTCACACCAGGGCTTTATCCATTCCTGCGGAGAAGCGGTTACAATCACCACTTCCGTTCCCTGCGATTTCAATCTGGCAATTTCGCCTGCAGCCTTGGGACGTATCAGTGAGGGAATAACTGTTTCTGCAAATGCGGCACCGGCCTGCTGGAGCCTGTCTTTTGTCCATTTTTTAAAACACCAGGAAAGCACCATCTCTTTAACCCGCTGATTCGATAAAACGCCAGTTTTCATTGCCACCAGAGCAGGTAAGTGTAACAGCATACCGGTATAAAAAAATACCGATCCTCTTTCCTTTTTCATAAACTCCAGAAAGCTGTCTTTGGTGGTGATGGTTCCATCAAAGTCAAAAAAGGCAATCGTACTCAAAGTTTCAATTTTTTAAACAGGAATTCGGGAATGAGGCAGATGACCAGCATGATCCAACGCCAGAACCATTTTACGTAAATGATATTTTTCTTTTTACGAATGCCCTGCAGGATGGATTGAGCTACCTGTTCCGGCTTTGCGGTTAACAACGGCGGCAAGGGCAATCCTTCGGTCATACGCGTATACACAAACCCCGGCTGCACACTCATTACATGAACGCCTTCCGGGAACATTCGGTTACGCAATCCCGATAAATACGCGGTAAAGCCCGCCTTGGCGCTGCCATAGATGTAATTACTTTGACGGCCCCGCTCCCCTGCCACAGAACTTATTCCTACGATGGTACCGGCTTTTTTAGCTGCAAAATCATTACTTATTACATTCAGGATACTTACCGCTCCGGTATAATTGGTTTGAATGATACGCTCCGCTTCCTTCCAGTCGGTGCGTGCTTTCTCATTCGCTCCCAAATAACCAAAAACGCATACTGCCACAGAGGGTTTTACGGGTAATTGATCGTAAAACGACTGATGAGTGGAAGGATCAGCCGCATCAAATTCATGCAAACTGCATTGCATATTGAACCGTATCTGAAGATCTGCCCGGAGGGGTTCCAGCCGGCTAACGTTTCGGGCAGCTAATTGCAGGTCATGGCCCTGTGCGGCCATTTCCCGGGCTATAGCAACTGCCATATCGGAAGCTGCACCTAATATCAAAGCGGTTGGCATAATAGTTTAACAGATTATGGGTTGGTTAAATGTAAACGATCCGATTGTATACTTCTGAATAACCCCTTCGGATTGTATTTCCGAACAATGGCTTTAAACGCTTCCAAACGTGGATAACCCGCTTCCAGTACAGAAGCTTTCATTCGGGCATCCTTACTCATATACAAACGACCGCCAAATTTCAATACCAGTTGGTCTAATTCATCCAGCACCTCAAACAAACCTTCCCGCACCGGAATATCGAGCGCCAATGTATACCCTTCGGTTGGAAAGGAGATCATACTATCCTGTTTGCCGAATACTTTCAGTACCGCCAAAAAAGACCCGAGCCCTTTTTCGCTGATGCGTTGTAAAATCTCGATCAATCCCTGCCTGGCTGTCATAGGCAAAACGAACTGGTATTGCACGAAACCCTTTTTACCATAACCACGATTCCAATGCAATACGGCATCGAGTGGATAGAAGAAGGGTTCATAGCTTACCACATTATCAATAACAGGCTTTAGATTCTTTCCATAATACAGCATATTGAAAAGTTTCACGGTGAAACGATTCAATACCCAGGAAGGGAGGTTAAACGGAAAAGTGATCTGCTTTGCCGGTGGTAATTTCAGTGGTTCCTTTTTAAATTTATCGGGCAACTCGCTTGGGGTGGCATGTTCGCCTAAAATGAGAATGCTTCTGCCAAACGCATCCCCTTTCTTCAAGCAGTCGATCCACGCAACAGAGTAAGTATACTGTTTGTATTCTTCAAATAATTGAATGATATGCTCCAGATTGCGCGCTTTTACCTGCTTTTGTTTGATGTAGGACGTTTCAATTTTTTTCAACCGGAATTTTACCCTCGTGATCAATCCGGTCAAACCCATTCCGCCACAGGTAGCCTCGAACAGATCAGGCAATCTGCCGGGGCCACAAACCAGTTTCTCACCGGTACCAACAACAACCTCCATTTCAATAATATGATTGGAGAAAGAACCATCCACATGATGATTTTTCCCATGCACATCACTACCCACGGCTCCTCCAACAGATATAAACTTGGTGCCGGGGGTAACCGGAAGAAACCATCCGGCGGGTACAATAACCGTCAGGATATGATCTAAGGTTAATCCGCTCTGGCACTCAAAAATGCCGTTTACCGTATCGAATGAAAGTATTTTATTGAATTTTTGGGTGGATATGGTGCGGGGGGCCAGAGAAGCATCACCATAACAACGTCCATTTCCTCTGGGAATAAATGGAGTAGGGTCAATTAAAAGATCATTCAGTTGATCTTCCCAGGAAAAAAACTGTTCATCACTTTCCACTACGGGATAGTTTCCCCAATTGGCGATTTTGTGTTTCATAAAGAGCTATTCAAAAACGGTTAGATCCTTCAAATAAAGGATCACAAAAAAACTGGCGATCCACAAAAGCAGCGTGAGTTGAATGAATCGGTCTTTATAAAGAATATCAGTGGGTGAACCGGAATTATTCTGCACAAAGATAATCTGCAAATAGCGTAATATCCCTGCGATAACAAAAACAGCGGTATAATATAATCGATGTCCAAACTCTTTATACGACGCCCCCGATACAGTATAATTTATATAGGCCACGATCATTACGGCACATAACAGTCCGATCACGATATTCAGGTAATCAATGGTGTAACCTTTGATCACTTTTCGCATATCTGTGCCGGTAGACAACTTCAGCAAAACGTCGTCCCTTCTTTTACCAACAGCCATAAACAGGGCCAACAGGAAGGTCATGATAATCAGCCAGGTGGTCGTATCGATCTTGCCCAGAATGGCCCCACCCTTTACGCGGAGCACAAAACCGGCGGCTACGATCATAATGTCGAGGATCGACACATTTTTTAACCCAAAGGAATAGCCCAGATTCAATGTATAATAGATTCCCAAAATGAACAGGAATTTGCCGCTATCATCCAACAGATACCCCAGAACGGCTCCACCTATCAACAGCAGTATAGCCAATAAAATGGCTGTTGATCGGGATACTTTTCCGGAAGCCAGGGGACGCTTGCTTTTTACAGGATGCTTTTTATCGTCTTCAATATCCCGGTAATCATTAATGATATAAATACTACTGGCCAGAATACTGAAGGAGAAAAATCCACCCAGCAGCAATTCAAGGTCCTGAATATGGAAAAACTTCCCGGCAAAAAAAGCGGGAATAAAAAGGAATAGGTTTTTAGCCCAGTCTTTCGGGCGTAAGAGTTTAATAATTTCTGGCATGGAAGGGGTTTCCGTTTGCAATATAATCATCCCCCCCCGTATTGGCAATAGTTGCGGGTTTGATTATCAATCAGTAATTTAAGCCCCAAATTGCCCCTTCCTGCATGAAAAGAATCCTTCAGTATGCCGAACTTGCCCTGATCCTGGTGATTTCCCTGGCGCCTGTTTTTGCCAGCTTCCCTTACCGCATCAATATATTTTTGAGCTGGGAAGGTGCGTACCGGTTATCGGAAGGCGAGATCCCCTATCGGGATTTCGGAATGCCTGTGGGCTATATGTACTGGGTGATCCCCGCTGTTTTTTTCAAATTACTCGGGGCTCAATTGATCACACTGGTCAAGGCACAGGCCTTTATCAATATTCTGGCCGGCCTGGCTTTTCGATCCATATTAAAAAGTCTGGATATTGACGCAGGCATCCGATTTCTGGGGCTTGCCTTATTCTTACTTTCTTATAGCTTTCTCAATTACTGGCCCTGGTACAACCATACCGTGATCGTTTATGAATTGATCGCTCTCGCATTTCTTTTCCATTATCTTAAGCAACCGGCAACCACTTTTAAAAAATATCTCTGGTTAACCGGCGCCGGCATTTTTGTTTTCTTTTCCTTTTTCACCAAACAGGATGGTGGTGGACTGGCACTGTTACTTTGCCTGGCGCTGTTAAGCTATGAAAGCTGGGAACAAAAAAACTGGCGGCCCATACCCGCATTCCTGGCCGGATTTGTATTAGCTGGTATATTGATCATCGGCCCACTCCTGCCGTATGGCTTTAATTACTGGTTTAATCACGGACAGGCTCCGCACACTTCCCGCATATCCATTACAGATATACTGAATGAATTCTTCACCGGATCGCAATGGATCAAATTTTATCTGTTCCTGATTACGCTCCTGCTCATCGCCCGTTGTAAACAGGAAAAGGGTTTTATCCGAAACAGACAGCTCGTACTTTTTGCCCTTTTAACAATAGGCATTCTGGCAGAGGCCGCGATCTTTCAGGTAACGAGTTATGTACCGGTAGACAACAATATTTTCTTTCACAGTTTTGCCATTGTATTTATCCTCTATTTGCTGGCGCCCTTGCTGCAGCTCAACTTTAGTCATAAATACACCTTGCTGGCTGCCATTGCCGGCTTATTCCTCTGGTGGAGTCAGGTGTATTGGAAATATATGGAACGGTTTTTAGTAAAGCCGGGGACCGAATCATACAGCACCACCACACATGCAGGGTATGAATACGCTGATGTTATTAACCGGAATACATTCATTATTGGATTAGACAGTACAGATGTGCCGATGCATTTGTGGAAGAACAGCTCCCTTAAAGGATTTGAAAAAATGTTATTGCCGGGCCCAACTGTCGACGGCATGGAACGGCTTCGGGCGATGCCGGAATTAAAGGAACCGGCCAAAGCGAAAGTGCTGAATATGACAGAGCTCACACCGCTGGCGTATGCACTCGGCTTCTCCCTGGAAAAAGGGCCTCATTATCCCCTTTGGTTTCACAAAGGAGTGGCTTCTTTCCAAAAAGAAACCGACATGTTTGTGGAACGGATACAAAACAATTATTATGATGTGGTTTTGTATGAATACATCCCTTATCTCAACAACTTTTATCCTTTTGCCGTAAGAGAAGCCTTGCAAAAAAATTATGTACTGGCCGATCGGTTCACGGCTCCGCGTAAACCCTCCACACAAGCCTGGATAGAAGTATTTGTAAAAAGAAAACAGGAATAATCATTTCACTTATTTTTGTTCGAAATAGTTCCTTTTATCAGTAGCATTTCGAATATATTGAGCAGTCCGATCGAGTACCTGAAAGGGGTGGGACCTCAGCGTGCCGAAATGCTGAAAAAAGAACTTTCCCTTTATACATTTCGCGACCTGCTGGAATTATTTCCTTACCGGCACGTGGATAAAACACAGGTCAACCGCATCCGCGATATTCAACCCCAAACAGATTATATACAGGTTTCAGGGCAATTGATCAGTAAAGAAGTGATCGGAGAACGATCGGCCAAACGATTGGTGGTAGAATTGAGAGACAGTACCGGGTCACTGGAACTGGTATGGTTTCAGGGGATCAATTGGGTACAGAAAATGCTGGAAGTAGGAAATTATTATCTGGTATACGGCCGGGTTAGTTTTTTTCAGGGAAAACCACAACTCACCCATCCCGAAATTGAATTATTCATAACCGATCAACCGGCCGGAAAAAGTTTTCTGGAGCCGGTATATCCTTCCACAGAAAAATTAAAAGCGAGGGGGCTGGGTGGCCGACAGATAGCCAAGCTAACCGGTACCCTTTTGCAGATGCTACGGGAACGGGACCTCCCCGAAAACCTTCCTGATCCCATCATCCGGTCTCTTCAACTGATCCCCCGTTACGAAGCCCTTCATGCCATTCACTTTCCCGGTGATCAGGCTATTTATGCAAAGGCCTTATATAGGTTAAAATTCGAAGAACTTTTCATTGCACAATTGCGCATGAGCCTGATACGCACCACCCGGCACCGCTATTCAAAAGGAGTGGTATTTGGACAGGTAGGTGATATATTCAACAACTTCTATCAGCATCATCTCCCGTTTGAACTTACCGGCGCACAAAAAAGGGTGATTAAGGAAATACGAAAAGACTGTGGTACCGGAAAACAAATGAACCGACTGTTACAGGGAGATGTGGGCTCTGGCAAAACAATGGTGGCCCTATTGATCATGTTATTGGCCGCAGATAATGGCTATCAGAGCTGTTTGATGGCCCCCACTGAAATTCTGGCCACGCAGCACTATCAAAATCTTTGCAGGCTACTGAAAGACCTTCCCGTTAAAGTGGGATTTTTAACTGGTTCTGTAAAAGGTGCCGCCCGAAAAAAATTGTTGCAGGAATTGGCTGCCGGAGAGATTCATTTACTGGTAGGCACCCATGCCATTCTGGAAGACCCTGTTCAATTCCGTTCATTGGGCATTGCCATTGTTGATGAACAGCACCGGTTTGGGGTGGCCCAACGCGCCAAACTTTGGACAAAAGCCACCGTGCCGCCGCATGTATTGGTGATGACCGCTACGCCTATTCCCCGTACCCTGGCCATGACCGCCTATGGAGATCTGGATTACAGCGTTATTGACGAACTCCCTCCCAACCGAAAACCCATATTAACCGTACATCGGAATGAATCGGCCCGGCATCAGGTCATGGATTTTATCAAAGCTGAAATTCAGAAAGGCAGACAGGTATATATCATCTTTCCGCTGATTGAAGAATCTGAAAAGCTGGATTATGAAAACCTGATGAAAGGCTATGAAAATGTAAAAGCCTGGTTTCCCGAACCCAAATACTGGATCAGCATGGTGCATGGTCGTCAACCGGCAGAAGTGAAGGAAACGAATATGCGGCGTTTTAAAGAAGGTGATACACAGATCATGGTTTCCACAACAGTTATTGAGGTAGGTGTGGATGTACCGAATGCCAGTGTGATGGTGATTGAAAGCTCCGAGAAGTTCGGGCTTTCACAGTTGCATCAGTTGAGAGGCCGTGTAGGCCGGGGCGCCGAAAAAAGTTTTTGCATTTTATTAACGGGCAGTCAACTAAACAATGAGGCGCGGGAACGGTTAAAGATCATGTGTGCCACCAATGATGGTTTTAAGATAGCGGAAAAAGACCTGGAGTTGCGCGGTCCGGGTGAAATAGAAGGTACAAGGCAAAGTGGCTTGCTTACCTTTAAACTGGCCCATTTGGTGGAAGACCGCCCTCTGGTGGAATTGGCACTGGAAGAAGCCAGAAAAGTAGCAGAAAATGATCCGGGACTGGATTCGGCAGAGAATTTGCCGTTAAAACGGCATCTGGAACAGTTGAAGGGCAAAACAGCCTGGAGTACTATTTCCTGAGCACCCAACGAATTCAACGCGTTAGTAATCATACCCTTTAGCCAACAAGAGGTTAAAGCGCAAGGTTTGACTGTTATTTACGTTCTAAATCCATTAACTTGTAAAAAAAGCTCTATTGAACCGCATCCTACTCATAGTTACCTTCTTAACAGTATTTATTTCCATTTCGGCTGTTGCTCAAAATGGCGCAGCTTTTGACTTCGTTGAAAATAAAGGACAATGGGATCAACCCGTTAAATTCAGAGGCGAAATAGCCACCGGCGCTTTCTTTCTTACCAGCAAGGGTTTTACGGTGTTACAGCATCATCCGGAAGACCTGGCCCGTATTCTGCGTCGTTCCCATAGTGGTGATCCGAAAAAAAACAATAAAACAGAAAAGGAATCTGAACGGGAAATCGATCAGATAGGTGGCGTGCGCAGCAATCCGGATTTTACGACCACTTTACGTTCTCATTCTTATAATGTACAATTTGAAGGTGCCGGTGAGAATATCACCATCGTGCCCGACAAAGTGCAGGAATATTACAACAACTACTTTATTGGAAATGACCCGGCAAAATGGGCCAGCCATGCACGGGTGTTTCAAGCCGTTTTATATAAAAATGTATACCCCGGTATCGATGTACGGTATTATTCGGAATACGGCCAATTGAAATATGATTTTTTGATTCAACCCGGTGCAGATCCGCAACAGATCGCCATGCGCTATGCAGGAGCAGATAAATTATCGATCAAAAACAAGGAACTGCTCATTGAAACCTCTGTGGGAACTGTAAAGGAACTTTCCCCTTACAGTTATCAATCAGGGATACAGGGTCGCGTTCCTGTAAATTGTCAGTTTGAGTTGATCAATGGCTCATTGGTACGATTTAAAATCAAGGAATACGATCATTCCAAAATACTGGTGATAGACCCAACAGTGATCTTCTCCACCTTCACGGGTGGTTCCAATAACTATGGTTTTACCGCCACACCGGGCCCTGATGGAAGTTTCTATTCAGGCAGTATTACTTTTTCAGGGGGATTTCCTGTAACACCGGGTGCTTACCAAACCGGATTCTCCGGAGGAGCCGGTGGCGGACAACCAACGGATGTGGGAATCATAAAATTCAACCCGCTGGGTACCGCCCGTGTGTACGCCACTTATATCGGGGGTAATTCCAACGACTTTCCCCACAGTCTTTTTTGCGATCCACAAGGCAATCTGGTGGTGATGGGTCGTACCTATTCCACCAACTTCCCTACTACACAAACCCCTTTGAGTAGCGGCGGACGCAGTGATATTTTCATTACCAAATTAAATGCGGCCGGATCCGCATTGATCGGATCGCTTCGTATTGGCGGCAGTGAATCGGACGGCGTAAATATTCGCGACAACTATCAAACCAGTACCTATAATCCCAATTCCCTGTTGCAGTATTACGGTGACGAATCAAGAAGTGAAGTGGTGTTGGATGCAGCCGGAAGTATATATGTTGCCGCACCCACACAATCGAGCGATTTCCCGATGGTGGGAACAGGATTTCAAACCACCAAAGGAACCGGGCAGGATGGCATTGTAATGAAGATCGATGCTACCTGTAATAATTTTATCTGGACCAGTTTCCTGGGCGGCAATGGAGACGATGGTGCGTATGTACTGGAGATCAATCCAACTAACGGTGATATATACGTGGCAGGAGGTACCGCCAGTACGAACTTAAGCGCCACTGCCGGAACGATCGGCACGGGGAACAGTGGCGGCAATGCCGATGGATTTGTTGCCACGATCAGCAATAATGGTGCTACACTGAAAAAAGCCACTTATCTTGGCACCAATGCCACCGATATCATTTATGGTATCAAGTTCGACCGGCTGGGCTTTCCGTATGTAATGGGAACCACCCGCGGCAACTGGCCGGTTACGCCATCAACCGTTTGGAGCAATCCGGGTTCTAAACAATTTGTAGCAAAATTGCAACCCGATCTCAGCGCCTATATTTATTCTACCGTTTTCGGAAGTGGCGGTTCCAAACCGAATATGTCGCCGGTCGCTTTTCTGGTAGACCGCTGCGAGAACGTTTATATTTCCGGATGGGGCGGATGGCTCGATAATTCACAGGATCCATTTGATATTGCGGGTGTGGCCGGCATGCCCGTTACGCCCGATGCGATCAAGCGGGTAACCGATAACAAAGACCTTTATTTTATTGTGATCAGAAAGAATGCCACATCCCAGTTGTATGGCAGCTTTTTTGGACAGGATGGCGGTGAAGGCGAACATGTGGATGGCGGTACCAGTCGCTTCGATGCTCAAGGGGTGATCTATCAGGCCATATGTGCCAACTGTTTTAACACGCAGGCACAGATCCCCTTGCAACCACCCGGCTTCCCTACTACGCCCGGTGTGGTAGCACCGGTGAATGGAACAGGCAATACCGGTTGTAATCTCGCTGCCATAAAGATCTCCTTCAATTTTGCCGGTGTGGCATCCGGACCAAAAGCATTTATTGGCGGGGTACAGGATACCGTTGGTTGCGTGCCCTTAACAATTAATTTCAGGGACACGGTGCGCAACGCACAATTCTATATCTGGAATTTCGGTGACGGCAGTCCGGATGTACGTACCAACAATATCGACTTCAATCATACCTATAATGCCGTGGGCACCTACCGGGTACGACTGATCGCCGTGGATTCAAATACCTGTAATATCAGCGATACCGCGTTTATCACGGTGCGTGTAAGAGACGACAAAGCCAATCTGGCCTTTACACCGGTTAAACTGGCGCCATGCGAAGCTTTATCCTATCGCTTTGATAATTTCTCCACGGCTCCTCCCGGCAAGCCCTTTAATGCATTGAGTTTTACCTGGGATTTTGGCGATGGCACCAGAGTAACGGCCGGCATGGGTTCTGTAACCCATTCTTACGGAGCGGCAGGGGCATATAAAGTGACGTTGTTACTTACAGATACCAATTACTGTAATGCGCCAGACTCGATCAGTATCGACCTGCGCATTGCCCCGAATGTGGATGCCAGATTCCTTACACCCAATACGGGATGTGCGCCCTATACGGCCGTTTTCCAGAATAATTCCCTGGCCGGCCAGCAATTCCGATGGGATTTTGGCGATGGCAACAGTTCTACCCTTTCCAATCCCATACATCTGTATAATAATACGGGCACGTACCGCGTGAAGTTGATCGCTATCGATTCCGCAACCTGTAATATCATTGATTCAGCGGAAACCCTGATCACCGTAAATCCCCGACCGGTAGCTGATTTCAGCTTTGTGCCGGTAACACCACAAACCAATAAGCCTACCATCTTCACCAACCTCGCCACAGGAGGCGTTCGTTATAAATGGTTATTTGGTGATGGTGATAGTACGATCCGTACCAATACCGACACGGTAGTACACCAGTACAACGCCACCGGAACGTACAATGCCTGTTTGATCGTTTACAATCAATTCGATTGTACCGATACCATTTGTGCTCCGGTACAAGCCGAAGTGATTCCGTTGCTGGATGTTCCCAATGCCTTTACGCCGGGACGTTTCGGCAAGAACAGTGTGATACGGGTAGAAGGCTTTGGAATTGCGAAAATGACCTGGCGTATATATAACCGCTGGGGGCAAAAGGTATTTGAATCGAACGATTGGCGAAGCGGTTGGGATGGCCGTTTCAATGGAAAAGATCAACCGATGGATGTATATGCGTATACGCTTGAAGTGGAATTTTTTGATGGCACAAAAGGTCGCAAAACAGGAGACATTACATTGATCCGGTAATCACACATAACTTATAACTTTATACTTATAACTTGATAAGATCCCTATACATAATTGCCTTCACGATGCTGTTGCAAATGGCTGGCTACGGTCAGGACCTCCATTTTTCGCAATGGTTCAATGCCCCACTACTCACCAATCCGGCAAATACAGGGTTTATTCCGGATGCTGATTACCGGATCGGTGCGAACTATCGTAATCAGTGGTCGAGTGTGATGACGGTGCCCTACAAAACCTTTAGTATCTGGGGGGATGCCCAGTTATTCAGAGAACGTATAGAAAGCGGCTGGCTGGGACTGGGCGGTATGATTCTTCGTGATGTAGCCGGTTCGGGTACCTTAACTACCACCCGGGCCTATGCCGCTGTTGCTTATCATCAAATGATCGGCGAAGCACATCTGCTGAGCTTTGGCATGAATGCCGGTTGGAGCAACAAACGTATCAATAGCACGGCTTTGAAATTCCCCGACCAGTTCGACGGAAAATTTTTCGATAACAATCTGCCCACTTCTGTGGTACTCGACAATCCTTCTACCAGCTATCTCGATATTCAAACTGGTCTGAACTATGCCTTCTTTCCCACAGAAGACCTGTATATCAACGGAGGTATTTCCGTTATGCATCTGAACCGCCCCCGGGAATCTTTCTTTATGGCAGACCCTGCCGGCTTTGATGCGCGTATTGCACCCCGTTATACAGCCTTCGCGAATGCCAGCATTAAAATGAATGAGGACGTGATCCTGAACCCCATGGCTTATTTTTCCATGCAGGCCGGCGCTTCGGAAATCGTAGGAGGGGCAGCATTGAACTATAATTTGTCGGGCGACGGAGAGAAGCAACTGATCGGTGGCTTATTTATGCGTGGCGGAGATGCCGTTATCCCAATGGTGGGATTTGAGTGGAATTTTATCCGGCTTACGTTTTCTTACGATGCTACCATCAGTAGCCTGAAGCAATACAATAATACCCGGGGTGCCCTGGAATTTGCCCTCCTGCGCAATGGATTCTACAATCAATTTGATGGCAACCGTAAACAAAGCTGGTGTCCCAGTTTCAGATAAGCATCATTTTAAAGCTTTTTATAGCCCCTTTCTAACAGAAAACAGGAAAACAACCTGATCAGCATCATCTTTCCCTGAAAAAAAAATGACCAGATTTGCACCATGCGTATCTGGAAGAATATTATCAGTCGCCCCTCCTGAACGAAGGTGTTACCCCCTACACCCCATTCGTTCACTTTTATTCCTTAAAATAATGAAGACCATCATTGAGCCCTTCCGGATCAAATCGGTAGAACCGATCTATTTCACCAGTCCGGAACAACGAATCGCCTATTTAGAAGAGGCCCATTACAATCCCTTTCTGTTAAAAGCCGAAACCATTCTGATCGATCTGCTCACCGATAGCGGCACCAGTGCCATGAGCAGCAATCAATGGGCCGGTATCATGAAAGGAGATGAATCCTATGCCGGCAGTCAGAGTTTCTTTCATTTTGAACAAACGGTAGAAGAGATCACCGGTTTACCGATCGTGATCCCGACCCACCAGGGAAGGGCCTCCGAAAAAATACTTTTCAGCATAGTAGGCGGCCCCGGTAAATATTTTATCAGCAATACCCTTTTTGATACCACCCGTGCCAATATTGAATTTTCCGGCGCTACCGGGATCGATCTCATTTGTGAAGAAGGCAAACATCCCTCCATTCCGGCTCCTTTTAAAGGAAACATGGATACGGTTGCCCTCGAGAAAACGATCCGGGAATTGGGCGCCGCCAACATACCATTGGTGTTACTAACGGTCACCAATAACTCAGGAGGTGGACAGCCGGTGAGCATGGAAAATATACGTTCCGTGAAAAAGATCTGCCGGCAATTTAATATTCCATTGTTTATTGATGCCTGTCGCTTTGCCGAGAATGCTTATTTCATCAAACTTCGCGAGCCGGGCTATCAGGACCGGAGCGTACGTTCCATTGCACTGGAGCTCTTTTCGTATGCAGATGGATGTTTGATGAGTGCCAAAAAAGATGCATTTGCCAATATTGGCGGGTTTCTCGCCTTGCGCGACAAGGACCTGGCGCTGAAATGCCGCAACCTTTTGATCATTACGGAGGGTTTTCCTACTTATGGCGGATTGGCCGGACGCGACCTCGAAGCGATCGCTATCGGCCTCGAGGAAGTGCTGGAAGAGCCTTATTTACAATATCGCATCCGCAGCATCGAATACCTCACGCAGAAATTAGCCGCTGCAGGTGTACCCGTTATGCAGCCGGCCGGCGGTCACGCTGTATATCTGGATGCGAAAGCCTTCTTACCGCATATTCCGGTGGATCAATATCCCGGTCAGGCCCTTATTTGTGCTCTTTATCTGGAAGGCGGCATTCGGAGTGTGGAGATCGGTTCGCTGATGTTCGGCAAATATGATGCTGACGGCACACTGATTCCTGCGACACTGGAACTGGTTCGATTGGCCATCCCGAGAAGGGTATACACGCAAAGTCATATTGATTATGTTGCCGAAGTGATCATTGAGGTATTTCAAAAAAGAGCGCAGATCCATGGACTGCGTATTCTGGAAGAAGCGCCCCTGCTCCGGCATTTTACTGCAAAACTTGAACCCATAAAATCTTAATAATAATTGTATGAAAGCAACGATCAAACGCAGTTGGGCGGAGCCCTACAAAATAAAAATGGTCGAATTATTAAAAATGACCACTCCTGCTCAACGCAAAAAGGCACTCATTGGCGCAGGCTATAATACTTTCTTATTGCGATCTGAAGATGTGTATATCGATCTGCTCACCGATAGCGGCACTTCAGCCATGAGCGACCGTCAATGGGCCGGTATGATGCTGGGCGACGAAGCTTATGCCGGCAGCCGGAATTTCTACCACCTCGAATCGGTGATACAGGAATATTATGGGTATAAATATGTGGTACCCACCCACCAGGGTCGGGGAGCAGAGAATATCATCTCAAAGATCCTGATCAAAAAAGGGGATATCATTCCCGGCAACATGTATTTTACCACCACCCGTTTGCATCAGGAACTCGCTGGAGGAAAATTCGAAGACATTATCATCAACGAGGCACATGACCCCGAGATCGAACTGCCCTTCAAGGGAAATGTTGATCTGAATAAACTGGAGGCCCTGATCAAAAAACATGGGGCGGCTAAAATTCCCTATGTGAGTATTGCGACCAGTGTGAATATGGCGGGCGGTCAACCCATCAGCATGGGCAATCTGAAAGCCCTGCGTGCCCTTACCAAAAAACACGGCATCCGCATCATACATGATATGACAAGAGTGGCAGAGAACGCCTACTTTATTCAGCAGCGGGAAAAAGGATACGAAAAGAAAAGCATCCGGTCCATCGTCAAGGAGATATGTTCCCTTACCGATGGCGCTACCATGAGTGCCAAGAAAGATGCACTGGTGAATATCGGCGGGTTCCTGGCATTGAACGACTGGGATCTTTTTGAAGAAGCGCGGAACATGGTAGTGGTGTATGAAGGGCTGCATACCTATGGTGGATTGGCCGGACGTGATATGGAAGCCATGGCAATCGGTATTACAGAGAGCGTGGATGATGCGCATATACAAGCACGTGTAGGACAGGTGATCTATCTGGGCGAAAAGATGATCGAATTCGGCATTCCGATTGTGATGCCTGTTGGCGGACATGGCATCTTCGTGGATGCGAAAAAATTCCTGCCGCATATTCCGCAGGATCAATATCCGGCCCAAACCCTGGCGGCTGAAATGTATCTCGATTCCGGGGTACGTACCATGGAACGCGGCATTGTATCTGCGGGCAGAAAAGCAAACGGCGATAATTATTATCCCAAACTGGAACTGGTACGATTTACGATCCCGAGAAGGGTGTACACACAGGCGCATATGGATGTGATTGCCGAATCTACGGCCCGCGTATTTGAACGCCGGCACAAGATCAAAGGCATGAAAATGGTGTACGAGCCGAAATACCTGCGCTTCTTCCAGGCACGATTTGAAAAATTATAATAAAAATACCCTCTTCCGCCAGTTTTTTGCAGAAGAGGGTATTTTATTTACCAGACTACATACTCTTGTTGCCTACTATTGTTTAACCACTTTGATCACCTCTCCTTCAGCACGCAACAGGTAAATACCGGAAACCAAATTATTTACATTGATACGATGATGGCCTGCGGTAAGGGTATAGGTTCCTGCCAAAAGGCCATTATTGGAATATAATTGCAGGGTAGCGGGCGTATCGAGTTGTACCTGCATCCAACCATCCCTGATGGGATTATTGAGCAGGATTTTCCGGAACGTCGTTTCCTGAATATTTACCTCGGCTGTATTTGAAATGCTGAAACGTTTGTCAATATCTACCATCAGTAACCGATAATAGTGGACGCCACTCAGCTTTTCTTCATACTGATACGCATAGGTGATTGTCGTATTACTCTGACCGGCAGCACTGGCTTTATGAATGGACACCCAGTTTCTGCCATCGGTACTCATTTGCAGATCAAAATAAGAAGATTGAAACTCCTGTGCGGTAGCCCAATTAAATTGTACGTTATTACCTGTAGCTTTTACATTGAATTGTTTCAAAAGTACCGGCAATACTGTATAACCGGTCCATTCGAGATGTGGATAGCCGGCATTTTCTGCTGTCAGATGCCAAACCGTTGGAAAATTCCATCCGCTAAAAGTAGCCTGTGTCGTCATCTCCGCTGTTGTTTTAGCTGTGCCGGTATGGCTGGTAGCAATACCCGAAGTTTGGGAATCAAAATAAGAGTTTGTAGTGGCTCCGCTGCAATAACCGGTAAGTCCTCCCAGCCAGGAACCACTCGTTGGTACGGTACCGGTTGCATAACAATTACTGATAGCACCTCCACTACTATATCCTACCAGACCGCCCACCAGAAAAGCGGAGGTACAGCTAACATTACCTCTTGCATAACAATTTGAAACAGGAGATTGGGTGTAACCGATCAAGCCGCCTGAGTACCCGGCAGCAGACTGAACAGCACCGGTGGCATAGCACCTGTCAACGGTTACCCCGGTTCTGATCTCACCAATTAAACCACCGGCATATTGATTAGCTGAAACAGCGCAGGTAGAATAACAATCAGATACCGTTGCTGAGGAGGAAATCATGCCAATTAAGCCACCGCAGCGGTTATTACCGGCGGCCGTACTGATGGTTCCTGTGGTGTAACAATTTGTAATAGTACTGGTACCATCAATTACTCCTACCAAACCGCCCACATGGTCTTTCCCGGTTATCGTTTCATTCAAAAGAGCCACATATGTTATAGAAGCATTGGTGGTTACCATTCCGAACAGACCGGCACCGGAAAGAGTAGGTCGATTAAGATATAACCCGCTTATGGTGTAACCCTGGCCATGATAGCTGCCCGAAAAACGTAGGGCGGCGCTGATTGCATTCCCGATGGGTCTCCAGCCGGCACCCGACTCCCAGGTAGAGGTAGCGCTGGCGTCAATATTGGCGGTTTGTTTATAATATTTCGAAAATCGGTCGGTCTCCGTAAATCCATCAACAGTACCCGGTGCTACGATCCAATACAGATTATTCAGTGTTGCAATTCTAAAGGGATCTGCCAGGGTTCCGGCACCAGCGGGCTTGGTAGCGGTTTGGCTATAGGAAGAAACAGAGAGAAACAGGAGGATAAAGAGGAGATAAACAGTTTTCATAAATCAGATTTTAAATGGTTGAAAAATGCCTGTGCATTTAAGGGGTACGTTTTTCGTATGTAAACAACGGAGATATTGATAATAAATGCCGGAGTGCTTGTCCGGATTCTTAAATGCTGGACTACATGCCAAAGGGAATAAATACAAACCCTGAGAGGGAATTACAGGAAGCATTTATGATCCACATCAGGTGAAAAAAATTATGAAGAGGTACACTACCGGGCACTTTTTATCGAGAGTAGTTATCTTACTTTTTTATACAAGGAATGCGTTGAGAAATACCTACGCTGAAATCTACAAACACAATTTGAAGACATTAGTGTGAAATTTACTTGCTCACTTTTCGATTTACCTTTTTTTACTTTCACCTATCTTCTCGAGCAACTCCGTCCGTACTAATTCAAAAGCGGTTGCCTGATCGTATTTTTCTGTTGGCCGTATGAGGGCTGCTATATCACCTATAAATTCATCGTCCT